>JAYOZP010000020.1:29383-38651 GCA_038154245.1 Nitrospinales bacterium | reverse complement strand
AAAGAAGAAAACTGGAATATAATGACCGGTTTTAAATATATGAACACCGATGGCTGGCAACTAACGGCAACCGACGAAAGCGGCATTTTAGATAATTATAATCGCGACGATAAAAATGTCGGTTTTGTTTTTACTGGAGAATATAAAGGATTAACCTTAAACACAGTTTACGTTAATTCCATACAAGCCAACTTAGGCGGTCGACTTGCATTCCCTAGCGATACTATTAGAGTAAAAAAAATATTTTCAGATATAGGATATAGCCACAAAATCTTAAAAAACTGGGAAGCTCAATACAATGTGACTGCTAATATTCTGGATGAGTTAAATCAATCCGAAGCGGGAGACCCAGGTTTTTCAAACGATGTCCGATTTGAACCATTGATTCGAGGTCCTCTTTTTTCTAAAAAATTAAACCTTTTATTTGGCGGATCTTACGAAATCCATGACGGCCAGCTGAATGGAGGAGGAAAGTTTGTCGATACCGAATGGTTCAGCGCTTATAGCCAAGCTAGTTATCAACTGTTTCAACCTTTTACGCTGATAGCTGGAGTTCAATGGAATAAACCATCAGGCGTGGATGGAGACTTTTCACCCCGATTATCGGCTCTTTACAAAATAAACAATGAGTGGGGCGTTAAATTACTTTACGGCGAAGCCTTTCGAACTGCTTATGCTTCGGAACGGGCGCTAGACCTTGGATTTTTAATAGGCAATCCATCGTTAAATCCTGAAACAATTCAAACGACTGAAGCTCAAGTTTATTACAATTCTAAAGGCAATTTTGCAGCTTTAACTTTCTTTCATAGCGAAATGAAAGAAATTGTGAACCGTCAAATAGTTTCCCCTGGCGTATTCCAATTCGTAAATTCTGGGGAAATCGATTTTTACGGATTCGAACTGGAAGGAAAAGCTCGAATAACTAATCAATGGAGTTTGAACGGTAACCTAACTTGGCAAGAAAATGAGGAAGAGGATACAGGAGTCAAAAACTCAACATTCAGCCCTAACTGGATGGGTAAATTAGGAGTTTCTTACAAACCAAACGCAAAATACCAAATGAGTTTATTCGATAGCTATTTTGGAAACCCAACTCAGGTTTCAGAAATCAATCAATCCGTATCTGATGCCAATCCCAAACCAGAAGACTATCACTTAGTCACCGCAAATGCTATTTTCAACCTAAACGCTCTATTAAATTTAAAAACTTCTTCGGGTTTCAAGTTTTCACTATTTATAGACAATCTTTTAGACGAGGATATCAACTTCCCTGAGTTCAATCGAAGAAACGTAAACTCCCTACCCATATATTCTGGTCGCGCCGCATATGGTCAGTTAGAAATTCAATTTTAGAGCTAACAAACTATTTTGCTTATATAAATTTATTCTTATCTGGTTTTACCAATCGGGATAAGTCTTTTAAAAGTCTTCGAATAAAGAGAAATCATTTTCATCTAAATAAAAACTTTGCATAGAATCGAATTTTTTTATTCAATTTTTGTGTTTTTTTAGCTATTCTTCTAAATACAGGAACATAAAGGACTGATTATTCGCATCTTTTATAGAGAATAGCCATGCCTCATCGAAGACAAAGTGTACTATTTGAGCTTAATACCATCGTTCCTTGGTGGATTTGCGTTCTTTGCGCTGGCGTTGTATTCATTACCTTCAATTATTTATTGCCAGAAAATAGTAGATTATTTATTTGGCAAAGCAACGCTTCGGGCTTTTTAGCCTCCCCTTTCTTATTATTAGGCATAATTTCTTTTTCAAAGCAAAGATACCGAACGCAACTCTTAGAAAGAGAATCCAATTTAAAAGCTCTAAGAAAAATGCCCTGGCGGGATTTTGAAATGCTGGTAGGCGAAGCTTTACGAAGAGACGGCTTTTACGTGGATGAAAAAGGAAGCTCAGGTCCCAGTTCTGGCGTTGATTTAGCCCTATGGAAAAATGATCAAATGATAATTGTGCAGTGTAAACGGTGGGATATGAAAAAAATCGATGTCGAAGCCGTGAAACAACTATACAACTGCATACCTACAGAAAAAGCAGACGCCTGCTTATTTGTTACAAGCGGCGAATATACTCCCGCCGCAAAGGCTTTCGCAAAAGGTAAACCCATAGCGCTTGCCGATGGAAAAGCCTTATTAGAGTTAGTTCAAAGCGTCCAAAAAGATAAAAGTTATGAAGTTTCTAAATACTTAAAACGAGCTTCATTAGATTCTTTCGGAAACCCTTTTTACTAAAATAAAAAAGTTTCAACCGATTCACTCCTTAACTTTTCGATAAAAACTACTCCGTAGCTCTTTCTTCTGTCGCGCTAGGCATCTGAGGCGTTGGAGGCGGAGGTTGAAAATCTTCCTTTTTCTCTATTTCAACAGGCGGTTTAATAGACTCAACAGTCTTAACTGGAACCGGTGAAACCACTTCACTTTCCCCCGAACTAACAGAACCGTTATCGTAGTCTTTTTGCTGTTCAGAAGCCGATTCCGCCTGAACCGAACCTTCAGACTCTGGTTTTCGTCTTCGTCTTCCTCTATTTGGCCCTGGTTTTCTATTATTTGGACTTCTTCTAACATATTTCCTTCTAGTAGTTTTGGCCCTTTTTGTTCTAGGAGTGGTCTCCTTCTTTTCTTCTGTGGTTTCTGGAGGTTGTTCTAAATCTGATTCAGGAGCGGTAGATTCAACTTCACTCTTTGCGGCTTCCTTTTTGACCTCAATTTTAGATTCTCTAGGAACTCTTTTTTGATGTTTTTGTTCTTTCGACTTTCCTTCTTGAGCTTTTTCTTCTTTTTGCTCAGTAACAATGTAGCTAAAGTCGTCAAAACTTAAACCTACTTGTCCTCTAAAATTAATTTTTATTTGGTGTTTTTCTTCAAGCTTCATTATATGAAGCGTTTTATGGTTTAGCAGATAGCTAACCACTTCTGGCGAAACAACAGCTTCCATTGTTTTAACATTTTTTGCCGCCACAACTTCCTGAATATTCCTTAAAACGCCAATAGCAAGAGACCCTTTAGACCTTATAAAACCAGAACCTTCACAGCTTCGGCACCGGTCAAAAGCCCCTTCTCCTATTGCTGGAGAAAGTCTTTGACGGGACATCTCCAAAAGACCAAATTTTGATATTCTAGAGAGATTAATTCTTGCTTTGTCCTTTTTACACGCTTGTTTAATCTCTTTTTCAACTTGAGTTTTATGTTTTTTCTGAAACATATCGATAAAATCGATTACAACCAGTCCACCCAAATCACGTAACCGCAATTGTCTACCAATTTCATCGGCAGCTTCTAAATTAGTCCTAAGAGCCGTTTCTTCCAATTCACTGGCACTTGTAGTTTTTCCAGAATTAACGTCTACGGCAACTAAAGCTTCGCCGCTATCAATCACCAAAGAGCCGCCGGAAGGCAACTCGACCCTCCTCTTATAAATATTTTCAATTTGCTCTTCCATCCCATAGTGAGCCAACAACGGTTTTGTTTCGCTATAAAGCTTAACGCGCCCTTGGTTCCTTGGCATCACCAACTTAAAAAATGCTCTTAGGGTTTTATGGGTATTAGGACAATCAACAACAATTTCAGAAGTATCGGCAGTGTAATGGTCGCGAACGGTTCTAACAACCATATCGGGAACTTGATATATCAATTTGGGCTTTTCAGAAGAATCGCTGGATTGCTCTTCAATGGTTTCCCATATTTTCATCAACATTTGTAGATCTTTTTGTAATTCAATTTTAGTTCTACCCATGCCGGCAGTTCGAATGATTACTCCCATATTTTCTGGCAAATCAAAACCAGAAATAATCTCTTTTAGTTTCTTTCTTTCCGTTTCGTCTTCAATTTTTCGCGAAACGCCGCCCCCGGCATTGCCACACATCAAAACAAGAAAGCGTCCAGGGATAGACAAAAAATTGGTTAAAGTCGGCCCCTTAGAGTCTCTCTCTTCTTTTACTACCTGAACCAATATTTTCTGACCACGAAATAGAACGTCCTGAATTCTTACCTTAGCCTTCTTCTCTCTGGTTTGAGCATAGGATTCTTTTCTAACGTCTTTGAACGGTAGAAACCCAAACTTTTTTCCTCCAAAGTCAACAAAGGCAGCTTCAAAAGCAGGTTCAACTCTACTTATAACTCCTTGGTAAACGTTTCCCTTTAATCTTTCTTGCGCGGAATGTTCTACAATAAATTCTTCAAGCTTTCCATCTTCCATGATAACTACACGGCATTCTTCCGGATGGTCGGTATTTATCAACATTTTCTTTGTCATATATATAAACCTCTCTATCTATACTGCCCTGCGAAGCGACTCAAAATAAAGTTTTTATTTCTTTTTATCCGTCTTAGAATTTAAAATGAAATTCGGTCAAAGCAATTGACCGATCTAGACAGAACCCTCCACTAAAGTTTTGCTTCGAACGACTGGGCTTTTGGCGATGATAACTATTACGGGAACCTTTATTAGGCTATATAATCAAAACGTTTCTATTGGGAGCCTAGTTCAACTAAATCATCCATTATTTATTGGAATGTCTAATCAATAATTCAAAGGAACTGCGTATACTGGGTTAATCGGCAAAAAACTAAGGTTGGCCATTTGGGGATGGTTAAGCCTGGATAAACTAAAACGCTTTTAAAATCTCAAAGAAAAACTCGACTTTTAATGAGCACACATCAAAAAAACTTTCTTTTTCGTCATTTTTGCTCTTTTGCGGTCATTATCTTAGTCGGAATTTTTTCTTATTCAAACTCTTTGCATTCTCCTTTCCAGTTTGATGGAGTCCTCCATATTCAAAAGAACGAAGCCTTAAGGAGTATGGATGGTTTTTACAAAAAATATAATCTAACAAACTACGCTAATCGCTTTGTATCTGTTCTTACACTAGTTTTTAACGTTTATCTAGGAGACACAGACACTTTCGGTTTTCATTTACTCAGTTTACAAATTCATTTATGGGTTTGCTTGCTGATTTATATTGTTGCGCGTGTACTTTTAAATCGTTTTCCTAATAATGGAATTATAAAAATTAAATTTAACCTTCCCCTGTTGGCCGCAATCTTTTTCTCAGCGCATCCGGTTTTCACCCAAACCGTTTCTTACCTGGTAAACAGATCGGTTTTATTGAGCTCGTTCTTTTACCTGTGTTCATTCTACTCTTTTATTTGCGGTCTTCAAGCTTATTTTTCAAAACCTAAGAGCCATTTTAGGCGCCTTAAATATTTTTCTTTATTCACAACTTCAGTCTTTTTGATGGGTTTGGGGATAGCCTCAAAGCTAACGGTAATTTCTCTTCCAATAATAATATGCGTTTTTTATATTTTGATTCAATATCAAAGCCAGGAAGGAGCTTTTTCCTTCATAAAAAGAGAAAAAAGACTAATTTTAGCCATTTTGACTCCTCTAATTGCCATATTAATTCAAAGGGCTTTTTTCACTAAAAGAGGGCTTTTGCGTTTAGCAGATGGAGGCTCTTTTGATTTAAGCCGGCTGGACTATTTCCTATCACAAATAAAATTTCTGGTTTTTTACTATTTAAAACTTATTTTTTTCCCATTTAATCTCAACATAGACCCAACCATAAGTTTGGTTAAAAATGCATTTGATCCAGGTTTATTAATTGGCATTTTGTTTCTGGGGGCTCTTCTATTTTTCCTTAAAAAACTCCAAAGAATAATAATATTTGGAATATTATGGTTTTTAATATCGCTTTCTCCCGAGTCTACCTTTATTCCTTTAAAAGACATTGTTATGGAACATCGGCTATATCTGCCATGTATCGGTTTGGCAATTACTTTGTCCGCAATTTGGGTAAACCGCCGAGTTTTCGTCATACTAATTTGTTTAATTCCTATACTTTCGGCAATCACACTCAATAGGAATCTGGATTGGTCTTCTGAATACGCCCTTTGGTTGGACGCTTCGAAAAAAAGTCCTGATAAAGCGCGTCCACATCTCAATTTGGGTAGAGCTTTAAGTCTTATGGGGAAAAATAAAGAGTCTATCCCACACTATCAAAAAACTATTGAACTACAACCAGACTACTTTGAGGCATATCACAACCTTGGAGTTAGCTACTCTATGATAGGACAATGTCAAAGCTCATTCACCCCTCTTGAAAAAGCGCTCCAGCTACACCCTGATCAAATTGAAACCATGATGACTTTAGTGCAATGTTATAAAACTCTAAAAGATTATAAAAACGCCGCAAGGTACCTGCATATGGCTATTGAGTATTATCCTTACAAAGACTATCTAGCGAGAGAATTAGGCTCTATTTACTATTTCAATTTGAACGAAAAAGAAAAAGGAAAATTGTTTTTTCGAAAAGCCCTCGAATTAAACCCCTTTTCTCCGCAAAATATCGCATTAAAAGCCTTTTTAAAAAAATAATTGAATTAATTCGCGTTTTAATTAATTTAAAGGGTTAAAATAAATTCCAAAATATTGTACTATTGATAAAAGCTTATGAGCGAGATTCTTTATTACCTCGCAATAAGCTAACTATTTGAAAAATTTTGATAACTTTAGCTTTTTACTTCACAAGTAATGTCCCTTTTCGCGTCTATTTTTTTTCTATCTTTTACTCAATTTGACGCCCTATTCTTTCCAAAATTTAACGATTTTTATCTTCCTATCCCTGCAAAGGTTTAAAAATGGAAAATAATATTGGCTTGACCTCTTTAGATCAACTCACAAAAGAGGATCTTAAAGGCAAAACTATATTTATTAGAGTTGATTTCAATGTTCCGATGGCGGCCACGCGCCGAGGAAATTATGTCGTGGACGATGATACGCGGATCCGCCGTTTTTTAGACCTCACTTTTAGTAAGATCCATGATCTGACAGATGGAGATTGCAGAATAATTATCGGTTCCCATTTAGGAAGACCTCATATAAAGAAAAACCATTCTGGCTGGGATGGTATGTTTAACTTACAATTTGTAAGTTCCCATTTTGATACGCTCATGCGGCAAAGATATTTGGATCTGTATACTATTTTTCCGCCTGAAATTATTGGCTCGCAACTTAATCACTCATTAGAGATTGTAAGCAAACATCAGCTACCTTTAGGGGGCATTAAGTTTCTTCCAAATTTGCGATACCTTTTAGATCCCGAAAACACTGAAATAAATAGAAAAGAGTTTATCGAACAACTAGGAAATTTAGCGGACGTTTATATTAATTGTGCATTCGGGACAAATCACCGCTTATCAAGAAGCATCAAAATGCTGCCACAAATTATGCGGAGCCAAAATAAACTAGCCGTATCAGGAAGTTTATTGATAGAAGAAATTAAGCGATTGGGAGAGTTTGGCTTCCGGATACTAAAGAACCCAGAAAAAACAGCGGTTCTCTCCGGCGGATCAAAAATTGCCGATAAAATTGGAATCTTAAAGCAATTTGTTAATTCTAAAGTGAATAAGATTCTGTTAGGCGGCAAGATGGTCAACGCCTTTATTCTAGCTAAAGAATATTCTGGCCATATAGACGACTTAACCCCACGAGAAATTCCCGCAAAGCTTTGCTCACAAAATGGCGATGAAAATCAAACTTTCATTGAAGAAGTAAGACTAGCGGAGGAAATTTTAAGTTTAGCCGACAAGCAAGGCGTTAATATACTATTTCCAACCGATTACAAAGTTGTAAAAGAATACCAGCAAACTTCTTTTTCCCTCCGTAACGAGCCGGATTGGAGTAGCGAAATCCAATTAGATATTGGACCTAATAGCGTCACCAGCTTTTCAAAACAACTTCTAAAAGACGATATTGAAAACGTATTTTGGAATGGACCTCTTGGAGCTTATGACCATCCGTTTACGGACCAATATGGCGCAGGATCTAAGGGACTTATCAAAACAATTTTTGCCCGATGTTTAGTAGATCAAAAATTCTCGGCGGTTATTGGAGGTGGGGATACGGCGGCTATATTAAATAAGTTCGAATTTGACGATATTAAAAAGTTAATTCGCGATCAAATTGAAAACCAGCTTTCCACTTCGATCAATAAGGATCTTGTTAAAATAGATTTTCAAGGTCAAGACTGTTACGAGCTATTTAACAATTTCACTTCTAATTTCTTTGTTTCAACTGGCGGGGGGGCTTCGCTGGAGTTTCTAGAAAACTTTATTAAAGACGATGGCAAATCGCCTCTAGCTAATTATTTAGCCGGTACTGCCGCATTGATGGAACTCACTTCCGCATAATCTTCACGAGAAATATTAAAAGCTTTAAAGACGCTCTCCATAATTTCTACCATCCGCTTGCATTCGTATTCCAACCTTTCATAGCAGTTCTGCGTTTCTTTAGCCAACAACTTAACGTCGTCGCCGTCTAAATTCTCTTTTCTTTTATCAAAAATATCAGAAATAGGCTTTACTTGAGGATGCGTCATTCCTAACCGATCTATCTTCTCGTCGGTTTCTTCAATAGAACTGGCAAACAATTTTAACTTGTCGGTTGTCACTTGATTTTTCGCAACAGATTCGCTCAACCGAGAACAAAATTTTATTCCGCTCCTTGCGATCGACCTTAATTCCCGAAAGAGGTTGAAATCTTCGCCTATTCCTAAAATAACCTCGCGTAACCCCTCCGGCTGAAAATCCTCTCGAATAGAATCGCTAAGATTTTTTAAAGCCTCTTTATTAGCCGCGTCGCTCCTTGGCTTTTTAATAAGCGAGTCTACCCATAATTGTCGATAAAACCGACTATAAACCTCCATTTCTGTCGGAGCGTTTTGCAGTAAAGGTTTAAAGTTAATTAAACCGTCGTAATCAAAAACCGACTCAAAAACATTCATCTCATTAGATGTTACTTGGGAAGCGTCTAATCTCCAATTTCCCATCTTTGTATGGTTTTCCATATAGGCAAAAACGTCTTGAGGCGGCACTTTTTTGACGCAAACAATATCGTTACAAGAAACCCCATAACTACAAGGCGCACAATGAATTCTCGCTTGAAAAACGATATGCCCTTCCCCAAAAGGACCCGTTTCATACGGATGAGCGTGAGCAAAGAACAAGCCGATTATCGGAATCTTTAAGGCGGCTGCAATGTGCATCGTCCCTGTATCGTTTGTGACTAGATAACGGCAACGTTTCAAAACGCCAATCAACTGTTCTATACTAGTTTTCCCCGTTAAATCTAGAACCTTGTCTTTATATTTCATACTATCAACAATTTTAGCGGCAATTTCCGATTCAGAAGCAACGCCCAACAACACAACTTTTGCATTCAATCGAGAGCATATTAAATCCGCTAAGGTTGCAAAAGA
>JAYOZP010000020.1:24211-29373 GCA_038154245.1 Nitrospinales bacterium | reverse complement strand
TTACCAGACAGCATATAAATATCTGCGAGATTAAAAGGGTTATACAATCGATTAAAAGGTTCGATCCCAAAATATTGAAGCCAGGGGTGATCTGTTTTCCTATCCCCGCTTCGATTACAATGGAAACCCACAACTTCTGGAATTTTCAAATAATGGATCATCAAAGCGCTCAACTTGGAGTGACTCAAGTTATATACTTTGCCAAACTCGCGGTCAGAAAGAGTCTTTAAAAAATCTTCTAAATAACGATAAACCTCAACCCAAGACTTCAATTCGCCTTTTGCGCTTTTTTGATTAAACTGACGAAGGTTGAAAACGATGATTTCGTCAATATATTTGGCTCGTTTAGCAAACTCCGCAAAGTCGCTTGATACCAATAAAGTAATTTTTGAATCTGGATGACGCTTCCGTAGGCTGGATATCAAAGGAGTGGATTGAATCAAATCCCCCATTCGCGTCAAGCTCATGATTAAGATATTCTCTGACATTTAAGAGATATTCTCCTTCACTACTTGATCTACCATCAATAAAAGTAATTCATTTTGTGTTAAATCGCCTTCTTCAGACTCGATTCTCTCTACGGCAGTCTTCAAATTAAAATCGCTTTGACTATCAAAAGATTTCAAATAAGCGCCCAATTCCGATTTTTCGCCAGCTTGCTCTATCAAAACCTCTAATTTATTTGCGCGCGAATCTAACTTGCTTTTTAAAGTTTCGAAACTATTTTGAAAAATATGAACAAGCATTTCTTCCAAGCGACGCTCAAATGAATGCTCGGAAACGGCTTTTATTCTAGATTTAGCGGCTATCGCTTCCCGTTCTTCCTTATTCTCTAGGTAATAATCAATTTTGTTCTTAAGGTCTTCAATATCTTTGAAAGTGACTATTTCCTCTCCAGGTTGAAATAAATCAGATAGCTCAGATCGTTCATCTACTAATTGAAAACCTCCACATGCGGCAATCTCAAAAGTTCTAGGATTAACAAAATCCCCATTGGGGTTTACGTCTTGGTGAAAAGTGGACGAATGCAAATTCAAATTTATTTTGCCACAGTTATAAACTTTGACGCAGTCCTCAGTAGACACCCTCTGGTTGTTATTCTGAACTTTTTTGCCAATTGCAGAACCCAGGTCCCACTCTGTTCCCCAAATTTTAAAATCGTAATCCAATAAACGTGGAAAACTTTGACGCCGATTATAATAAGCGGCCCCCATAAAAGATAAATCTGCGGAAAACTTTTGTCGGTCTTCTTCCTCTAAAGCTAAAGGACGATGAATGGAAGGAGAACACGCTTGCGGCAAATAATAGTAGTTTTTAATTCCTCGTTTCTCTAACTCCTCGAAGAAAGTTCCTCGCTGAATTGTAAAAAAATGATCGTAATACTGAGCAACTTGTTCCCAATATCCCAGCGTTCGAAAGTCTTCAACAAACCAAAAAGCTACCGGAGCCCCTAAGGTTTTTAACCGCGCAATACCCTCTGGAGATAATGGAGCTTGCGCTAAACCTAAAATCAAATCAGGCTGAAGATCGACAGCTTTAGCAACTATAATTTCATTCATAAAGTTCATGAACATTTTTGACAGAACTTCTGAATTCTTAAGGTTTTTTGTGACTTTTTTAGTCGCAAAAAATGCTTCAGCATAATCCTCGCAATTAACAGCAACAACCTCGTGTCCAAGGTTCATTAACGCGCTTGAACAAAATTTTGCCGTTGGCAACGAACCGCCATAAATAGGATTTACTACTAAGACTTTAAGGGAAGCCCCCTTTAATAAATCTTGCACTTCAGAAGCCTTTTCCAGCAACTGATAATATTTTTCTGAAAAACGATATGAAGCCTTATGAACAAAACAATTCCAATCATTAGAAGGAATTTTGCTCAATACTCTAGCCGGTTCCTCGGCAATATGAAAAGCAACTCTAGGTAGAAACGGAGTCAAATCGACTTCGGACAAGAAGACGCGAAAAAGGGTCATCAAAGGCTCTACTACATTAATTTTACCTTTTACCTTCTTCAATAATTCCAAAATATGGTAACCAAACCCTAATCCCATAACCACAGTGGTTTTATTAGGAGTTTCGGAAAACTCAGTCACCAGCTTCTCGGCTTCTTGAACAGGACGATAAATGCTATGTAAGGAAATGGCGTTTAATTGAGGTACGGGTTCGCCGCTTTTAGACTGAACAACTTTGACGTTTTCAGAAATTGGTTGAGCGGAAACCCTTTGGGCTAAGCCGGGATCGACTTTCCTCAAAAGCTCTAGGTTTTTTTCGAAAAAATCCATTTTTTCGATCTTTATATATTTTGGATTATGCAGGCTGAATAATCGTTTCGATTTGCTCCAATAGCTTAAGAGCGTCTTCGTTTTGCGGCTCGAAAATCAAAATTTGGTTAATCGATTCGCGAGCTTCTTCCCAACGATCCATTTTAAACAATATACCCGCCAAACCAAACCGCATATTTAAATTTGCTGGATGAACATCCAAATACCGCAATAAACAAGTGTGTATTTCGTCGAATTCGCTGAGCTCATACGACAAGTTAAGTAGAGAAGTCATTGCCGCCGAGTTTTCTATATTCTCGCGGATAGCAGTCTCATAAAACTCCATCGCCCGTTTTTTCTGCCCCATCCTCTCATAAACCATACCCAAAGCGCATAAAGCTCTGTCATGAGTGGGGTTTTTAGCAATAAGCTTTTCCAATAATTGAATCGACCCATAATAATCCGCTTGTTGCAGTTTTAATATAGCCATCCCCATTAAACCACTAGAAAAATCTACGTCGGAAGTTAAACATAAACTAAAATTTTCCTCAGCATTTTTTGCATCCTGCAATTTCATATAGCAGTTTCCCATACCGCAGTAGACCTCGGCTTTATTAGCGGCTATCTTCAAGGCCTGCCGGTAATAATATATAGCATTCTCAAACTGTTTGGCTTCTTCACAGTCGTTGGCCAATTGTTTCAAGTTAGAGTATTCTTTTTCTGTCTCCGCTGCGGTGGAAGCTTCCAGGTTTTTCTTCTTATAAGCCTCTTGAGGAATTGCCACTACAAAATATTCTTCCACGAATAATCTACGAATTTCTTCTTGAGATAAATCGTTAATAACCACGCGACCAAATCGCAATACAGTCGTATCCGTATTGGCGAGGGAGTCAAAATTGGAATCGACAACCTCGTCAATCGTTTCTACATGAAAATGAGATTCTTTCAGTAAGGACCGATAATCCGAAACCGTTAAAAAGCCATGCGTTTCTTTATTAAAAGCATTATCGCTCTTAGGGTCGCTACCGCCTTCGATCAAATAGTTAATCGCTTGAACGGACTGAACGTTCGGAAACCTAACAATTAAGGTTCCTTCAGGCTTTAAGCATTTCTCTAATTTTCCTAGCAATTCTTTAGGATTTGTTGAACGTCCTAAGGATCCTAAAACCAAAATGCAATCAATACTATGTTCGTCGTATGGAATTTCTAAATCGCTTGCCGAGCTGCATACAACGTCATCCATTTCAGCTTTTGCTTCATCGATTAACTTATAATTTTCCTCAATACCCGCTACAAAAATATTACGATTTGCTTTAATAGATTTTCCAACTTCTGCAATCCCTTCCCCAACAACCATAACAACTTCGGCTTCGGAAGGTATCATTTTCTCCACGTCTCCTTGGGAGTCTTTGCCTTTTAGCTCTTGTTTATCAGAAGAAGTTACGGGCTCTTTGACATCCTTGCTAGCAAGCACTCGATCTAATATTTCCATCATGGAAACGGTCCTACACTCGTAAGTGTGTTTTTCCAATACTTCTTTTCTACCCTCTTCCGCAATACGTTCTCTTAGACCGGGGTTATCGATATAATATTGTATCTTTTGCAAAAGCTCGGCTTCGTCTTTATAAATGGATAAATGTTTGCCCTCTTCAAAGAAATCTTCTAAACCTACTGCAGGATCGGTCACCAACATAGTTTCAGAACAAAGAGCTTCAAAAACTCTCATATTTAAATCGTTTCTGATGGCGTTATTAAAGACGATTTTGCCTTTGCAAAAGACTTCCGTCATCTCATCCATAAATTTTCTTTCGACTGAAAGATTAAACCGCTCTTCAACCTGTTTTAAAAGATTAACTCTCCGAGGATCTGTCAAACTTCCGACAAAGACAACGTCGTGGGCTTTTTCACTTTCTGTCTTGCCATGAATCTCTGGATCGCATCCTAAAGGCAACCAATGCACTTCCTTAATTCCAGCTTCTTTAAATCTATCGATATACTCTTTTTGCGCAATGAACACGCAATCAAACTTCCTAGCGGTTTCGATATGGTCCTCAAGATGTAAATGCGTATCGATCAAATAACAAACTTTTGGAATATCCAGCTCATCCAAATCCTTAGGATAGGAATCTAAACCCGTTTCCATCCAAAAATAAAGATCTGGCTTCCAATTATCCGGTAATTGACTCATTACGGAGGCGATTGAATCGTTACAGCTTCTAAATATATCTTGTCCATTGATTGGCCAATTCAAGTTCTCTAAATTCCAAAGTTTTTTGACTTCTGAAGTGATTACAGAACCGCAAGTAACGATATTATGATTTTTACCCAACGCCCGCTCCATGTAATAAGCGGTGGTTGCCGGATAAGAAACGTAATCCATCAAAACATTTTTCTTTTTCTTTTCCGAGAATGGAACTTCCTCTCCGCCAATACTCACGCCGCTATCGCGTAAAAATGCGACAACAGTTTCATGAAAAATGCGATCCCATTTTTTAAGAAAAGCGTTTTGGCTAAATAAAGCTTCAACAGTCTTCCGAGCTTCTTTACCCATTTCTCTGGCCAAACTAACGTCTTCCAACAAAACCTTAGTCCATTGACGTAAATAAGAAATATCGTTAGAAATAAAACCGTTTACCCCGTCTTTAATTGGAGACGACTGATTAGCGGTAGAAATGACTGGCATACCGGTAGCCATTGCTTCCAACATCGACAGATTATAACCATCCTCGTATTGTTCAACGGTCGTGTTTAAGTAAACGCGGTATCGACTAAAATGGTCTCTTAATTCGTCAAAACTCTTGGCTAACTTGGTGTTTGGAATAGTTGGGTTGATACCCAAAGTTTTGCAAGGGAATCCTTCGGAAATATGCTGGCTGATAGAAAAACCCAACATCAAAT
>JAYOZP010000020.1:8166-24201 GCA_038154245.1 Nitrospinales bacterium | reverse complement strand
GAATAGAAGCATCGTCGCCGGTGTAACCGCCATATTCGCTCATATCGATTCCAGGCAAAACAATCTCGCCATCTCCGCCCCAATCTGAACGCTTGGCTTCGGAAATATAAACCTCTCTAACGCCTTCGCGTAAAGGAGCAATTTTATTTAAATAATCGTTACGATCTATAGGAGTATTGGATAAACCGATTTCGGTGGAAAGTTTGTTGTGGTAAACCATGATCTTGGGCATAAAATACCCATCGGCAAAAATCAAATCCTTTATATTGTGAGCCAATAAAAGATCCACCTCGCCCTTTTCCATTTCGACCTTCGCCTGTTCTGGAGATAAAAGACGAACATTTTCCGGGATTGGACGCATTTCCTTTTCCCAACGTTTATGTCTGCCTGGAGCTAGTTCTGGCTCCACAACCAACATCTGGTGCCCCAGTTTGGATAGAATATATAAATAAGGAGCGTGCCAGTTGAATGTCATTACCCGGAATTTCATTTTTTACCCTCGATTTTTAAAATTTCCTTTTATTTACTAAGTTTGAACCCTTATTTCTTGTCGGAAAAAATCAAAATTTCCTTTAATTTTCGCGCTAATCTTGAAAAATGCAAAAGATAGGCCAAATTAAATCGTTAGTTTTCAAAAGGTTAACTTTTCATAAAAAACGGCAACCAAAGGGCTCTTGCCGCATCCAAATAAAAGCAGATAAAATAAAAAACTAGAATTTTTGACGAAAAATCGAACTAATAAACGACATATTCCGTATTTAATAGGAAAATTTTTCTCTTTTTTCATTATTTAGACAAACGAGGTCGCTCTTGGATATCCCACAATTTGATCCCAACTCTCGTAGAATTCAAAAACGGGAAGAACTTATAAAATATAGAAAAGCCATAGAAGCCAAACAAAAGTGGGATGGCGAAATCCCCCAAGGCGAAGGCGAACTTAACCGCGACGGCAACCCTAAAATTCCTCCAGGACAAAGTATTGTCGAGCGTTGGCCCGTTTTAGACTTAGGAACTCAGCCCGACGTCCCCAAAGCCACTTGGACGTTAGCCGTCTCCGGATTAGTAGAAAACCCAGAAACCTTTACGTGGAAAGACTTTATGAAATTTCCTCAACATGAGGACGTTTCGGATTTTCACTGCGTAACAACCTGGAGTCGACTCGATAACAATTGGATAGGAGTAAGATTTTGCGACATTGCGGAGGAATGCGGCGTGCTTCCCGAAGCGAAATTTGTTTTTATTAAAGCCTTTGAGGGATACACCACTAACCTACCGCTTGAAGAAGCAATGAAGAAGGATGTCATGTTGGTGCATCATTGGGAGGGGAAACCGTTGACCAAAGAACATGGCGGCCCAGTAAGAATGATCACTCCACAGTTATACGCTTGGAAAGGCGCAAAATGGATATCGGAAATTATTTTTAACGCGGAAGATCAATTAGGTTTTTGGGAAGAACGCGGTTACTCCAACACCGCCGAACCATGGCTCAACGACCGCTACTCGGGGTGATCGAAAAAGGAAATAAAAAATGTCAGCCTGAGGCTCTCGAAGGCCGACCACAACTCACTAACATTGGGATGGTTATTCAACCCCCAGCATAGACTTCACTTTATTTTTAAACGAATCTGTCTCGTTGGCTTTAATAACATAGTTTTGAATACCCGCTTTTGCCGCTTTTAGGACCTCCTCTTTAGAGTTTGCCGAGGTTAGCAACAAAAAGGGAATCGATTTCAATCTATCATTACCCTTAATAGATCGAAAGAAATCTAAACCATCCATCACCGGCATATTCCAATAAGACACAACAAGATCTACCGACTCCGTCAATAAAATTTGAAACCCCTGTTGCCCATTTTCAGCCGTTAATATGTTTTTTATTCCCAGTTCTTTTAAGGCTCTGGACAAGATGACTCGTGGAATTTTGTCGTCGTCAACCAAAAGAACCAGCACATCTTCAATACTTTTATTGGAACTCATAGAATCGCTTGAAAAAACTTTTTTAAATATTCAATCAAAAGAACCAAAATTTTCTCACCTTTGGCTCATTCGGTCAATGGCTGAAACCGACGGAAAGGATACACAAATAAATAAAAACTAAAACTCTAACGATTGCCGTCTATAATTGTAAAATCGCTCGCCAAGCCGCTTTTGTATTTAGCTTGATCGACATTGATTGTATTCCGCAGGATTCTTGCGCCGGTAGACTTTCCTAAATTTATCCCGTATCCGCCGCTAAGTATTTTTGAATTTTGCACAACCGGACCCGTGGACGATTTCAAATCGAACTGCCAGCCAGTGGGACTCCCATTCGTGATGACAACACGATCGAATTGAGCGTCGACGGCGGAACTTCTAACAATAACAGGCGGCGCGATCCAATTTCCCGTGATCCGCGTATCGATTACCGAAACTCGTTCTCCTTCTTTAATATCGATAGCGCTGGAACCGGCAAAACCGCGTCCGCCGTCGATGATATTACCTTTGGCAATGGTATTAGAATAAAGTCTCATTCCTACCTGGCTTTCATCCGACAAATTAATCAAATTACTCAAAATCGAAATGGAATGCGAACTGCCGCCAACTAAAATACCAAACGAGTTTGCATGAAACCGACTCAAACGGTTATTTTTAACCAGGACGTTAGTCGAAATATTAATTTTAATTCCAGATTGACTTGTTAAATCAGTGTTGCCAGTGGTTATTTCGTGAATATCGTTGTTTTCGATTTTAACGTCCTTAGCAACGCTTAAATAAATGCCATGCTGCCCCGTATCATGAATCTTACTATTGGTTATAGACACCTTATCAGCGCCAACAACAATCCCAACCAAAGGCGTATCGTCAATAACAATATCCGTAATCGTCACGCCAGTAACTGCTTTTGTATAAGAGTCTAACTGCACCGTTCCTCTTCCATGTCCAATTCTTGAAGAGGTAGCGGCAGGATTGGTAAACCGGATACCCTTAATCAAAATATTTGATATAGGTCTAGCTATAGGCACAACGGCCAGCGTTTGATGAAGTCCATCGGCTAACAAAGTCGTCTTAGTCGTTCCAGCGCCGATGAAGGATATATTCGATTTTGTAATATTGATAGGAGCGGATACTTTATAAGTTCCAGGAGGAAGGTAAACCCTACCACCACCAGCGGGGATGGCATTAAAAGCGGATTGAATAGCGGGCCTATCGTCGCTTACGCCATCGCCAACGGCTCCATAGTCTTTGATGTTAAACTCAGCGGCAAACGCAGTTGGGCCTGATATCCCAACAACAATACATAAAATTAATGAATGAACTATTCTGTGCATGAGGATGATTCTAATACAGAACCGTAGAACCGCAAAGCCGCAAAGAGGCATGAAATTAAAGAGAATGAACCGCAGAGGGGGGGGGGGGGGGGGCGGGAGTGAGGACGGAAGAAAAAAGTATAACATATTTTTTTTAAGTTTAGAATTTATATGGATTAAAAATTTAACTTATAGTTGGTCGGTTTTAAAAAATTCTTATAGATCAATTCAAACAAATTGAATTGAAGTTGGTTTAATTATTTCTTAATAAATGCCTTGCACAAGATTTAATCTTTCTTTGCGCTCTCTGCGCCCTCTGCGGTTAAAAGCTTCTTAATTAACCAACTCCTCCAACTCCTTTAAAGCAGAGTCGCGACGATGATAACCAGTGTCCTCAATCAACTTTCGCGCGCTTTCAACATGAGGTTTTGCTTCATCTTTTTTCCCTTGCGCAAGGTATAGTCGCGCCTGCTCCAAATGCGCATCACACTCATGCAATCGCATACCAGATGATTCAGAAATATCGAAAACTTCGTCCAAATCATCCTGAGCATCATTCCATTTTTCTTTTGCTCGATATAATTCCGCACGCGCAATCAACCCATGAGGAAGATAATCTAAATGTCCTGCCTTTCGCAATTCATAAATAGCTTGCTTGAGAGCTTTATCAGCTTGACTGAAACTCGGTTTTTCCTCTTGCAATGCCTTCAAGTACTCTCCCTTTCCAATAGTTAGTACACCCAAAGCAATATTCACTAGCCAGCCATTTTTTTCTGCGATCTTTATGGAATATTCTGCTCGATCAATTGCCTCTTTAATCCTTTTTTTTTCCAGCAATAAATTACAATATCTAAATCCTTCCAACCCATAAAGCCAGCAGATTTCAGGTTGCCATTCTGTTCGTATTTTTTCCGCTTTCACTAAAAGTTTTTCTGCCTCGTGCATTTTATTCATATGTATCAGGACATCAGCCAAAGTAGTTCTCATTAACATTTTTTGAAGTTCAGAATCACTTTGATCAGAATATTTCACACCTTTCTGGGCATAATAAGTAGCCAATTTTAAGTTACCAAATATCAAATATAATTCGCTGAGATTACCTGCATTAATAGCCGCGTTTTCCCAAAGTTTTGATGATTCTCGAATTTCTAAAGCTGTTTTCATAGGCTGAACTGCTTCAATTATGAAACCTAAAGATTTCAATCGAAATCCAACTAAATTATTAATTAGTGCTTGATGATTTTTATTCAAATGGGAAACGGGTTTGCTCAACTTTTCTTCAAAAAAATTCCTTAAAATAGCAAGATCAGCACCAAAGGCTCCTAAATTACGAGTAGTATAAAATTTATTGCGTCTGCTTATTCGTTCTATATAAACTTCATCAAAAGCCTCTTGATATTTCTCTGCTAAACAACCATGCGCAACAGCAAAAAATAACGGTTGCATTTCTTCAAGAGTATCGGGAAATTCTTTAGCCATATTTTTATAATATTGATAAAGCCTATTGTTAGCCTCTACCCATGTATCAGAAAAATTATTTTTAATTTGTTCAGCAAAATGTTGACGAATAATGGGGTGTGCATCTAAACCGCCAAAATCTTTCTGACTCGCTTCGGCAATAAGATTTAAACTTCTAAGCTTACTCAAGGCTACAAGATACTTTTTATCTGAATTTATATAACTAGTAAGATTATTAATAACTGGTTTCTGACGCAAAGCCTTGATAGCGTATTCATCGGCCGGACGATCAAATAATCCCATTATTCGCAAGATGTTAAGCTCCGGTCCCTCACCTAACCTTTTTTCCCAAGCTTGGATCACTCGCCGTGGATGTTTACTTTTTTTATCTTTGAACCTAGTCCTTTTTATTTTATTGGCTTCCGAAATTGAGTGTCCGGGAATATCATGGAGATAACTCCCCAACAAATTGATCGCCAAAGCGTGATTACCAAACTTTTCTACTGCTTTTTCTATTCTAAAGTCCGTTCCACGTACACCTTTTACTCTAAGTAAAGCCCGTCCTGCTTCTTTGGATATTTGATCAAGCTCAACTTCTTGGTAAGCATTACCGAACTTATCCATATTCGGTAATGTTTCCCTTGTTGTAATAACACAAAGTCCTTTATTCTTTTTCGTTAATTGTTTCAACATCATTTCCAAGGCGGGATCTTTAATTTTGCCTCTTTCCTCTTTTAAACCTGATTGCAAGGGTTCCATTCCATCTAAAACTAGCAAATTTTTTTCTTCCCCAATTAACTTCCCTAATCGTTTGCCCTTATCCCAGGCAGAACCCTCATCTGGGTTATCGTCGCCAAACCATTCCAAGGCCTTTCGGATAAATTGATCGGCGGAAGTGACTTTATCATTAGTGCCTTGACTGTAAAATGACCAACCAAAAACCCTTTTCGCGCCTCGATAATTTTCTTCTTCCATATATCGAAGCCATTTATTGATGAGCGTCGATTTACCAACTCCACCCCAAGCCACAAAGCTAACAACATTTGTAGCTTCCGATTCCCAAAATTTATCCAGTTTATTTAACTCATCATTCCGACCAAATAACTCAGCGCCCGTCATTGGCAATCGAGTAATATCAATATCTTTTTCACTCAGAGGAACCCATTTTGGAATAGGTTCTCCTTCAACTTCTTGAACGAGAATAACTTCTGAAACTTCGCCTATATGCTTTTGTACTGAAATGGCAACTTGTTTTAGAATCTTGGATTCTTTACCTTCATAATCTATGGCCAAACATTCTCCATCTCTAGGAATCATTTGGAGACTTCTTAGCCAAGGAACAAATTCCCAAGAACAGTCGTCTACTAAGATAGGAATCAACAGCATTTCTTTTTTTCGAAGTTTGTCTAATAAATAAGGAACTTCTTCATTTCTAATAAAACCAGAGGCCAAATAGTTTGCCGAAATAAGACAAATTGCTACTTTCGCGTTTTTCATTCCTTCTTCTATATTGGAGTACCAATCGTCTCCAACACCAATCTGACGATCATCCCAATATGAAATTCCCTCATAATGTTTAAGAATTTCTAGATGAGGTTGGAGCATATCCTTCCATTTTTCGTCTTTGTGGCTGTAGCTGACGAAAATTTCGGTTTTATTTTCTGATGGGCTTTTTTTAGATGGCTTTGACATGCCAAAATTATAAAAGGAAGCGGTTTTTTTGGCAAGGGAAATAGGATGAATTATACCTAGATCTTTGCTCTCGATTTGGCGGCTTCTTTAAAAGAATATGCTGAGTTGGGTTAGCTACGCAGAGTTATTGAGAGGTGGTCGTGGTTCGACAGGCTCACCATGACAATTATTTAAATGGAGGCGAGTTTCTTGGATGGCTTTATAAGGAACTAAAAAAAGGAGGTCGCATTTCCCTTCGAGTACCTCAGGACAAGCTTGAGCCTCAATGTGACAATATTAAATCGAGGCGAGATCCTTCGCCGATACTAACATATCGCCTCTGGATGACGTTCAGTGGGGCCGGTTTTATTTAAAGATCGACTTTGATTACAAATTAACTGGAGAAAAAATTTTCTTAACCAATTATATTAAAAACACCCACAAAATAAAAAAGCCGGAGCCAAAAATGGCCCCGGCTTATTACGTTTATTTCTTAATCTCTTCTTACGCGTTTCATTTTTCCGGTATCGGTTAGCAACCAAATTATATTTAAATCTGTATTTCGATGAAGGCTGGCGAGTGTGTCGGCCGATGGCAACGATTTGTTATTTTCTAAATCCGATAATGAACCTTGCGAGGTGTTAATAATGTCGCCTAACTCGATCAATTTCAAACCGCCTTTTTTTCTCCACTCTCTAAGCCGATCTCCCACTCCATCAACCACTCCGAACTTTCCTTTTTTCTTCATGACCATTTTGCCTCCTTTTTAATTCATCTAAGCGGTACTTATTAATTATGAATCAAATGCTCGCTAATAACAAGCAAGCGATGGGTTAAACGAAATATGCCGCGCCGTTATCTTCTGTTTCGTTTATTTGGACTCGCTTAACTTTAGCGTTTTCCGTATCCACTTCTTTCGATAAATTGTCGTACAACCACCGAGCTATGTTTTCCGCAGATGGATTCAATTTATCAAACGGGGATACTTCGTTAATATTTTGATAATCCAGCCTCGACAATATCTCGTCCGTTTTCTCTTTGAGAGCTGCAAAGTCTATTCCGACTTCCATACCGTCTAATTCCTTTGCCTCTACTAAAACGCTTGCGCCCCAATTGTGTCCATGTAACCGCTCGAATTCACCGTCGTAGCCGCGCAATCTATGCGCAGCCGAAAATTTAGTTTTAACTATTACTTCATACATCGGACAAAAAACCAATTAGCCGCAAACCGAAGTATCTCGGTTTCAAACTCTCAAATTTCATTTAAGGATATCGTGAATACAATCATAAGCTGTATTGGTCATGAATTCAATCTCACTTTTCGAAATTATCAATGGAGGCATAAAATAAATGACGTTTCCCAGGGGTCTTAATAAAACTCCACGTTTTAATCCTTCCAGATATATTCTGTAACCCAATCTTTTTTCAAAGGGATAGCCTATCTTTTTCTCTTTGTTTTCCATCAATTCCACTCTTCCAACCATTCCGATTTGGCGATATTCTCCGCAATGCTCCAGTTTTTCAAGCTTTTTACCTCCTTCTCTAAGCCAAATTGACTTTTCTTTGAGAGAAGGAAAAAAATCTTCTTCTGTAAGCATATCTAACGTTTCATTTGCACAGGCGCACGCTAATGGGTTTGCCGTGTAACTATGACTATGTAGAAATAGTTTGAAAGTTTCATATTCTCCATAGAACGCCTCGTAAATCCTGTCTTCAGTTAACGTTGCCGCTAGCGGTAAGTAACCGGAAGTCAAACCCTTTGATAGGCATAGGAAAGTAGGCTCAAACCCATGCTCCTGGCAAACAAACAACGCTCCTGTTCTGCCAAATCCCACCGCCACTTCGTCAAAAATAGTATGAATATCCAACGCTTTACAGGTATCGGTCAAACGTTTTAGATAAACGGAAGGATACATTTTCATTCCCGCCGCTCCCTGGATTAACGGCTCAACAATCGCTCCAGCCACACAATCCGAATTTTCGTTTAAAATTCGTTCCATAGGCTCGAAACATTCCGCCGAACATGTTTCTGGAACTAGTCCGTATGGGCATCTGTCGCAATCGGGCCCAGGAGCCTCGATATTTTCTATCATAACGTTTTGAAATTTTTGTCGGAATAAATCCATACCGCAAACCGAAAGCGCTCCGAGGGTTTCTCCGTGATAAGCGCCTTTGAGATACACAAATTTATTTCGTTCCGATTTCCCAACTTCTAACCAATATTGAGCGCTCATTTTGAGAGCTATCTCAATAGACGTGGAACCATTATCGGAAAAAAAAACCCGATTCAGATTTTGAGGAGTGTTTTGCACTAGTTTTTCCGCAAGGTCGATAGCGGGTTGGTGGGTCACTCCGGCAAACATGACGTGGGCGATTTCTTGTAATTGTCGAGTTACCGCCGCATTTAGACGCGGATGGTTATGTCCAAATATATTGACCCACCAAGAAGAAATTCCGTCTAGGTAACGATTGCCTTGTCGATCAATTATATAAACGCCTTCGCCTTTGTCTATCAATAACGGTGGGTCGGTCTCGTGATCTTTCATCTGAGTGGCGGGATGCCAAATATGATTAAAATCGCGAGCTAAGTCCTCTTTCATCTTTTTAGAGTCCATACTTTGGGAAGTCTCTTTATAGAAACGCTTAATTTTATAAACTTAGGTTTACAAATGATATCGCGAGGGAGAAAATTCTTCGATTTCTTTGTCTAAAGTTCCTAAGATATGCCCAGCCACATAATCGGCTTGGTTGGGAGTTTGCAGAATACCGTTGCGAAAATGACCGGTCGAATAAAACAAGTTTTGATAACGGGAACTTTTTCCCATCACCGGCATACCGTCGTCTGCGGCGGGTCTCAGCCCTGTCCAACTCTCTATCAAAGGAGCGTCGCGTAAACACGGCAAAACTCGCGCCGCTTGATCTATCAACCTCTGGATTGCTTCGTTTTCAATTGCGGGATCGTAACCACGGTCTTCCATTGTAGAACCTAAAACAAAACCGTTGCCTTCCCTCCACGGAGCTATGTATGTCAAATAACCGCCAACTGTATATTCTAACTGGTCGTCGTCAACTTGAACTCGACACATTTGACCTTTTACGGGTTTTATTGGCAATTCAACGTCCAAGACTTTAGCTAGAGGTCCGGACCAACTACCGCCCGCTAAGACAAACTCTTGGCTTTTAATTTTTCCAGAATCGGTTGCGGCATACTCTAAAACATCTCCAGTTTTAATAAAACCAGTCACGCGTTGATCTATTAATTCAACGCCCAATTTTTTAACGCCGCTAATAAGAGCGTCGTGAAGCTGCCGATTATTAACTTGTCCCTGCCCTACCCAAATCACCTCTCCGCACTCTTCAGATAAATTAGGAGCTTTTTCCCGAACCTGCTCTACCGACCAAACTTCAAAGGGAGCGCCCACTTTCTCCAAAAACTCTAATCGCCCTTCCCAATGATCTCCCACTAACAATCTAGGCATTATTGAACCTGCCATAGATAAATAAATAGACTCCCCACTCACACTCTTAAGTTCGTCCACGAATTTTGTGTATTTTTGCAACGACTCTCGGCAAAACTGGAAAAAACAATCATCCGATTCGCTTTCTCCATATGGAGCCAACATACCGGCGGCAGCGCGCGAAGCCATCAATGAATTCACTGAATCTCCGACAACGGCCACCTTCATTTTTGGTTTCGTTTGCTTAACGCGAAAAGCAACGCTCAATCCAATAACACCTGCGCCAATAACAACTAAATCAAAATCATCTGATCTCATTTTCCACTCTAATCGATTGCTACAACCTACCCCTTTTTTAAAATCTTTGAATTATGGTATTTTTGTTAAAGTTTTGCTATTGTAATTCGTATCAATCGTTGAAAACAGATAAGATTTCAATAATTTTAAAGGTTCCCTTTAGTTTTAAGGTTTAATAGATAATGGAAGAAAATCAAACTGCAACCGAGTCCGCCAAATACGTAGAACCTATTGTAAAACACCTCAAGGCCGATAACCCTACTGTACAAGACAGTATTCGATGGCAATTTAGCCAAATTTGGGACCTAGAGGAGGCAGACAAATTAGAGCCTGCCGAGCAACGCTTATTGACGGTAGCTCTTTTTATTTACTGCGCTCACTTACAATTGGAAGGCGCTAACGTTAAGTTGGATATGGCGAGAGAAGCTATCTTAAAAGCTCTGAAAAAATGGATGGCTCCAGAGCTGGAAGAAGCCATAAAATTTGAAAAAGCTTCCGACGACCCATTTGCAAAATTTGTTGAAAAAGAGTCAGAACGCTTCGACCAGTTCTACGACTGGGACCACTTTCTCCCAGAAACGTTGAAAACTACCGATAAAGAATGGACTATTAAAATGCAGAAGTGTTACTTCTGCCAATTCTACGTTCGATTTGGACGATCCGACTTTATGCAAACAGCCTGCGCATTCGATCAAATTGGAGCGCAAGAACGAGAAGATTACGTCAAATTAAAGCTTACCAACTTATTCCCAAAATGGGGCAGTTCCTGCACGTTTCAATTTGCTCGAAAAGATTAAACACCTGGGCGCTTTTTTAAGCGCCTGGTTTTTAAATCCATTCAATCACAACTCCAACATTTATAGATTCGGTCAAGACCTATCAAACGAATCGCATATTATATTAGTTCGCATGGCTATGGACACGCCGCCCGCTCTCTAGCTGTTTTGGCGACTTTAGCCAAAAAAGCGACGCTTTTTGTCAAAACAGAGATACCTCCTTCCTTTTTTAAAGACTACTTAGGCGATTTCGTTCAAATCATTCCTCAGCAAACAGATTCGGGCTGCGCCCAAAAAAACTTTTCCGATATAGACGAAGAAACTACTTTTCAAAACTTTCAAAAGTTTATGGAAAGTCACGACCAAACTTTAGATTCGGAAGTCAATTGGCTAAAACAAGAATCTATCGATTTAATAATCTCCGACGCGCCTCCATTGCCTATAGAAGCGGCGTATAGAGCAAATATTCCGTCGCTACTCATTACTAACTTCACATGGCACGATATTTATTCAGAGTTCTCCCTGGCTGATAAATATTCAGATTTGATAGATATTATTAGAGATGAATACGCTAAAACCACTTTACAAATACTTCCCCAATGCCATATCGTCAATAAGGTAACCCCGAATAAAAAAGAGTCTGGCTTTATTGGATTGGATGGAGAAAATATTCGCGATCGATTGGCTAGAGAACTTTCTTTAGACTTCGAAGGAAAAACCGCT
Organism: Nitrospinales bacterium; assembly: GCA_038154245.1. GTDB lineage: Bacteria > Nitrospinota > Nitrospinia > Nitrospinales > JAJDAT01 > JAJDAT01. The sequence continues at coordinate 12,531 of JAYOZP010000020.1, read as the reverse complement.
GTCTTTATTTATCTAGGAAAACTAGATTCCTCTTTTTTAAAATGGGAAAACTTAAGCGACATCAAAAATTGCTTATTCTTTACTCGCGACGAAGTGCCTAAAAAAGTTAGAAACTTATTCGCTTTAGATAGTTCTTACGAATATCGCGATTTGATCGCTACCTCCGATGTAGTGTGCACAAAAGCCGGTTACTCGACTTTAGCGACGGCTTTTCGCGCTGGTATTCCTATCTTTTCGAGCGATAGGCAAAACTTTTCCGAGGTAAAAGCTGTGAAAAAATTCCTAAACGACAATGCAGTAGGGCTTATCCTAGACAATGAGCGTTTTTTTTCATGCGATTGGGAAGAAACCATAAAGAAAACTCGCGCTCTATCCGTTAAGGGAAAAGTATTATTGCAAGGAGAAAAAACCGTATTATCCGTAATCAACGGCTGGCTAAACACATCATACTAATCAAAAATTATTAGCAATGACTGATTCCAAAAAAGTTCCAGATATAACCTTAATCGTCACCAACTGGAATGGAGAAAATTTGTTGCGCGAGTGTCTACCAACCTTGGTCAAAGCGGTCGAATTCGATTCTGCCAGATCTTATGAAATTATGGTAATCGACGATTGCAGCCAAGACTCTAGTTTGGAGGTCTTGAAACAAGAGTTCCCAACCGTGCGAGCGGAAAAAACGCCAAAAAACTTGGGATTTCAGGGAGCAAATAATTACGCTGCAAAATTAGCGGAATCGCAGTTGATAATGCCGATCAATAACGATGTAAAATTACATGAAAAAGCTCTTTATTATTTAGCTGAGCGCTTTCAAAATCCGGAAGTCTTTGCGGTGAGCGGGAAAATATACGATTTCGACGAAGAAACATTTCTTTACGGAAATCGTGGAGGATATTTTGACAAAGGACATTTCTACTTGTATGAAAAATCTCCAAACGATTCTACTCAAACTTTGTTCGCTTGCGGCGGCGCCTTCATGGTGAATCGAAAACGTTATTTGGAATTAGGAGGTTTCGACCCGTTATATCATCCGTTGTACTATGAAGAGATCGACTTATCCTATAGAGCGTTGAAACGCGGATGGTCCGTTTTATACGAACCCGAATCAATCGCTTACCATAAAGTTCAAGCGACTATCACTAAACAAAATAAAAGAAAAAAGATTGGCTGGATATCGGCGCGGAATAATTATCTATTTGTGTGGAAAAATATTTTAGATTCTAAAATGACCACAGAATTTCTTATCTATATTCCGCTTTTTCTATTTCGCGACGCATTAAAATTAAAATCGCGCTTTTGGGTGGCTTTTTTTATGGCTTTAAAACGATTGCCTCTTGCTCTAAAAGGAAGACGCAAAGAAAAAAGAGCAAATCTTAATTCGGATGAAATAATTTTATCCCGTATCAACCAAAGAAGATAAATTAAGGGTATCTCTAATAACTCGATATTTTTACTTTAGGCAACTCGCAGTCCCTCATTTTATAAGGTCTGCTCGTGGCCAAAAACAATTTTTAGAGGTCCCCTTAAGCTCTAGAAGCAAACAAAAAAATACGCTATCCCCAATCAATAGAGATAGCGTATTTTAAGTTTATTAACGTTAAACTTACTTAACGTCAATCATAATTGTATCGGTAATAGGAGGATCGTATGGGACATGATTTCCCTTCGCAAATAAAGCGCGAATTGTATGATGTCCTGCGGACAACTCTAATGTCTTACAGGTAGAACCGTCGCCCATATGCACATGATGGGCGTCTTTTCCAATTGGCTTACTTAAATCAGTTGGAAGATCAACGTCTATTAAAAGATGATGATGACCTTTACCATCATGAACGCCTTTTTTGGCAGGCTCGACTTCTACTCCCATTACTTTCATGCAAACTTCAACATGACCGGAAACTTCAGAACCAGTAGCGGGCTTGGTAATAGTAACCGCTTTAACGGCAAAAGCGTTGGAAGCGCTAAAAACAAACATAGCAACCAAACCGGTCAATAAAAATGACAACTTTTTCATGAAACATCCTCCTAGGATAAAAATGATTAAATTACTTTATCTATATTTTCGAAGCAAATTAAATCGAATTTTAATTTGATCTTGAATATTCGGGTATTATTTTATTCGTAATTTTTTCTTTTAAAAATTAATTTTTTTTAATCTAGAGAAAATCCGATATAAATATAAAGTGGCGAAAAACAATCACTTTGAATAAAACATTATAGCTAAACAAGTTAAGATTTCGGAAAGTTAAAACTGCTTCTAATGTCACAATTGCAACAAAATAAAATAGCTTCTGGGATAGCGATTTTCCTTTGTATTATCTTAAGCGCTTGCGGAACATTCAAAAAAGAAAAGATCTTAAAGTCTGATAACCTAACTGTATCTTATAGAAGTTTTAACAGGTTAGGTCCCGATTATGGCTCAATCTCCCCAAATCATCCCGTGCAAATATCGGAAAAAGAAATTGAAACGCATTTACATTTATTAGAATACAAACCATTTAAACCAAGAAGCAAAGTAATACCGGTATTTTCGAAAGATCAAATCATTGAAGCCTCGCGCCTTTTAACAAAAGGTCTTAACCGGGCAGAACCGCAAAAGTTTCTTCATTTTGAATTAAGAACGTCAAAAGGAAAAACAGAAGGCGATGTTTTTGCCGCCGATGGTTACATCCATTGGAGGATATGGAAAATAAATGGGGTGGATTATTCAAACGACCCTTTAGGAATTCGTAAAAAAACCTGGCGACTCATTCCAAAACCAGCAGGACATCGATACTTCATCTCATCGTCCGCCGGAGGTCAAAAGAAAAAACAAAATTGGATAGTTGCAAATTTCTATATCTCAAAATATAAGACAAAAAGAAAAATCAACGTTAAAAGAAAAGTTTCCCAAAAACCTGCAACTCAATCTCTTAAAGCTAAGCCTCCACAAATTTCAAACGAATCGGGCAGATCTATAAAGGAAAAGTTAATTTTGTTAAAACAGTTATTTGATCAAGGACTGATCAATGAAGAAGAATACAACAAGAAGAAGGAAGAAGTGATGAAACGATTTTAAGGGTATCTCTAATAATTCGATATTTTTACTTGAGGCAACTCGCAGTCCCCCATTTTATAAGGTCTGCTCATGGCCAAAAACAATTTTTAGAGGTCCCCTTAATTTCTAATTATTCCTACCTAATATATTTTTTTTAACTTCAGTCAAAATCAGAATAAAAGCCCTATCAGGTTTTATGCTTTAAATGCACATAGTTTAAGACCGATGTTTGAAACTAGTAACAAAAGCATGAAATAGCTATACGCTAAAAAGTCACACTTTTAAAGTATCCCCCAAAAACAAAGTTGTTCAAATTCCCCTAGAAACTTGTTCGGACGATAGCAATGAAATGGTATAGATAAAGTTATTTACACACTATGAAAGAAAATTCTAAAAGCGTCGTCTAATTTTTCCTCGGTTTTTTTAACTACCTTGAAGTACAAAGCCTCGTTTTCTATTCCAGTTAACCTTTTGGCTTTAAAATCAAACTCTTGAATAACCGTTTCCCCGCTACTTCCTATTTCAAGCGTATTCATCAAAATATCGGCAACATGAACAATTGAAGCTTCTATCATATAATTAGGAGCTAAACTTGGGTTGTGATGAAACTTCAAGACTTCTTGATGAAATTGTGGAAGATTCCAGTTTTCCAACATTTTTTCACCAAGCTCGGCATGATCAAAACCTAAAACTTCGCGCTCTGCGGTACATAGCTCAATGTTCTGTTTCTTCATCATAAAGTAAATTTTGAGAGTTTCGAAAGACGCTCTATTGCAAATAATTAATCTTCCAATATCGTGCATCAAACCCGCTACAAAAACTCGTTCGGGGTTTTCAACGCCCATTTCAATAGCCAAAACCTTAGAAGCAATGCCACAGGCAATGCTGTGCTTCCAAAAAGATTCCATTTCTAAAGCTTCGGAAGGCACATCCTTAAATTGATTTAACACTACAGTGGAAAGCACCATATCGTTTAATTGATCAATCCCAATAATGCTAATAGCGTGGGATATCGTCTCCACTTGAGATTCAAAACCAAAATAAGCGCTATTTACGATTTTAAGAAGTTTTGCCGTTAAACCAGGGTCCTGGCCAATTATCCTCCCTATTTCTTCAAAACTTGTATCTAATTGCTTTACCGCCGAACTAAACTCATAATAGACCGTTGGTAATGATGGTACTTGAGTTTCGGTTTCAAACCATTCATTTAATTCCATTTTCTCCCCCTCGAATTTTAATTCTTAGAGATTCTGGATCTTTATTTAAATGTCTTGGAATTCCGAAAGCAGTCTATCTAATTTTCCGAAAAATGAAAAGCTTTTTTTAAT
>JAYOZP010000020.1:3697-8156 GCA_038154245.1 Nitrospinales bacterium | reverse complement strand
ATATTATCTAACCTTATAAGATTTTATATAAGTCGCGTTTATAGTTAAATATATAAAAAACTTAAAAAAAATTAGATAAATACTATTCTAAATACCGAATTTTCATAAACATCAAGGATTTTTATTTTTTTCCATTTTGATGAAGAGTTTTTTTTTAATTTAATAAAATTAAACCGTCGAAGCTCAGTTTTTTCTTAAAAACCATCAAAAAATGACCGAAAACTGTTTTGAAAAATCCAATTGCGTAATTCTAATTGTCGACGATGTTAAAGAAAATTTGGCAATATTACGCGATACATTAGACCCCGAAGGTTATAAGCTACTTTTTGCAACTTCCGGCGAAAAAGCGATTCAGGTTGCAAATAATTCACCGCCAGACCTTATTTTGCTCGACGTTATGATGCCCGGAATCAACGGATTTGAAACCTGCCGACAATTAAAGAAAAATCGAGGTTCTAAAGATATCCCCGTAATTTTTATAACTGCAAAAAAAGAAGAAACCGATATTGTTAACGGCTTTGAAGCAGGTGGAATAGACTATATTACAAAACCTTTCCGTCAAAGTGAGGTTAGCGTTTGAGTCAAAACTCATTTGGAGTTACACATATTTAGAAGAACTCTAAAAGAGTTATTGGAAAAAACGCTAACTGGAAGCATATCCGTTTTGACATAAGTCTTAACCTTTTTTGATCCCAGACTGTTCGGACACTCCCTAAAAATTAAAGAAATGCTTAGAAAGCTTCATCAAAGAGTGGGGGTGGAAAAGAAATGGGAAGTTGAAGTGGCTGCTTTAGTGGCAAGAATTAGATGCGTCACACTTCCAAAGAAAGAACGATTCAAAGCGGACCTTACCAAGGAAGAAGAGAAAATCATCGCTTGTATTCCAGAAGCAAGCGCTAATTTTATAGAAAAAATTCCTCGCTTAAGATCCGTCGCCAGAATAATTCTCTATTTAAATAAAAATTACGACGGCTCTGGTTTTCCAGACGACTCAATCAAAGAAAAAAAACTTTCCTTCCGGTTCCCGACTTTTACGAATTTTATTCGATTTGATGCAAATGGAATCCGAAGGTATTCGCCGCGTTAAAGCTTTAGATTCAATGTTAGAAAACAAGGGGCATTATGATCCAGAAATATTGAAAAAGGTCGACGAAGTTTTTAGATGGAATCCAGCAAGCAATTGAAAAAACTAAAACCTATACAAATAGAGGAGCTTTTTGCGCGAATTATAAATAAATTTTGAGCAAAATTTAGAAATGCCAAACTATTGCTCGCCACCCTCTTCCTCATAACCATAGGAAAAAACATAAATAATTTGTTATCTCTCCCTCAAGGTATCCCCATACGATAATTTTTAATTATCACAAAAATGTGTCATGACTTTTTTCGAATAATTAGAGATGATAAGGTGTGTGAAATTCTAGTTTTTTGAAATAGACGCCTGCGGTTTCAGCAATCGACGATTAAATATAAATAATTGTAGTTCTTGATAAGCCCCTTTGACCCAAAGGCAAAATATTAACGCAATTACAAAAGTCCGGTTAAAAAAACTCCCTAAATATGGCTCTTCAAAAAAATGTTTCTTTTAAAACTAGAATCGTAATTCTTTTCTTGGCCATTTCTCTTCTTACCTTAATTCTCTCAAGTAGCATTTTAATTTATCATGACTTAAAAGCTTTCAAAGAAAGCATGAAAAGAAATTTGTCTGTTCTGGCCGCAACCATAGCCGCCAACAGCCGTGCGGCAATGCTATTTGAAGATTCTAATCAAGGGGAACGTATATTGGCCGCTCTTAAAGAGGAGCCTCAAGTTTATTACGCAATTTTAAAGGATATCAAAGGTAAAGACTTCGTATACTATAAAAAAGAAAACATAGACCCCAATATTTATCCCATCAAAGGTGAAATCGAAGATAAGGACTCCTTTTTTTCAAAATATTTAAAATTCGTTCATCCAGTGAAAATGGACGATCAAGCGATTGGAGAAATTCATCTATTTGTCGAACTAACTGAAATGAATCGCTTGATTGTAACTTACACTCAACTTATCGGTTTCGTAATTGTAGCTACATTACCGGTAGCGTTTTTGATCTCATTACAACTTCAAAAATTAATTTCAGAACCTATTTTGAATCTAGCGTTCGAAACTAAAAAAATCTCCGAAAGTACCCAAAATTACATCCCGCTAACCTATGGCGACAAAGACGAAATTGGAGTTCTTTATGAGGGGTTCAATCAGATGATGTCGCGCATCAACGCAAGAGAAAACGAACTTATCCATTATAGAAACACTCTAGAAGCCATGGTAAAAACTAGAACTTTGGAACTAGCAAACTCAAACGAAGATTTACAGTCCGAGATCATTGAAAAAAAGCGAGTCGAACAAGATTTAAGGAAATCCTTAGAGGAAAAAGAAGTTCTTTTAAAGGAAATCCATCATCGAGTAAAAAACAACTTACAAATAATCTCGTCTCTATTAAAACTAAAAACATACCATTCAAAAGAAGAACACAACGTTAAGGTGCTAGAAGACTGTTCAAATCGTATCGAATCAATGGCTCTTCTTCATGAAAAAATTTATGAAGCCAAAAACCTTAAAGAAATTGATTTTGAACAATATATATCGGATCTTAGCAATTATCTACTGGCAAGCTTCGGAAAGACAAATAATAAGATCAAGATATCGTTGGATTTTTCGGATACCTATATGGATATCGACTTAGCATTGCCGCTTGGATTAATAATTCAAGAATTAATAACAAATTCGTTAAAATATGGGTTTCCAAATGACCAAATTGGGCAAATTCATGTTACCTTTAATAATAAAGAATGCTCAGAATCTAATAACTTTTACGAACTCATGTATTTTGACACAGGAGTTGGACTTGATGAAAATTTTGATCTAAACTCAAGTTCCACTTTAGGACTAAAGCTTGTAAGAAGATTAGTAGAAAAACAACTAGGTGGAACGATAGAATTAAGCCAAAAAAATAAAGCGGAATTTAAAATTCAGTTTCCAAAGGGGAAAAATCATGACGGTTAAAACTAATCCTAGAATTCTTATAGTCGAGGACGAGAGTATTGTTGCATTCGCAATAGAAGAAACTCTCAAGAGCGCCGATTACGAAGTAATGACTTCTATAGAATCTGGTGAAAATGCCATCAAGTATTTAGAAAACGAACCCGCCGACGCCGTTTTAATGGATATCAGATTATCCGGAAATCTAGATGGTATAACAACCGCTCAATTGATTAGAGATCGTTTTAAAATTCCCGTAATTTTTTTGACAGCATATTCAGACACTAAAACCTTGGGCCGCGCAAAAGTTACAGAGCCTTATGGATATATAGTTAAGCCTTTTAAAGACCAAGATCTTCTTTGCAACTTAGAAATGGCTCTATACAAACATGAAAAGGAAAAAGAACTCGGGCAACAAAGCCGCTTAAACGATTGCGGACATCACAACCATAGCCACTCGGAGACTTTTGAGGATTTTGATGGGGAAAACCAAGATCCCCCTACAAAAGTAAACGTTTGCTTATGGTGCAAAAAGATGCAGGGGGATCATGAAGATTGGAAAACTGCCGAAGAATTTATCAGCGAAAAGTTCAAAACTGAGGTTTGGCAGATTGCATGTAACACATGTTTTGAAAAATTAATTTTGGAAGTATTTCAAAAAATCGACGGAGACCCTAACCTTCCAAAAAACTAGAGTTCTATATTTAGCGAGGGTCTGCTCCCATCAAAAATCCTTTTAACTTAGCGATTTTTTCAGGATCCCCATTTTCATAAATCCGCTTCATTATTTCCATCATTTCTGTAAAATTAGCGTTACCGTCAAGATCGCCGCTTAGAATATTTGGTAAAGCGCCTTCCGCATTATGGCTTTCTTGGTATTTAGCCGTTCTTCTCATTGGGCCTTCATTCAGAATTAACCAGAAAATATTTATATCAGTGTATCGATATATCTTCGCCAATGTGTCAATAGACGGCAAAGATTTATTATTTTCCAATTCTGAAAGCGGTCCAGGCGTAATACCAATAATTTTTTCTAGATCTTTTAAGGTCAGACTAGAGTCTTTTCTCCACTCTCTGAAACGGTCCCCTAAGAATTTTGAAACCCCTATTTTTTTTCCCATTTCCTTACTCTTATTAGTTAGAAATAATGTTAAAAAAATATAACCTTTAATATATACTTTCAACTACAATTTTTCACACTGTGGAAATTATAACACTTAAATAAAAAGATTTCTCTGCGTTTTTCAATACTTTACGATTTTTTTTATGGCCCTCCTCTTTGTTTAAAAAATAATCTCAAGAAAAGTTAGCGTTAATAGAAATTTATTCTTAATCTATCGACATTAGCGTTTAAATTACTTTTTTTTTGTTAACGAATATTTATAAGACGCAAATTTGAGACTAAGAAAATAATTTACCTTTATATTTAACATAACATACT
>JAYOZP010000020.1:0-3687 GCA_038154245.1 Nitrospinales bacterium | reverse complement strand
ACATACTTTTACAGAAACTAGAAATCTCTTTTTTACACGAGCAAACTTTTTCCACCAACAAAAAACATAAGTATCTTAATTTTAAGACATTAAATAAAAATATAAAAATTTATTTTTTTATAATAAATTTTATTTATAAAAGTAAATTGACCGCTTTTTTATTTTTTGAAAGTACAATCCAAATAAAAAACTTTAACGCGCTATTTTATAAATATTTTCAAACTATAATCACAGCTTGAAGCATAAAAAATATTGGAGTAAGAATTTTCCTCTAAGTAAAAAAAGGCAAAAAATACTTAAATTAAAACTAACCAAGAAAAGTGTTTATTTTTACATGGTTTTTCTTAAAAAAGGAAAAGAACAAAGGAAGGAAGTAATTAATCTAATCCATGAAGGGTTTTAACGGTTGGTCAACCATTATAGAAAGGTCCAATAATTCCGAGCTAAGCTTGATAGGATTAGATTCCATAACCTGTCTATTTACTTTAAATCTAATTTTGTTATCGACGATAACAAAGTTTACCATGGCTCCTCTGTAGGCAAATCCATCCGTATCGGCTACGGTAACTACGGGATGCCCTTTAACCTTTTCCAGTATTTCATTCAAACGTCTATCTTCTTTGACGGTCAAAAATAAAATATTGCAATCCTTCATTTGGTTATCGGGAACAAACTTTTTAATTTCCAAGTTCATCTTCAACAAAGATTCTTTTCGAGCCGTTTCTAAAATGCCATTAAAAGAATCTTCACCAGGAAAACAAAGAACTAGACTTTCGCGTTTGTTGAGTAACAGTCTCTCTTTTGGCCAATAAATAAACTTAGTTAGATTAAGCAAAAAACTGGCTTTAAGAGTCATTTCACGTTCCGGCTTCTTCATCAAAGGCGATGATGTGGCGAGAGTAACATTGAAAACCAATAGAAACGCAAAAACCGCAGTTGTCAAACTTGCCATTTTTTTAGAACTGTACGCTTTTTTGAATTCGAAAACATTCATAACAGTCATATGGTATGCCAAAAAGCAAAGATATTCAATCTTAATTCTTAATATTATAGATTAAATTTTGCAAGTTGCCTTATAAAAAAGCTCTTGAAGTCCACGTAGCCCATTAATTGTTAAAGAGTTGCATTTATAATGAGCCGTAAAAAAAAATTACTCAACTTAATAAAAATCGTCTCAAAATCTTTCCTTAAAACCTCAAAGTTCCTTTAGCGTAATAGCTTCTTTGAGTTTCAGAACTTCTTTCAATCAACTCTCTAGATTCAGGATGACTGGGATCAAAAAGGTTTTGACCAACTAAAGAAATCTCGGTATTAGCATTGGGCTTCCAACCCAGCCGTAGATCAAATCGAGTATAGGAAGGTACTGGGCGAATTGTGGTGTTTTTACTAACTAGGAAAAACAGCGTATCCAGCTGTAAGTTGTGAGGAAGGTTTAAATAAGAACGGGCATTAAATATATGGTCGGGCTCGCCCTCAGACTCTATATCGCCTTCTCCATTTACTGTGGCAGGAATAAATGTATTAGGCAATATGGGGCGTAAATCGATTTGGGAAAAAGTATAACCTACTGAAAAACGAAAATTTTTACGAGGCGCCCATTGAGCGGCAAGTTCAAAACCGTAAATTTCTCCCTCTAAAACATTATCATGAGTGGCTGGACTAATAATGTGGGGAATTGGAGAAGACGCAAAAAATGCGGAATCGATTCTAAAATCAATAACTTCGTTGTAATCAAAAAAATAAGCCGTCATATCAAAGTAAAACTTCGAATTAAACTTATATCGATATCCCAATTCATAAGCCAATAACTCTTCTGGGTCGGTCACTCCTCCCACATCAATATCTCTCAACAGTAAAGGCAATCCACCATCCGCGCTTGGAATAACCACTCTATTGATCACTCTCCTGTCTTCGGTAATACTAGGTATTCGAACGGAGCGAGAAAATGACGCCCAAACCGTTTGGTTGTTATCCGGTGTCCAAAGAAGACGGGCGTTAGGCTGCACTTCAAACCCGGTGAAATCATTATGCTCAAACTTTGTTCCTAAAATTAAACTCCACTTATTTGGAACAATCGCTATTTCATCATGAACAAAAAACCCAAATAAATTTGTGCTTTGCGTATCCAATTGAAAGATACTGGTATCCGTAAAGTCGAAATATGCAAACCGATAATTAATTCCCCAACTCAGACCGTGTCTATTTCCGACCTTAAAATCATGCTGGAGTTCTAAGTCAAATTGATCGGTAGTATTATCAAAAGGCGTTTTAGATTTTCTATTAAAATGATCGTAATAAACCTGAAATTTTAAAAAAGAGTCATTTTTTAAATCTCGAGTCCAACGCGATAAAATATTAGCCGACGAATATTCTACAAAGGACTTTAAAGGCGTTGAACCAACCTCTACGGAAACAAAACTACTTGGCAAATCCGCTTCAAAATCCGTTTCGTTATAATTTCCCTGCAACGTAATTTTATCGTCTACTGTTTTTTGCCAATCGGTTCGGAAACCAAGCTGATGCATTTCTTTATCGTCAAACGATTTCGACCCATCGGCGGCAATGCCATCGTCCCTTTTACGCACTTTACCGTATATACGATAATCAAGATTAGCTTTGATCTTTCCACCATAACGTAGAGTGGCAAAACCTTCTTCTTCAGTGCCATATCCACCTGCCGCCAAAACTCCCTGAGTTTCACCCGAATTTTTTGTAATTATATTAATAACGCCCGCAACGGCATTCGATCCCCACAAGGCGGCTCCAGGGCCTCGAATCACTTCAATACGATCGATATCTTCTAAAACCGTGTCCTGCCCTACCCAAAAAACTCCCGCAATAGACGGAGCGTAAACTGTTCTGCCATCCATCAAAACGAGAAGTTTATCCGAGCCAAATCGTCGGTTAAAACCACGAATCGAAACCGCGTATCTATTTTGATTAATCTTCGATACCAAAACGCCCGGAACCAAACGCAACGCTTCCATAATATTCACGGCGCCAGAACGTTGGATATCTTCCTGAGTTAGAACGTAAATTGCCGAAGCTGTTTGATGAAGTTTTTGTGGTTTTTTGGCAGGGCTCGTAACGGTTACTTCCATTTGCATAAGTTGATAGATGTCCACATCAAAGACCTCCATCTCTTTATCAGTGGGTTCGGTCATAGAAGCTCTGCATATTCCCAAATCAACCAAATGGAAGATTAGAATAAAAGCCAGAAATCTAAATGAATGAAAACTAAAAAATTTCATCGAATATTTTAAGTTAGAGTTCTAGACATTCATGTCCAATTAACCTAATAAAGCTTATAAATTTCGTGTATAAATCGGACAAGGCATAATAGGAAAAAATTAATTAAAAAAGAATCAATATTTTAGCCGACAAAAATTTACAAAAACGGGTCAAGAACTTGAAAAAAGTTTTCCAGACACACATCGCCGAACTATTTTTTGTATAACCCTATTTTAGGTATTTTTGAAAAAAATTGAAAAACGGGTGTAAATCTATTTAAAAGGAGAGACTAACACTATTAGATACAGGGCATAGGGAAAAAATAAACGCCTCTGGAATTGGGAAAAACATAATTTTTTTGTAACAATTGACACACTTTACACATCTTTGAATGACAAAATTTTCATCTACACGTTGAAAGTTGTCATGTTCAGACTGCCCGAGAATTACCACTTC
>JAYOZP010000019.1:31520-48879 GCA_038154245.1 Nitrospinales bacterium | reverse complement strand
TATAATATAACCTTTTTTTAAACTTTTTAACCTGTTTTTAGAGATTCCTTTAAAACAAAAGATAACATTTTTGAGTCTATGAGAAGTTTTTTCTAATAGAGTTATTAAAATAGCAAAACTCTAACTATTCGTAGGCTTATGTACCCCTTTTAAATCTTCGTTTTTAAAATTGTCTGAGATGTACATCAAACATCGCCTTCTAAATCAGATTTTATTAAAATCATAAAACAAGCCGAGGAAATTCCAGCCGAAGCAAATAACATACACATAACCATTATTTGATATCTAGCGGCGATAAGCGGGGAAACGCCAGACAAAATTTGCCCTGTCATCATTCCCGGTAGCGTAACCAAACCCACCGCAAATAATGAGTTTACAATCGGAATAAGGGAAGATTTAAGAGCAATTCCACGCGCCTCTGTATATGAAACGTTTCTCTTTATCTCGGTCTGTATTCTTTCTGCGGCAATACTGACACTGTTCATTGCGCTTGCGAAAATCATTCCAGCTAGAGGTATTAAAAAACGAGGCGCATACCAAGGATCCAAATAAAGAACCCCTTGCGTGACTATCAATAAATTAATTCCACCGCCAAGCGCAATCGAGCAAAGGGCTTTTTTGTAAAAAGACGATCGAGAAGTTTTAATCGTTCTGAGAGCAATCCAACTAGCCGAAAAAATCATAACGGCTAATACCGCTAGAACAATCCAAACTTTGTCAGACTCAAAAAGATAGTCTAAAAAAAAACCAATAATCAATAATTGCACTAACATTCGAGTTATACCGTAGAGCGATTCTCGTCCCTCAGAGGTCCATTTATGAACTATAATTAGAACGCCAACAACAGGTATAAAAATGATAATCAAATTTTCTATTGGGATTTCTTGAATCGTATTTCTCCTGAAACTAAAAGTTTTAATCGAAGTAATAAATTATTATCGCAATTTAATTCGATTAAAATCGTTTTTTGTAACTTTTATTTTTTAAATATTTCAAAGGAAGTATTATGGATAAACTTGAAGCTGTGCAAAAGGTATTAAGATTTAGCGCTTCTATTCTAGAATGGACTCAAAGCAAAAATATGTATTTTGGGGATTTTGACTCCCATAATGTCGAGGATTATGATTCTGAATTTGGAGAAATTGCAGACGAAATCATAAAAAGAGGGATTGCAGAAGAAATATTAGAGGAAGACGAATGTGATTTTTAACTTAGCCAACACCTCTTGCATGAAATACCTATGAATTCATTAAAATTATATGCTAATTAATGATCTCTACTAAACTTTATAAAATTCTAAATGCAAGGTCATTAACCTGAATTGCGCTAATTTTTTTCAAAAAACTCCTTCAATATCGCGTTTTACATTTTAGCTCTTACGTTGTACAATTACAGTTTCATAACTACATTTAAAGGATTGTAATTGCCTCTCTTATGAAGCAATTTCTGCCAAATTTACAACCTTTCTGATACACATACCAATGGATAGCTGGCAAATTCCTATGAAACTACAAATCGAAAACTTCCTAGACGAAGAAATCAAATCCCTGCCAGCTGTTTTTCATAAACTTAAAGAAGCTTCTCAGGATCCTAATAGTACTTTTGACGAACTTGGTGAAATTATTGGAGTCGACCCAGGTTTGTCCGCTCGCTTGCTAAGAATTGTCAACAGCCCTTATTTTGGCCTTTCTCAAAAAATAGATAATATACCTCATGCTATGGGCGTTATTGGGGTAGATCAACTAAACGATCTCATATTATCTACTGCAGTAACAGACAAGTTTAAGGGAGTGCCAAAAGCTCTTATGAATATGGAGTCTTTTTGGAGACACAGCATAACCTGTGGATTGCTAGCAAGAGAAATTGGTCGATTTAACGATTCTCCAAACCCAGATCAGCTTTATATGGCAGGGTTATTTCATGATTTAGGCGCCCTAACGATTTGCCAGAGGTTTCCTGAACCAACTCGACAAATTATCAACAGGGCCAAATCTTCTAAAAAATCTTTATTTCAAATTGAAAATGAAGTCTTAGGTTTCAATCACGCGGAAATTGGAGGGGCGTTACTAGCGTCTTGGGGACTTCCTGAATCGCTGGTAGAACCTGTATCTTTTCATAACGATCCTTTATCGGCGAAAAAATATATTAAAGAAACTGGAATCGTTCATATCGCCGACAGGCTTACTTACGACCTGGAGCTTGGAACGGCTAACGAGGTTACCTATCCTAGTACAGAAGAAAAGTTATTTTCCGATATAGATATCTCCGAGGGATTATTCGCCTTTATTCACATAAAAATAGTCGGTCAAATTGACGATATAGTGAGAACCTTTTTAGGATAATAAAATATTTATTCATGAAAAGACTTAACCAAGCGATTCCTATTCTTATTTATCTAAAAACCAAATCCATAGTTTAGCTCCAAAATAAATTAAGCAACCTGCTATTAAAAAACAGTCTAAAACTTGCTTATTTAAAGAGAATACACTACCAACTCCATATAAGTTCATTCCCCAGACTATTATCAGCCCATAAAACAAAAACGAGGGTATTTTTCTCAAGCTTCCATTCTCCCAAAACCTATAAAAATCGACACGAGAACTATCTTCTACTGGACTTTTCTTCTCAATCGCCTAGTCTTTTGCCCACATTATCTCGCCTAACTATTAATTTAAAAGGTAATTTAGTTTTTAGAAACCTTTCTATGTTTTGAGTTTACATAACAATCAGAAAACCATAGAATTTCAACAAATTGTTTTTATAAAATTCCAGCCTTCTGATAGATAAACTCAAAATTTTTTATTTTTTAGGTTTTGACGATTCCAATAAACTATTCTGGACACATGCATTCGAAAATTGCCAGACTTCTCTTAAATTTTATAATTTCCTTAGCGCTTGTTTTAATCGTCTCCGAAATTTCGGTTAGAATATTTACTCCTCAAAAATCTAATTACCGCTGTATTGGCTCAAACTTTGATATCCCCAACGCTTTAAAACCAAATTGCACAATTACCAACGATTTTTATGACAAATATTTTTACAACATAAAAATCAACAAAAAGGGTTTACGGTCTAACCCAGCAGTCTCATACCAAAAACCATCTAATACATTTAGGATATTAGTTCTCGGAGACTCTATAACTTTTGGAGTGGGAGTAAACAACGAGGACTTATTTACTTCTATTCTTGAACAAAACTTAAACCAACGAATTTCAAATCGAAAGTTTGAAGTTATAAACGCATCCGCCCCTGGATGGGGACCGGTGGAATACTATCTTTATATGAAAAACGAAGGATACAAATACTCATCAGACTTGGTAATTATAAACCAAACTGTTGACGACTCAGTATTACTTCCTCAAGGTCGGGTTGATTTCAAAAATCTAAACTATAAACAAACATCACAAAATACCGCTCAAATTGTTTTTGACAATGTCTTCACACGACAACAAGAAACTTCAATTTATCAATTAGTTTCACAAAGCATAACTAGCTTGCCGTTTTATGAAAGCTTTTTAAACGATTTCCATATCTTCACACTCATTTATTACCGTTTATTACAACTTGGAATCGAAGATAAAAACGCTGCCATAAAAAAAACGGCTATCTATAAACTTATTACAAGTCTTAAAAACAGAAACGTTTCAGAAATCAGTTGGAAGATTCATAATGAAGAGTTTAAAGGACCTACATCAGAAGAAACTCAAAAACAAATTCAGTATCACTTTATGATGGACGCCCTAGTCAGCTTAATTTTAAAACAAAATTCTCAAATATTATTTTTGAATTCACCCACTTACCAAGAAGTATTCAAAATTGTAAAAAAAAGAGAGAGTTTCAATCCATTCGATAAAAACAACTCGATCAAATTAGTTGAAGGAATGCAAAGTTTTCAACGCAAACATGCCCACATCCTACTATTCCCTAAAGACCTTCATTGGACTCCAAGCGGTCATCGTTTAGCGGCGAGTTTTGTTTTTAACCACCTCATTACAAAAAACCTGATTACCAATTTCAATCAAGAAAGCCATAAGCTCGATCTCGACGACTCTGAACTAGCGGATCAAATCAACTCGGCGAATAAAAGTTTAGCGGAAGATTTAGATACCATTCCTTTGTGGTTTTTTAACAAAGCAATGATTTACAAAAACCAAAATCGAATTAAATTGGCAATTAAAACTTTAAACGATTATTTAAAATTCTATTCTGAAGATAAACTTGGCTGGTTAGAAATGGGCAACCTTCAAATAAAAGAAGATAATAAAATAGAAGCGATTAAATCTTTTCAAAAATCTCTAAACTTCTCGTTTGAACCTAATCCTAAAGCTCTCTTTTTAATTGGAAAAAGTTATTTCGAACTTAAGCAATACGACAACTCTTTAAAATATCTAAAAAAAGCGTCTCAGCATAAACATTCTGTTTTACCGGAAGTCTATAATCACCTCGCCATGATCGCTCATAGGAAAAAAAATTTTGGCGAGGCTGAAAGCTATTGGAAACTAGCTATTTCCGAAAACCCAGACTTCTCTCAATACCACAGGAGCTTAGGGAACTTGTACTTTGACGGCCAACTTTATCAAAAGTCCCTAGTCGAATACAAAAAGTCAATCGAATTAACCCCCAAACAACCTAAAGTTTTAACCCTTATGGGTTTGGCCTACGCCAAACTAAACCAACTGGAGAAGGCCGCAAAAGTGTTTTCAAAAGCATTGGAGCTTGAACCAAATAATCAAATCGCTTTATCAGGTTTAAACTTTATAAAAACTTTTAGTAAACCTTAATTTTCAATTGATGGTCGCTAATTTCGAGTAAACGCCGGATTCTATCCTCTGTAGGAGGATGAATTGAAAGTAAAGAAGGTTCTGAAATTTTATATTTTGGGAAAAAAGCGTCTAATTGTTGAGTATTTATTATTTTCAATTTTAGCTATTGTTTAGGCCAACTCTTCCAGGTCCCCATTTAATTCTATTGCTCCAAGACCGGCATCGTATTCCCCAATTCGCGAAAGGTTAAAAAAAATTAAATGGTTCTATTGGCTAAATAAATCCTAATTATAGAACCCACCTCTAAACGATGGCCTTAAATACATCTTCATACATTTTAAGAATTTCATCTTCTAATTGACGAGGTCCAATAAAATGTCCGTCTCGGAGACCAATAACAAACGCTTCATATTCTCCACCTTGCAAAGAAAGCCCCCAATCAAAACTTTTAGGATTCAGCCTAACGTGAGAAATCGCCGTTATGGTTTTAGTTTCGTGATCTAAATAAAAATGTTTGTTCCCATTCGATAACTCTTTACACACTTGCCAAAACTGATTCTTTTCTATTTCTTTTGCCTTCAAACGCATAATATCCGGCAAAGTTGAATCTTTCAAAAGCCATTCTTGAAGAATATGGGCCGTTATAACAAAATTAAAAAAATCATAAACATGGATGTTATCTTCTAGCTTACTAACTTCATGTTTTAATTTATGAAAAACATCAATAGCAGACCTAAATACTCTTACGTTATGAGTTGAACTTTCTTCATCCGCGTTTTTTGCTTGGTTTCTACGCTCAACTTTACGCCGAAATTCGCGCCTCATTTGGCGGTCTTCCATCAATTCCAAGTTTATATCTTGTCTTCGATCCGTTTGCCGCTTTTCTCTGTTTCTGCGCTCGTTATGATTTGAGTTCATTTTTCTTATGGAGAGATAAAAAATTAGGATATTTTAAACATTTCCGAAAACAAATCTACAATGAATTAAGGGAGTCTCTAATAATTCGAGATTTTAGCTTGAGGCAACTCGCTTGCCTTTTGTTTGCAAAGGCAGCTCGTGGCCAAATTCAATTTTTAGAGGTTCTCTTAATTTTTACACCTCATTCCATAAAAAACGACTCACTTTGCGAAAAACGGCAAAAAAATGTATTGGATTTGTCTACTTCTACCTCTTGATTTACTACGTCGTTAGCTTTAATAAAAAGATCCACTTTTCCTTTGGGAAATTTACTATGGGTTTCCTTCATTCCTAAATCGGCAACCCATGACTGAATTAAATCAACTTCTGTTTTTATTTTCAGTCGTTTTACCCACAACTTGATACAGTTCTTCCATTCATTTTTTAAATGCATTTATATTGAATAATAAAATAAAAAAATCTGCCGCTTTAAATTGCAAAAATTCGATTATTTATGGTATTGTTTCACCTTCCATAATGACTGAATACTATATATGGCCTAATAATGTACCAAAATTATTTAGGGCAATTAATGATTCGCTAAAAGGCAATAACGATGAAGATTGGCATTCCTAAAGAAATTCACGAAGGTGAAAAAAGGGTAGCAACAACACCCGATGTTACTAAGCAACTGATCAAATTAGGTTTTGAGGTAGTGGTTGAGTCCGGCGCCGGGCTAGGATCAAATTTTTCCGACTCAGCTTATGCTGAAGCTGGCGCAACAATTGCGGAAGGCGCTAAGGCTGTCTGGGAAGGCAGCGACATTATTTTTAAGGTAAGACCTCTAGAGTTTAACTCAGAACTCAAAGTTGAAGAAATAGATTTACTACACGAAAAACAAGTATTAATTACCTTTCTTTGGCCGGCCCAAAACGAAGACGTACTTAAGAAATTAGCTGAGAAAAAAGTGACGGCTCTTGCCATGGACAGCGTGCCTCGTATTTCCCGCGCTCAGAAAATGGATGCGCTAAGCTCGATGGCTAACATTGCCGGATATCGAGCTGTAGTTGAAGCGGCGCAGCACTTTGGCAGATTCTTTACAGGCCAAATTACCGCGGCAGGTAAAGTACCGCCAGCTAAGGTTATGGTTATTGGCGCTGGCGTGGCCGGGCTTGCCGCAATTGGCGCCGCCAAGAGTATGGGAGCAATTGTTCGAGCTTTTGACACCCGACCGGAAGTTAAAGAGCAAGTGGAAAGTATGGACGCCGAGTTCCTAGAGCTGGACTTTGAAGAAGAAGGATCTGGAACGGGTGGTTATGCGAAGGTCATGAGTAAAGAGTTTATAGAAGCAGAAATGGCTTTATTTGCAGAGCAGGCAAAGGAAGTAGACATCATTATTACTACAGCTCTGATTCCAGGAAAGCCTGCGCCAGAATTGATAAAGGAAGAAATGGTTGCTTCTATGAAAGACGGTAGTGTTATCGTCGATCTGGCCGCTGAGCAAGGCGGTAACTGTAAGTTAACAGAAGCGGGCGTAGTAAAAAAGGTGCACGGCGTTTCAATCATCGGCTACACAGATTTACCAAGTCGACTTGCCGCTCAGTCCAGCCAGTTGTATGGAACTAATTTGCGTCACCTTATGACAGATATGTGTAAGGCGAAGGACGGCAATATTGTAGTTGATTTCGATGACGAGGTAGTCCGAGGAGCAACGGTCGTTAAAGATGGCGAGATAACATGGCCTCCTCCCGCTCCCAAGTTATCGGCTGCGCCTCCTCCAAAACCAGCGGAAAAGGCAACAGAAACTAAAGTAGAAAAAGTTGAAGAAGCGCCATCTGGATTAGGGCCTCTAGCTGGGTTTGTATTAGGTGGACTTGCATTGTTAGGTTTAGGAGCCGTTGCGCCAGCATCTTTTATGGCTCATTTCACGGTATTTGTATTAGCCTGTTTTGTTGGGTATATGGTGATATGGAATGTAACGGCTGCTCTGCATACGCCTTTGATGAGCGTAACTAATGCTATCAGCAGCATTATTGTTATAGGAGCCATTTTGCAGATAAGTTCTGGAAGTTCCATGATCGTTGCGATAGCGGGTTTTGCCGTAATGATTACAGCAGTTAATATAGTGGGCGGATTTGCGGTAACGCGTCGTATGCTCGAAATGTTTAGAAAATAGGAGGCGAGAAAATGGCAGGAGGAATTGTAACCGCCTCTTATGTTGGGGCAACGATTTTATTTATTTTAGCTTTAGGTGGTTTAAGTAACCAGGAAACATCACGTCGAGGTAATCTATTTGGCATCGTTGGTATGTCAATAGCCCTTTTAGCGGCTTTTGCTCAAGTTACCGATAACTTTTTTATTCTTATAATAGCTTTGTTAATTGGCGGTTCTGTTGGACTGGTTCTGGCAAAACGCGTTCAGATGACAGAGATGCCAGAGTTAGTGGCAATTCTACATAGCCTTGTAGGCTTAGCGGCAGTTTTAGTTGGGTATGCTAATTTTTTGGCCCCCGCTACACTCACAGGCGTTGAGTTAACAATCCATGAAATTGAAACTTATGTAGGGATTCTAATCGGCGCTGTAACATTTTCTGGATCTATCATCGCCTTTGGAAAACTCAGCGGCAAGATAAGCGGTAACCCTATGCTATTGCCTGCACGTCACTGGCTTAACCTTGGCTTACTGATTATTTCAATAATTTTGTGCGTTATGTTTGTCAATCAGTCCGCGACTGGAGGAGGAACAGGCCCATTATTGATCATGACTGGAATTGCATTGCTTTTTGGAATTCACATGGTTATGGCAATTGGTGGAGCCGATATGCCAGTAGTTGTTTCCATGCTCAATAGTTACTCAGGTTGGGCAGCTTCGGCAACTGGGTTCATGCTAAGTAATGATCTTCTAATTGTAACAGGAGCTTTAGTCGGAAGTAGCGGCGCTATTTTGAGTTACATCATGTGTCGCGCTATGAATAGAAAGTTTCTATCAGTTATCGCCGGTGGTTTTGGAACAACAACAGGTGGCTCTTCCGCCGATGCCGGCGCTGCCGACCAAGGTGAAGTGGTAGCTTTGGAAGCGCCTGAAGTTGCAGACTTGTTGGCCGAGGCTAAAGAGGTAATGATTATTCCAGGTTATGGAATGGCCGTTGCTCAGGCCCAGCATGTCGTTTGTGAGATTACAAAAATACTGAAAACGAAAAAAGTGAATGTGCGATTTGGCATTCATCCTGTTGCTGGCCGAATGCCTGGGCACATGAATGTCTTATTAGCAGAAGCGAAAGTTCCTTACGATATCGTTTTTGAAATGGAAGAAATCAATGATGATTTTCCTAATATAGACGTTTCAGTAGTTATTGGAGCAAACGATATCGTGAATCCATCAGCCCTGACAGATCCTAATAGCCCGATCGCAGGAATGCCAGTTCTTGAATGCTGGAAGGGTAAAACAACCGTTGTTCTTAAGCGAGGTATGGCAACGGGATACGCGGGCGTGCAAAACCCATTATTCTTTGAAGACAACACTCGTATGTTGTTTGGTAACGCCAAAACAACTTTAGAGGGAGTCGCACAAGCTCTCAAGGAATGATGTTGGTTTGATGTTTCGCTGAAAGAAATATGAAAAAGCGTTTAAAACGCAAAAAAACCGGAAACTCCCTGTTGGAGTTCCCGGTTTTTCTTTTTAAACCCGATTGTAGGAAGCTCGCTTTAAGGAGGACAAGGCGCTAGAGTTTCGGGTTTTACCTACATAGCCAAACGACGCTAATCTTTCTACTTCATTAAGGGGCAACTTAATTAATCTAAAATTAATTATAGACTTATTTTTTAAATTTACAAACATTTTCAATGTAAAAATTTTGTGACAAATGTAAATCGAAACAAACCTCACCTCACAATTCCTACTTTTCAAATTCCAATTTGAAGGATTCTTCCAATTGATCGTAACGACATTTATGCGTATACTTTCGAACGTTTATGAAAATTAATGGAAATGGAAATAGAGGAAGTTGGGGAAGCAGGATGGGATTCATCCTCGCCGCTTCAGGTTCGGCAATTGGGCTAGGAAATGTTTGGAAATTTCCTTATATAACCGGGCAAAATGGCGGTGGAGCTTTTGTATTGGTTTATTTAATCTGCTCCATACTTATTGGTCTTCCCATCATGTTGGCGGAATTCACCATTGGAAGAAACACTTTCCGCAACCCTGTAGGAGCTCTAAGCTCTTTAAAACCCAATTCTCCTTGGGTTATCGTTGGCTTCATGGGAGTTCTAGCCGGTTTTTTAATACTGTCTTTTTATGGCGTCGTTGGCGGTTGGACAATCGCTTATATCGTCAAATCTTTGGGTTCTAATATTGCCCACTTTCAAACTCCTGAAAAAGCCGGTGAATTCTTTGGATCGTTTATTTCCAATTCATCAGAAATCATTGTCTATCATCTTGTATTTATGGCCATTTGTATTGGCATCGTTATTAAAGGAGTCGATAAAGGCATAGAAAGGGCTTGTAATATTTTAATGCCTGCACTCTTAGTTATGCTGGTATTGCTAATGATTCGGTCTTTAACCCTTCCAGGCGCCTTTGAAGGAGTAAAGTTTTACCTCGCTCCAGATTTTAGTAAGATCACCCCAGAAGTCGTTTTAATAGCTTTAGGACAAGCCTTCTTTTCTCTCAGTTTGGGAATGGGCTGTATGATTACTTATGGAAGTTATCTTTCGCCTAATGAAGATTTAGCGACTAGCGCCATTTTTGTGGTTATTTTCGATACCATGATAGCCCTTTTAGTCGGTATGGTTATTTTTCCTGCCGTTTTTGCTATGGGGCTTGAGCCGGCTGAAGGTCCGAGTTTAGTATTCAGCGTCTTACCTGCCGTTTTCACACAAATCCCTATGGGTGGATTTGTCGCCATTTTATTTTTTATCCTATTAACCATCGCTGCCATCACTTCCGGTATTTCATTATTAGAAGTTGTGGTCGCCTACTTTGTCGATGAAAAAGGCTGGTCGCGTAAAAAAGCCGTTCTCTTTTCAAGTTCAATTATTTTCGCATTCGGCATTCCTTCAGGTTTATCCTTTGGACCAATGAGCGATGTTACATGGTTTGGAATGACATTTTTCGATCATGTAGACAATATCGCCTCGAATTACTTATTACCAATAGGCGGTATGTTAACGGCAATATTCATCGGTTGGGTATGGAGTCCTTTAGAAGCTATAAAGGAAATCGAACGGCATGGAGGCGTTTTCCGTTTTGCCAAAACTTGGGAATTTTTGATTCGTTACGTCTCCCCAATAGCGGTTGCGATCGTATTTTTAGCAAAAATATTTTAAAAACTTTCGGATCAATATGAACGACAATTCAGGGTATTCAAAAGAAGATTGGCAAAAGCATTATGACGAAGAGGACTTAAGATGGGACCTGGGAGAAGTTTCCCCTCCCCTGCTTCATTTTTTAGAAAATAATCACATTCCCAAAAATCGCGTCATCGTTCCAGGTTGTGGGCAAGGACATGAAGTTGTATACCTTGCCAAAAAAGGATTTTCCGTAACTGCCATTGATTACACTAAAGGAGCTACTCAAAAACTTGCACATAATCTAGCTCGTAACAGGGTTGGAGCAGAAGTAATTTGTATCAACTTTTTCAATTTAGGATTGGAACATAAAAATCGATACAATTTAATGCTAGAACAAACCTTTTTCTGCGCGATTCACCCCACTTATCGCAGTCGCTATGTAGATCTAGTATCTAGGATTTTAAAACCAGGAGGTCTTTTAGCTGGCGTGTTTTATGAAACAGGTGAAGAAGATGGTCCTCCATATAACACAACAAGGAATCATATTCTTCGACACTTTTCAGGTCCCTTTCAAATCAAACAATTAGAAAAGACAAATCGATCAGTCGAAAGACGGCAAGGTAAAGAATGGTTTGCCGTTTTGGAAAGAAGGTGATCTGACTTAAATAAAAATATCTACCCTCCCCAAAAGCCTTCTACTTAAAGCCCAAAATTTCACTCAAGCCGGTTATCTTTACAATGTAAAAGTCTTCTTCTAAATCCTATTAGCGCATTATTTCAGTTTCCTTCCCTCAATAATCTTTAACTAATCAAAAAATGTAAGGGATTAGGATAAACTGTGACTAAAGGTGGTAAAGCCGGACATAAATAGGGTTTTACAATTAACTAAAAAACAAATCATCGCCCATGCTAAGGGTATTTCGCTTTTATATAACTGATAATTCTAGATAACGTATAATTTGAAGCCGGATTAAATGGAGAAGACCGATGGGTAAATTTAAAAAACCAAAAATCTTTGAATACAACATGGTAGTCATAGGAGCCGGTTCCGCTGGGTTAGTCACTAGCTATATAGGAGCGGCGACAAAAGGAAAAGTAGCTTTAATAGAAAAACACAAAATGGGCGGCGATTGCTTAAATACAGGTTGCGTCCCAAGCAAAGCTCTCATCCGATCTGCTAAGTTCATGGCAGACGTTAAAAAATGCCAGAAGCTGGGGTTCAAAAACGCTCAAGTTGACTTTGACTTTGCGGATGTAATGGAGAGAGTTCAACGCGTAATCAAAACAATCGAACCCCATGATTCTGTAGAGCGATATTCTTCTTTGGGTGTGGAGTGCCATACCGGAGAAGCTAAGATCATTTCTCCCTATGAAGTATCTGTGAATGATAAAGTTCTGACGACACGGAATATTATAATCGCAACGGGGGCTCGTCCTGCCATTCCTCCTGTCGAAGGTATTGAAGATGTTGCCTACTTGACCTCCGACACCATTTGGAATATTCGCGAACAACCTAAAAAATTACTTGTATTGGGCGGTGGACCTATTGGCTCAGAACTGACTCAAGCTTTTGCACGCCTGGGAAGTTCCGTAACTCAAGTACAACGCAACAAACGACTACTTCCTAAAGAAGATCCTGAAGTATCGCAAATGGTTTTGGAGAGTTTCCAAAATGACGGAATCAATGTATTACTAGGACACACTCCTAAAAAGTTTTTTAAACGAGAAGGAAAAGATTTTTTGGAGTGCGATCATAACGGATCCTCTGTTGAAATAGAATTCGATACTCTATTAATTGCATTAGGGAGAAAAGCGAATACAACTGGATTTGGACTAGAAGAATTAGGAATTGAACTAACTCCAAGCAAAACGATCAAAGTTAACCCTTACATGAAAACTAATATTTCTAACATTTATGCTTGCGGCGATGTTGCGGGTCCTTACCAATTTACCCATACGGCGGCGCACCAAGCATGGTATTGCGCTGTCAATTCTCTGATAAGTCCTTTCTATGGCTTTAAAGTCGATTATAGCGTTGTTCCCTGGTCGACTTTTACCGATCCTGAGGTAGCTCGAACTGGCTTGAATGAACTGGAAGCCAAAGAGCAAGGAATACCTTATGAAGTCACAACATATGGGATTGACGATTTGGATCGCGCTATTGCCGATGAATCGGCCCATGGAATTGTTAAAGTGTTGACAGTACCTGGAAAAGATAAAATTATTGGCGTAACCATTGCAGGTCTTCACGCGGGAGATATAATTTCAGAATATGTCGCCGCAATGAAGCATGGGTTTGGGATGAACAAAATATTGGGCACAATTCATATCTACCCCACCTTGGCAGAATCTAATAAATTTGCGGCGGGTAATTGGAAAAAAAATCACGTCTCAGATACAGCATTGGCTTGGGGTGAAAGAATAAATAGATGGCGGAGAGACTATTTTTAGAGAAATTATTTTTTATAAACTAATTAACGATTTAATTTCAAAATTCAAACAAATCTATTGATATTGAAGCTTCAATAGGCTCAATGCTTTTTCTGAAAAATTCCAAACACAATCCCTGAAAACATGAACAAAACGCTTCCAAAGGTTGATACAAGTGGAAACAACCTAAAGTCGACAAATTGATACCATGTTAATGCAACTAATCCGATAGCCAATAGAAATCCACATATATATAATTTTTCAATCGATTTAGAATTAGCAAGGTAAGCAAAAATGACGCCTATAAAAAATAGCAAAATCAAGGTTTCGACAAAGGACCAATTGCTATAGAACGAATTAGTTAATAGTCCATTTAAAAAAGCTTCATGAAGTAGCACTAAAGGAACTCTATCCTCCAATGAAGTTCTTCTTAGATCTTCTCCGTCCTGCGAAACATCGCTTATAAAAATAAAAGCATCCTCAAACTGTTCGTGCAATTTATCCTTATAAGCAGGATCTTCCGCATACTCAATAAAACTTTCAAGAGACATTATTTTAAAATTATTCTCATTATCTTCCCAAAAGCGCGAAAAAGGTATATAAACCTGCCCTTGTTCATTAATAGGAATCACCAGGTCTTTTTCTAATTTACTTGTCGCCTTAGCTGGAATAATAATTTCTTTACCCCATTCCACAATAATATCTTTAATTGGAACATTAACATCGCTTAAAAAAGCCGAGAACGAAAGCGCAGGAAGATATCCCAATTCAAGTTTTAATAATATTGGGTAGTGACGAAACACGCCATCTGGATCGCTTTGGACATTGATATGTCCTGCAATCACATCGTCTTTAATAAAATCCTGAAAGGACATTAATGTAGGATATGCAAAAATTGGAGCTAATTTCCCTTTTTGAACTGGCGTACCCATGAAAGGTAATAACTGTCTGGAGTTCCACTTTTCCTCTTGGGGAGTGTATTGCCTTTGATCATGCATATTTAAGCCAAGCGGTAAAAAAACTCTTTTTAAACCATCAATTGATTTTTTAAATTCAGAATTAGATTCTGTGTCTTCTTCAAATCTAAAAATAAAATCGTAGATAACAGCTTTAGGTTTCAACTTGGTTAAAAAGTTATTTACATTTGCGTATGTTTTTCTATCTAACACATTTCGCTTGAACTTTTTTTTCGTTTCATCCGTTTCAACAATGGCGGCAACTTTTGGGGAAACAGGAGAGCTCAAACTATTTTTAATTGCCCGCTCTTGAAACATATCTAAAATCTGATAATCGACAGTTGTCCAAATATCTCCACGGCTCAACCAAAAAGCGACAACAAACAAATATAGAACTCCCGCAAGGAAGAAACTGGACTTTAAAATTTCTTTATATTTCAACATATAATCAACATCTCTCAATTCAAGATTTACATAGTTTCTTATTACAACAAGCTTACTCCATTGAAAAAAGATCCGTTTGCTCCGTCGGATTCAAACAATCTGGGCTATCATTTTTAGCTGAGTTTACCGCTTTTGAAATTGAACGCACGTTCATTTTTTCAGAAGGAAATGGAACCAACAAAGATTTGAGCTGAGAACTACTTGCAGTTGGATCTAACCAATTCGAATAATTTTCGGGATTTAAAATAACCGGCATTCGATGGTGAACTTTACCAATCAAATCGTTGGCTTCGGTAGTCACAATGGAAAAAGTCTGGATTGATTGTCCATCGCTATTCCACTCTGCCCAAATGCCCGCCATTCCAAACAACTCGCGGGATTTCAAGTTGATATATTTAGGAATCTTTTCCTTTGTGTTTCGAGCCCATTCAATGAAACCATCTGCGGGAACCAAACAACGCTTACTCCTAAAAGAATCGCGGAAAGACGGTTTCTCTGAAATGGTTTCAGCGCGAGCGTTAATTGTCTTCATTCCAATTGATTCATCCTTCGCCCAACTAGGAATTAACCCCCAACGTAAAAAAGAAATTTTTCTCTTATACCCATCGTTAATCACTGTAGGAACATGTTGAGAAGGAGCTATATTAAATCGTTCCTTAAAGCTAACCTGGCTTGTCTTAGCCTTAAAATGGGTTACAATACTTTTATACGGTTTGGCTAAAGTATATCGGCCGCACATTTTTTCTCCATTAAACTAATTTGAGAAGACTGAAAAAAACCAACGTCCCTTCTTTTTCTATCCCCTTAATCTTTCGGATAATAATTGAAAATGAAACAAAGTCACAAGAAAAAATATTCTGGCGTATTCCGAGACGGGAATGCAGGTCAACAAGCAAAAAAACGTTTTCGTAATCGACGAGTCCAGTTGATGAAACGTGAAAATAAATTAATGGTCTTAACAGGCGTTCCATATGGGCCTGGGCAAGAAACAGGATGGGCATACGCCCATTGCCCAACTTATCAAGAACCTTCGATCATGTACTTAACTGGGGTTAATCAAAATAAAGTCATCTTGCTCCTGGACCCGCATTCAAAAGAATCAGATGAAATTTTATTTGTTGGCGAAAAAGACCCCAACCTCGAATTTTGGGATGGGTTTCGTTTCGGCGTAGGCAACCCTAAAAGCGTTAACGAGGTTAAACGCGTAACAGGATTTGCCGACGTTCGGGATATAGACGATTTCGAAGACGTTTTATTTAGTAGGCTAAAAAAACAAAAAAAGAAAGAACTGGGAACTTTGTGGATAGCGGGAAAAGTAAGAGGAAGAGATCGTGTTTTAAAAGGCGACCACAACTGGAATTTTAAAAACCGAATTAATCGCTTGCTACGTAACTGGGATGCTCCTAAAAACGCCTTATCTAATATCATGAATTCGCATTTCGAATTACGACTTCCATTAGATAAATATGATGAAGCTAATACACGTAAGGCAAACGACGTAACTGCAGAGGCTTTTCGCGAAACGCTTCGCAATTTCCGGAAATTTAAAAACGAAAGTCATATTGCCGGTTTTCTCGAGGGTCAGATGTTGATGAACTCGCCTTATGGACTCAGCTTCCCCTCCATCATCGCTTCGGGTTCCAACGCAACCATTTTGCACTATATGAAAAATGACGACGATTTTTTAAAAGATGAGATGGTACTGTTGGATTTTGGAGTTCGTTGGATGAGCATGCACGCCGACATCTCTCGAACAATTCCCGCTTCAGGTAAATTTAACCCGATGCAAAAACTACTCTACGAAGCCGTATTACAAGCGCAATTAAACGTCCAAAAAAAGGCTAAAGTGGGAGTGACGATCAAAGAACTAAACGAGGTCTGTTGGGGAACCATTAACAAATGGCTAGACAACGACTTTAAGGCCCTTGGAGGCTCCTACAAACTCAAATACAAAAAACAACCGCATGGAGTTAGCCACTTAATGGGAGAGCAAGAGCACGATGGCGATCCATTTCGAATGTACTCAACCCAACCAATGCAAGAAGGCTGGCTCATAAGCAATGAACCGGGTTTATACGGAACCTTTAAATTAAAATGGAAAGGAAAAATCTACGACCAAGAAATAGGAATTAGAATAGAAGATAATATTATGATAGGAAAAAATGGAAGTAAAAACCTTTCATCGACGCCCAAAAAAGTAGCCGACATAGAAAGACTAATGGCTAAGAAACCCTAATTCAAGCTACAAAATATAAATTTCTTAAAGCCTAGTAAATTAGGACGGCTTGATTATCAAATCCATCAATTTTATGTTTCGTCTTTTGGGATATCTTCCAAGAGTAAAAGAAACTGTCTTATTCCCATTTGCTTTAGCATGAACAGAAAGGGTTTGCTTACCTTCCTCAATTTGAATCCTCTCAAATTTAACCCAGCGAGTATTCTCCGAGATTTTGTGTGTTCCAACCAACGACTTATTTAAATAAAAAACTAGATCGTAAGTTTCCAAAGACGGACCAAATTCTTTGGAAAACTTTACATAAATATCGTACTCGTTAGCTCGTTTAGAATAAAAGTCATAAAA
>JAYOZP010000019.1:3061-31510 GCA_038154245.1 Nitrospinales bacterium | reverse complement strand
TATCTAGACTATTTTTTTGAATTAAATGTTCTAGTAAATCATATTCTCCTCCTTCGATGTTAATTTTTATTAAATTTATTTTATCAATTTTTATGTCATTTTTAAATTTTAGGATATCTCGAACTTCGCAATTTATTTGATTCTTTTGATCTTTCCATAAAAATCGACTTTTATTTTTTTCGACAATCGTTTTATCAGACGAGACTGGGGGATTAATATATTGAGTCGAGTAAAAAGCCACACAAAATCCGATCACCCATATAAAAAACAGAAAGCTAAATATTCTAATTTTATACTTCGATAATTGTTGAAGGTCTTTTGCCTCCTCCTGTTTCACTTGAATTTCGCTTGCTGGAACTTGAGATAAAAATCTAAAAATCAAAAACACCCCATAGGAAAAGAAAATAATGATAATTGGCAAAACGACTCCACGATAACGAGCATAGGAATAAACAACCACCGTATGGAAAAGTAAATGATATATAAGAGGTAAAGCCAGAATTATCTTTATTTTCCAATTTATAGTTTTTGAAAAAACAAACGCTAAAAAACCTAAGATAAAAATTGGCAAGAAAAATAAAGATAATCCGCTTGAGAAATAGGATTCTTCTTGCAAAAAAAACGGATCAAGAAAGATTGCATTACGACCTAAAAAATAGGCTCTAACCTCATAAAAGATTTTTTTTATAATCAAAGTTCCAATTCCAATAGGATCTCCTAAAAACATTTCTAAGCTTTTACTCGGATAATCAAAAGGATTGAAACCAATTTCCTTAATATATCTAGAAACTTCGTGATCGCCATAAATCCAATTTCCAAACCACGACGCCATATTTTCAACAAGCCTACCAAGCGGCATGATAGTTTTGTAAACGCCGTAAATTGGGATATTGAAAGAAAGCTCTGCGACTAAAAAACCCAAACACATTGAAAGAATTATCGCGCCAACCTTCTTCTTATCTCTTTCTCCCCACAATGGAACTAAAGAAAGAATTATAAGAGGCGCCAAAAGCCCTTCTAAAAGCACTGTCCATCCAAAAACAAATCCAAAGAGCGCTCCATGAACTAGCTTCAATGTATTAATTGATTTGATTAAAATAAATAAACTTACCAACAAAAAACAACTAGCAAAGGCAGTGCGGTGAGTGATTACGGAAAAATGTAGAAGTTCATATGAAAACGCCGAAATTATCAAGGCAATAAGAGCAATATTCAGACTGAATATTTTACGACAAATAAAAAACACTACTAATGGAATAGCGCAAGATATAAAACTTTGCAGCGCCAAAGCGTCCATTAAATTCAAACTGGAGATCTTTAAGAGAATAAAAAGTAGGAAAGAATATGAATATGGAACTACGGAAAACTCGGGAACTCCCGTGATAAAACTCCATGCCGCTTTATAAGAGTGAGGCCCATCTGCGGCTATACCAGGGACGTTTTTAAAACCCAAAAGTTCGAAATAATTAATGGTCAAAAAACGCAAGCCCATCGAAACAAGCAATATAAAAAATATTAAGATACCTAGTCTATTTTTCTTGATAAATTCCTTAAAACTAAAAGAATTTTGATTCAGTTTTTCCGATATATAAATGATCCCAGCGGCATAAACCCAAATAAAAATATGAACAAGAAATTGAGCTGAAAATAAAATGGAAACAACGGGCGAATAAAGCAAAAACACGTTGAATTTTCCCAAATAGCGATTCCCACACACAAAAACCTTTATTGAAAAATAGTAATACGCGAGAAAAAATGCAGATACTATAAATCTTGCGTATTCTCCTTTATATGGGAATTGAACAAAATCTATCGGCCAATAAAAAGCGCCATCTATAATTTCTCGCTCCAGAGTCAAAACCAAAAAAAATAAATATACCAAAAACCCTGAAGAAAAGGCCCTACGTGGTAAAGCCTGCAAATTAGTTTCTAATTTAAAAAAATAAAATAGAAAACTAAAAACAATTACAATTATTAGAATAAAGAGAGGAACAACAAATAGATTACTGGACGGGGCATGTGGAAAATCTTGCTCATAAAAATAAAAAACAAATTTTCCATTTTGGAATTCGTTAACGAGTATTTGATATCCTGCCGCTACAACAAAAAATACGCCAAGCAAGTGATTAGTCAATAAACTTCGATTAACGCCTTTACCTAGGGTTTTGGGACTATCCATTATGTTTTTCAAACATAATCAATTCACTTTAAGACGAAGAAGAGGAATTTTCGCTTTCCGCTAAAAATTGATTTAATGTTTAGCATTAGGTAAGAGATCTGAACGTTATAAAACTTTATACGTTTTCTTGAGGTTAATTTGACGGGCTATTCTTCAGAACAGCTTTGATCCTTTTTTTAAACTCCTTACGGCATCAAAGTCTATTTCTATATTGAATCTTTTAAAAATAATGAAATCGATCTTCAAAGGATCTTACTCAAGTATAAAACTTGCTTCAAGTTCGACCATATGGTTTTCCAATTATTTACTTTTGATTGTCCTACTTTTCTTGGAAACATAGTTCCCGGAAAATTTTTTATAACGCCTCCACTCCTGGAAACTCGAAGGATTAATTCCATTACGATAGCCCAACCTCGTCCATCTGAGACCAATTCAAACTTTTCGAGAACTTGCCGTCTAAGCATAAACAAGCCTTGAAAACGCGGCATCGGTCCAAACAAAAACTTATACATCAATCTTTCAACATTCGACAAAAAGACACTAATTAAAGATCGTTTTAATCGAGGAAGATATCCGAGAACCAAATCCGCCTCTTGACTTAATTCATAAAAATCCTTAATTTCAGACGCTGGGAATTGACCGTCTGCGGGGAAAAAAGTAACAAATTCTCCTTTTGCTTCTACAAAACCCGTCCTGTAAACGCTTCCTAACCCCCTATTAGTTGAAAAGCTAATAAGCCTATCATTTTCTTTAATTATGGACGCTATAAACTTTTTAGTATTATCCGAACTTCCATCGTCGACCACGATTATTTCATTATTTCCGCCAATCCCTTCTAAAGATTTCTGGACATTTTCGTAAACCTCTTTAATTGTAGACTCTTCATTGAAAGCCATGATGACAACTGTGAGGTTTATTTTATTTTGATTTTCCAATTTTTTGGACTTAGTAAATATAACATTGGGAGGTATTGAATAAATTTAGGAGATTTATATATAAAATTCACCAGGTAAGCTAACCGCAATTTTCACGTAAAAAAACAGCAGGATTGCCTTTAACCACGCTATTTGATTTTACATCATTAAGCACAACGCTCCCTAGACCCAGCAAACTTTTTTCTCCTATATTTATATTTTGCCGGATAGAACTGCCTGCGCCTAAATAACAAGACTTCTCAATTTTGACAGATCCAGAAATTGAAACGTTACTACAAACTATGTTGAAATCTTCAAGTACAGAACCATGATTGATCGTGGTATTGGCAAGTATGGTGGATAAATTTCCAATTTTCACATTAGGCCCTATAAACACATAAGGATAAACAATGACTCCTGAGCCTAAAACGCTCCTTTTTGAAACTTTGCTCATCGGATGAACTATAGTTTCAAACTGCTTGGTTTGAATTCCTATTTCAGAAATTATTCTTTCAGTTTTCCAATGATTAGACGGAGCGCCTAAACCATTTAAAAAGGAAACATCCTTTAGTTCTGAGGCTTTCTTTAGAGGCCCTAAAACGGGAATTCCACAAACTTCTTTTTCCCATTGAGTAGAATCGTCGTCTAAAAAACCGACGCAGTTAAATGTACTTTTAACGCCGTTAATATCGTCTATTAATTCTAAAATATCGACGCCGGTCCCACCACATCCTAGGACGACTACTTTCTTAGGTTCCATTTACTTTACTCTTAACTATTAGAGATCATAGTCGTTTAAAACTTAAATTACTTGTTCGAGTGTTTAGTATAATCGCCCCTAATTCACAATCGTTAAACGGCAAAGCAATTAACTATTTTTTCCCTATTGAGCCTCGCGATAATAATCGGCTGTTAGACGAATTCCTTCCTCCAAACTCATTTTAGCCTCAAAATTAAGAAGTTCTTTCGACTTTTGAACAGAAGGAATTCTCAGTTCTACGTCAACATAATCCTTATTTTGGAATTCAATTTTTGATTCAGAGTTTAAAACACGGATGATAGTATTTGCCAATCCATATATGGTCATAACCGCTTTCTGATTTCCTATATTAAAAGATTCTCCTAAAGCTTTTTCATTAGATATAGTCAACAAAATCGCATCGATCATATCGTCAATAAAACACCAGGCGCGAATTTGTGTGCCTTCTCCATGAATATATAACGATTCATTTTTAATAGCTTTTTTAACAAAGGTGCGAATGGCCCCCTCTCCAACTTGTCCCGGACCATAAACATTAAACGGCCTTAAAGTAGTTGTCGGAAGGCCTTTCTCCTTAAAATAGGCATGAGCTAAATGTTCGCCAGATAATTTACTGACGGCATAAGTCCATCGAGCCTCTCCTACGGCTCCCATTACCGTGCAATCGGTTTCATTTGAACAATACGCATTTGACCCAAAAACCTCACTCGTAGAAAAACAAATTACTCGATCGCATTTATCTAGATTAGAGGCGGCTTTTAAAACGTTTGCGGTTCCGGTCATATTTACTTCCATTGTCGTAATGGGACTTTTTATAACCGTATCAATCCCTGCGATTCCAGCGCAATGAACAATAACGTCTGATTGGTCCATTGATTCAGCCAAAAACTCATAATCAAGAACGCTTCCATTTATTATTCGCAAATTAGAGTGATCTTTATAGGTCTTATTTTCTAAAGAATTTCGAGTAAAATTATCAAAAACAACCACTTGATTCTCATCTATCAAACGACTGATAAGTGACGAGCCAATAAATCCAGCCCCTCCCGTAATAAATATTTTTTTATCGCTAATCATCATGAT
The DNA here is from genome assembly GCA_038154245.1 of Nitrospinales bacterium. Classification (GTDB taxonomy): domain Bacteria; phylum Nitrospinota; class Nitrospinia; order Nitrospinales; family JAJDAT01; genus JAJDAT01. The sequence continues at coordinate 26,574 of JAYOZP010000019.1, read as the reverse complement.
TTCAAATCTTCGGGGAAGTCCTTTTTTTAGATAGACAAATGAGAAAAGTAGGAGTTTTTTTTAATATAGGTTGGAATATTTTGGGAAATTTATCGCAAAAAAAATGCTGACGAGAGAATTACGTTTAGCCTTTAAGACTCAAAAAATTACTATTAAACGGTTTAAAAATTCGAAAACTCTAATTGGAGAAACGCTCAAAGCGTTTTTACAATTTTTAAAACTTCTTCGACATGCCCTTTAACCTTCACTTTTGGATATACTTTTCTAATCTTTCCTGTTTTATCAATAATAAAAGTCGAACGGACGATTCCCATAAATTTTTTCCCGTACATAGACTTTTCTTGCCAAACGCCATACTTCTCTACAACCTTTTTATCTTCGTCGCTAATCAATGTAAAAGGCAGGCTTTGTTTTTCAATAAATTTTTGATGCCGTTCTGGCGAATCGATACTTACGCCAAGAATTTCTGTATCTTTAAACTTTTTAAAATTATCTCGGAAATCGCAAGCTTCTGTTGTGCACCCTGGCGTCATATCTTTAGGATAAAAATAGAGAACGACGTTTTTTTTATTCTTAAAAGAACTTAGTTTCACCTTATCGCCATTTTGATCAATCGCCGTAAAGTCTGGGGCTTTTTTGCCTTCTTCTAACATATATACCTACTGGTTAAAATTAAAGATTTGTAACTATCTAATACAAACCGTGATTTATAATTCTTATAACGTCGATTTAATAGCTTCAATGGCGGCAGGTTGGACTACCTCCCAACTAGCTTCCGGTGTTTTAGTAACAGTAATAAAATCGGGCATTAAAAAAACACTAGCCACTCCATCCGTTTCAAAAATCTTAGCGGCAACGGGCGACTCTGCCGCTTGCTCTGCATTGTTATACGTTTTATATCCGGACTCCAAAACGGGTTGACTACAATTAAACTTTAACGCGTTTTCGTTGGGCGTTGAAGTAACTGAAACTTCGACTGACATGTATTTAATCTCCTATTATTCATCCAACACTTAAATTGACGACAACAATATAGAAATATCCAACGGGGAAAAGGTTTCAAATAGATATATTTTTATCGCTTACTGCCGCATATTTAGTCGTCCTTTTAATTATCAAGCAATAAAGCTAAGACATTTCGCTAATACAAACTAATCTTCCAAGCTTCGAAAAATTCCAAACGAACTAGTATATCCATGTAAATAAGTCGTGTTCCCAACAGGGCCAATTTCTCCGTTACATAAAATACCGCCAAGCGGCACATTTTTCAATTTTCCGGCAAACAGATTCGAGTCGTGGTTTGGGGTTTCGTAAAGATATTGTCCTCTGCCTAAGCAGGAAAAAAGCATAGCTCCCGTAGCTTTTTCAGATTTCCCTAAAACAGTATAATCATCAAGTAACATATCTAAGTCTTCAGCCGAAAGAAGCTTATCTCGCAAATGGAATTGGACAAGTTGCCCCTCGCGTAAATATGCGCCTATCGAAATAGCTCCAGACGCCCTATCCAATCCCATGATATTTCGAATTAAAAAATCTCCTTGCTTTGGATCTCCATCTAACGGGTTCATTTCGATTCCGAGAAATAAAGACGTTTGGATTAATTTTCGGTCGTAATCATTTGCGTTTTCTATGAGTTCTTCTAAAATTTTAAAGGGAGGCTTTTTGTCAACCTCTTGTAAAAAGGTAGCCTGACATTTCGTAACTGTATGAACTTCGCCAACTGGGCGGCACCCCTGAGCAACAATGGTATCAACTTCAATGTTACCGCTCAACGCAACCCCTACGAGTCCGTTATTAAAAATTTCATCGCCCTTATATAAAACATTCCCAGAACCTTCATGAGCCCCACTCGCTAGGCCTCCTATTTTACGACTATTTGGGTAGGCAAAGTCCATTCCAGATAAAAATTCTTCGCCACGGAAAGAAAATGGATCGGCTAGTAATATAAAATGAAGGTTTTCTTCCATGGGTACCCCTATCCAATCCCTCCATACTTGCGGCCCTGTATCTTGATCGGGCAATTCCATTCCGTCAGAATAAAATAAATTAATCTTAACTCCCGGTAAATGACCACAGGTCATACTAAACGCAGGTTGCTGTTCAACTTCAGAACCGCCGCCAATGATTCCCCCACCAGAACAACCAAAAAGAGCGCCAGGCTTCATGGCTCCCCGTATTAAGTTTGGAATTTTGGAATAATCATCTTTAAAATGAGGAGAAACAAAAATTGTCGTAAAATCAGGGTCTACTCCTCCTAAATCTCGCTTAATATTTTCAATAGCCTCTCGAACGCAATCCTCAATAGAATTTTTAGTCGAAAGAGTCGAGGCCCATTTCATGAAATTTCTCCTAAGCGGTTTAAGTCCGCAATTGAACTTATCGCTACTAAAATTGGTATTATTTTAATTAAGGGAATAAAAATTTTAAGGTTGCTTCTGCGGCCATATTTCCGTTTCGAATACAATCGGGAATCCCTATCCCAGTATATGCACTTCCCGACAAAAACAAACCGGGAAATTTGTCAACTTGTTCATTAATCGATCCTACCAAACTTTGATGTCCCACTAAATATTGCACGTTTGCTTTTTTATTTTTATAAACGCGGCAAAAAACCGGTTTTTCAGTAATACCCATTATCGAGCGTAAATCACCTTGAACTAATTCTGCTAACTCTTCTGGCTCCTTTTCTATCAATCCTTCGCTTAGAGCTCCTCCCATATAACATCTTAAAAGCACGAAATCATCCGGAGCTCTACCTGGATATTTTGAAGACGTCCAAGTACAAGCAGAAATATTAAAACCTTCCGATTTTGGAGACAAAAATCCAAATCCTTTAAGCGGATGCGAAAAGCCTTCCTTTCTATAAGCCAGGGTCACAGCAGCAGTCGAGACATAAGGTATTTTACGTAAAAGGCTCGATAAGTCTGGAGCGAAACCTTCTAGCAAATTCGCCGCAATATTAGCGGGTGGGGCCACTATAACAGCGTCGAAAAATAAAGGCTCTCCTTCTTCTGGAACTACTTCCCATTTAGAGTCGCCATTCGAATTTTGGGGGCTTAACGAACGGACTTTAACGCCCGACTTAAAGTTAATATCCGGGGACTTTTCTAAAATAGTCTCTACTATTTCTCCTAATCCCGACTTAAGAGTCATAAACATCGAATAAGCAGGTCGAGCTGGACCGCGTTTTGGAGCGGCCATCATTTCTCGTTTTTTTGCCAACATCCCTAAAATAAGAGATCTATACTTTTGTTCAGTTTCAAAGAACATAGGAAAAGTACTTTTTATACTCATCTTTTTTGGATCGCTAGCATAAATCCCAGCTAGCATCGGTTCCGCCATTCTTTTTAAAGCCTCGGTTCCCAAACGCCTTTCAACGAAAGACGCCAAGCTCTCGTCGTCCTGATTGTTTTTTTTAGGAATAATCAAATCCATTCCCATACGAATCTTTCCAAACCAACTAAAAAGAGACGTGGTCGCAAAAGGTAAAAACTTTGTAGGAACTAATAGACTAAGACCCTCGGGTAGTGTCTGCATCTTCTTGCCAACATACACAAAAGTTTTAGAATTATCCGTTTTTGTGCCTACCAAACGATCTTCAATGCCCAATCGTTTACATAAATCAATGGCCCAAGGCTTTTGACTGATAAATGAGTCTGGACCTCTTTCCACAACAAATCCATCAAATCGATCTGTTCTAATCTTTCCTCCAAACCAGTCCGATCCTTCTAAAACAGTACACTCAATGGAAGATTGTTTAGCGGCAATCTCTTCTTGAAACTTATAAGCGGCAGCCAAACCGGCAATTCCACCACCAATAATAGCTACTTTTTTATTTTGAGCCATCAGCCTTAATTACTAATTTAAAGTTCAATTCTTAATAAAGCCCGCCAAATAAATTGGACTACTGGCTTTTGACGAGAGAATACTTAAATCTTTGGATTATGCTCCCGCTTGTTTAATTTCTTCAGAGGACTGGCTGTCCTGTTCAAGATCTTGAGGGATGATCTTAAAGTTGATTAGAGGAATTGCGCTTTTCGGATCTAATTTCAACGATTCTTTAAATTGAAACTCCGCATCGGAAAACTTCTTTTGTTCTAAATACACATGCCCTAAATTTTTATGAGTCTTGGCATTATTGGGGTTAAACTTTAAAGCTCTTTGGTATTCAATTTCGGCTTTGATAAAAAGTTTTCTTTCAAAGTAAATATCTCCGGCGATATTACAAAATTGATCGTTTTCCGGTTCTAAGATCAAAGCTTGCTTTATATATTTTTCAGCTTCAAAAAATAAACCCTTCTTAATATTAATTTCAGCCAAAGATTTTAAGGAAAATGGTAAATCCTCTTTTATTTCCAAGGATTTCTTAAAGTTTTCCGCCGCCTTTGAATAATCTTTTTGAATAAAAAATACTTTTCCTAAACTCACGTAAAACTTAGGACATTCCGGCTCTATTTGGATCGCTTCCAGAAACTTAACTTCGGCTCGATCATATTTTTCCCACTCATAATATACTTTACCCAGATTTCCCAAATATTCAGGGTTGTTCGGGGCTAGTTTAACGGCCTCCTTAGATTTTGTCTCAGCTTCTCTATATTTCTTTTGGGCTAAATATATATCGCTTATCGAATCATAAATACCGGCATTTTCAGGATCCAGGCTAATAGCCTTATCCAAATTTTGGATTGCTAACTCCTGAACTCCTAAAAGTTTAAACAAAATTCCCAATTGCATATGTAACGCCGCTTGCGACTTCTTATCTTCTGGCAATATACGCAGTCCTGCAAAAACAAAGTCCAGAGAACTTTCGTAGTCTTTTTCGAATTGCGCGTCTAAAGCAAGAGCTAGATAATCTTCTGGAGATCTTTGATCGTCTTCTCGATTATCGGCGGCTTCAAGAGCTTTTTCCCATTGGGGAGCGTTAAAGTTATCAACTGGATTTGAAGCAAAGTTAACAATCCATTCTTTTTCTTCAGCGGTAGGGGAATATCTTCCTGGTTTTCTTAGACCAAACATTTGAAATTTAGAGTTGTATACTAACGATGACAGGTTAAACAGACGACGCGGAAAATTGAAAAAAGCAGAGTTTTAGGCATGTTTCTGCTGGTTTATTTTATTTGCCATCTAATTAAGTGTCGAGTTAATAATGGTTAGCAGAGGGGGCATTTAATTTAAACAGAACGCCAAATTTGGGATTTCATTATAACATTGTAAACAACGAGGGGACAGATCCTTTTCGCAAGAATTTCCATAAATACTTAAATGGTGTAGTTATCTTTGTACTTTTTTCAGTAAAAAGCCTCTAAAAGAGGTTATATAAGCTACAATATTGTTTTTTTTCAATATTATTTCATAACAACCTTTTTGTGGCTTGTGGCTTACTTCATGTTTTGATATATTTTGAAAGAACAAATCCCCTATATTCAAATCTTTGGAGACAAAAATGAATAAAGCAATGGAAGCTTTAAAAATAGCGATGGAATTTGAGGACATCGCAAAAGCTAAACTAGAAGCTGTCATCGAAGTTGCAGCTCATCAAGATACTAAAGACGCCATTAATAAAATGGTCGAAGATAAGAACAAACAAATCGAAGCTATTCAATGGCTAATCATGGCTGAATCAGGAAAGCTAGATGTTTCTGAGAAAAAAGAAGGCGCCGGTATGGCTTTACCTGCAAATGGAGCAGAAAGAATGGCGCAAGGAAAATGTCCTTTTTCATCAGGCGAGCTAGCAAAAATGGGAATTAATGTAAGCGAAGAAGACCTGAAAAAGAAAAAACCTAAATCTGAGTAAAAAATTGAACTCTAAAGCTATGTTAGACATTCTAATCGAATGCCGAGGTTGCCAAATTGAAAATATGTTTGGCGAGTATTCCCCGGATAAAGTGTTAGTTTGCAATCAATGCCGGGAACGTTTGATTGAGCCGGACCTCGAGGAAGTTTACTCCCGGTATGATTGCCAAAATTGCAATTTTGCCATTCTTGTTTTAAAGACAACCAAATTCAAAATTGGCGAAGCCAAATGCCGTTGTGGAAGTAATGAATTAGTAAAAACAAGTTGTACTGAGATGGTTGAAAATGCAAGAAATGCTGGAGCATTTGATCTTTCCGACGAAGCTCCCCCTTCCGAAGACGATTGGTACCGTTCCGAGCCTATAAAAGGTCAAGATCGTGATTATAACGATATGTTCGACCGCGATTTGGGAGATGGCTAATCTTTTTTATTTCTTTCCCTCTTTTAAGGGAATATTTTTAAAAAAGAATCACTATCGAATAATTGACACAATTTCAAGTTTTCGGTATAATTCCTTTAAATCCAAACTGTTAGAAAAAAGATGGAAATTCCCTTATGAAGGAAAAAGCCCCAATATCTGGACAAACATGGGACTTAAATTTAAAACTAGCAATTGATTTGATTCAAAAGAATCAAAATTTTATCTTTTGCGCAGATTTAGATCCTGATTCAGTTGGCTCTATGCTTGCCCTTTCCCTATACTTCAATCATTTGGGGAAAAAAGTATATATTGTTATGTCTGAAAGCCTTGGGGACGGAGTTGATTTTTTTGAAAAAATTATTGAGTACAACTCTCTTAAAGTAGTTAGAAACGAAAACGCTATTAAAGAGATTAAAGATGAAATCCAATCGGTTATCTTTTTTGATACGGCCAATACCAAACTGGTGCCTTTTTATCCCACTATTTCGCAGGAAATTCTCTCTAAATCCCCGCCTGTAATAGAAATAGACCACCATTTTGGCGCAGATAGCGAAGAAATGACGGACTATGGCATCAAGCTTTTTAGAAATGCCAACGCCAACACAGAAATTATCGCCGAGCTATTATCTAACTTAAAAGAAGTCAATCCCGACTTCCCAAATCCATTTTTCCAAAGAAACATTTTGATTGCCTTAATCACTGGACTTTTAGGCGATACTTTAGGCGGGAAAGTTGTGCCTTTCCAAGAAGATTTCAAGTATTGGATGAACACTCTGGGAGGTTCTCTTGGAAGCGTAACAAGATGGAGAGCGGGAGACGAAGAACGTTTTTCCGATAAACAAAAACAAAAATTTGGCTCTCCGGATCATGTTCTAAAATACATGAACCGCTTAGACGAAGCGAAACAACTTTGCTTAGATACCTTGATGAAAACCGTCGACTTAACTGGGGGAGTCGCCAGTCTGAATATTTTGAATTCTACTTATGAGAGCGTTAAAGAAATCAGTCCTTCTTACGACTCTGAATGGTTTAATGAAGTTAGAGGATTCCTCCTCAATACCGTTCCCGAACATTCTGGAAAAGTAGGAATTGTATACTTTCAAGGTCAAAATGCTGAAGGAAAAGACTGCATTTTCATGAAAATTCGTAGAGCAATCGATTACTCAGGTTTTGATCTCAGAGAATCAGAATCCAAAATTAAAGAATTATTTCCAGGCGATGAATATATGGGGGGAGGCGGTCATCCTGGAGCCGTTTCTTTTAGGGTTCAGCCTATTGACGAAAACGATTTTAAATCAAGACTTCAATCCGTCGTAGAACACATAGCCAGCAACCTGCCATAAGCCTTGTGAAATTAATTTTCAGCTTAAAACTATTTTCCTCAAATTTCCTTGCATAATTGATTTCACAATCACCCCCTAACAATTGTCTGCTTAGATAACTTTCATTGCTAATGCCTCTTATTTATAAGACATCCATTATTCAAATTCGCTCAATGTCCCAAAATTTGATTTAATCCTTTCAACATTCTGGATAAATAATATTTCATTCAAGTAGGAGCCATAATGACTAAACAATTTAAATCGGTTTTAGCTTTATTACTATTGGTAAGCGTCTTAATTCCATCAATTTTGTTTGCAGATGATTACATAGTTAAAGAACCTCCAAAATCACTCGACAAACTCTACCCTCCTATTAGCAAAGAACCCAAATGGGTTAATCAAATGCACAAAGTTTCCGGAACATTAAACGGAATACTAGTAAACGTGAAAGAAAACGACTGGGAAAATGCAGAAAAAAGCGCGAAACCTTTTGTAGAGGCTTATGAAGAAACCTCTAAATTAGTGCCAGAATGGAAAGACTATTTCGACAACGACGCTGTCAAAAAATTTGCCGACACAGTAAAAACAAGAGATGCTGGTAAAGTATGGAAAGCCATGGGAGCTGTTGGCAAAACTTGCGGAAAATGTCATGAAGAAAACTATGTCGCTGTTTGGACAAAATACTCCTGGCCTTCTGCAGAAAAGATTAAAATATCCGATCCCATTTCAGAAAAAGAACTGGGTTATGGAAAATATATGTGGGAAATAACCGGTTCGTTTAATGCCGCGATGGTTAATTTTAAAGACGGTCAATATGATCGCGCGTTAAAAGGAGCCAAAAACCTAAAAAATAGAATCAAAGGTCTAAAATCGGCTTGCTCCAAATGTCATGTAGACGATACAGTAAAAAGTTTTTTCGTAGGACCAAACGTTATGAAAGCTTTGGACTCTTTGCAAACAGAATTAGCGAAAGACAAACCCGACCCTGGCGTTTTCTGGAAAAATATTGGAACTATTGGCAAACAAGCTTGCAAAAGATGTCATTTAACACATCGGGCTTTTGCCATCATCCAAGAGGTTTGGGAAGAAGAAGAGCATGACCATTAATGAATAGCTTCCTCAATTTAAATTTGAAATGAGCTACTCTCTTAGGAAAAATAGCTTCCTATCCAAATCTGAGTTTTTTAGAGGAACTCGATGTCCAAAAGCATGGAAGCTTTTTTGGTCTCATCCAGAATTGAAAACGTCGCGACCTAATGATCGCGGCGTTTTTCAAGCCTCTTCTAAAGAGGTTTCGCGAAAAGCGAGAAAGCTCTTTCCCAATGGCGAAGAAATCTCCGGAAACATTGAACAAAAAATCTCCACAACTCTTCAAGCAATACAAAACAAAACTTCTATAATTTATAACGCGCATTTTCAAAGAGACGGAGTTCTAGTTTCCGCTGATATTTTAAAACGCGAGCCAAATGGTTGGAGAGTATTTCTAGTAAAAAGCGCCTCTAAGAAAAAAAGAAAACACATTAGAGAAGCCGCTCTAACTTGGAACATTCTTAAATCAAATGGTTTATCTCTCGGTTCAATCGATCTCCTACACGTAAATACCGACTACATCCTCCAAGGCAAATTAGACTTGAATGATTTTTTTATAGAGATGAATATAACAGAATCGGCTCTTGCGCTAGAATCTAAACTAGATAAAAAATTTAACTCCTTAGGCGATACTCTTGACAAGCCGGTTCCCACTATAGAAATTGGGTCTCATTGCCTGCAACCTCACGAATGCGAATTCAAAGATTATTGTTGGTCTGAAGTTCCAGAAACATCCATATTTGATCTAACGCGGTTGGCAACCGCAAAAAAGGTCGAGCTTTATTTAAGCGGTATTACAGAATCAAAAAAACTACCCGAAGATTATCCTCTAAACAAATATCAAAAAATTCAGATACATGCTGAAAAAACAAACACGCGTTTCATAAACCATCAGGCGATGGAAAAGTTTCTAAAAAAGCTAACTTTCCCCTTATATTTCCTCGACTTTGAGGCTGTACAACCTACCTTTCCATTATTCCAAGGAGATAACCCTTTTGAATTTTTACCCGTTCAATTTTCTCTTCATTATTTAGAAACAAAAGACGGAAAACTTCAACACAAAGAATTTATTGCAGAGAACGATTGCGATCCAAGATTAGATTTCGCTACAGCCTTAGTAAACTCTATTCCTGAAAACGCATGTATTCTGGTTTATAACGCCGCTTTAGAAAAAAAAATAAATAAGGACCTTGCTTTACGGTTTCCTCAAATGGAAAAACAATTAAAAAATATCAACCGTCAATTAGTCGACCTTATTGAGCCGTTTGACAACAAATATATTTACGACCCTAAGATGAAAGGTAAATCTTCCATAAAAGCCGTTTTACCTGTGCTAGTTCCAGAAATGGAAAAAGCTTATAAAAACTTAAATATAAATAATGGAATGATGGCTATGGGAGCCTTTTTTAATTTGCTTGAAAATCACGACAAAAACGAAAAAGATCAAATTCGTCAAGATTTATTGGATTATTGTAAACTGGATACCTTAGCTATGGTCAAAGTATGGCAGTATTTTGACAATTTATTCCCAGCTCTAACCTCCCAAAAAACAAAATAAATGGCCTACCCCCAATATAAAACAAATGAAGTTTGATAACCCTTCCTTGCAAAACAGTTATTTTTTTTGTTAAATCATGATCGGTATCAATTCAGGGACGCTTTAATTAAACTATCTTTAGATCAATTAAATTCCCTACCCCTTGAAGATAAGGACGCTTAAATCTTCGAAATAATCCTTAAATCCAACAAAACCGACCTTCTTACTAAGGAGACGTCATGTCCGAAAGTCTTTTCACTAAAATCCTTAACAAAAAAATCCCCGGAGATGTTGTTTTTGAAAATGATCGGGTTTTCGCAATAAATGACATTAATCCACAAGCTCCTGTACACATTCTCATCATCCCTAAAGAGCAAATAACAACTCTAAACGACCTTAAAGACGAACATAAAGAATTATTAGGAGAAATGTTTATAGTCGCTAAGGATTTAGCAAAAAAAATGGGGTTTGACGAAGACGGTTATCGAGCCGTAATAAACTGTAATATGGACGGCGGTCAGTCTGTATATCACATCCATCTGCATTTACTTGGCGGTCGCCCAATGGAATGGCCTCCTGGTTAGGCACACACCTAATAGAGATTTTTTTTAGGCAGGAGAAAACTCTTTTAAGCGTTTAATTTCTTCTTTGGATTCCTTCAGAATTTGTAGAGAAGACTTGAGTATTATTACGCCAATAATAGCTCCAATCGCTAAATCTGGCCAAGGAGACTTGGTAAAAGAAACTCCCGCCGCCGCAATTAAAACTCCAAGGTTAGCTATAACATCGTTGCGGGTACACAACCACACCGATCTCATATTTATATTCTCATCTCTAAACTTCATCAAAATAGCCGCGCATATAAAGTTTGCACATAAAGCTAACGCCCCCACCATGCCAATAATACTGGCATCAGGCATTTGAGGATTGAAGAAACGGTATCCGGCAGAAGCTATGGCTAAAAGAGTAAAAAAAGCCATTGAGATACCTTTAATATATGCGGCTCTTGCGCCAAATAAAGGCGTCTTTCCTATCGCTAAAATCGTGATTAAGTAAAAACCGGAATCTCCCAGCATATCAACCGAATCGCCTAACAAAGCTCGGGACTCGCCGATCCAGCCATAAATCTGCTCAATAAAAAACATGGATATGTTTATTGCGAAAGCAAACCTCAGAGCTAACTTTGAACTTCTTTCTACATCCTTAGTCGAACAGCAAGAAATATCTTCCATTAGTCGAGAGCCTTAGAAAATGTTTTTGCTACTACTAACAGATTCTCCAGATAATCTTCTGCCACGGGGTCGACAGCTTCAACTCTAGCCCCTAGAGCGTCGGCAATTTTTTGAGCGGCAGTTTTGCTAAATTGTTTTTGAACAAATACAACTTTGATTCCCAATTCTTTACCTAATTGCATGATCTTCCCAAGAGAACGTGACCCCGGCTCCTTCCCTTCAATCTCAACGGCAATTTGACTCAATCCATAAGCCTTAGCAAAATATCCCCACGAAGGATGGAAAACTATAAATTTTCTCTGTTGAACAGGACGTAGTGTTTCTTTAATTTGAAGATCTAAGTTGTTTAAATCTTCCACAAACTTTTCGTAATTGCCTTCAAACGTTTTTTTTCGGTTTGGAATTAATTCAATTAACGCTTCCTTGATGTTTTTTGCGACAACTTTAACTATTTTGGGATCGGTCCAGATATGCGGATCTTTTCTGTTATTTCCAGTATGCGAATGGCGTGAAGTCTCCTCATGCAAGCTTCCGTGATCTAACATATTTTCCATATCAATTAAACCAACGCCTTTATGAGTATCGACAATGGTCATATTTTTATTTGCAGAAACTATCCGCGTCGACCAAACGGACTCAAACGGAACTCCAATACGAAAAAACGCCGGAGCTTGAGCCAACCTAACCATTTGTTTTGGATTGGGATTGTAGGTGGCTGGGTTTTGCCCCTGCCCCACTAACGCTTCTGCGATAACCCAAGGTCCGCCAATTCGTTCGACAAAATATTTTTGAGGAAGGATACTGACAAAAACGCGAATCGGCTCGGCAAAAGTTTTAGTCGGCGAACTCAAAATCGCGAATAAAATAAAAAAAGAAAATATTTTAAGAACATCTTTAGTACTTCTAAATTTAAACTGGGGGCAACTCGCTCGCTCTTTCTTTAAAAGGAGGGTTCGCGGCCAATTCATATTTTTAGAAGTTCGCTTAAATAATTTCACAAAAATATTCATTTCAAATTTTAAAAAATACAGGGGTTCTGTTTTCCGGATACACGAAATAAGAAATAGGGCGGCGTTTTAATCAATATCGTCAAAAACGCCAGTGGCAAGGCTTTTACGGGCAGTGCGCGCTTCTTGTTCGGCTCTGGCAATACCGTCGTCGTAGTCGTTGTGATCGACAAAGCTTAAAACGGGTCCCATTTTAGGGTGACGCTTTAAATACAATTTAGCCATATTTTGGACAAGGCGTCGATACTTTGGATGTCCGCTTCTTTGGCTGCGTAATTCCACTAAATGTCCCAGCTCTCTCAAATTCATTCCCATATTCCACCGGATTAAATGATTGAATAAAGGAGCATACTGAGCTTCTTTAGTCATTCCAGCTCGGATAAATTTGCGATAAAGATCTTCAGAACGGTCATAACATTCTTGTACAAGATCGCCTTTTCCTATTTCCTTAATTTCTCCAGGTATTGAATAACCAAGTGAAATTCCAATATCTTGCCTTTGTTGAGTAAGCATTCGATGGCGTTGTAAATCGCGATACTCTGCAAACCCGGCAATCAAATCAAATTGAATAGGATAACCATATTCTAAGCCGCGACCGGGACGATCGCGTTTGGTTTTGCGATCTCCAATATAAGTGTTGAATATTTCGTCTTGTTTTTCTTCTGGGAGAGACTTAACAACTTTTCGAATTTGTTCTGTCGAACTCTTTGTATAAGGAAAAAGAATAGACGCCAACATATTGATCTGCAAATCTTCCGGTTTATCCTCTAACAAAACCGCTTCCGGACTAGGACCAATTTCAACATCTTTAAATAATGAGTCCGCCAATGCTTGCATCTTACTCTCATTCGTAACTTGGTAATCGTTTCGCGCAGCCCTTTTAATAAATGTAGGAATTTGGTGATTGAGGGCTTTTTGAATACTCTCCGCTAACGATTTGGCTTCGTGTAAATTTTGGGATAACAACTTAGAAATCAAATTGGAGTAAAACCTCCCATTTCCAACCAAACCTAAATTCGCCTTTGTTGAAGCGGGTAGTATGCATCGTATAACGTCGCAAGCGGCGCTGCGAATCGTGAAGTTATATGCAATCCGGTGCGCTCTTCGTTCGTTATCGTCGGCTAATTCGCTTTGTTTAAGCGTCAATGTTCCTTCCGGTCTCTCGACTTCAATCTTAAAATCTTCATGAGGAAGTCGCTTCTGAAACAGCTCTTTCATAGGATCGACCATAGAAGCGTAAGCGTCGAAAATAAAATCCATCGTTTTTACATAGGTTTCTCCCAACTCCGACTCCATTATATTGGCGGGCCTAACGTAACGCCACTGACCATTTTTTTGAACGTCGTATAAAACATAACGAGTCGACTCTTCAATAGGAGAGCCTCCAATCCGACAGTCTTCTATAATTTTTGTCATGAGGTTAGAAACTTCCTCAATGCACAAAGGAGCAACCGCCAATTCGGCGACCGATTCGTCGCCATATTTATTAACGACACGATCAATCATCTCGCTACCTTTGACCTCGTTAGCTTGCCCCTGTTCGTCGAGAAATTCTCTAACAATAGTTTCTTTAAAACCGGTAGGCGCTCTGCTATATCTGGCCAAAGCGGCGCCGATAACTTCTGGATTTAGGTTTTTTAAAGAAAACACCGTCGCCTCGGTATCGGTCAAATAAGGCGTCAGAATTTCCCTTTCCCGTTCGGTTAAGTCGTCAGTTCGTCCCGGTTTCATATTGGGAATCCTTCGCGCAACGGAACCCGGTATCGTTGAACCGGACCTCCGGCAAACTCCACCGGCGAAAAGCGCCGTGAAGCGTATCAGGGTTGTTGATCCAAGAACCTCCTCGAACGATTTTGTATTTTCCATCCGGAGGTCCTTGAGGGTTTCTCAGAGGAGAGTTTCTATAATAATCTAATTGATACCAATCGGAAACCCATTCCCAAACGTTGCCCGCCATATCGTGAACACCATATATGGAAGCTCCTTTAGGATGAGATCCAACGGGGGCGAGAGTCTTTATCCCCTGCCATTTTTTTTTATACACAGCGCGATCTCTCGTAACCGGCTCGTTTCCCCAAGGATAAAGTTTCCCAGATGGACCGCGAGCAGCTTTCTCCCATTCCGCTTCTGTAGGGAGCCTCTTCCCGCGCCATCGACAGTAAGCGTCTGCATCGTGCCAGCTAACTTGTATAACTGGCTGCTCACTAATTACCTTAGGAAACGAAACGCCATCCCACAAATTTCCATCCTTACAACCTTTTGTTTCGCATGAATCGTCCAATGCTGAATGCGCCCCTGTGGCTAATACAAATTCCATATAATCGGCGTTTGTCGCCTCATAACGATCAATCCAATATTCCTTTAAATAAACTGAATGCCGAGGACGTTCATCGCGAAACCACCATAACTTGCAAGACTTATCAAACGTTTTGCATTGATTATAATACTTAGTGGTTTGTTGAAACGGCGACCCCATATAAAAATTTCCCGCTGGGATATGCGCCATATTCGAATAGTTGTCGGCAGAATTTTTTTCAGACAAGGCTTTAGCTCTACTATTGGTTATTGTCTCCGACATGGCCACAGAAGTGGGCAGCGTTAAAACACAAATGAAGATGTAAACGACAATGATTAGAGGCATGAAACAGTCCGGCGGATCAAAAACTAAAAGGAAGGCAAAGGGTTAACTCACTCGTCCCTAAATCGCATCATTTCTTTCCCATGAATGTAGAAACAAGACAAACCTAAAACCATGTTTATCGTATAAAACCAAACGAACTTTTGGTGATTTCGATCAAATTGAATCTGCAACTTTGTATTTCCCGGAGTTGCTTTTTTTAGTTTATCTATTTCATGCATTTCTGGTCGAAGAATGCTGCCAATATATAGAGCTATTACAATCATAATTCCAAGTAAAACTTCGCGAGTATACCGCTTCTTGGTAACAACATTTTTTTCGAAACCGGCTAAATTTTGTTTCTCAGCAAAGAACTTAAGAGCCTCCGAAATTAAAATAATTGCAATACAGCTATAAATAATTGGAACATTAAAAATATCCATGATTTTATTCATTATTTGACTGGCTATTAAAGGTTGGTCTTTCAATGCGCCAAATCGAACGGTAAACTCCACTAAAAAACCAAGCAAAAACATTCCACTAACCCAGAGCGATAGCGAAAACAAATTTAGCCAATTAAATATATATAACGTTCGTCTCATCTTATTTTTTACCTTCCGCCAGAAACTCTTTTTCTATAACCTACAAAACTATCGTCTATTTCTTTTTTCAATTTTTCGGCCTGCCTTTGGGCGTAAGTCTTATCCCCAAAACCGGAACGAACAGTCGAACCTGTCTTGTTTCTATTTACCGTATTCAAAATAGAAAGATAAACAACGCCATAAAGAAACGCGAACGTATATAAGAATAGAGGAATAAAAGATTTGAGTCGTTTTTGCTCTTTTTCAGACTTGCTGGTCCAATGCCGATGCCAAAAAGACTTAAATATACCTTTTGGTTTTTCTTCCAAAACCGAAACTCTTTCCGCCGAATAAATTGATAAGTTCGCGTTCAATAGTAGCAAAATCCCAATTCATAAACAAGCAAACCGGCGCCATACCTGCTCCCCTTTTATGATATAGTTCGTGTTTTGAAATCAAACATTTCCCAAGTATGGAGAACCCGGCAATTGATCGAAATTAATACCTCAGGCCCCTTAAAAACAACTGTAAAAACTCCTCCTTCTAAAAGTTACACTAATCGGGCGTTACTCGTTTCCGCTTTAGCGGAAGGAGAAAGCGTCGTCGAGAACCCCCTATTTAGCGACGACACCCATTTTATGTGCCAAGCATTAAAAGATTATGGCGTATCGGCTGAAAAAGAGGAAAACGCATTTCGAGTAAAACGGTCGGAATCCCAGCTAGGCGCTCCTCAAAATGAAATTTATGTTGGAAATGCCGGGACAACGATGAGGTTTCTAACCACTTTCGCTTGTTTAGCGAAAGGAGAAACCAAATTGACGGGTGACGAGAGGATGCGGGAACGTCCTATTGGCGACCTTCTCGCATGTTTACAATCGCTTGGGGTTGATGCAAAAGCCGATCTAGGCAATCAATGTCCGCCGTTAACAATTCACGGCGGAAATGTTCGCGGAGGCGAGGCCGGACTGGCTGGCAACAAAAGCAGCCAGTATCTAACCTCAGTCTTACAATGCGCTCCATATTTTGATAATGATACACAGATCAATATAGTGGGAGAGCTGACTTCCAAGAGTTATATTGATATCACGTTGGAGGTCATGTCCGCTTTTGGCGTTACGGTAGAAAATAACGATTACCGCCAATTTACCGTCAAAGCCGGTCAAAAATACCAGCCCCGTAACTATAGGGTTGAAGGAGACGCTTCCAGCGCGTCCTATTTCATCGCAGCGGCAGCCGTTTCGGGCGGAGAAGTGACCGTAGCCGGTTTGAATCCTAATAGCGTTCAAGGAGATATCAAATTTGCCGACGTTATGGTTCAAATGGGGTGTTCCGTAGAAAAAAAATCGGATAGCATCGTCGTTAGAGGCGGATCGTTAAAAGGAATTACCGTCGACATGAATAACATGCCCGACACGGCGCAAACGTTGGCCGTAGCGGCTCTATTCGCCGAAGGGGAAACCGTTATAACGGGTATCGGCAATTTAAAAATTAAAGAAACCGACCGCATCGAAGCGTTAGCCACAGAGTTGACGCGCCTGGGAGCGGAAGTCAAAGCGGGCTCAGATTTTCTTTTAATAAAACCGGGAAAATATAAACCCGCTGAAATTGAAACTTACAACGACCATCGGATGGCCATGAGCTTCGCGCTGGCCGGCTTAAAGATACCGGGGGTTAAAATAAAAAATCCTCAATGTGTCGGAAAGTCTTTTCCAGATTTTTTCGACCGTTTTCAAGAAATGTATGAGTAATCCAAAATTCACCAACGAATTAGTTCACGAAAAAAGTCCCTATCTCCTGCAACACGCTCACAATCCTGTCAACTGGTATCCCTGGGGCGATAAAGCGTTCGAAATCGCAAAAAAAGAAAATAAGCCCGTTCTTGTGAGCATCGGTTACGCTACCTGCCATTGGTGCCACGTCATGGAAAGAGAATCTTTCGAAGACGAAGAAACCGCTAAAATAATGAACGAAAGTTTTGTCTGCATCAAAGTGGACCGCGAAGAGCGACCCGATGTTGACAGCGTTTATATGAAGTCGCTTCAAACTCTCGGTCAACAAGGCGGTTGGCCGTTGAATGTTTTCGTGACTCCCGAAGGCATTCCCTTTTATGGAGGAACGTATTTCCCTCCCGAAGGTCGATACGGAATGTCCTCCTTTCGCGACGTACTTAATTTTCTTTTGAATATATGGCACAACGAACACGAAAAAATTGAAAAACAGGGTAAGGCTATATCGGAGGCTTTAGAAGATCAGTCCGTATTAGAAAAAGGGGGCGACAAAGAATCTTTAACCTTCGACGGCGAAGAACGCACCGTTAAACTCTACGAATCCTCTTACGACAATTTAAACGCGGGTTTCAAATTCCAACAACAAAACAAATTCCCTCCAAGTATGGGTCTGTCGTTTTTGTTGAGGTATCACCGTCGAACAGGCCACGAAAATTCTCTTGTAATGGCCCAAACGACCCTACGCGCCATGAAACATGGCGGAATCTACGATCAAATCGGCGGCGGTTTGTGTCGGTATAGTACGGATTATCGCTGGTTAGTTCCTCATTTTGAAAAAATGATGTACGACAATGCTTTGTTTGCGATAAGTCTGATCGAAACCTTCCAGGTAAGCCGCTTGCAAGAGTTTGCCGAATGGGCTTGCGACGTTTTTCAATACATAGATCGCGAAATGACTTCGCCCGAAGGAGGATTCTATAGCGCGGAAGACGCGGATAGCGAAGGCGTTGAAGGCAAGTTTTATGTGTGGACGCTTGAGGAAGTCAAAGATATTTTAGGGAGAGAAACCGCCTCCATCGTAGTTCCTTATTATAACGTTACCGAGCAAGGCAACTTTGAAGGGAAAAATATCCTCAATGTTCAACAAACGATTTCCCAATTTTCAAAAGCAAAAGGATTCCACATCGATCAAGTAAAGGATCGATTAAAGGAAGCAAAGGAAAAATTGCTAGAAGTCAGAAGCAAACGTATACGACCGTTATTGGACGATAAAATTTTAGCGTCGTGGAACGCATTAACGATAATCGCTTTTGCAAGAGCTGGCCGCGTTTTAGAAAACAAAGATCTGGTTTCCAAGGCCGAGAAATCCTGCCAATTCATTTTCGATAAATTAACCACTCCGGAAGGCAGACTTTTAAGACGTTACCGAGAAGGAGAAGCAAAATACGACGCTTATCTATGCGATTACGCATCCGTCGCTTTAGCGTGTCTGGAATTATACGAGGCAACCTACAAACCGGAATATATAGAAAAGGCGCGTGGTTTGATGAAAGTCGTTGCGGAAAAATTTGCCGCCGATAACGGCGCTTTTTACGTAACAGCATCGGACGCCGAAAAATTAATCGTCAGACAAATATCCGGTTACGACGGAGTAGAACCTTCCGGCAACAGCGCGGCTGCAATGGCATTTTTAAAACTTTCCGCCTACGATGTTGATCCAGAATTAGAAAAGAAAGGTTTAGGAATCTTACTGGCCTTCCAAGACGACCTTATGGAATATGGCTTAAACTCGCCTTTTATGATGCAGGCGGCGCATTTTTACCTGGGTGGAGCAAAAGAAGTCGCTGTAATTGGAAAACGAAACGATCCAGGAACTCAAGAATTCTTGACCGCTATTCGGAAAGGATTTTTTGCGCAAGCCGTTTTTGCTTTCGCTTATGAAGACGAAATCGCCTCAACGCCGGTCAAATTACTACAAGACCGAAAACTAGTGGACGGTAAAGCGTCGGCCTACGTATGCCGACGTGGAACCTGCTTAGCCCCAGTAACAACCGTCAAAGAACTACAAGAGCTCTTAGACGACGATTACAAAGAGGGTTAAATCATCCTCGTGCGATAAAAATAATTTTAAGGGTCGAGACCCTGCCCGTGCAATCTCTTCCCTTTTTATCCCCTTCCATGAACGCCAGACGTAAGGTCCGGTTCTCCGAGCCTTCCAGCCTAAACACCCGTATAAAGGACACTAAATTTAAAGCAATTCCGGCGCCATAAATATGGGCGAAATTTTGACGATGATAATGTAGCTTTTTTTGGATTTTATTTGAGCTACGTAATAATTTAATGTGAATTTGAAACCACCCCCGCTATAAGTTCCCCTTTCGGAACTTATTCGCAGCGTCCCTCTTAGCCCTTCAATGAACTTTTGCGAATTCATATTACCTTGTAGGGCAATCCCTACAAAGGCGAAAGGACTTTCTACAAAAATTTAGGGATTTAGGGGACAGCGTTTTTACAATTCACGATATATAGTTATCATGAATTTTTTTTTAATTACAAAAAATTTTAAATGTAAGTAGTATTTCGGAGAGTCAAAATCCGTTGACTTGTATTGACCCACGACATAACGCTACTTGTCTTAAAACAATTTACCTAATGAATGTTTAAGGAGGTCGTCGTGAAAAAACTTATCCCCCTGTTTTTGTCTTAAGTTCATTTTTTGGAATTACCAGCGCCAGCGCTCAGGTACAGTATCCGTCTACACTATTTTGTTCTGCGGAGTCGTCATGGTTAACGCCTCATCAACTCCCTAGCGAAGTCCCAGGCGAAGGTCAACCAGGCGGGGCCAGCTTGTGCCAATTTCATCAATTTGTGACGGAATATTTCTTATCGGAAACCTATTAGAATGGAGGCGGCAGCGATCCAGAATTTCTGAAATGGATGCCTGTTCAAGGAGTATTTGATTCTAGCGGAAACGTTCTTCCAAACCCCACGCCGTGGGGACAACAATCTAAAGAGCTTAAAGATATATGCGATTTAGGCGGCGCCACTCCCCCTGTTATTACGGACTAGGTTAACCAGGCCGGTCAACCTAGACCTTTGATCGATCAAAATAATAATTACACGTTCTACGACGTGCGAATGAATAAAACGCAATACGACTATACGGTCAAGTGCGACTTACAAGCTAATAAAACCTGTAAAAATACCGTTGGAGTCGATCCAACTCGATATCCAGGAGGATCGATTGAGGTCAAAATCGGTTGGAAAATCTTAACCAATCCATCCGAAGCCAAAAATTATATTACCGTCCCAGGATGGGTCAAAAGTCCCGAAACGGGAAAATGTTCTTCCCAAATGCTGGGAATGGTTGGCTACCACCTTGTTATCGCAACCCCCGATCACCCAGAATTCATTTAGGGAACGTTTGAACATAAAGGCAATAACCCAACCTGTGAACAGCTAAACGCTCCCGTTCCAGCAGGAGGTTGGTCTTATTACAAAAATGATTCAAATTTAAACCAATATTCTCCCGGGAAACCGACTAACGTGTGCTTACAACATCCGCAAGGTGGAGGAACTGGAGAAAATGTTCGAGACATAATATTTTTAAACTGGAGTTACGATAAAATTTTGGCCGGAAAGAATTCTCCCCTCGCAAACTACAAGTTTATTAGGAGTATTTGGACTAAGGACGGAAAACCACCCTGACGAAAACCGCTTTCCCCAATAAGCCTTATACATCTCTTGAAGAACTGGATACTCGCGAATTTGCCGAACAAGACCCACGAGGTTTTCTAGACCAATACTCGAATGGAGCTGTCCTTGACGAAGTCCAACGTTGCCCTGCCCTGTTTTCTTATCTCCAATCGAGACTCGACGCCAAAAAGAAAATGGGGCAATTCATCCTTACCGGTTCGCAACAATTTGGGCTAATCTCCGGCGTTTCGCAAAGCCTGGCCGGTCGAGTGGCTAAAATATCCTTATTGCCATTCAGTTTTGATGAATTACAAACAGCCAAAAAAGAACCCAAAAAACTGGAAGAACTTTTGTTCAAAGGATTATATCCTCCGGTCTACGACAGAAAGCTTGCCCCCTCTATTTGGTACGGTAACTATGTTGACAGCTATATTGAAAGAGACGTAAGACAGTTGATCAATGTGCGGGATCTGGGAACATTTCAGCGATTTGTTCGCATGTGCGCCGCCCGCACAGGTCAAATCCTAAACCTTTCGTCTCTAGCCAGCGATTGCGGAGTTACGCATAATACGGCTAAAGCCTGGATTTCTGTCCTGGAAGCCAGTTATATTATTCATCTTCTCCAGCCGTATCATAAAAATTTCAACAAACGCTTTTTTTACGATCCTGGCCTTGCCGCATGGTTACTGAATATCCAAACCGATGAACAACTAGCCACACATTCAGCGCGCGGACAAATTTTTGAAACATGGGTTATATCCGAACTTTTAAAATATCGTTTTAATAACGCGCTGAGTTCAAACCTTTATTTCTGGCGCGACAATAAAGGCCATGAAATCGATATACTCAGTGAGCAAGCTCAGAAACTTTTACCTATTGAAATCAAATCCGGGCAAACGATAGCCGGTGATTTTTTCGATAATCTAAAAAAGTTTCGGGTTATAGCAGGTAACTTTATTGGCGAAGAGTTTCTTATTTATGGCGGCGTACAACCGCAAAGTCGGAATCACATTAATATTGTGCCCTGGAAACAAATATCTAGATCATTTTCTTCAATACTAACTTGAATCTATTGGACTCCACTCAAACGTGGTTCCGGAGCATCAATTCTTTGGGGTGGGGATTCAGGTAGACTTGGTCCAGCAGGTATTCAATGTTATGTTTCTTTACCTGATGACGGACCAATGTCACAGGAACAATAAGAGGAATGAGTTCATTTCGATAATCTTCAATGGCGTCTAACAAATCTTTCTTCTCTTCTTTTGTCAGTAGCTTCTTCAAAAATCCCATCATATGCATTAATACGTCCGTGTTTTTTTTCGGAGTCGACTTCAAAGTCAATGCTTCCATGAAGGCGAAAATATAAGAAGACAATACCCTGTTCCATGGATGGTCTTTTACCTCCGCCACAATCTTGCCCAGCGTTTGATAATGCTTTCTGCTGTGAGCCAGTAAAAGAAATTTATGCCGTGTGTGAAACTTAACGATATCTCCCGGCCTTGCCTTTCTATTTAGCAATTCTGATTTCAACCTGGCAAAACTGAACACGCGAATAATGAAGTTTTCTCGGAAGCGAGGATCGGTCAACCTGCCTTCATCTTCGGTCGGAACCAACGGGTTCGCCTTCATAAACGCGTCGGCAAACAAACCTGAGCGATGCCTTGCCTTACTGCTATCGGATTCGTCATAAACGGGAATTCGGGCCAATCCGCAGGAAGGAGATTTACTCTTAAAAATATAACCGCAAAGATCTTCACCGCCTAAGCGTTTAATGCGATCTTTGGAGTATTTGTTCATCCTACTCGTCCAATCGGTTTGAGTTTTTTTGCTGATCATTTTGGTTTTTTCAAGATCTCCGTATAAAGCGACAGTTTCTCTTGGAGTTCCCATCCCCACCTCAACCTCTGGACAAACGGGTACGTATTCAAAATATTGGGACAAGGTATCTTTAACATATCGATTTTGCTTGTGATCGCCGTTCCAGCGAACCTTTTCGCCAATCAGGCAACTGCTAACTCCAATTTTGATTTTAGTTTCCATATCTTCATTATTATAAATGAAATCGTCTGGACTGAGATATTTAAGAATTCTTACCTAAAAAATAAGGAAGGCGTTTCAAACGATCTTCTAAAGCATTTAAAGAGTCTAAAACTTCGATTCCATTCTCTAAGAAATAATCTCTCATTGTATTAATTGCCGCTCCTCCAGCCCAAACAGGGCAAATTGGCAATACTGTTTGAACATACTCCATTGCAAGCGATTTTGCCTGATCTTCAGTAAAGTTTCCGGTGCAAGAAAGAATTATCAAATTGGGGTGGGTCAATGTACAAAACGCGCCCAATTCCTTAACCGGCATATCCGCTCCCAGATAAATCACCTGACATCCATTCATAACACACTGGTATGCAGCAATCCAGGCTCCCAATTCATGATGATCGTTGGGCAAACAAGCCAAAACAACCTTTGCCCCCTGTTCGGAAACGGGAATCT
>JAYOZP010000019.1:0-3051 GCA_038154245.1 Nitrospinales bacterium | reverse complement strand
CGCCTACTTTACGCTGCAGAGGTATAAAAACTTTATAAAACACTTCGTCAAAGGAAAATAGCGCAACACTTTCGTTAAATGTACGAATAAATTTCATTCTATCAAACGGAGTCAAGCTGGCCGCTAGCTGGTTTTGAATACGTTCTAAAGGAAGCTCGTAAGTCGGTTCTGATCGACTTTTATTAGTTTTCATCTGGTCGATCAAATTTTCTCGACCAAGACTTGCCAGTTCCCCGATGGCAAATCCTGCCTCAAGCTGATCCTTTATATAAATCAGCAAATCGACATCTTCTTGAGAGTACATCCGGTAACGATTATCCCCCCTCTCAGGCTTCAAAAGATCAAATCTTCTTTCCCAGGACCGGATGACATGTTTTGTCAATCCCGTTAATTTCGCTACATGATCAATTTTATAAGTGTCCATAACTATAAATAATACGCATATTTATAATGTTTGTCAAAACTTTTTCAAAAAAACATTTGACAAAAATTATAAACTTTATATAAACTCTAGACATAACATTAAACAAACATTAGAAATAATTAGCTAGAGGTTTAAAAACATGAAACCGAATCAAAAATTTAAAAATGCAATTGGAGTCTTAGCGATAACTACCCTCCTCGGAGCTTCTGTCTCTGGCGCAGTTGAAAGTCCTGACGATATGGTCCTCGTACCAAGAGGTTCTTTTGTCATGGGAGTCGACAAAGCCGTTAACCCTCAAGTAAAGCACATGTCCAAAATCAAACAACTAAAATACGCCGTTTCCCGAGAAGCGTTTAACGACGAAGGTCCTGCCCACGCCGTCACGCTGGATTCATTCCACATCGACAAATATGAGGTATCCAACAAAAAGTATGGCAAGTTTATGAAAGCTACTGGCCATCCTGCTCCAGCATACTGGGACGACCACCGGCGCAACAAACCAGAACAACCTGTTAGCGGCGTTAACTGGCACGACGCAAACGCTTACTGTAGTTGGGATAACAAAAGACTACCAACCGAAGCCGAATGGGAAAAAGCCGCGCGTGGACCTGAAGGCTTTAAATACCCATGGGGAAACGAACTCGACCCAACAAAAGCCAACTTTGGTCGTAAACAAGAGCACACCTCCAATGTCGACGCCTATCCAGAAGGTAAAAGCCCTTACGGCGCATACAACATGGCGGGTAACGTTTTTGAATGGGTAGCCGATTGGTACGATCCTAACTACTACAAACACGCCGACGTAAAAGTAAATCCAATGGGCCCAAGCGACGGAGCCTTCTTAAGCGCAACGGGTACTTATGTAGATCGAATTGCCGTTGGTAAAAAACGAGTGATTCGCGGCGGTTCCTGGTATGCCCCAGCCGAAAGCGTAACCAATACACATCGGTTTTGGAACGACCCTATGAACAACAGTTACGGCGTTGGACTGGGTTTTCGATGCGCGCGTTCCGTGGAAGGTAACTCCTCTATGCAAGCGCGAACCCACTACATGGACGCTTTAATCAACATGGGCGCTGAAAAGTATCAACAAGCTATGAGCTCTATTGAAAAAGCATTAAAGCAAGACGCAACTAACGCTGAGTATTTGCAAGTAAAGGAAATGATCCAAAAGCAAATTAATTAATTTTTGCGATTTATTTGGGAGGAGGGGAATTATCCCCTCCTCTTCAATCGCCAACACTAAGACTAATTTTTATGAAAAACAATATCCCCCATTCAAACATATCGGACTTATTAACAACGATCCTATTCTTGGTAGTTTTTCAATTCTTAGCGACGGGGTTAGCTTTTGCAGAAATTTTTGAAGAAGACAAAGCTTTCCACAAAACAACTCAAGCGCGATTGGCGGTCGAAAAAGCCTGGGAAACCTATCATCACGCGGCTTTAGGCGGCACCCTGGCCTCTCCCACAATCCAAACCGAGTTGGAAATGAACCTTCATAAATCGCGAGGCCTTCTTGCGGAAGCCTACGATGCGGAAGACAAAAAAGACCTGGTTACGGTTGATCAACTAACCAATCAAATCATGAACATAACCAAGAGAGTCATAACCGAAAGTCGAGAACCTAAAAGATGAAAAAGTCGCAAAAGTTTCTAATATTAACTTTTCTTATTTTAACGATATCGTCGTTGAGCGCTTTTCAAAATCTGGTGAACGCAAGCGGTCCCAGCACGAGCGACAGGGATATGGTCGAAATGATCTTTATTCCCGCAGGAAAATTCTTGATGGGAAGCGCTGAAGGACAAGGAAGGAGGGACGAACGGCCTCAGCGGAAAGTCTATCTCGGTGCCTATAAGATAGACAAATATGAAACCACAAACAACCGCTATCTTAACTTCATCCATTCAACGCGACGTAAAGAACCTCCCAATCCTTATAGCGATAAAAAGCTATCCGAAGAAACGGGTATTGGCAATCTACCGGTTGTTCAGATCACCTGGTACGACGCGGTCGATTACTGTCGCTGGGCAGGGAAGCGACTGCCAACGGAAGCAGAGTGGGAAAAGGCCGCGCGCGGCGAACAAGGTTTTGTATTCCCCTGGGGATCTAATTCTCCACAACCAAATAAAGTGAACTTTGAAAGGAACTGGGAAGACACTAAAACTCTTTGGCCTGTCGGTATCAGTTCCCAAACAGCTTCCCCCTATGGAGTGATGGATATGGCGGGTAACGCCCGCGAATGGACCAGCGACTGGTACGCCCCGGATTATCACGCCACAGGCGCTAACAAAAATCCAAAGGGACCTAAATTTGGAGTTTTAAAAGTTATTAAAGGCGGGTCGTGGCACAGCTTTGAACCGGATATCAGAACGGCATCAAGAGGCAAAGGCGGCTTTGCGCTTAAGACAGACGGCATCGGTTTTCGGTGCGTTAAATCCATCAAATAGTGCTCAAAGTTTTTGAGCTAATTAAATATTGGGAGACACCATGAAACGGCAGTTCAATAAATCTATTATCAAATTATTTTTATTATCGCTCATAGCGTTTAATTTCGGACTTGTTAATCCTGTTTCTGCAATTGCCGATTCTATCGCCCCCGAAAATATGGTTTTGGTCAATGCCGG
>JAYOZP010000018.1:29294-49858 GCA_038154245.1 Nitrospinales bacterium | reverse complement strand
AAGCAATATCGCCTTCGCGCTTACCAACAACAATGAAACGAGTGTATTTTTGCATATTTATTCTTGATTTTGATTATTATCTGTGGTGGAAATTTTATCTAAAGCACGATTTGAGCAAATAGCTATACATGCGAAAACTGGGCTTAGTATTGCATATATTAAAGCACCAACTGCTATAGACGGACAATTAAAAAATACGGAAATTATGACAGGCAAAAAAATTAATATGGACCCGCCAACCCAACCCGAAAATGGATTCCAAAAATGCCACCATTTGGCGTTCTCTTTATAAATAGCCCCTGCTACTTTAATTAATTTCTTCATTGAAATATATATATAATAAACCGCCAAAAATAATCCATGCAACAAGCAGCCATACCGGCCATAATATTTCATACTTTAGCGGTACAAACATTAATGCCCCAGCAATAAATCCCCCGCCCCTATTTCCAGTTCCGAAATCCCATAAATGCCATAACGGCGGATTTTGTCGGAAAATAGCTTTTGCTAATTTAGCTAGAAATTTTTTCATATATTTTCGGAGAAAAACTTTACTTCGTCTTCATACATGCTATCATATTTGGCTAGTATGGCAACAAAATTCTGGCGATTTGTTCCAGTGGCAGATAATAATAGTAATACATTAGAATCTCTTGAATATTTTGCTTTAAACAAAGAATACAAACGATTTATTTCACTAATCGCTTCATGACAATTAGAAAAAGTATTTTTCAAAGTAATAGTTTGCATTAGCGGAATTCTCGCTTTAATAAGCGCCACTTATTAATGTTTATAGGTTCTTCGCCGCTGTTAATACGTTTTAACACATCAAGTATCTCGTCTAGATTATTATATAAATAACGATGATTTATCATCCCCATAAGCCACAGCGGACAATTTTGTTTACCGCCTTCAATAAAAATAAATATCGGACGCTTAATTTTTACAGCCGTTGTTAATTCTTCTATAGTACCGAATGTTGGTATTTTTTTATTAATATAGAAAATTAAGAAATCCGAACGATCTACGCAATTCAAATCAAAATTACGGATAGGTTTCATTCTTTCTGAAACCTTTTCATATTCTCCAGTTTCTAACCATTTGTGAAATAATCCATGCTCATTTGCCCCTTCTTCTAGTCTATCTGAATCAACGAATGGTTTGCAATATGGATCAAAAATTTTTACGCCGATGTCTGTTAATGCACGGCTTGCTTTATCTCTCCAATTTTGGCCGTCTGAATCAAATTCCATTGGCCCGGCTAAATAACATGAAGTTTTGTATAATATACCGTCTTTAGTTTTATCCGCAAGCGTTTTGGCTACACGATCACAATAATAATGAAAATCTTGCACAGAATGGTCACATTTCATTATATTAATATCTTTGTGTACCCAATGAACATTTCCAACTATATATCCTTTTGAATTATCTATTCTATCTAACGAGGCGGTCTGACCATTTCCATTATCAGTTGGTAATATGGTAATATCTATGCCAGATAGCGCGCACTTCTTATTTTGTTTTAAATATAAATCCCATAAATATTCTGTAGATACGGAATATTCTAAATTCCGTTTTTGCGCTCCATATTTTACTCTATAAATATAACCGCCTGTTATATTCCCATATCCAGAGAGTTCTTTTTCTAAAACTTTTTGTTCTTTGGCCGCACAACCACAATCTTTATATTTTCCATTTAATAGGTCATGCGTTCTAACGATTCTTGATCCGCCACATCCACAATGGCATTCCCACATTGTTTTTTTAGACGTGTCGCGGCCTGCACGTTTATAAACTGTTAATTTACCAAAATTCTTACCAATAAAATCTAATTTATCTTCTCTAGATATATTATGCCTTTTTAAAACTTTATAAACCGTTTTACTGTTAATAAAAAATTTATCTCCAATGTCTATGACACTTAAACCACTTTTATACAGGTCAATTATTTCCTGTTCTATTTTTTTTACACGATTTATAGTTTTTGTGCGCATATAGACAATTATCTACGTTTTAATTAAGAAGTCAACGTTATTTTAGCGTAGGTGGGAGGATTTCTTGCCAAAAGAGAACTCCTATTAACGGGTCTCCAACATGCCGTTCTTCATAAAATTCTCCATTACTTTCCATATAAGCGACTAAAGCGTAATTATTAGACCAAGCCGGGCCACGATGTCCATCAATCCAAACGAGAACTTCTTTCCCAACTTCTGGTTTTTGTTCTTTTAGTATATTCCACATAATTATTCAGTCCATTTCCATAAATTAATTTTTAGCCTCTGCAAATGCGGAGAATTATCAAATGTCTTCCCGGCAAAAATCCATAAAATAAACGCATATATGCCTAAGACTATTGCGCACGGGTAGAATAACAAATTCATGGCAAACATATACAAGCGTATAGATGGTCTATTAATCGCCCATAAAAATGCAGATACCCACATCGCCCACCATAGAGCTAAACAATATGCCCCAAATATAAATAAGGCAATTTTCATATTATAAAGTGCCGTTTGTTACAACAGTTTCGACTGGCAATTTCGTTTTAACATTTACGCCTACAGCTTTAAGGAATTTACGCTTAACAATAAGCGCAGTATCAGCTAATGTACGTACAGGGTTTTTCTTACCTTTGCGCGTATTCGCGTTGAATTCGCGGGCAGCTTCTGCTAATTTGCCCATAACATCCGTTGCGGGAGTCTCCTCGGGAACTTGCACAACCCAAGCTTGTGCATTAGTTAATTCATTAGTAGGGCTGTTTAAAAGTACAACGAATTTATTTTTAGCCTTTGGACCTGCGGCGCCTTTGTTGTCTTCAGCGGCTTGCTTCAGGTCGGTAATAATTTGGGTGATTGTAGCGGCTGCGACACCATTTTGGCGCAGGATTTCAGTCAGATCATCAATATTCATAGTAAAAATTATTTAGCAGAATTAAGGTATAAAATTGACCATATAGCGTCGCCGCCGTTTTCTGAAAGAATTTCCGTGACGCTAACTTTTTCGAGCCAAAAAGTTTCCCTATCCCCGTTTATCCTTATAATTGACACGGGCCACCATGCAAAATATTTGCGCGTCCGCGTCATACCGGGGCGATAGTTATGTTTAACAAACTTCATTGTTTCGTTGGCTGGCGTCAAGCTCTAACTGCGGAAAATATAGTTTTTGAGTTTTATGTACGTAATCATGATAACTCGTTTCTCGTTCTGGCAAAATACAAATATAAACCGGGAGCCTTAATTCACCAAATACAGACATAATAATCGCTTCTACAACTCGCCAATCGCCGCCGCCCAATGCACAACCCATCATAAAAGGCATGCCTACAACGGCGTTAGGTTTGTTTTTAAGAATGTGCGTGCGGATTTTTTCTAATCCAACAGTAACGGCTTCATAATCGGTTTGCCGATAAACATGCCCGAAACCTAATTGCCCATAAAGATTAAAAACGGTTTTTCCGTCATAAGTATCAGCAAAGGAAAATTTGCCTAATTTATCCGGGGTATTCGGTAATAGACAATCAGCTTCGTAGGCTTCAGGGTACTTGTTACGTATTGATAAAGCGATGCCGCCACCCATTACTTTTTGGCAATTCGCTTGGTGAATAATACAGTTTATGCGTGTATCATTCAATAAATCTGATAATATGTATTTAACACTCATTTATTTTACAGCACCGAATAAATATCTTAATTCTTCCCAGAAAGTTGCGCGGTGTACCTTGTGTTTATTAAATTTCTTTTGGCAATGCAGCAAATTTTTCGCAAAAACATACCTATTAAAATCTGGCACGTAAAATAATTGTTGTCCATGCCTAAACGCGTCAAATTTGTGCCGGAAAGATAAGTTCATATAGTAAAATATTCCTTACCTTTATTAGTGATAGACCGGATGCTATTATGCGTTTGCATTAATCCTTGGTTAATTAAATACCGCTCTAAGCTTTGTACGGATTTGTTGTCCATGCGTAATTGAGAAGCTAGCGCCGTTAATCTGCATCCTAGAATATGTCCGCGCAGAATGTCAAGCAATCTTTCTTCAACGGCTGTAATGCCATAGCGGCGTGGCCGCACGATTTCCTTGAATTCCTCCCAATGTCCCGCGTCAAAAATATCTAGCCCCCGCCCATCACAGAACTGTTTAATATCCTGCGTGAAATATAAACAAGACCGTGGATTTACACGCACATAATCAATAATCTTGTCTATAATCTCCGGGGCGACAATCAAATGCTTTTTTAGTAATCCGTCTAAGATTTTAAATAAATCCTCGCGTTTATAGGCTTCGATACCATGCACGCGGAACCTATCAGCAAGCGGCGGCAGAATCGCCTCTAAATTTGTAGTCGCCGCTAGAAATGTTATCTTGGTAAAATCAAAATCTATAACAATAGAATTACCGTCTTTAGTATGAGTGTATTGATTCTTGTTTGTTTCGCTGGGCGCGAGCAATGTTAATAATACATTTTGCACAGACTTATCTAGGGCATGAAATTCGTCAGCAAGAATCGTATATTCCCCATATTGATTAGATAAGTCAAATATCAAACTCTTTACCATTGAATCAACCGACTTAATAGTTGCACAATTAACTAAGACAGCGGGTTTGTTGAGTGTCTTAGCTAAGCTTTTCATCATCAACGTTTTACCCTCGCCCATTGGGGCGTTAAATAGAGTAGGCGGGAAAAATTGCGTGCGCTGGAATCCTTCGGTATGGAAATGCAGGATTTTCTTAATTCCTTGCTGCCCAATTACTTCGGGCATGAAATTAGTTATTGGGTTGTTTTGTTCCATAATCTAGGATTTCAAAAATAGGTTTCTCTTCACTAACAGGAATAGAAGGCA
The DNA here is from genome assembly GCA_038154245.1 of Nitrospinales bacterium. Taxonomy (GTDB): domain Bacteria; phylum Nitrospinota; class Nitrospinia; order Nitrospinales; family JAJDAT01; genus JAJDAT01. Next base: position 45,014 of record JAYOZP010000018.1, on the reverse strand, counting down.
TGGGCGAGATTCCCTTGCCTTCTAAGAATTTGCGGCCTACAACAATAACGTCAGTAGGCTTGAAATGCCGCTGGAGTTCTTCCAACGGCATTGAAACTAATGAAACTGCGCCCTTAGTGCGGGCCATAAGTTTAAGCCTTACTGATCGCTCTCGGGAGTGGCCTGCACCGGCTTCTTACTGCGCGGGGTCTTCTTGGTTGTCTTCTTAGCGGTCTTCTTGGTCGTGGTTTTCTTACTCATTTTGTTTTTTTTGTTTTTTTTGGTTGTTGTTGAACTAACGAGAATGAAGGATACGGATTTTTTGCGGGAAGTCAAACCTTTTGTTCGGTTAATGGTTTGAAATAAAAATCCAATTCATTTATAGGAATAAACATATAACGGCAGCTACTATCGTTTACTAATAGAGTAGCCATATCGTTATGGCGCCCGGCGAAGCATGCAATCAACCCATCATATGGGCCAGCAATAAATTCACCATAAATAATTTTACTCATTGGGAAACTTGGGCAGTGGGCACCAGCCATACAATTTATATTTACTATTACGACCGTAAACATACTTTTGATTATCAACCCATTCACCATTAAAACGATAATCAATAATTTCTATCTTAAATGGACCGAGTTCTTCCGTACCAACCAAGGCCATAATATCAGTATTACGCGGCGCGTCTTTCGTGTCTAACCATACAGGAGGGCGCTGCAAAACCCGTGCGTTGCCTATTGCCTTAGCCGCGCGCTCGCATTGGGCAGTTAAGCCCTTAAGGTTTAAATCATAGACTGCCGGATCAATAAAATCCTTACATCCATTCACCACAACAATAGCATCCGTTAATATAGCTAATGCGTCTTGCATTTCGGCCACGAGTTCTTTATTCGCGGCCTCTAATTTGGAAATATATTCTTCAGTTGTCATATCTTTTTTAAAGCTTCGTTGGCTACGACACCCATATCTACCATCGTTTCTCGTAAATCTGATTCTGTATTAGCACAAGAACGGTATCCAGACATTTCGCGCAACTTGATAAGCGCGCCCAGCTATATCTAAAGACTGCAACGCTTTTTGTAAATCAGTTTGTAATTTATCGTTCATATAATTAATAGATCGTTCCAACAATATTGGATTCGTCAACTTCAGCAACTTGCTCAAAAGGCTTACTCCAAAAGAAAACTTGATAAACAAACTTATGAATTTTCGTAGGTTGGCCATTTTTATCCTTGGCCCACGCGTCGATAGATATAACATTAGCAATTTTGCCAATGAGAGTCAGGGCGCCGATCTTAAACTCAACAGATTGATTTTTTTCGTATTTAGACATAGTAATTAGATAGCTGACGCTGCAACTTCCGCGCGTTTTTCTTCAATTTTGTCTTTGAATGCCGTTACCAGCATAATAATATCATCAAATGAACTCTCGAATTGGTAGCCTAGAATAATATCACAAACGATGGTTGTTAACTTCGCCGTATCGAATTTAGTATTAAGAGAATAATTCGTCGCGATATATTCGGCGCGCTCTTCTAGTTTACCAGCGATCATGTCTATTTGAAAGTTTTCCATTATTTTAGCTCTCCATACTTAAGGCGCAGAACTAAGTTTTCATTGAACAGCGGCAAGTATGCAGAAAAATCCAAACCAAGCAAGTCAAAAAATTCTTTTACGGCGGATTTTGTGTAAGCGATGTTACGGAAATTGTTTATATTCTCAACGACTTTATTCACTGATAAATATCTCTTACTATGGTCTTCATTATCAGTAAATGCGGATTTCATACAGTATTCTTTAAACGCCGCCAAAAATCTTATATGAAGTTCAAATTCTTCCGGGTTGTTTACCATACGGAAAAACCGAAACTCATAACTAGGATATGTATTCTTTTGTGCGCCGAAAAACCGCCGAACAATACCGTGGGCATCGCACACTTTAAAGCCTAATGAATTGTTAGAATCGCTTATTGTTGTTATACAGAAACTATTGTTGTTTTCAAACCAATCGGCAAACATCCACCGAATATATGGACGCATCGCATATTGATAATTTAATTCATCAGAAAATAGCTTCAAAATGTCAAGAGAAAAAGGGCTATCCTCAATAAAACCCGTGCTTAAGTGTATATGTGCGCCACCATTAGGCCAATATTTATTACCGCACTTCGGCCGCGCTACCAGTTTTAATTTCTTGGCTATATCAAACAGCACGGAAAGTTTGTACGGATACGGGTTTTCTATAGTATATATTAATGGGGAAACATTATTTACTTCTATGCAATAAGACTCGTACTTTTGGCCCCGAAATAGTGCGCGGAATAAATCAGCCTTAGCCTTGAACATATAATCAAGTGACGCGCCAAATAATTCCCGATTAAATTCGTTAGCGCATTCGGTCGCTTCGGAGAAATCTAGAAATTCTTTTCCCTTATTAGGTACGAAAGTAAATTCCACCCCATAATGGAAATTCTTAGATATATACAAACTATTAAGTATTTCAAGACCTTTCATATTAGAATATAAGTTTAGAAAATCCGCCCAAAGCATCAGAGTAAAAAATATGCTTCGCGCCATGTTTGCGCAACAATTCAAAACAATTGACGCATGGGCATGCCATGCCAAGTTTATCGGTGTTTAGAATACGAATATTAACTAGCGTATAATCGGACAATTCCCCACGCCGAATTTGCCGAACAATATCAGCCTCAGAATGCAATCGCGGCAAATAAACCGAACCCTTAGCCCAGTTTACATTTTCATAATTTATAGTAAGCGGATGCGTCTTTATACAATCATTTATGCCTATCAAAACGATTTTACTATGGCGCAGCGCAAAAGTCACATGAAAATTTGTGCCGGTTTGTTCTCGGCGTTTCAAAGACTTAGCGATTTCCACCAACCTGTCAAAATTCATGCTGCCAAGTATGCACGAAAACAATGCGCTGGCAAGCTTAATTTTGGGGCATTATTTGTTGTTTAATAAAGAGTTTCGCTCTTTACATACATCTATATACTTATTATCTAAGTCCCTGATAATACCCTTTAATCTATCAACTTCTGAACCGGCATTTACATATCCGTTATTTTGTTCAAAAAAATGAGTCAAACGCTTCAGCCGCGCATATTCTTCTGTAGGAATAGTCACGGTCGAGCCAACGTCAACGGCCGGGATTATCTCGCACACATTATAAATAATTTCATCACTAATCTGGGCAATAAATCCCGCGCCGTCACGAATACTGCCCTTAAACCGCCCTTCTGTATATACTAACAATTTACAATAATCAGTGGGATGGCTTATGCGCAAACCAATTAATTTACCAGTATTTTTACTGGTAGCGGTTTCTATGTTAATTAAATTAGATAAAGATAGATTCATTGTATTTGATCGGTCCTGCCACCATGACGGAAAACTTCCCCGTACTCACCGATAGAAACATTAGCGTCGGAGCGTTGACATAACGCTCGTTTAATAGCGGTTTCGGCGTTTGTCTGATATTGCTCTAATTCGCGTTCTTTATCTTTTAGCTTTTTCTTGTATTCTTCTTCGATGTCGCTAATTCTTTCACTCCATGATGGGGAATAGAACGCCATTCCATAGTTTTCGTGCGCAATCTCCACCGCATATGCAAGAGCGTCCAGTTGTTCAGGCGTTAATTTTAACCCGCAATCGTTTGCGGCATGCCCGATACATTCTTCCCAATATTCTCTATAATTACTAACGCTCATATTATTTTCCTGAATTAAACGGTACTAATTTATAATCGTAATCTTCTATATAGCCGGTTTCCCAGTCCCTATATTCATTAACTATCTCTACGCGATAAATACCATCCTCGCATGTATTTAAATTAACTATACGGGGTATAAGTTCATCAGCGTCCATATTCTGGCAATCTTCATGCAAAAAATTCCATCCTGTGCATTCTCGCTTTAAATATTTTAGTTCTACGCGTTGATATATACCTTTAGCATCATGCCAAGTGGAACGGCGAAGCCTTATCACGACACGAGTTTCGTTTTGGTTATTGTTCTTCACCGGTTTGTAATGTGCCACGAAATTCGTTAATTTCTGAGTCTAATTGTTCAATTTCTTTTACATATTTTACCCGACTCTTTTCCCATGATTTACGAATATAATCCGTAGATTGAGACGCTATAGCGTCTAAATGAGCCAAATATTCTTTTTTACGCCTTAGTGATTCTTTTGCTGTTTTTAGTAATAAATTATCCATGATTTTGATTTAAATATTCCGCGCGGCGTAAGCGGATAATAATACAGGTATGATCTCCGTTATTTATATCGGTTCAGTATTTAATTAAAACTATTATATTGTTTTATGTTTTGTACATTTAATATTCGCGATTTTTGAACCGCGAAATGCAGCAACTGGAATTAATTTATATACAGTCACTTCGGCCTCGCTGTCTTCTAAATCTAATAGCTCATTAACCATTATTTTCGCTTCTTTAGTAACCGATTTTTTTGAATCAAAAATGTCTGAAAGTCCGCCAGTCTCATAATCACGAATTACATATAATGTCTTTTTATTCATGGTTTTTATCAGTTAAATATTTAGTTCCATTAGTTTCAATCCAATCAGCCGCTTCGCGCAACTTTTTGGCAATTTTTTGCGCTTCATCGGGGGTATTCGCTACGTTTACGTAAGACTGACCCCATAAATCTAACCAGATTGTGCGACGTTCTGCCAAGTTTTTAGAAACGCGAACACGGAAATGAGGACAATGACAGGATGTTTTAGTTTTTCTCATATCTTAATTGTGGTTGAAGTTACTTGGGTTGAACTCTGTGCGGAAACTACAGCAATAGGAACTAATTTATAAACAATAACTGAAGCCTTTCCCGTATTGCTACTTTCGGAAATGGCAATTTCCCGCGCTGTTTTATTGGCTTCCCGCTCAGAGGTATGAGTTAAAAAAACAGTTTCTGAATCTATAGTATTATCGTCGTTGGTATTAATTAAATAGTGTATCTTAGGTTTTTTCATGATGTATATTTTGGTTTGCGTAAATGTTTGAATAATCCAAGTAATATTGTTCCTAACCCTAGAAATAAAGCATAATCTTTTGGTTCGGGGATAGCCGCGCCAATTGTAAAGGTTACGTCGGCATATGAACAGTTTTTATCAAAATTAACAGTTGCTAAGTACGTATCGTCATGTTGATAAAATTGCCAGTATTGTTTTCGGTTATGAAAAATTTTGTTGTTATCGTCGGTAAAATAAAAAGCAAAAGAATTACTGGCATCGACTAAAATGCTTGAGCCTTCTATACTTTTTTCATTCCACAACTGAGTATATTGATTATTTGTTTTATAACCAATAGAAAAATGGCCAGCATAATTAATATCAGCCAAAGTCAATGTTAAACTGTTAAACTCCAATTTAGGCAAAATGTGTATTTGATCAAATGTATCGCCATTGAAGTTAATAGTTTGTGGTTGCGCGCACAACGAGCCGATAAATAAACTAAGGATTGGAATTAGTTTCATTGGTATGTTTTTGAATTTACGTCCTTCAGGATACAGAAAAAACCCGTCTTGGCAAGCAAAAAACAGGTTTTTCCATGAATTCGTTCAATTATCAGAAGTAAATAATAAGCGTAGGTTTCTTCAGTTTTTTAGCGATGCTCAAACTATTACCCGAGCCCTTAGATTGCCCGTCCCAAAAACATAACACCCAATCAGCGCGCTTAACAATATCTTGATTGCGCAAAAAACCAGCGCGTTTGCCATATTTTTCCCATTCAGGTATGAATTCTTTTAATGGGATTCCGTATTCTAAAGCAAAAGCTTTAGCTAATGAATCCGCACCATTCGCGCCGCCCGAGACAATTTCTTCGGGCCAAACTTCCATGCAAGTTTTGGTGTCATACCCAACGAAATGCTTTAACACCGTCTCTTTTAACAAGGGATAGTTTTTAAAATCTCGTGAACCTATAATTGCTAATTTCATTAAAACGGCACGTTAACAAGCACGGGTGCTTGAGAAAAAGTAATAAAGCTTAAAAGGTACCATGCCACCAAGAATACTGAAACCATAGCGTAGTGCAAGCTTTTTTTGCGCGTATTTCTACGAAATTCAATCGCCTCTTTCACAAATCGAAACCCATATAAAACAACTCCAGTAAAAACTGCAACTTTAAGTAACGTCAAAAATAGATAAATGTTCATACATTAATTATACTATTATGACGTAGCCGAACCAATTTTTTCTTTTACCTTATCAATTACAGCATCCATACATATATTATCCCGACCGCCTATAGAATAGAAAGAATAATTATTAGGATTACTTGTTGATAATGCACTTGGGTTATTAACATTGCCCCAGTGTATAGGCATAAGCGAAATTTGCTGTAAAGAATAAGCCCCACAAATTAGCGAAGCCCCAGAATCCGAGCCAATAATTAAATCGCACTCGTTGGCTATTTTTATTTGGTCAAAGAATGATAATTCATTTATGCGTTTATAATTTTGGTTATTAATTGGAAGCCCATTTGCGGCGTCCCAACTACTAAACCAATTTTCATCCTGCTCGCCGCCACTTTGTACAACACAATATCCTAGTTCGGTTAATCGTAAAACTAAATCCTCCAAATACCTTTTTGTAACCCAGCGCTTTGATTCTCGGCCAAAATTTGGCATTCCTGTAAATAGGATTGTTTTTTTATTACCGAATGGCCGCTTAACAGGATTCCACCATTTTACCAATGTTGGATTTTTTTCTTCTGGGGTTAAATAATTCCAATATTCGGCTTTAAGCCCAGCCATCAAAAAAGATTCTAAATAAATAGTTCTTTCGTTGGGATAGATATTATCTGGGTGATTTGGATTAACATCAAAAATAACGTCGTGACTATCGCGTTTCCTAATATCGTTTTCTGTAGTCGGTCCTTCCGCGCCCTCGCATATATATATGCTATCTATACACGGATGATTTAAATATAACATCGCGGCTTGCCCGCTATTCTTTCCCATTGCCCATGTAATATGGCAATCTGGATAATATTTCTTGCAAAACGTGGCCACTGGCAGAGTAGCAAGAACATCGCCAAGCATAGTACCACGCCCCGCCCATATTCTAAATTGTTTGCTCATATTTATCCCCGTTTCGTGCCACAAGACCAAACACAATCATAGAAATAATCAGTATGCACAATATTGTTTCGGAGACAAGCTTCTTCTACTCCCGCATACCAAGATTCTTGCCAATTCCAAATTTTACCGCGAACATTTTCTTCAAAATACTCTTTCGTAGGCGCGAAATCATGCATCATTATTATGTCGTTCACTTTCAAAGAATCGGCATATGTATTAAAATCTATGATTTTGCCTGCGTCGCAAATCAACAATGTCCTGCCCGGTTTTTGTATTAATCCCTTAACATATTCAACATTCTCAGGGTTAAATAAAACATCCTTGACAACAAAACCATCCGTCAAGCTACGTAACAATGCTATATTCGCGCCACGGTCATGAATATCAAATGAATGGAATTCTTTATTCTTTATTTTTGCCCACAGCGCAAACAAAATAGATAAACCGCCGTCTCCCGCACCAATTTCAATAATACGCTCGAAATTTCCAAAATGGAGTAACTGATTTAACTTTCTAATTGCGACTGGGTTTTGCTGTAACGTGAGGCCAAATAGTGTATAGTGAGGAGTAGAAAAAATCTCGTGCATTTCCCGAGATTCCATTTCATGGAAATTACCTTTTTCAATTCTAATTTTATCGTTCATAATTCAGAAATTTCTCGCGCGATTTTTATAATCATTTTAGGCGTTACTTTATGATGAAGCCCAAGATAAATAGCATTGTCATTTAACCATACAGATCGCGGAAAATCTTTCGGGTCCATATTGTATTTCTTGAATGCAGTATGCGCTCCAAGCCACCCAGCAATTAATGGCCGCGTCATTACTCCTTTAGCTTCTAAATAGCCCTTTATCTTATTCATCAAGTCAGGGCGATTAGCGTCTTGCCTAATTACTACAGGTAAAGCCAATGGAACAATATATTGCGCAAAATTATCTGTTGGTATTTCAAAATTATTGCTATTTAGTCTTAGTATTCTATAAAATAAACAAGCTAAAGCCCGACGTTTCTTAGAAAAAGCGAGCGCACGGTCGAAATCCAATAATGCCATGTAACATATTAGATTGCTAGTCCGATAATTGGAACCAAGCAAGTAAAAATCAAAATCCGGATGGACCTTTGGATTTTTATATTTTGCCGACATTCCGCGAGTCATCCCATGATTACGCGCCATTTTATACCAATCTGCTTCTTCTTCATCTTGGCAAAAGACTAAACCAAGTTCTTGGTTCGGGCTTGTAAAATGCGAAAAATAACACGACGTAGAACTAGTAACAAAATTATTGACATTACGAGTTACATTTGTATGCGTATTATCGCCTGAAAAAGACGACTCGCAATTATCCATCAAGAATTTAACATTATGGCTTTCGCATACCGCAATTAAATCCTCAATAGGTTCAGAATGTCCTAATAATGATGTATAAAATACCGTATTAATGTCTGGATTATTATCCAGCGTCCTAGTTAAGTCGCGAACAGTAACACATAAATTCGCTCCAGTTGGATCAATAAACACAGGCTCAAAGCCTAAATTAATCCATACAGAACAATTTGAAACCCAACTGTTAGCGGCGAATGCCACTTTATTATTCTTTGGCCAATTGCCTTTTTGTTCTAATTCCCATTTGCGCCGCAGCGCAATTAATTCATTTGCGGCAGACCCACTAGCCACGGCTATAACATACGGGCACCCAGTATATTTTGACCATTTTTGCTCTAGTTTCTTAACGTACTCGCCCTGTGTCCAAATTTTCTCTGTACATAGCCAATAGAAAATTTTACACTTATCCCAGAACGTAAAAGCTGATTCGTTGAGCGACCAATATATTTTTTTAGACATTAGGCGTACTTGTTAAACTTTTGTTCATTTAGCTTAGATTCGGGGAAGAATTTATCTTGTAGCGCTTTCTTCTTCTCCCAGCGGTCAATCACGCCGCGATCCACTTCGGAAGCTTTAACTTTATCGTCTTTCGCTAATTCTACTAATTCGAAAAGTCGCGCATTAGAAAGATACAATGCACGATACTCCGTAGATAATATAATCTCACCAAAAAGTTTTTCGCCTAATTGTTCACGTATAACTTTCTGGCACTCAATAAAATTAGCCGTAGCTTCGGTGCTCGGTTTTTTATGCATTTTGACTTCATAAATAGAAAGAAAATCAAAAGCAAAAGATTCTGATACACGTATGTTAATCATATTATTTATAAATTAGCATTATAATTGCAAAACCAATAGCAAATCCAATAGCAGCCAATACTTTAACTGTTGTCTCTGACGGGGACTTTTTAATTTTCGGGATCATCTTCAATATTTTTGCCGTCCACGTTGCAGTGTTCAGGCGGATAGCCATGCTTTTGGATAATTAGAAAACGCATAATCATGCGCGGTATGCTGAATATAGTAAAAAACACACCATAAAAAAATATTAATGCAAAAAATCCCAGTATGAAAAATAAAACTGGATGCGCGGAAGAATAACTAATTAATAATTCCATATTTAATCGTCTAATGGTTTACCAGCCAACACGTTTACAACATCTAGCTCGGAAATCCGATGGGTTGGGCATTGATTTTCGGCTTCCTCTGAAGATAGCCCAGCTTCTTTTAGTTGTTTCTGTAATGTCGCATCAAATGTTACAAATACAAATTTGCCATTCTTAGTGGCGTTGGAGAACATAACGACTCCATTTTGAGACACAACTCCCATAATATATCCTTTCGTGGAAAATTCCGCGCCCTCCTCGGGATATTGCACAAATTCATGCATAATGCCTGCGGCCTTTAGTTTCGAGGCTAATATGGCGATTTTATTATCTAACGCTGTTCGATTAAACATGATTATTAATAATTATTTTCTTATCTAATATAGCTTTTACTTCCGGCCACTCAAAAAACGGACGCTGTACGGTTTTTAAAGCCACATCAACACCCACATCTAAAAGTTTGCCAGAATTTAAGGAATCTGGCAAGCTTGGAATGTACCCCCCATGCGTATGCCCACACACATGCATCGCGCCCCAATGCTGACCGTCCCATACGGCAATAGGATAATGACAAGCGACAACAGCCGATTGCCCAATTTTTAACATAGCTATATCTGCTCCATTGACAAAGCTACGAGTATTGCGTTCATGGTTTCCCCAAATATATAAAAGTTCCCCCGGAATAGCATTTATATATTTCTGCGTTGTATCTAATGACGGGTCAAAAGAAAAATCTCCAAGAAAAACAAAGCAATCTTCGGGCGTAACGTTAGTTACGATAGAATCAATAATAGCGTCATCGTGTTCCTGAACGGAGGAAAACCCGCGCGCCTTATAAATAAAATCTTTGTTATGCCCAAAATGAAAATCCGAACCAAACCAAATTTTGCGATAATTAGTTAGTGTCACCTTCTTCATAATCAAATAAAGTTAAAAATACCCCACGTTTTTCTTTCGGTACTAGCCTCTCTGCAACATATAAAAACCCTTCTGTAGAGATAATAGAGGCTTTGAATTGTTTTTCTATTGGTTTCGCCTGTTCAGGATTTTCCAAAATAGAATTAACCATAGCTTTCCATTGGTCTAATAACCCAGTTTTATTTAAGTCGGGCGTGTCCATCCCAACATGCATCAATAAATTATTTTGAGAATCCAAAACTAAAACCTTAAATTCATGGCGCCGCATCCTATGCGATAACAAATTCGCATAATCAACAATAACCGAACGCAAAATAAAACAATCTTCGGAATTAAAAAAGGTATCGAAGTCTTGATAAATTGCTGGGTTCGTGCGCTGTAATACTTTAGTATAATGGTCTAAATTATCAAAAAAATCGAATAACTGACCGCCATCTTCGATTACCACACCAAAATAGGCTTCCAGCCGCGAAAGCATTAAAGAATGTTCTCGAAACAGTTTAAAAACTTTCTTTGTTAAAGACTGTTCAATTGCGAATTCATTAATAATATTCATAAAGTATCCGTGCTGAAATTTATTCCGAATATAGAGCTAGCATAGTCTAAATCTCCAGAAACGTAAGCCTTAATTGTAGGTTTATGCAAAAAAATTGCCGCAGCAATTCTATGATTTCCGTCCTCAATCGGCCAAATTAACGGCCGAGATTCACCGACCCAAATATTCACACTTTTACGCCATCCGAAATGGGCTAATGTAGCTATTCTGTCTATATGATCTTGTTTACCCCAAAATCCGTCTGTCTGAATAATCAAGTCATTATATGCCCCAAATATCCATTTTTCTTTTAGAATCGCGGCTTTAATTTCTCTATGCGTAATATAATCACAACCCCATGGTGGAGTCGTTAACGGGTTCCAATTTTTTTTGAATATTTCTACTGGAAGGTTATAAATCAAAATTCGTAAACTCTACCCGGCATAATATAATTTACATTAGTATTTCCAAAATCGGTATTGCTAATAGCTCTCGTAATATCATTATGAGAATAACGATTTGAAAAATGAGCTAAATAAACATTCTGAACGCATTGCTCACGGCAAACTCGGGCGATATGCGTAAGACTCATATGCGTATTACCCTCGCGATCTTCGTCTTTTAAAAACGTGCAATCAGCGACCCAATGTATCGCGCCGTTGACTTTGTTCTCTACGAAATCATAAGAATCTAATGTATAAGAAAAAATATTAGCTGAATACTTCTGATATATTGAATCTTTTAATGATGGATCGGACTTTAATAATTCGCGAATATCCTTCCCATCAAATTCTGGGCGCAAGCGACGACGCGACTCTAATAAACGATACCCTAAACATAATTGATTATTATCGTGACCGACACGAAATGATTCAAGGTCTAATTTATCAGTTAATATTTCTACAGCACCCGGATAAAATTGTTGAAAATTTAGCTCGTACTTCAGATTCTGATTACGTTTTTGCGTAAATTCAAATAATTCTTGGATAGGCCGAGAATCTGGATAAATAATATCAAGCGGCTTTTCTTTATCGCCGCGAGCACAATTACGCGCGCCAATAAACGATGGCAAACCTAATATATGGTCGGCGTGATTATGGCTAATACATATCCGCTCTACGCCATAAATAAAATTGCCAAAATGCGTTGCGCAACCTTCTCCGCAATCAAACAATATGCGCGCAGGTTGATAATAACACCAAGAAGAATACATCCCCTTGGAGAAAATAGTAAGGCCTAATTTGCTCATTCCTGAATGATGGAAGAAACCCCGAAGGAAGTCAAGAAGTTTTAGCCTTCGGTAAATATTTATTTTGTTTTATTTCTACGGCGCATCGCTATGTCTTTGCGCATGAATTTATGTTTTAGTTCGTCTTTTGCGACATTGATTTGTATAACTTCTAACGAATCAAACAGTTCGGTGCTGCCATTAGGATTTGCTTTTTTGCATTGGTTAATAGCGCGAGTTATTTCTTTCCGCGCAATCTCATAAGTGGGATAAATTTTAGCCCAGACCGGCGACAATGTTAAATCGCATTCAGCGCCAAACAACTGACATACAGGGTGCCCGAAATCGGTAATAATAATATACGCAAATTTGTTAATCTTGCCCGACAAATAGGACCATTCTAAAACACCATCTTCAGTAACTTTATATACGAACCTATAATTGTCTGTTTGAACTAACGTCGGAGATTTAATAGAATTATCATCAACGCGCCGCGCCGGGAAGCGTGAATAATGTTCAAAAAATTGGTAAACTAACTTTGATAATTTACGCTTCATGCGAACGTATATCAACCCACGAATTTCGCGCCAAGACGCTGGTTAACAACATCTAGCGGCAAAGCCCAAGAGTTATTATATTCATCTTCCGTTACTTTTATTACAACGGAATTTTCTGGTCTTGTATCTTCAAATGTAAAAATAGGAGTTAAAAATCGTACCATATTATGGTCGTAAACGAGCATAAATTCTGGCCGGTTGTCTTCGCCTAATTGAATATAAACTTCGTGATCTAAGGGCTGTGTGTCCACACAAAACATTTGGCCAGCAATGCTGCCTTTAATAATTAAATCTCCCATCTGTAAAATAGTGAGATAAAAACAGCTATTATCATCCGACTGCTGACGATCAGAATCAAGGAAGTATTTTTGAACAAATTCTTTTTGTTTTGGTGTTAATTGTGTTTTCATTTTAATAATATGAGGTTTTCTCATTCTTTTTCTGTTTCCGAAACCGCTGCGGCGAAAGCTATGGCCATTAAACGGTGTTCTTGATTTTCAAGAATTGTGCTCTCTTCGAAAAACCCAAAATCCGAAAATTCATACTTTAATTCTGTTGAATTAAGATGCGGGTTACGATTTCTAAAATCTTGATATGCATCTTCCATATACAAAGAATTAAAAAAAGTCTGAGTTCTTTTCCAGTTTCTATTTGTCAATTTATAATCTTCATCATGACATAAAGCATGTAATGCGTTACAAAAATAACACGGAGAACCATCACAGCGCCGCTCTAAATCTGTGTTAAAATCGTAATCGTCCGCAGCAACTGCGCCAGCATCAATAATTAATTTAGTGCGTTTTTTCATTTTTCTTCAAGTGTTGGTTTTAGCCATAGTTTTCCGCTAAAAATTATGGCTCCTATTTTGTCATATTTCCGGAGGAAGTCAAGCGTTTTAGGCGTATTGTGGCGGAAACATTTTAATAATTCTTCTCTAATTCGTTCGTCGGAAATGTTATTAAGTTTATCGGCTAAATATGCGTTATGCAGCGCCGCGTCTACACGTTCAGACATTTCTAAGTCTTTAATAATAACAAAGCGAATCGCGCGTAACATTCGTAACGAGTCCTCCGAAAAACGCTCAACGGGCTCGCCCACAGTATCTAAAATCCCTAATGATAAAGCCGCGCGGCCATGAAAAGGATCAATATAAACACCATTTTCACTTTTAGCAATAGCATTTACAGTAAAATCGCGGCGCGAAAGATCGTCAAATAGTGTTCCGGGCATTACCAAATCAGGGCGACGCCCATCGGAATAATATCCGTCGCGACGGCATAGCACGAAATCAGCGCAAACCGGTTTCCCGGTGAACGCCATTTTTGCGCGGATAGTCGCAAATTCAGGTTTTTCTAAGAAAATTTCCCCGCCCCGATTGGCAATTTCCGCCCGCATTTCTTCATATGACCCAGCCTCTACAGCGAAGTCATAATCCTTGCAAGATAAGCCTAACAATTCATCGCGAACCGCGCCGCCTACTAAGTAAAATTTAGTGCCCATTACAAATTTCCGCTCACAATATGTTTAACTAAATATTTTCCGCCAATAGCATGTAAAGTACGCTTAGCCGTTACCGATTTTATATTTGGGTTATTAGCTATAAATTTGGACGGAGAACGAAGATAATCTAATAAAGTATCGCCATCTGCAAATTCCCGGTAATCTATTTCTTCAACGTCGGCAATTACTGTATATATATTATCGAGGAAAATACAATCCTTAACAGTTTTACCGTCTGGTTCATATAATATATGACTAGTTGACCCACAGCGGAAAGCGTCATGGATATAATGAATAACCCCGAATGGGGTGTCTATTGGGTAATTAAACTGTTTGTCTTGTATTTGATCCATAGACTAATTATAAATCTTCGGGTATTAATCGGGCCATTACCTTGCTATATTTAACTCCATTGCTCATATCAACACTTGTATCGGCCGCTAATATTTCATGCAGTTGTTCGCAAGTAAAATGCCCATAACGGCGTAATGTTGATTGAATTTGTTTTAACGTAGCGTAATCCCGACGAGATAGATAATCATGGATTTTTGACTTAATTAGGTCATCATCAATAGCTACGGGAGTTGACGTAGAATTAACAACTTGAGCCGTAACATTTTGTACTACAGAATAAACAAAATAATTGCCATTATGCATGCGCGTCAATTTATTATCATGAAATAATTTCAGCACTTCATCGCGGACTTTATTTTTTGGTACTTCCTGCGCGAATCCCAAGGCTTGAGCCAAGCCATCAACTAAATATTCACCGGCGTTCACGTTTTGCCGAATAACTCGGGTAACATCCCAGACCGAAAATCCGGTCTTCAACTGCGCAACAACTTCCGCAACTACAACGTCAAAAGGTTTAATGTTCATATAGGTTAAAGTATTAGATTTTCCTGTCGAAGTCAAACTTTTTTGTGAATATTGTTAATATAAATTTGTTCTTTAATTTATATAATTTTCCATTTATATTCTAAAGATTTTACTGGCGGCGGCCCAATTATTGCAAAAAATTTATTAGTATCTTTTTGGTTAATAAAGATTCTGTACCCTGTTCCGCTATTGCATTTTCCGACATAACATCCTATGCCTATTTTTGCTATTTCATTAGCCAAAAATTCATTGTCTTCTTTTGAAAATGACTCTGAGCAGAAACCAACTATTACCTGTTTAGTTCTTTGTTTCCAGCCTTTATTAAGGTATTCTTGGTTTCGGTCACGCAAAGTCGAAAATCCATCATCTAAGAACCAATGTAATAATACTGTTGGATTAATTATTATATCTCGTGGGACCAGTTTCTTGAAATTATTTTCTTTGGGATACAACTTTTTATATAAATATTGTAATTAAATTATATAAATCTAAAAAAGTATTCTATAA
>JAYOZP010000018.1:0-29284 GCA_038154245.1 Nitrospinales bacterium | reverse complement strand
ATAATGCATAATATATATGATATTTTTCCCATTTTTTATTATTATGATGCAAAAAAATATTTTTCTTCTTTTATGTTTATCGGGCTATCTTTAGTTACAAACTGTGAGAACCATGATAAATGATCTAAAAATTTATTCTTTTTATATAAATATGGCGCACAATATTCGCTATTTTTATTCGATATATTCAGTCCGGTATCGCCTAATAACGAACCTGTAATAACCTCTATATTTAATAATACATTATCTATTCTATTTACTACTTGGCCTTCACGGCGATCCCTTAAAGGGATATTAAATTTTATTAATGCTTGGCGAACAGAATTAGATTGTTTAGCGCCGATTATTTTCGCGATTACTAATGTCGATAATTTTTCAACTAGATATTTTTGTTCTAGCCACTCTTTATTATTCAGTTCCGGATAAATAGAATCCCTATTACGCATCTTATCTAACTTCCAGTAAATATTTTAATCTAGCGTGTTCATTATGGTAAACAATTAATTCATCGTTAAACAAACCGGTATTTTCTGGCAGAGCCCAACATGAATCGTAACCAGCCGGTAATTTAGTAAAGCCATATGATTTCGGATAGTACGCGCTTCCCATACAAAAATCAACCACAAATAACCAATAACTATCATTTCTGGCACCGCCCCATCGTCCAGTTCCAGCGTATCCCAATGATTTTGTGCTAGTTTTGCTCCCATAAATTCCATTCGAAAATAACTTCCCACTAATATATGCGGTCGATGGAGGGGATATTTTTAATCCGTCTTTTAATATTAACAAACAGTTTCCCTGCGTAGTCCCATGGAAGACCTCTTGTACGTTTCCTTTGCTATCATCGAAATTATGATTATGTATTAATTGATAAATATCTACTATTTTGCAATAATCTAATTTATGCATTTTTGACTTAGACTTTTCGAACCATCTAACAATACGAAAAGCTTCGGCGCTAGTCGAGTCTAGCAAACCTAATTCCAAATCAAAAACTTTAGCTCCAGAGTCAGCTTTTTGCGGTTTCTGTTGCAATGCGGATAACGAAGATTCAAGAGAGTCCACTAAATCTAATTCTTTATTCACGGCGTTTTCATCAGGAAAAATAGTATGAACATCAAATTTCATTCCTATATCATGAGGAATAACGCGTAAATAAGAAGAAACTAATGGCTTTAATTGGTTGTCTTTGTCTATATTGGCTTTGATTTTGGCTAATAAATCGCGCGCTTCATCAAGGCCTTCTTGCACTACAATTCCAAGTGGCGTACTAAATAGACCGGTAGACGCATTATAAGTAATTTGCGAGGAAGTAGTAATCCTATGAATATTTGACGCGACAAGTCTATCTACAAGCTTAGATAAAACTGGACTAGCGATTTTAATTTGCTTCCGCGCCAAATCTTTAAGATCGGTATTATCAACTGTTTTAGTTGTAACCGGTCCAGTATCATCAACTGTTTTGCATACAGTATAACCTTTGCCTAATTTCTCCGCGCATTTTTTATCAAAGAATTTGCGTCCGACGCTAGGGAAAGTTTTTTCTTGTAATTCTTTGCCCACGCGACCCCATTTCGTAGTTACAAAGTCGTCGTCATACAGGAAAGCTTCCCAAACTTTATTGTTATTTGTCTCAGCTTCGGAGCAGATATATTTTACATGATCCACTAATTTGCTCATATTAATAAAAAGGCCACGCTATATTATTAACGCGGCCTTAATTGTCCTCAATTTTTTACTGATTATCAAGCCAAACTTCCCGCGTGCTAAGCGGCCAATCACGAGCGCCGAGGCAAAACCTAGAATCGTCTTCAAGCATTACATATAAACTATTGACCGTAAAATTGCCATAACGGCGTAATGTTGATTGCACTTGCTTTAATGTTGCGGCTTTGCCCGGGCGTTTCTCAAGGTATGCGGCAACGCGGTCATTAACCGTCATATTATCAGGATCAACACCAGCGGCGACTACAGCATTAGTGATATTTTCCATAACGCTAACCTGCGGCTCGGGTTCAGGCTCGGTATCTACAGGTACTGACGGCATAACTACTGCGGCTGGAACCGGATTACCTACCAAATAATTATATAACTCGCCTAAAGTTGTAGCATTATTAATCACTTCGTCAGGGATTGGAACAAATGTATTAAATTGCTCCTCTATTATAAGCGCCGCTTCAAACATATCTAAATCATCCAAACCAAAAGCCGTAATTAACGTACACGGATTATCGGTAATCTGACGTGCTAATCCCTGCCGTAATGCTTCAGCGCATTGCGCGTAACTAGGATGGGACATATCATCATGATATTCAATGACTGGCGGGGCGACCGTTGTTGCCTCTTCCGCTACCGGATGAACCTCCCCAGCGAAATCTTCAACAGGTTCCGGCAATACAACTGACCCCTCGCCGTTCCCGTCAATGTCGGGCGGGGTAAAACCAGCATTTACCATCTGCCCGGCAACTTTAGCATCTACAATTTTTTGCAACTCTTCAACACTAACTTTGCCGAAATTTGTATCAAAAAGCTCTGGTTCGGCTGGGCGTTGAACCTCGGGTGAATTTAATTCCGAACGGAATGAATTAACTGCGGTCTTTACTGCGGCAAACAATTTACGAATATTCATGATTTTTCAGGTTTACGGTTATTATGGGCAAAATGCGTCGGAAGTCAAGCTTTCGTGCTGCAAATATTTTAATTATTTACAAATAATCAAGCGTTAAATGATAATCTACTTTACCATCTGTTATACTACCAAAATAGGTAAAATGAGTATCAAAGTTATAGTTAATGCTATTATAATTTTCCAAATGTGTTTCTTCAAAATTTCCCCAGTCTAATTTTCCGCCTTTAATTTGAGCGACAAATACCGGGCGCTTAACTGGAGTATGCCCGAAAATTTGTGAGACATTTGGAATAGGGTGGAATTCTTTAAAGCAGCACCACGTAAGCCCACCATGCGGTTGCGAACCATTTCTAGCCCAGCCAACATCAGTCAATGGATTTGCGCGATCAATTTCTAAATCCGCACGTACATTCTGAGATTTAATTTCTAAAACCTTCAATACATCTTCGGGGCTGTTTTTCTTGGTTATATATTGGCGTAATTCTTTATATAGTTGATACTTAAATCCAGCGTGACTAAATAAAAAGACATGTTCATAATGATATAATTTAGCTCGGTCCCGATATTCCCCAATAGATAACTTATCTAAAATAGCCTCGCGTTTTAAATGCGAAAACCCGGAGCAATAACTATTGCGGCCATAATAAGCATACGCGACATCATGATTACCCATTAAGGTGATATGATTGGGTTTACGCATAAAATCGTTTAACCATTCGGCCATCGCGGCATTCTGTTCTGGGGTATCGCCGAAATCATCAAACGCATCCCCCAAGAAAATAACTTGGTCGTGCGGAAAATTATCAATGACTTTCTGCGCAGACTTCCAACGTAAATGCAAATCTGGAATTATTAGTGTTGTTGGCATATTAATATCTATCTAATTTATAACCGTTATTTCCGTCAATGAACCCTTCTGACAATAAATAAGTAATTAACTTAAAAGAACTAACTTCTGGGCATATTTTAGCATAATACCCATTCGTGCCCTTCTCATGATAAACAGTAAGACCCCGGAAAATACAAGTCACCTCATATTTACTAGGGTCCAAAAATTTCTGTGTCTGGTTGTTTTCCATGGCAACCAGCATACACAGCCTATTTAATTAGTCAAGGCTATTTTCCGCTAAGACAAATTCGGCTTCCTCAATGGCTAATTCGCGGCTAGGGGCGATACCGGTTAACTTGCCATTACTTGTTTCCGCTTCCCAATACCATGCTCCCGCCCGCATTCTTACTGTTGTGGCTGAAATATCGGTCAACTTGCCATCAGTTAAAACTCCGAGCGCCCACATCATAGGCGCGTTATTTACACATTGCCAAGTTTTATTCATGATTTTTCTCCAGTTCTAATATACGGATTCGCTGTTCAGAAATTATATCGTTTAGTCTATCAATTTCTTCATTCTTTTCTCGTCTTAAAGATTCTATTTGTTCGTCAAGATCATCAATAATAGATATTAAATTTTCGACGGCCCTTTGAAGATTCCGCGCTTCATTAATTTCAGCATCTTGTGAATGACTTGTATTAGCGTGCATATTTATTCTGGATTTGCTCCGCAATGGCGCGCTTTAGCTAACCAATTTGTTTTCCATGATTTTTGAGCGTCCGAAGGAGCATTCCATATTTCAACTATAGAATAACACCCGTCAACTAATTCCATCAGCGTTTTCATTCGCTCGGCAGACTCTAGCAATAGATTAACGGCCGGTAAATTTTCTGACGGTTGTATTTGTGCGGATAACTGGTATAACGCATTATACAATGCATCTACGCTATGCCCTTGCGAATGTATAAACATCATACTCGCCGCATAATTACATACATCGTTAATAGTTAAATCTTTAGAATTAGATAATGTATTGACTTTCATTATCCCATTCTTTGGATTCGTAATTGCTACGACCCAATTGCTATCGCGCGTATCCCGTTCAGCGGCGAAATTAAAATCTCCATAAGTACCTAACGCATAATTTTCAGAAGACTCTGTGATTTCTAATTTCATTTTGTAGGTAATGCCCTTAACATCATTATTATTGACCCAGCAACAAAGCATAAACTACCAACAACATATAATATCAACGGCAATATCTGTATTATATAGTTTTTCATTGGACTGTGAATTTATTTAGGTTATCTATTGTTTTGGTTATTTCGGCTATTTGGGCGCGCAAACCACGAATATACTCGGACTTATTATCGGCTTCGCTCCCATTATTTATAATCCCCGAATCTATTAATACGCCAATAAAGCGTACTAATTCGCGTTCACGATATTCGCGAGCAATCCTTAATTGGGACGCGGCATTATATATGTAATCTTTACGGATTAATACTATTTCTGGAGCATATTCTCTATTCATAATAATTTTATAGTCCAAATCTAAAGCATTCTTCATCTGTAATAATAGGCAATTTCACAAATTCAATTTCTCGATTTTCTAACTCCATTCGACTAAAACCGTTTACCGCCGCAAACCGTACTCCATAAAAGCTTTGCCATTCGCTAAATAAAAATGGCAGGTTATGAACTTCACGGACTAATTCATAGGTATATTCCGATTTCGGCACTAAAAGATAATCGAAATTACCATATGGCTCACCAATAAATGTTTCGCGTTTATAATCCATAATTATTCCCTAAAACGTCCCCAACGTTCATCCTCTTCGCTTGGGATTGTTCCCCAATTAATCAAACACCGACAAACCGCTTGGTGATCGCAAATATGCCCACCATACCATATTATTTTATCTCCGCGTTCCCGTTTTTCCCAATTGTATTCCCATACCAATGTTTCCTGCCCACGACTAACCCCTTCGTATGTATCATAATCTCGCTCAATCGTCGAAACAAAAAAGCATTTATCCTCAAAAAATACAAAAGATTTCCATATAGGTTTATCGGGAGTCATAAAAACTTATTTGTATCATCGAGTAATATTCTTTCCATCGTTCTTCCCAATATTCATCGCATGACTTCATGCATTCTGGGCATAATGTCACCCAATTCATGTTGTCGTCATGATAGCACGTATTTTGTCGTTGTCGAGTAGCATTTTTATTTTCACACGGACCGCACCAACCTTCGCACGGAAGACTCCCGGACTGATAAACGTGTTTATATTGTTCCATTAAGTTACCTGACCATCCCACCCAAATGATATATGGGACTCTTCTACCACCTGAAAAACACGCATCTTACAAAAAGTTATAGCCTCGGGTTTATTAGCGCTAACCGCTTTTATGTTGGCAAACATTTTAGCCATTGTCTCTAATGCAGCATATTCCTCGGCGCCTAAATATAAACGCGCAGGATATTCACCAGTATGTGTTTGCCACAATACTAAAGCTGAGTATATTTTATTATATGCGTCTATTGGGTTTAATTTATTCATAATTTCTAAATGGCAAAGATGTAAATGGAATCAATGGAACACCATACTCTGAATATTCTTGGAATCGAACAGTTGCCCATTGGCCTATGTATTTCTGTTTGTTTTGTAATAATTCGCGGGCGTCTTCACGCTTACCATCAATGTTTGACGCAAAAGTTGTTTCGCCAGTCGTTGCAGGTTCATTTAATTCACAAATAATACGTTTCGCACAACCTTGCCAATCGCCCGTGCCTTCTTCTATATCGAGAACCTTAAATTCTTCGTCCTCAAAATTCTTATATTTTAGCAAATATTTACTGCGCTTATTCTCATAAGGAGCATTTAATATGCGTATAATAATCCCCTCTTCTTTACGGGATTCAGCCGCTTTCAGAAATGCATCAATTTCGTCATGCGTGCGCGCGATTTTATATTGAAGTACGTCTATGAATTCAACAGACTCTAATAATTTAGTAAGTGCTGCGCGGCGTTCTGAAAATGGTGTATCTTTCGTAATGTTATCAAATCCATAGCCATCATAACATACCAATCGAACAATTTCGCGGCTTTCTTTACGCAATTCTGGAGTAATATCCTTTGGCTTACGAGTAACGGAAACTAATTCCGAAATTCTATTAAGCAGATTCTTTAACTTATAATTGAATAACTCTCCGTCAATGAATAAATTAGGATATTTTTCAAATAATGAAGCTAAGGACTCACGAATATGAGCGATATTATAAAATTCTTTGCCCTTTCGCGAAAATGAACCGCGTTTAAAATGACAAGAACGTATACCATTTAACTTATCTTCTACAGCAACTGGAAAGACTAGCTTTTTGCGGATTTTTTTCTTCCTATCATAGTATTTTTGGGCGAGCATCGGCTCGAAAAACCGTTCCTTATCAATATCCGCAACGTCTTCCCAATAGCCTTCTTCTAATTTTTTCTTATATAAGGCCTTAGCTTCTTTTAATGCTTGTTCGGCAGCAGTAGTAGCATTTTTCTTGCCTACGTTTTTAGCTTCACCATAGGACCAAAGCGTGGTTGTTAAATTAGGCGAATTTAATTGGCCGGATGTCGTGCGATAGGCATTATCAACAATCTCAATTTGCCAAGTTAATGTTGCCCCCGTTACCGAACGCGCATATAAAATAGGTAAGAACATAATTCACTAATATATTAGCTATTCAAAAGCGCTTGTAGGCTCTCAAATGCCCTTTTTTGTTTCGCCGCGGTATCAGCTTCTTGTTTTTTTGAAAACAAATTATACGCAGCCCTAAGCTCTGCACTATTAAAATTAACATAATCAGCCGCGTTTATTGCCACGCCAAAAGCAGAAAAATATGGGAAAAAACCTACTGCTTTTGCCATGATTGTCAGGCAACAATTATTTACGTTAGTTGTCGTTAGCGTCCAACCCTCACGCTCTGCCTTATCAAATAAAGCTTGAATTTCAGGCCTAATACTTGGCGCAGGCGGTTCTACTGGAGGCATCGGTATTTTGTCAACGATATTTGTCTCTGATTCTTGGTTTTTTCTGAATATGTTAAATAATTTCATTGTGTTAGTTTTTTCTATTATTCAAAAATGCACGTAAACTGTCCATTGCTAATTCTCGATTTTTTTCTACTTCACCAGTTAAAGCTGCGGCGATTCGTTCTGAAACTAATTCTGATTCATCGCGAGTTAATCGTATTTCTTGTGAATTAATTTGTATATAACTATTAGATATAGTTACATTAGGATTAGTAGGACATTCAAACCATGCGCTCATAATATATCGCGAGCATTTATATGGCCAATTTTCACGCGTGGCTAATTCAAGCAATTGTTTTACTTCTGGGCGGATATTTTTACACGCAGAAATAGGCGGAGGAACATCGCCCCAATAACTAGGAAGCCAGCCAAAAGTTATTGCCTCTTTAAGTCTTAGCCAAAATTTATTCATTATTCGATTCGTATATTACTAAATATGGTTCTGAATTTTTGAGCGGGATTGACGGATATAAAGCTACAGCGTCAATTTTCTCCACCCTATACCGAATTGGGTAGCGGGTCAAGAACCATTTTGGCGCGAACCTTTCCTTAACGGCTTCCCACCAATCCATTGGGGCGTTAAATGCGTAATTCTCAACAACTTTAGATGCAATATAACAATCTAGTTCATAACAAGTTTTGTTTCGTACTATTTCGTCTAAGCCTTTTATATGCTTTAACTCGAAATTATTAACGCAAACAGTGGTAGTAAATCTTGTGCGTTGTAAATCTATTCTCTTAACGCCAGAATCGCAAGAATAATCATTCATGTTAAAAATTCATGGTAATTTTCTATTCATTCGGCGATTTTTGCTAGCCGAACTACGTAAACAAAACGTTCCGTTCGCCGTGTAAAAAACATCTAATAAAGAATCAGTTGTGGTGTTCATTTTAATTTCCTGTTGACCCGAACCCGTCAATTCCACGGTCGGATTCCTGTAATTCATTTACTTCTATAAAGTTAGGCGAAAAGCATTTTTCAATAATTAACTGCGCTATTTTCTGACCCTTATTTATTTTGATAATAGGATCATTAGCGTTAAGACTATTAGTATTATATAATACTACGCCTACCTCCCCACGAAAAGCCGAATCAATAACACCAGCCAATACATCTAGCCCGGATTTTACCGCTAACCCACTGCGCGGAGCTACACGGCCATAGAATCCAGCGGGAATTTCTATTGCTATCCCAGTTTTAACGACTACGCGGCCATTAGGCAATAATACGTATTCTTCGTCCGCATATAAATCATACCCAGCATCCGTTTCATGTGCTTTAGCAGGTATTTTAGCTGTTTCAGTTAATCTTTTTACAAAAACGTTCATTTTTTTGGCGCTCCGAATCCAATTATTTTAGATTTATCGGCGCTGTTACCGCTATATTCGCTTTTCGTTTCTGGAATTGGCGCGGCGAAATTTTGATCTTCAAGATTGTAAATATCCGCGAGCGACATAGGCTCTTTAGTTACAAATTTTTTGCCTAATTTCTTGAGCATGGCATTTGCGTCTTTCGCGGACAACAACTCAAAATCATGCTCAATCTGTAAGCGTCCTTTTCGTAATAAGGCTTTATCTATTTGGTCGCGGTCATAATTATAGGTAACAATCACTGCAATGCCCAAAATAGAAGCCAAGATGCCATCAGTTAAATTCAGGATTGTTGGCACAACACCATTATCTCCCTCTTCGCGACTCTGTAATGCTTTTTCTGCGTCTTCAACAACTAACACTGAATTAGCATACCCTAATAACAGAGTAGTGAATTCCGGTTTATCCAAATAAAACACTAAATTAGACGGAATAAATATCATCCGTTTATCAATGGTCTTGCCCAAATATTTGATATAAGATGTTTTGCCAGTTCCGGGAGGACCATGGAAAATATACAATCCAGAAGATTTATTAGTGAGCTTATCAACAATAGCCTCATGAATAGGCCTAAATTCGCTGCCGTAATTTAAGTCTACGTCTACATTTATTTCGGGCATCGGAAATTCTTGCAAATCCATGCCCATCGTAGTTTGTATAAGCAGGAAAAACCCACGGTCTTCGCTCTCCGACAATTTATAATCGCTTAAACTAGCGTATATTTCTTTAGCCTTTTCTAAGTCTGTTGAATAAACATACACTTTGCTACGGCCGGTGCTTTTAATCATGCCGCCAGAAATGTTACAATTATCTATGGCCACGACACAATCCCAAAATAAAAATCTAGAATTTTGGTGCTTATCATTGTAGAAGCTGTGTTTGATTAATACCGCGCCCTCGTCTACAAGATATTGTAATAACCGTAAGCTATCAAAATATGAACCGCCGAAACTATGAGCGAGTTTCCCGGTTTTAGCAAGGAAATATTGCTGTATGGGAAAATCGTCGTCATAAACTTGATTATATCCGTTTGCAACAGATGCGAGAATTTGCGGCGTAAAAGCGTCCATGTTAATTTTTAATCTTTAAGGGTTTGGTATAATAATTTTTTCCTCTGATCGCGGCTGAGCGTTTTTTCGTCTAATAGGGTAAAAACCATTGACGAACGATTTGTTTGTCCATAAGCCTGCAAAATTTTTTCAGCGGCTGCTTTTCTAGTCTCACCTTTCAAAGCATAAACGAATTTGCGCATAGAATCAACAATTTTTTCTACTTCTCGTTTACCTTCGACAATTCTGCTAACATCCCCGCGAATCTGCGCAAATACCTCAAAATCCGTGAGTTCTGATATTTTTTGTTCAAATTCGGCGTAAGAAGGCTCGCCTAATTCAAAAAAATAATCCACGACTTTATCAAAAGCCCCGAACTCAGATTTTAATTTATGCGCGGCCAAGTATCCAGCAGATTTGATTTTAAGAATTTGTTGACCATTATCATAGTACATACAAACGCCTTCCTTATTTTGGAATGCAGTAACAGCCGTTTGCATTTCAGTTAAGGTTTTAAAACCATAAGTTTGCGGCCGTCTGACCCCTAAAAGCGGTGCTAAATTATCCAAAGTATCCTGAGACTCATATGAATAATCTTTATGGTTTATAATCGCCGTAAGCCATAATTCTGGTTCATCGCCGTAATCTAATACTATTTTATTAGTATTGGTTGTCCACTCATAAATATATGACAAATCACAAGTATCTACTTCAAAATCAAAAACTTGTGGATATTTTTCTTGGAAATAATCTATCTCAAAACCATTATCTAATTTAGACGCATCAACAGTCCCGCGCGTGCGAACAATTGTTTGGCGCTTAAAACGCGAAACGCATAACAAAGAACCGTCAACTTTTTCAATAAGCTGTGCTCCATTGAGATTCGTAGGAACTGGAAATAAATCCGGCCGCTCGCCAAAATTAACGAATTTACGGAAAGCAAGCGATACCGGCTCACCGTTTTCAGTCCATACCGAAGACCGGAAAATAACATTTTCAGGAGTCCAACGAATACCTATATGCTTAGGATGCACCAAATAGCATAACTCGCCGCCAATAAAATGCGGATTAACAAAAAATTGTTCGCGGTCGATTTTTGACAGATCAACTTTCATAGTTAGGCTATCATGCCCGAATTTGGGAGGAAGTCAATACTTATTCCACAACCGGAACGTATTCCAAATAACCCTGTTCTTCTAATTCTTTAATAACTAATCGTATATCATCATTGCGCGCGTAATCAGTATTAAATAACTTTTTCACTAAAGCGTTAAACCCCCGATTACTATAGAAATGATTAAAAACAGCTAATTTCGCGTGCCCCTTGGTACGCCAAAGAGTTTTACCTGATTCCGTAACAACAAATTTACCCAGAAACTTTACTCTATGCGGCGCGGTTTTGCTTGCGTCTTTGGGATGCGTGAATGTAGAGGCTATTTTATCTAAAGTATTATTGTCAAAAATTATATTCATTAGTAATCAGTAACGGTCCATTAACTTTTTTGATTGAACACACGACCAAGTTTTAATTAATCCGACATATAAACCCTTGGCCTGCCGCTCGCGGATTAACTTCATAGCGGCGCGTTTAGTCATTGGGTTGGTTGTTGATTCTTTTGAAGTCGCGACCAACCAACATACATATTTACAAACAGGATTAAGACGTGGGAATATGTGAGCTATTTGTATCTTAGGGTTCATGGTTGAAGAAATTTGCGGACAATTGGACCGTTGATTTACATACCCTATTTAAAAACTCTTCTCTAGTTATCAACTCGGACCATGATTTAAGAAAAGCCAGTGCCGAACTTCTATCCCATCCGTCTGGGTCTAAAATCACTATTTCTGGAAATTCTTTTTCCCACGATGCTGAATTTTTTAAATCCATAAAGTATTTTGTGTTAACTTATTAATCAATCAAATTTCATAATCCGCGCGTGGCTTACAAATAAATCGTCCATCGGGCAAATCCCCAACACGTTTTCCTACATAAGACGGACTTATTACCATATTTGGATTATAGCCACCAAAAGTATCATAATCATAACAGTAATTTTCTTTGATTATATCATCTGGTTCCGCAGGAATATAGTAATTACAAAAAGTTTCAAAAGATATTTGCGGCACAATACGCAAATCCATCCAACCAAAATATGTGACATTCGCGGCGTTGCCCTGAATTCCGGGATGGTTTAATGTTAACCATTCTTGAATATGGTTTAATGTGTCATCACGCCATACTGGGCGCCCCTCATTTAAAGCCACAAAGAAAGGATAATGTGGGCTATCCGGTTCGGGCGGACGAGCATCGCGTTTTGGATATTTACGATTCCAAGGGTCTATATTAGTCATTTTTTAGTATTTTCCGCGCAGCGTCATCTAGGATTTTCAAAGATTCTTCCGAACCCTCGTCTAAGAGTCTAAATCCATCGCTTATCCATTTTAATTGCATATGCTGGAAATGTTTTTTTTGATAATTGAACTCGGGATGCATTTTCCATTTTTCATTCATTCGCGTCATTTGCGAAAAATCAAATCGTGCCCCTGTAAACCCAAGCAACGACGAAATTAATGTACTACTAGCCCAAGGATGCGCCCGCAATAACTCTTCCTCAAACCAAGGCTCAAACGTTAAGATATTCGTTTTTTTACGGATTTTATGCGTAGTTTTATTCATACTCACCGAAATGCTTAGCTAGTCTTTGTATAGCGTGACTAATCCCGGAACGAGATATTTCTGGATCGGGTAGAAACAACAACACAATTGCCTCTTTAGCCTCTTCCAACGTAGAAATGCCACTGGATATTATCATGGTAAAAATCATGTCGGAATCGCGCTGCTGTTGTTCGTAAATTTTAGCGTCCATATTATTCGTGGTTAGTCATATTACTTAATACCTCGCATAAAGCATAATAATTCTTCAAATCTGTAATCATTTGCCGTAACTTATTTTCGTTATCCATTGCGGCTTCCCATTCGGGGCAAACTGTTTCGGCCGTATCGCGTACAGTGATTTGCTCTTGGCGAAGTTTATGGAGATATTCTAGGTTCTCTAATTGAGTTTGAGTCATTAGTTAAACAATTTATTAAAAAAATCCAACGCTTGTACTCCTTTATACTTAACCAATTTATCCAGAAAGTCAACCGTGAAATCAAGCGGCCGGGTTCGGAGTTCGGTTTCTATTTCTTCGTAGCGGCATTCGTCCCAATAATCCAATAAGGTAGTAATAGTCATTGTTTTTATCTTTCAAAATTTTGGAGTGCGAGTTTTATCTGTTCTATTTCTAAGAATTTTTCATGCATAAGATTCTGCACTTTATTATATTCTTTAGCGGTTATATGCCTTAATTTACTTCTTGGGCAACAACCCCAAGACTGTTCGCCAATAAAACTCCAAAAATTATAGTAATTACCCTTAACTTTATCGGTGACAAGAACAAATAATTCACCATAATATGAGTCGGTATAGACCATTATATTTCCTACGACTTTTTTCATAATTTAGTTGTTAATACCAAGATTGTTCTGCAAAATCTTTTTCAAAACGACTAAGGATTACTTCGCCGAACATTTTTGATAATTTTTGCCTCGCTACTTTTTCATTAGGAGCGTTAACACTTATTTGCATTTCGGTGTCTCCTAATAAATCTGTATTACCCGCGCGTGGTTTTAGCCTAAAGGTGAAATATACTCTTTTCCTCATATTAACTAATGCGTACCTCGCACCCGCAAGGGCACTTAATTTTGTAAATGTAATAACACCCTCTTCTTGCACTAGTCATCCTAATAGGAATTAACTCGTCGCCCTGTTCAATTTGGAATGAGCGATTGTGAATCATACAATTAATAATCTTGCCTACGAATGGTGTTTGCGCGACTATTTCTTTCATTTTAATAATTCCTGATTTTCGAATATATTTCCAATTATTTCATAATAACTTGGTGGATAATTTGATAATCCTTTGGAATTTTTAAGACCAATGTGTTTGTTAACACAAACATTTGCAAAACAATTGCCATTATAGTCATCTTGCGCAAAAATTAAGGGCGCGAAAGTCTGATATTCTAAATCCCATTTAACTTCGCCAATTAAAGGATAATAAACATGATGCGTCCATTGTCCGTAAACATTTTCGTAGTCCCATTCTATTTTCCTATTATTTTCAGGCCCATAAGCATAACACCAATCAAAATATTCAATAATATCTCCCTCAAAAATTTCACGGCCATTTTTATCTTTTAACCCGGTAAATTGTTGAATAACATATTCACCATCTGGGAAGGCCCGAATCTTACCGACTTCATAATTAACATAAGCATTCCCATCTGTTGAAATCATTACTTTATCATAAATGAATTCTTTATATTTTTTGTCCCAAATGCGAAACTTTATCGGTTTATTCATTTTATTAACTCTGGATTTTCAAAAATATTGCCTACAATGCTTAAATATTGAAGGCTCCAACCATTTTGGCAAGTATCTATATGATATAATTCATCAAATTCTATTTGATCCAAATCAAAGCACGCATGTTCCGTATCCCATAAAACTTGGAATTTGCAACATCCATCTATATAAACAATGTCGCCCTCATAAATTTCTTTTCCATTTTTATCGAGCAACCCAGTAAATTGTTGCAATTCTACTTCAACAATTATATCTGTTCCATCTACCTTTCCATAAAAAAAATAAAATTTATCGAATTTTCGGATTAGGCGCCCTTGACAATTGAAAACATCTACGCCCGCAACCATAACTTTATTTTCCTTGTCCCAAACTCTAAATTTTAATATTCTATTCATTTTTGATAAGATGCAAAAGTTTTACCTATACCGTCCCTCAATGAAGTCATTGGTTCTGTATACCATGTACGCAATTTTGTTAAATCAGCGCATGTATATTTTTGATATGTTTTTAAAAACTCGGATGAACATGGCGTATATTCTATGTGTGGCGAAGCGTCAAGACAGTAAATTATCGAATTAAAAGTTTCGGGCGTTCCCGAGCCAACATTATATAACCCATCTTTCACTAAACCATTTCCTA
This sequence comes from Nitrospinales bacterium, assembly GCA_038154245.1. GTDB lineage: Bacteria > Nitrospinota > Nitrospinia > Nitrospinales > JAJDAT01 > JAJDAT01. The sequence goes on along the minus strand of JAYOZP010000018.1, from coordinate 14,270 downwards.
TAGCTTGCCAAATAACTTTACATATATCTCCAACATACACAAAATCGCGTCGCGGCGTCGGAGTAATATCCAATAAAATGTAATGACTATCACCTTGGCAAATAGGCTCCTTTTGTAGTATTACTTTTGTAACAACACTAGCCATGTCACCTTTATGTTGCTCGCCGGGACCGTAAACATTAAAAAACCGCAGCCCTATTCCGTGCATGCTGTTATTAGTTATCCATTTGTCGAAATATAGTTTTGTAAACCCATAGGCGTTCAATGGCTTCAAATTCAATCTTTCGCTAAAATCAACCTGCTCCGCCCCATATGTAGCCGCAGAAGAAGCGTAAATAAACTGCGCGCATTCTAGGTTGCATTTAATAGCTAGACGCTGCGATAAAATGACATTATCAGCCCATAATTCAGGCCCCATTTTCGCTTGAGTAGAAGAATTTGCGCCCATATGAATAACGCAAGAATCTCGGTTAATCTGATTGATAAATTCGTCCGTTTGGGCCACATCATACCATTCAAAATCACAATCATAAATGTTCCCCAAATTAGACCATTTATCTAAAACCAAGGGCCGAACACCTTTGGCATTCAGAAACCGTAAAAGATTCTGGCCGATAAATCCGGCTCCGCCAGTTAAGAAAATTTTAGCCATATTTTTTACCTTTACAGATTGGGCAGAGGCGCGGATATTTACTGTACCCGCCAGTTACAATATAACCTTTTCCCCAGCATTTTTTGCATAGTTTATTTATTACCTCGGTGCTACTTATATTTGGAATGCGTTTTACCTGCACGACTTGCCCGCCCCAAAATTTAGCCTCTTCGGCGCACGCGACTTTCTCCAATGGATAATCATCACCGACCACTAAAAACTTCGGTTTAAACAGAAAAATTATTTCCCAAGGCGTATCGTCATCAAACCAATAAACTTCTTCGACTAATCCAGTGTCCATTACGTTTTTGGCGCGTACCTCCCAAGTGTCCACAGGCCGATTTTCTCCCTTTTTACGCCGCGCATAATCGTCGGAGTTTATCCCTACAATAACATCACCCAATTTTGCAGCTTCCCGCAATATATGTAAATGCCCAGCGGTAAAAACATCAAAACATCCAGAAACAAAAACTAATGGCTTATCGCTCATTTCCGCATCGCTTTTAGGATTTTTACTAAATGATTAGCTTGCGTAGTGGCGTCATCAACAGGATTATGTAATACGCCTGTGCGTTCTAATTGTATTTCCGGATATAAATTAGCAAGTGTCCGATAACATCTATCCGCGCGGTAAGACCATGGACGCTTTATTTTAGCAAGTCTATATGCTTCGCTTAATAATACATTATCAAATGTCGCACCATTTCCCCATACTTCGGCCGCGCCGCTTGTAACATACCAACGCGAGAATTCATTAAGAACATCTACAATCAATTCGCTAGTTTTAGCAAATTCAGCGCGGGCAGCTTCTTCCTGTTGCATCCACCATAATACTGTCCCGGTTTCCATATGCATACCTAAATCTACGCATGATTGCGGATTAATCCGTTTATGAAAAGACAAAAAATAATTACTATCCTCTTCATCAAACGCTACTGCGCCAATAGAGGTTATAACCGAACCCGGCGCCGTGCCAAGTGTTTCAATGTCTAACATTACTCGTTTCATAAGTCTTTATTTATATCGTTTAATTTATCACAAATTTCTGTATCCGTAAAGCGCAAAAGTTCCGCCGCCGTGCCAATTAATTGCTTAACAAGTAACTTTTGGTCTTCTGCGTCTAAAATTGGCGCCGATGCACGTATTATTCCCGGGTCACGCGCCTCGCTAATCTCCAACGCGGCATATGGATAACTATGGCAAACATAAAATAATAATTTAGGCTTCATCTAATTCCATGCGTTTGCGTGTTACCCTTGCCGATTCTATACGAATCCGAATCTTCATGATGGGTCGATACTTCTATAATAACGGAATCCTCTAACGCCAAAAGTTGGTGCGGCGTACCAGCGGGAATATCAACAATGTCACCTTCTTTAATAGTTACTGTATATTGATCAGCATTGCTTAAATCATAGTAGTAAAAATCAAGAGAACCCTTCAATACATAAAACGATTCACTTTTTACCAAATGATAATGATTACTAATAAGCGTCCCGGCGTTAAAGCATAATAACTTACCGCAGTAATCAAAATTAGCTAGTACAACCTCTTTGCCCCAGCCTTTTTTTACTTCGGTGGCTTTGCGGAATATAGGATTAGGCATTTTATTAGTCTTTCTCGTCTGGGTTTGTCTTGACTAATTTCCATTTATTAGAATCAATTTTTTCCATTTCAACCCAATCATCAACTCCTTGTTGGTGCAAAATATTAGAAACGTCTTCGGCATCCCGACCCATAACATAACGAGCCTTGCCATCCATGAAATATACGGCAAAAACATGCCATTCATGTTGCTGGTCATAATTGACAAATAAGTTAATGGTTTTGGGATACAATGCTGAAACAACCTGTGTCACAGCATAAAAAGCAAATAAGCCGCATAAAACTTCGTGGCCGAATTTATAGCAGACAACCGCGCCCAGTGCGCTAACTACGCACATAACAGCGTGCAGGTTAACGCGCATTAATCCATAACGATTTAAGTCAATTGTATAAGTGTTTTCTGATTTTGACATTTTTGTTTTAGTTGTTCTAGATAATTGTTAATAATTTCTTCTGGCATATCGGGCGTCATTTCAGGCCAATGAAAAAACGCTCCACCTGCTTCTTCCCACATTTTGCAGTTTTTGAGATTGTCGTCAATCAGTAAACCGTTAAATCCGGGACATAATAGAGATTTTGGCGCCAGAGTTAATACTAAGTGATTTGTGGCGTGGAAATGTTTTTGAACCCAACGATATTTGCCACTCATGCAACCAACATCTGTTGTCGGTTTAGATAAAAAAACCCATTCATCAGATTCTTTTTCTACGACAGAAAGTAACTTTTTTGCCCACCAATACGGTTGTATTTCATTAGACCAAAAATCGTGGCCATGAATTGTCATCCAAAATTTTGTGCGAGACCCGCCCGCACAAGCATTATAACCCCATTGGTTATCCAAAATAGACTGTTTTGGCAATTCGACGCCAAAACGCGCACATGCTGCTGACGTGAAATCGGCTAATACCGCATCAATGTCGCAATAAATAATAAATGGTTTCGCCATAAAATGTGTAATATATATTTATATGGATATAGAAAACAATAATTCAAAAATTAGTTCAATTAAATGGAACCCATGGTTTACATCGGATGAATTACAGATAATTTACAAAGAATTAGAACTTTGGTCAACACAAAAAAACATTGCTTTGAAATTAAATGTTCCATTATATAAAATTCAACAATTCGTTCAAAAAAATAATATACCATTTCATAAACGTGGTTTGCGTTCTTCTTCTAAACATTCTTTAGACGTGCATTTTTTTGATAATATTGATACGCAAGAAAAGGCTTATTGGCTTGGGTTTTTAATGGCGGATGGATGTACACCAACACAATGTCGGATAACTTTAATTTCTAAAGATTTGGAAGCTATTACTAAGCTACGCAATTCATTAAAAACAACAATATTAATAACTAATAATACGTATTTTGATAAACGAACCTTAAAAACATATAAGGCGTTTAGTTTACAAATAAATAGCAAATATATGGTTAATAAATTGAATGAATATTCAATTAACAAAGAAAAATCTTATAATGGAAAATTCCCATATATACCAGAATTATTTTTTAAAGATTATATTCGCGGTTTATTTGACGGTGATGGATGTATATGCAAAATATTAAATAAAAATTGGAAGGTTTCCCTAATTGGGACGAAACATATTATCGAGTATATCCAAAATTTTTTTTGCAAAATCGGAAATTTTTCACGCACAAAAATTTTATTAAAATGTAATAATATTAAATCTAAACAATTTATATTATACATATCTAAGCTAAAAGATATAAAATTTTTTTTAGACTATATCTATAGTAACTCCTACGAATCTATACAACTTAATAGAAAATATCATTTATATCAACAATTTTTGCTTGAATATCCATTAATAATAAACGATAGGTTCAAACGGAGATATGCTGAACGCCCAGAAAGACGAACAAAAATAATAAGGAGTGACGGTGTTATATTTAATGGTCAAATAGAAGCGGCAAAATCTTTAGATGTACATCAAAGTTGTATATCTATAGCTCTAAATAAACATAATAGAAAAGTTCGAGGTTATTCGTTCGCCCGTTACTAGGAATAAATTAAAGAACCGTGTTCTATTCCGTTTTATAAATAATCTTTTCCACGTATCTCTTGTATTTATTAGTATATTAATAGGGAACTAATAATTTTACCCATTATCTATTATTCCACCCATCAACCGCATCTTTGCAATTGTTACTATGCGGGCCATGCATGTTACAGTTCAAGCACTGTACCCAATATTCCTTACCGTCAGTAAAAAGGCCTAAATGCATTGATTGGTCCCCAGATGGGCACTCAAGCATCGTAGCTGTTTCCCAATATAACAAACCCATGTTATTGCTATACTTTAATGCTGGGCAATTACACCCCAACATAACCATAAAACACCCAAAAACTATTCCTAATTTTATTGATTTCATTTTTTTGAATCGTAATCTTTGTTAATAACTTTGAATGAACCGCCCGCGTAATTAATAACCACGCCTTCAAATGGTTGACCATTGATTTCAGTTAACTCCTCGGCATATTTACGAATAAGCTCGGGAGTTAATATAACATCCTTTTCAACCATCGGAACGGTTGGTAAACCTAATTCTGCGGCTATATCGAATACATAGTATTTGTCGCCCTTACGCGCATAACGCCGTTCGTCTATAAGCCAAACCGAAAACAGCATAAAATCAAGCGGCAATTTCGCATGTGGATTAATAGCCGATTTATTTATACCGGCGCCGTATGATTCTCCGCGAATACATAGATTTACTCCATGAACGGCATTATATTCCTTAAGCTTTGCTAATAGTGAATACTTATTGGCGTTACGTAAATAGTTATTTTCACACTCCAATTTATATTCTAATGTGCGCCCAAGTATGCCCTGAGTTTCTGTTTCACCTTTGCGCACATAATAAGCCGACATGCTTTGGCCATCAACTTTTAACGTTACGTCTACAAGTTGCCCAAATGGTAAATCCCTGACGTTGTTATAACGGACTTCATCTGTTTTAGGCATACCATATGGCAATAAACCTTTAGCTTGTAAATCATTAATCTCGCCAACAACGGGTTCATATTTAGTCACGCCAATCATTTCGGCTACGTCTTGTCCAATAGTAACTGTAGATTCCGTTAAACCAACAGTCTCTAATTTTTCAACAATACCTTCGGACCACACGCCGCGTAATTTAATAGCTTTAACGCGCTTAGATTTTGACTTATATATTGCAGCCCACGGTTTATCAGGTAACACCGTATCGGGCTGAATAAATACAATCAAGTCGCCAGCATGATAATCGCCCTTACGGACAATCGCAGTAAAACCTAATACTTTGGCTAATTCCAGAGTGTCGGCATTACCATGAACGGCAATTTCTGTAATTTGTTCTATAGATGCTAAAGCCATATTATTATATCCACTGAGTTCTAGCTGTATTCAAAGCCGCGCTTAAGTCACCAAATCCGCGAAAATAAAACAACACCATGCACGCAAATTCTTGACGGATGTTGCGCTCTTCAAATTCGGATAAAATTTGACGATATAAATTTTTGCGATTGGCATCTTTTTCGTTTTCTACGCTAGAGACAATTGTTGCCCAGTAATTCATTTTTGGTATTTCTATTGGTTGAGATTGTTCCTCGTGCAATTGATATGACGTAAACATAAGGAATTTGTTGGTTGGCGCAAGCTTTTTCTGGTTAATCTTCTATAAATTTACTACAATAATCTCCATATACTATATCAACCCAAGGAGATAATAGTTCAACATTGCCATTCATATTCGGCCACTCTAAAATAAAATTGGCATGCGTAGTTAATTGCGGCTGTGCTACTAATTCAGATTGCGGCGGTTCTAAATTAGGAGTTTTACGTACTTCAATTAAAAATGTATCATACAATTTATTAAAATACATGAATTCATTCAAATACCGGCAATCTGTAATCACCGGTATTAATTTAGGGTCTAATTCTTGGATTTTCTTTTCAACGACTTTAACCCAATACAATGGGTCTTCGGCGCGGCGAATTTCCCCATGGTAAATCATTAATCTGCGTATTTTTTCTTTTTCTTCGGCCGTACAATTAAAAATGTCAATATTGTATAACGACTTAATAAACGGCGCCAGTTCACTTTTCAACGCATCAGCGAAAGCAAACCGCGTAAAACGATTATCTATTTTTTTTAACGCTGTGAATAGCGTATCTTTTCCGGCAAAGCGATAGCCACTGATTAAAATCATACTGTGATGATATGCTTTTTTGCAGAGTGAAACAAGAGGTTTCGCGGCGATTTTTGGAATAGGCTGGGAAAGATAACTGTGTAAATAATGGTATGAAATACAAGAAAATAACCATTTACAAATATAAACTTTGCGAACCATTATCTATATCCATACCTGAATTATCAAGTTATACTATAGAAACGCCTTATTTTACTATTAAGAATGGCGTAATGGTTATATCAAAAAATTATGCTTGGGATGGTCCCAGCGGCCCGACGATTGATACTAAAAACAGTATGATGCCATCATTAGTGCATGATGTATTATATCAATGCATCCGGGAAAAATATTTACCAATTTCAACCAAATCAATCGCGGACAAAACTTTTCATAAATTATGCCGCAAAAATGGCATGTCTGCTATCCGCGCTGGTTATTTTTATCTTGGCGTAAAATGGTTCGGTAAAAAGCATGTCATTCCGCCTAATAGTAATACCGAAAAAATATTATTAGCCTAATTGGTTTTATAATCATAAAAATACATACTATAAAATGTGAAAATAAAATTTGAAAATAGAAATTGGATAGAAATACAAAACGATTTAAATCAATTAAGGATTAAAGAAATTTATAGAAAATATCATATTAATTATAGAACCATGTATCGAGCTTATAAATTAGGATTATTAGTCCGCCAAAAGCCCATCCCCTATAAACATACTGAAATAACTAAAGAAAAATTATCCAAAATAAAACAAGATTTTTTCGCTAAAAACCCCGACAAACATCCTTGGCGAAAACATACCAAATTTATATCTCCTCCATGCGAGCGCGTAAAAAATTTGTTAAGAACTAATGGCGTTAAATTTATAGAAGAATTTCAACCACATGTTGAAAATAGACATTTTTCTATAGATATAGCTTTTCCTGATAAATTAATAGGATTAGAAATTAATGGCAATCAACATTATACACATAATGGAAATTTAAAAGAATATTATGCTGAACGTGAACGCATTTTAGAAAGAAATGGATGGAAAATTTATCAAATACATTTTTCATTATGTTATAATCACAATAAAATATACTCATTAATACAAGAAATCCTATCCTCTCCACAAAAAATTAATTTTAATTACAATATAATTTTAACTAATACAAAAATAAACAATGTTAATATAGACAAACGGCTTGGGCCAAAACCACTTATGCATAAAGTTCCACACCCAACAAAAGAAGAATTAGGAAAATTAGTGTGGGAAAAATCGACAATACAATTATCAAAACAGTTTGGTGTATCTGACACGGCTATAGCTAAATGGTGTAAACAATATCACATTTCTAAACCGCCTCGCGGATATTGGGCCAAAATAAAATCTTAACATGGAAGGCCTAATGGGACTCGAACCCACATGTATCCATTAGCTTTCTCTTGTTTAGGAAACAAGCGGCATATAGGCCTAAAAATGGCATCCCTGACAGGATTCGAACCTGCACTATCGAACGGGTAGAGGCCGTTGGCTTATCCAATTAAGCTTCAGGGATATATATGGAGCCGAGGACAGGAATCGAACCTGCAACCTATGGTTTACAAAACCATTACTCTGCCAATTGAGTTACCCCGGCATTTAAATTGGTGGCAAAACCCGGATTCTAACCGGGATAATCCAACTTATGAGATTGGTGCATTAACAATTATGCTATTCTGCCTTTTTTACTAAAGCGGTTTTAGGAATATCTAAATTTATATTCAATGCCCAATTAAGAACATTAAGTAATAACTTGGTATTCTCTTCTGTGAGTTCATTAATCTTTAGAAATGACGCCAAAACACATTTACATAAAGACCCATTAGCGCAATCTAATAATAATTGGTCATTCCTAGTTAACTTCCCTGCGGCGTCATAGCAAATAAATTGATCAAGAGAATTATACTGCCATAAAGAATTATATTGAGCATCTTCTGGGCGACCAGAAGCATTCGGAAGCATTGGAAATAAATAAAACAATACGCCAGCATCAACCAATAAATTACAAGCCTTTTCAACCGCGTCGAATTGAGCCTTTTCATGCTCCGTTAACGTTGCATAGAACTTTTGGCGAATTTCGTTAGCTTTGGCTTGCGCGGCTTCGTGATATTCTTGATTTTGCGGGTCCATATTTATTATTTTATTAAATCTGGGTTTTCAAAGATATTACCAATTATTTTTCTATCAAAAACAGTTTCTAGAAAAGATGATTCGCTTTTATTAGGAGCCTCGTAATGAATGTACCATCCACCATATCGAAAATCAACTATTTGGTATTTATTCTCATAAATCATTATGTCTCCCTCGTAAATTTCTTTCCCATCCTTATCTTTTAATCCCGTATATTGTTGAATAACTAAATTAATAGAAAATTCAGGTTTATTTACAATAATGTCTTCGCCATAACTTCCATCTTTATTTTGCGTTCGTTCCCAACAAAGTAATGCTCCAGATGCACATTGAATCATTGGGTCGGCATTTAACCATTCTATGAATTCTTTTCTTTCTTTGTCCCAAACTCTAAATTTTATTTCTCTATTCATCAAAATTGGTGGGAATAATAGGAATCGAACCTATAGTGCCAGTGTGTAAGACTAGTGGTTTAACCGTTAACCGATACTCCCATTTTTTATCTATGCCTCTTTTTGCATTCTTACCAAATTCTTTGGCCGTACCCCGGACTTTTCAGCAAAAAGCTTACTTCATGTTGGGAACTAAGTCAACCCATAAAACTATGCGAGGCGTCTAGGAGGAATCACGCACGCTGTTCCGCCGAACAAAATTACGTGCGCGATGGATTTGTGACCCGTGGCGGCGGATAGATAAATGGTGGGAATAACGGGATTTAAACCCGTACTTGCGCTGTCACAAAGCGCTGTGATTATCAATTTCACTATATTCCCCATAGCCGGTTGGTTATTAGCCAACCGGTTTTTTTTGCTTATTTCAGCTTAGTTGTCTTAGTCCGATAATCGAGTGACCCGATTATTGCGACTCCTAAGACAACAAGCCAAGCGATTACTTGTAGTATCATTTGGTTTATTAGGTTAGAGCCGCCGTTTTACAACTTTAGCTGTTTTTGTTAATCTTGCTCACGCAAGAAATGGAGCCGAAAACCGGAATTGAACCGGCAACCTGTAGTTTACGAAACTACTGCACTTCCAGTTGTGCTATTTCGGCGTGATAAATATTGTGGCTTCGCCGTTACCGGGTTCCGCGCCTAAAACTTCATAACCCGCCGTGACAATATAACTAATTGGGTCGAAAAAAGGATTCGGGTTAAACTTTACAATAGCCTTCCCGTCCTCAAAACGAACGTATTCTTCGTAATTAATTTTTTGCTTAGCGTAGAATTGTTCAATAGGCAAAACAATTCCGCTGGCATATTGGAACATCATTTTTCGGAGAAACTTTGTAAGGCTTTTACTCCTAACACGCTGGCGATAAGTATAACCAAATTCATATCCAACGGCGCTAATGTAGGGGACGTGATACATTTCCATGTCCATACTGACATTATATTAATTACTACCAATGTAGATAATACCCGCATATTAGATGCTACGCCGGGTTCTACTTCCTGCGAAGATTTCAACCAATTGAATAAATCTTTAACTGCTTGAAGTAATTTTTGGAAAACCGAAGGTTTCTTTTGGCGTGTAATCATGTTGTTTCCTCTATTATTATAAGAGGCCACTGTTGGATAAACAATAAAAAATGGCGGGGTAAAGGATAATCGAAATCCCATCTTCGCTTAGACAGAGCGTTATTCTAGCCTTTGAACTATTACCCCAACAATGGAGGAGGATACAGGATTCGGACCTGTGGGGGCTTTTAAACCCCAAATCTTTAGCAAAGATTCGCAATAAACCACTCTGCCAATCCTCCGCAAATGGAGCCGTAAGCCGGGAACGAACCGGCATCTTTATTCTTACCAAGAATAGGCTTTACTTTAAGCTACTACGGCAAAATGGTGGGCCGAACTGGATTCGAACCAGTAACGCCAAGCTCTTCAGGCTTGCGCTCTACCAATTGGAGCTATCGACCCATATCCATCTAACATTTATATCCCATAGGACCATCATATAGTGATGGCGTTAGATGGCCAAATATTTATGTTTCGTATCCTCTATATATGCCATACGCTGGTACAACTTCCGGATTACGATTTGCGCGCCGTCTTTCGATTCTATTTTTACGGCGCTTCAAAAATTTATGGTATGAACCTGACTGGTGCGACGCAACTTGCTCTGTATAGTTTTTCATAACAAAAAAATGGTGGGCACGCCCGGACTCTAACCGAGAATACAACGTTCGTAGCGTTGCGTGATATACAATTTCACTACGCGCCCATAAATTGGCGGAGAGCACAGGAATCGAACCCGCATCGGAATTTAACCGGTGTCATAATAGTTTTCAAAACTATCTGCCGACCACTCAGCGATACTCTCCAAAAAATGGTGGGCCGCACGGGACTCTAACCCGTATCTTTCTCCTTAAGAGGGAGATATAATAACATTATACGAACGACCCAGAAAAATTGTGTGGAATCACTGCGGGACGCACCCCGGCGATATTATGCTTATGGTAGTAAGCAGTATTTTGGCCGTCTTCCACTGGTAGGTTATATTGAGCGGGAGATAAGCCTATTATCTTTGCCCCGTATTCAATAATGGGTTTTGTTAAACTGGTCCCTACTTTACCCTAAACCGTAGCAGTTGGTTGCCCTAGCCAGTAACGATCTGGCGCAACATGCTTATCAGGCATGGGTACTACCTTTATACGATAGGGCAATGTCCCCGGATAACGGGGTAAATTCTATTTTGACAAAAAATGATATTGGAAAAACTGTTTCCACCAACGTAATTTAAGACCTAAGCTTGGAAAATACGCTTTTTGACAATCACCGCGTAATGTAATATCGGCGGCATGACCAATACAAACCTTTACGGGCTTACCATCCGTGCTTTTCAAATCTATTGTAATATTTCGGCTCGCTTTTTTACTCTTGTCTGACCAATCACCAATAATAACATCGCATTCTTTCCCATGACAGGCAATCTTACCTATAATCGTAACGTCCGACGAGCCGCCACGGATATTAATTATTTGTCTACCGGGCACATGATTAGAGCCAAATGTTCCGTATATATAACAATCAAACACATGATCCATATCTACAGCGTTTTCTTTTCCGCAACGGACGGTAACGCCATCTAATTCTAACCCATTTGTTGGATAAGATATTTTTAAATAACTATCATATTCGAATTTCTGCGGATTCTTTCCGCCGTCAAACACTAATAATTCATGCAAATCTTCTACTATTTCTTCTTCATCTAGCCCTTCGTTAACAGCAATATATTTACCGTGAATAGAAACATAATTAATGTCAGCGTAATTCATAAAATGGTCGGCTTAGTTGGATTTTCACCAGCATAATTCTTAAACTAGTATAAAAAGAATCATAGGGCCTAATTTGCCCTACGCGTCTAAAAGTTGCGCCATAAACCGATGGCGGTGAAGAAGAGATTCGAACTCTTGGAGGCTATTCACCTCTTTTGCTTTCCAAGCAAACGCCTTAAACCGCTCGGCCACCTCACCAAAAAAATGGCGGTAGGAAAGAGATTCGAACTCTTGAGGGTTGTTAGCCCTACTTGTTTTCGGGACAAGCGCCTTAAACCGAACTCGGCCACCCTACCTTGATTTAATCCATAAACATATTGCTCACAAAATCTTGGTTATTTATGGACTCGTATACTTTATTAGCTTCTTCGCGAGGCCCTGCAAATAATACCTTCTTGTCATTAAATCCCGCGCGCTGTTCGCTAACAAAAAACTTTTCCCCAGAAACCCACTCGTCAAGGAATACTTTAAAATTCATTGACCAAATTGGAGTGCGAGAAGGGAAACCAGCAATCATAGTGTGAGTACCATAATTACGCGTAATTGTTTTTTCTAATAATGTGTTCATTTTGAATAAGCTTTAACTTTCGACTCACATTGTATACTTTTTAAGCCATAAATCAAGAAAAAATGGTGCCCAAGGAGGGATTCCAACCCTCACTGACAAGGTTTTAAATCTTGTGTCTCTAGCGTTTGGACTACTCGGGCATATCTATCAGGCGTGTTTTTACACTAAAGAGAAAAGGCCGCGCGTCGCCGTTACTATCCAATTTTTCCCGGATGTATATCATGACTATAACCCTTAACTATAAATCATTTGTTTTGGTATACAATAATTACGTTATAGCTATCAGACTTTTTGCCACATTTTACACAGCCGGATTTTCGTCTCACTCATTAAAGTTGGCTACCTCTAAGCCCACTACCTGATAAAAATTGGTGTCCCCAGCCGGATTCAAACCGCGCATCTAAAGATTGAGGGTCTTTTATACTAATCGTTATACTATGAGGACATTAAAATGGTGCCCGGAAAGGGATTCCAACCCTTACTAACTACGTTCTTAGCGTAGCGCCTCTAGCGATTGGGCTATCCGGGCGTTTGGACTTTCGTATAGCTAAACGGCATCAATGAGGGTCGAACTCATATTTTCCGCTTCCATTGCGGACGTTCTTCCATTAGACTATAACGCCACCATACTAAGTCCCTCGTCATAATTTATAGTTTCGAACCTATATACTTACGAGTTCGCGAAAATGGAGGCCATGGCGGGAATCGAACCCAGCAAATACCGGTTTGAAGGACCGGAGACTGTAACCATTGTCGTCTACATGGCCATTTGCGCTTGTACCAACATTCTGTCAATAGGAGCGCGATAGTGGCACGTACGGAAGGAATCGAACCCTCATATGGCGGTTTTGGAGGCCGCTGCACTACCAATATACCACGTACGTATATAAACCTAATATATTTAACCTTAATATGCCGCACTCTTTTCAGCGGGCCGGTCTGCGTTGTTCGCTCATAGTATTTCTACCATATTAGGTTTAAAATGGCTGGGCAGAGTGGAGTCGAACCACTTACTACCGTGTTTAACAGACACGAGGCGTTCACCGATTTGCCTTCCGCCCAATAAATTGGTGCCTCCGTAGGGTATCGAGCCCTCTTCAACGGTTTAAAAGACCGACGCTCATCCACTAAAGCTTCGGAGGCATATTTTAAAAATGGAGTCGCGGGGCGGAATCGAACCGCTCAAACATCATGTTTTGCAGACATGCGCCCTTGCCTTTTGGGTTCCGCGACACGAAAATTATTGTTTAATTTCAGTAATCTTATACTGATACTTTCCGAAAATAGGAATAGTGTCTGCTATCCTAGCAACATCATCCGAAGTCGGGCGAAACCCTAAATTCCAAAAATGATATTGACCCGCAGTTCGGAATGTAATCTTGAATATAGAATTCATAATTGGCTGGGGCATCTAGATTTGAACTAGAACCGCGAATTTCAAAGACTCGCACGCTACCATTACGCTATACCCCAATATAAAAAATGGCTGGGATAACTGGATTTGAACCAATAAGAGAACTTTCAGAGAGTTCCATGTTTCCATTACATCATATCCCAAGAACAACGTGATAAAGAATACGTAACCTCTACGGGGACAACCCGCTATGTCGTTTTAAAGACGCCCGAAATTGTGCATTGTGAAGAGGCATCGAACGTACTGTTAAAAATATGTAGTAAGTAACCAAGTCCCTTACGGTAATTGTCTTTCTGACTTCAATTCGAATATATGTCTAGTAAACACCTAATCTGGAGGCTTAGGATTTTTATTCAAATACCTCAGTATTACTACAAATGGTGCCAGCAATAGGA
>JAYOZP010000017.1:31116-50067 GCA_038154245.1 Nitrospinales bacterium | reverse complement strand
GAACTGTTAGTCTCGGTAAATTGAATGGAGAAAGCAAAGGATACTATCCTAATGGTAAATTAAAGTTTAAGGTGATTTATGAAAATGGCCTTTTAAAAAAGGGAGTTAGATACAACATGGATGGAGAAATTGTAAAATAATTATTTGTTGTTCGTGAGAATTATTGCCACCCAGAATTTGAAGTTTCAGTAAAGTTTTGCTTATCGAAGAGTATTAAATGGTGCGAGTTATGTTTTCAATGATTAAAAATTTTTTTGGTCCTTTAATTTGTTTTACTTTGTTTTTACCATCTTCCCTTATTTTTGCTTCATCTTTGCAAGTAGACAACAGACCTTATACATTTGCAATATTGCCAGACACTCAAAAATACTTAAACTTTATTGGAAGCTCTCGGCTACATATTTTTGAATCTCAGACCAGATGGGTCGCAGACCACATAATTGATGAAAATATTGTTTTGGCGATTCACTTAGGGGATATTGTCGAAAATTCTCGCGAAACGCTTTGGATCGACGGAGCTAGTAGCCTTAGTTATATTGAGGGTTTAATACCGATCGTTTTAACCTCGGGTAACCATGATATACATGATGATTTTGTTCTAAATAAGAGTTCTTATCGCTTATTTAATAAATATTTTCCTGAAAAAAAGTTTAATAGGCTGCCGAATTTTGGGGGAGTTTATGAAAAAGGAAAAATCGAAAACGCGTACTATTTTTTTGATTTCGCAGGCGACAAATATTTAATATTGGCGTTAGAAGTTGCCCCTAGGGATAAGGTTTTAAACTGGGCAAATGAAATTGTCGAAAGATTTCCAAATAAGAAAGCAATAATTGTTACTCACGCCTATATGGCAAAAGGCCCTAAACGTTTAAAGGCAAGTTCTAAAGTCGCCGTAAGAATGGAAGAAGTGCCCTATGAGTCTGATAATTATGAGTACACTAGTAAGGCTGGCATGCCTAACGATGGGGATGTGATTTGGGAACGGTTAGCAAAAAAACATAAGAATATATTATTTGTATTTAGCGGTCATTCTAAGGGGCCAGGAAAATTAATAAGTAAGGGAAATCATGGAAACCTGGTTTTTCAAATTGGCGCTAATTATCAATGGGAAGAAAATGGCGGAAACGGATATTTACGTTTGATGAAATTTTACCCGAAAAAGAATAAAGTTACTGTTAAAACCTATTCCCCGCTACTGGGTCGCTTTCGAATCGATTTTGAAAATCAGTTTTTGATAGATTTAGATACAGAAAAAATTTTGGAGTTTAACTCCCTACCTTAAGATAAATTTGCCGCTTTAAGAAATAATTATTGTTCGATTAAGAATCTCTCCTCCCTCAACTCAATTTAAATTTTTGTTTTGAAATTGTTACTGGAGATTGGCTTTTGACTGAGGAACGAATTAAAAAACATTAAGTGATTTTATGTTTTTGGCGATCGGATCACTTTTGAAACTTTTAATAATTTGGAGCTTATTTTTAAACCGGCTTTTTGGGCTGAATCTGGATTTATTTCAAAGCGCACTCTTTCTTCGTTAATAAAAAAATTAATCATTCCTCCTTTATTAGCAAAGTCTTTCATTCTACTTATGGTTAAAACGCTGGAATCTTTTAAAGATTCTAAAATCTTATCAAGATTATTTGTTTCCAAAGGGCTTATGTAAAGGATATGGCACTGTTTGATATCGTTTAAGTTGTCGATGGGACGTATTTCTAGAATACGTTCATTTATTTTTTCGCCGGCAAAAGTTTGAAGAAGTTCCTGCATGTTTGTTCTTCCAAAAGTCCCAATTATAAATTTATTAGATGATGATTCTATATTAGATGGCCATTCAATAAATTGTATGAACTTATAAATAAAAGCCGCTTGAATTTTATCTTCTCTAATATCTCCGAAAGACTCTTTGGGAAAGACTTTGAACGATATCGAAGTAAGAATAATAAGAAATATAAATATTTTCTTCAAAAGAGACTCTTGTAAATAAATTTAGTTAACTTCGACAATAATTGTATAAATTATGGATTAGGGATTTTCCTAAGGATCTTATTTCTAAAATTTCCAGGTGATTTTTCCGTAGACTGAACGTTGGACTTCAGTTAACGATCTTAATCGAGGTGTTTCTTCACCGTATTCAGGGTGTTGGGAATCTTGAAGGTTTTGAACGGCTAAACTCAAAATTAAATTTTCTGAAGGACGCCAGCCCAAGCGTACATCTGCTCTTATGTAACTAGGAGTTTTAAACCTTTCTAAATTATCGACGTAATAGAACGCTGTATCAAACTCAAAGTTATTTGGAAGGTCTAATTGAGATCTTAAGTTTGCCTGGAAATCTGGATCGTTACCTTCTGCGGCTAAGGTTGAAATAGCTTGGCTGCCAGGATCAAGGTTTAGTGAAACTTCTAACCAGTTAAAGCCGGCGCTTAATTGCCACCAGTTTTGCGGTTTCCATTTAACGTCAAACTCCAGTCCATATGTTTCGCCTGAACTTTCATTTTCTACAAAAAATGGAATTACTGTATGTATTGGAGTAGGAGAAGTTTCAATAAATGGAGTTGCAGGTTCTCTCGAATTTAAATTTTCATAAAAATTGTAAAATAACGCTAAATCGAAAAATAGTTTGTTTGAAGGGCGGAAACGATAACCTACTTCGAAAGCCAGTAGATCCTCGGAATCAAAATCATGGCTCCCCAAAAATGAAACTACGGCTGGGCCAGGTACAACGCTACCATTTGCTCGAATGGAATCTTCCGCTCGTGATGGAGTCCTCACTGCACGAGATACGGCCCCCCAGATAGTATGAAGTTCATTGGGCGTCCATAAAATTCTGGCGCTAGGTTGATATTCGAAGCCGGTATAATTATTTTCGGAAAACTTGGATCCTAAAATTAAACGGAGGTTATCTGGAATTATGGTGATTTCGTCTTGTATAAAAGTTCCAAAACGATGGTTCCATCGGCTTTCTGTTGCAAACTGTAATGAAAGGCTGCTAGCAAAGGAATCTTTAATAAACCGTTGTCCCAATCCCCATGTAATTTCGTGATTCTGGCTCAAAGAGAACCGGTGTTGAAAATCTATATCGTAGGTATCTAATAAAATTTCGGTTACTGGGCTTCCATCTCGTTTTTGGCGGTTATAGTAAAACTGAAGTTCCATATCCGAAGTATCGGAGTTAATCTTTTTCCAGCGAGCTAAGAAGTTCCCACCGTCTATTTGCACTTCTCGGTCGAAACTAGCGGTTCCTGGAAATGCGAATGAAACAACATTGTTATCGGCTTTTTCTCTAGATTCTCCATTATAATAATCGCCTTGGAAGGTTAAGGAGCTTTTGTCAGAAACTTCCCAATCCATCCTAAAGCCTCCGCGAAAGGCTTCCCAACCATCGGCGGGGGTATTTCCTAATCGTTCGCCAAATTCGTCTCTTTCATAATATTTTCCATAAACTCGGATACTTTTTTTGTCGTCAATTTTCTGGCCATATCGAAAAGTTCCAAAGCCCTGTTCTTGATCGCCAGCCCCGGCGCTAATTAAACCGCCCTGTGTATCTTTAGAGTTTTTGGTGATGATATTAATGACTCCATTAACCGCATTTGCTCCCCATATCGTTCCACCTGGTCCTCTAATGACCTCAATTCGTTCAATGTCTTCCATTGCAACGTCTACTTCATCCCAGTAAACTCCTGAAAATACTTGGGAATAAACCGATCTACCGTCAATCATCACCAAAAGCTTACTTGCAAAACGAGAGTTTAAACCGCGTGATGTAATAGCCCAAGAGTTTGCATCTATGTGAGCTACTTGCATTCCTGGCACCATTCTTAATGCCTCTGCAATGGTTGTATGACCGGAACGACGGATGTCTTCTTTGGTTATTACGTAAATTGCCGAAGCGGCTTTAAAAAGTCTCTGTTCCTTTTTAGCGACTGAAGTAACTTTAATATCTAGAAGTTCGTCTATCGAAAGATCTTTTAGTATTTCTAGTTCAAGGTCGTTTTTACCATAAGCGACAGGGACACTTGTTATTAGTATCAATACAAACCAAAACAAAAAAACACGTCTAAAGTTTTTGTCGTTGGAGCTCATTTGTAAATCAATCCTTTGTATACGATTCGCGATTTTTACTTTGATGATAAAATTTAAAAAAGGAATTGAGGATAAAGCGCTTTAGGGCTAGATACTTATTAGATTTATCCTAGCTGTTAATTTTATGTAGATCAATAAAATATTTTATTAAATAATCTAACTATTTGAAGAAATACAGGTTGTAGGCTTTTTTCATTTAAACTCAAAAACGTTAGGTTTTTTGATTTTATTAGGGAGCCGTACAAGGTTTATTTTGGTGAGTATTTCCTAGCGAATATTATGTTCTAGGCGAGTAACCAATATTAGGCTGGTCATCAATGAAGGTTAATGTGGGCAAGTCAGTCTTAAGAAACTAAATTAGCATAAGCTAGCTTGGATTTGTTTCATCAAGCCAACGTTTTCAGTATGCCCAGATTTAAAAGCCTTAATTTTCCCTCGAATGGGTTTACCTAGTAGATAAAAGTCGCCGATGATATCAAGGATTTTATGACGAACAAATTCATCGTCAAATCTCAACTCTGTATTAAGCACCTTTTTATCGCCAAGTAAAATAAAGTTATCTAGCTTGCCGCCGCAAGCAAATCCCATCTTAGTTAATTGAGCGACATCTTCTAAGAAGCCGAAAGTTCTAGCTGGGGCTATTTCTGCTTTAAAACTTTCTGAACCAAAAAATTCGTAGGTGTAATCTTGAACTCCAATTGGCGCAGGGTAATCCATATGATAACTGGCGCAAAATGTATCGGAAGGTTCTATTGAGATATAAGGTTTACCGTTGTCTGGAGATCCAAAAGTGTATGTTTTATCGACGACTAATTCTTCGTAGAAATCGTCTTGATCTTCAAAGCCGCCGTCTTCAATTAATTGGCAAAAATCTTTAGCAGAACCGTCCATTACCGGAGCTTCGTCTCCAATTTTTATCAATAAATTGGTTATTCGATACATATGGAGTACTGCCATAATATGTTCAATGGTGGCTATAGAAACAAGTCCCTTTTGCAGACAGGTTGAATAATTAGTGGATTGGACATTATTTAATTTGGCTTGAATTGTTTCTCCCGTGGTTATATCTCCAAAAACAATCCCACTACCAGCCGGAAGAGGTTGCAAAATTAAACCTGTCTTGATACCTGAATGGAGTCCACTTCCACACAAGACCACGCTTCTTTTAAGAGTTCGTTGGTGGAGCGATTTTTTCTTTCCGCTTTTTGGTTTGCCGGTAGCTTTCTTTGAGTTTGAAGAACTCGAAAGTCTAATGTAAGAAGGTAAATCCTGAAGGTTTATTATTTTATTTCCAGTTCCGGGCAACCAGATTTGCTCTAGAACTTCTTTTAATTCTTTGATATTTCCAGGCCAATCATAGTTGCAGAGAGCTTTGATGGCGTCTTCTTTAATTATTGGTTTTGGCGCTCCATTTTTTTCCCAGGATTCAAAATAATTTTCAATCAATTCAGGGATTGCTTCAGAATGTTCTCGAAGCGCCGGAATTTGAATAGTGTCTTTTGCGAAAATTTCGTAAAGGTCTTTATTCAGTTGACCCTTTTTAACAAGTGTTTCAAGGTTTTTTGAGGTGGAAGCGAACACTCGTATTGGAAGAAAATCTAAAACCGTTTCGTTCTTTTTCACGGTTTGATTTTTTAAAGCGAGAGATAATTTTTCTTGTAACCCCTTGGATAACGACTCAATGTTACTTAAAAAAATAGCTTTTTCTTTGGTTCCAGAGGTGTTTTGCGACGAGTCACCACTTTTTTTGATAGAGCAAAATAGTTGCGCTTGAATATCTTGCATACGTCTAACCGCGCAGTTTAGTTTGATAAAGGGTCTGTCATTTTGTTTACTTTGCCTATGTATTGCTTGTGCGACTAACTCTTTACCAGTGCCTTTCTCGCCGACCAATAATACTGGGCGCGAATTTTTAGAAGCGTTTTTAACACCTTTTTTAACGTCAATCATCATTTGAAAACGGAGTATCCTGTCCATCTTGTCCGTGAAATCGACGCCATTTTGTTTTGTGATTCCTTTACCTTCTTTAAGCCCATTAGCAACCGCTTGGGTGATTTGATCTAGTGAAAATGGTTTTTCGACAAAATCGATAGCTCCCAATTTTGTTGCCCGCACAGCGGTATCGATAGAAGCATGTCCCGACATAATAAGAACTGGTAATTCCTTTTGATAGGTTTTGATAGTTCTCAGTACTTCAATGCCATCCATTCCCGGAATCCAGATATCTAATAAAACTAAATCAGGTGGGTCGTTCTGAATTCGTTCTAGAGCTTCTAATCCGTCTTCTGCGGATGAGACATCATAACCTTCGTCAGATAGAATTCCAGAAAGGGAACTTACGATATTTTTTTCGTCGTCGACAACTAAAATGCGTTCTTTGGGCAAGGAAGCCTCCTAAAAATCGTTGGGTTCAATTGTATTCTTAAAGAACATATTTAATCATAGCTATTTTAGCTTTTAATATAGTCTAAATAATATATTTTTTTACCCTGTTTTAAATAATTTTTTTCGTATTTTGATTGAGGAATATTTTCTCGAGAGTCCGCAAATTGAAATGCGCCTGCTTTATTTTTTAACGAAGAGTTTTCAAGAAACGTTAGCATATCCCTGGCATAGGTTTCACAGTCGGTAGCTATTTTTAGTTCCCCTAACGAAATTAGTTTGTTTGATAAAACTTCGACAAAATTCGCTGTGATAAGACGTCTTTTGATATGGCGTTTTTTGGGCCATGGATCGGGAAAATTAATATAAATCAATTCTAATGATTCGTCTGGAAAAATGCTTTGAGTTCTGTGTCTCGCGTCTCCATAAACGATATGAATATTTTCAATAAGTCGTTTTTCTGCGCGGGTAATCGTTTTGCGGATTCCTTTGTGGTACATGTCGAGGCCGACAAAGTTCGTTCTGGTTTCCCTCATTGCCATATCGATTAGAAAACTACCGTTGCCAAAACCTATTTCAAGCTTCATTGGGTAGTTATTCGGGAAAATTTGATCCCAATTGGGAGCTGTATCTAAATGAGAAAATAGCGGGTGACTGGAAGCAATCTCGTGAAATGGAATTAATGCTTTAGCGGCCATTATTGTTTTTCTGATTCTTCCATTACTTCGTGAATCGTTTTTAAATTTGTAAGTTCATAAATAGTCGATTCGCCTGCAATAGTAATCCTAACTTCGTCTCCTTCTTGTTTTCCTAAGAGCGATTTACCAAGTGGAGAACCAGGAGAAATTTTTCCCTCATCGGGAGAAACTTCTTCTGGAAATACTAATTCAAAATTTTTCGATTCCCCAGTTTCTGGGTTTTCTAGGTTTATTTTACTCCCTAGGCCCGCTCTATCTTTTGGAATTCTATTGATATTTAAGGAGGTAATTTCGGATACCCGTTTTTGGAGTAATGAGATCCGGGCTTCTAAAAGCATTTGCCTTTCTTTAGCGGCTTTATATTCCGCATTTTCGCTAAGGTCTCCCATATCTGTGGCAATTTTCAAGGCCTTAGGGATATCGACTTTTAGTTCTCGTTCGGATTCCATCAATTCTTTTTCTAATTTATCCAAAACGGGTAGGCGCATCTTTGTGAAACTCCTAAATAATTTTTTAACGATCTGTTTTAAAGGCTCGTTTAATAAATGTTAGTAATCAACGATAAAAGCTTTTGGAAAACCATTGGACTTAAGTTTTTTCATGAGATTCCAAGCTTGATCAAAATGGTTGTAATTTCCTACAACGACTCTATAAAACGGGTCGCCATTAGAATTAAACTTTTGCACAAAACTTTCTCTTGTCTTATTTTTTAAATTTTTTGCGTTTTGGATTTCTCTGAAAAAACCAACTTGGACTCCAAACTTATTTGCTGTTTTTCGCTCAGTTTTATTGGATTGATTGGGGTAATATTCCGCTCTGAGTTCAACAGACGTAGTGCCATTTTCAAGCATATCCAACTTTTTTGCGGCGGCAAGGCTAAGATCTATAATCCTATCGCCTACAAAAGGGCCTCTGTCATTTATCCTAACGAGGACGTTTAGACCATTCTCTAAGTTTGTAACTCGTACTTTTGTATTAAAAGGAAGCGTTTTATGCGCGGCAGTTAATTGATACATGTCATATTGCTCCTTATTAGAGGTCAACTTACCATGAAATTTGGGTCCATACCAAGAGGCTATCCCTTTTTGAGTAAAGTTTTTTGGAGAGGAAATGGGGTAATAAGTTTTTCCTAAAACACGATATGGTCGGTTAGGTGCGGTTTTTACCTTATTGGGAGAAGGGTGAAATTGAACTGGTTTAAGTTTCATTTTAGAGCAACTTATTAAAAAACAAACTATTAACAGAGTGGTAGTAGTCAGAATGAGTTTTTTCAGTTGATTTTTTCTGAGGGAAGTTATGGCCATGAAGTTGAAAAACGTTGTGAAGGATGAAAAACCGCAAAAATTTAGCTCTCTTAGTTGAAAGAAGCGGTTTGTAATTTATATAAATTATTGTAAAATAAGCTTATTTTAATTTTATATTGTAGATTTTGTTTAATTTGAGGTCAATAGAAATTAGGGATTATTTTTTCACTTAACTATTTGAATTATTTTGGTATAACTTGAATTATTATGCGTGAAAAGATTTTAGAGATCATTAATGTAGAGCAGAACTTACCTCCATTGCCCGAAGTTTTATCTAAAATTGAACAAAAGGTATACGATCCTGAAACTTGTATTTCAGATATTTCTAGTCTGATATACACAGAACCTGTTTTATCTGGAAATTTGATGAGACTGGCAAATAGTGTTTTTATCGGCGGAGGAAGAGACAAAGCGGAGGACCTGAACAACGCTATTGGTAGGTTGGGATTAAAGATGGTACTTGACTTAGCCTACACCGTAGAGTTACCCAAAATTTCATCAGGAAATAAACATATTAATCAAAGCGCTTTTTGGCAACATGCTTTTGGAACGGCCATATGTTCGCGCAAATTGAGCGAACTTTTTTCGCAAGATGAAGACCAGCGAGAAAATGCATATTTAAGCGGATTAATGCACGATGTTGGAATCTTAGTTTTTATGCATAATGTCCCAAAGGAATATGGAGATTTTTTGGAGAAGATTGCCGATCAAGAGAAGTCTTTAGAAAAACTAGAAACCGAGAGGTTTGGAATCAGTCATGCTGAGTTGGGAGCTAAATATATTGAAAAATGGTGGCCCGTTCCCGAAGTGGTAGTTGATCAAATAAAAAGTCATCATAATCCGCTTAATAGCGATTCAAAACACGTTTTAAGCCTAGCAAATAGTTTTGTAAATGGGCTTGATTATGAAAACAAAGTGGGACCAAAGATTGTTGAAGAACTGGACTTTATCGAATTATTAGGGATTTCCGAGATAGAACTCGAAGTAATGAAAGAGGAAACTTCAAATTCCATTGGAGAATTAAATTCCCTATTTGGAGGAAATTAACTTTTATTTTCAAGCTTTTTGCTCTTATAATTTGGCGGATAAGCGCCCGAAGTTTAGCGCTTTTCGATCTTATGTTAATAAAATAAAAAACTTTAAAAGCTCTATATGCGAGATAAAATATTGGAGGCGGTAAATACACAACAAAATTTACCTCCATTACCAGACATACTCATTAAATTAGAGCAAATAATTGAGGATCCCGATTCTTGTATAGCTGATATTTCTGATTTGATAAAAACCGAGCCAGTTTTATCCGGACGACTGATGAAGTTGGCAAATAGTGTTTTTATTGGAGGAGGTAGAGAAAAAGCAGAAGACCTAGACAATGCTTTAGGTAGGTTAGGTTTAAAAATGATTTTAGATTTGGCCTACACTTTAGAATTGCCAAAAGTATCTTCTAAGACCAAAGCAATTAATCAAGTATCTTTTTGGAAACATTCATTTGCAGCAGCTGTTTGTTCTAAATCGCTCAGTGAACTTTTTGGGCATAGCGAAGATTCTCGCGATAATGCTTATTTAGCTGGTCTGATGCATGATATTGGAATTTTAGTTTTTCTCAATTTTTTTCCAAAACCTTATAAGTTGTTTTTAGATATAGTAAAGAATGCAGAACAACCTTTAGAAGTATTAGAACTTGAGAAATTTGGGATTGATCATGCGGAGGTAGGAGCCAAGTATATCGAAAAGTGGTGGCCCGTTTCTCCTAATGTAGTTTCCTTAGTTCAGGAACATCATCGACCTATTCAACAGGGGGCGCAAGAAGTTGTCGCTTTATCAAATATGTTGCTAAATTCCCAAAAAGTATCCAATGGGGTTGGTCCTCAATGTAGCGAAGAAGAACCCGACTTTGCTGAGATTTTAGGCGTTTCAAAAGAAAAAATGGACGCGATAAATGAAGAAATAGAAAGCAGCCTAGATCAAGTGTCGTCGATATTTTCAAGTTAACCTAAAGATCTGAAAAATCCTATGGCAAATAAAAACTTTGACGTGACTTTTCGAGGAGTAAGGGGGTCTATACCTACTCCCATCACTCCCGAAAAAATGAAAGAGAAAATGTTAGCCGCTGTTGAACGCATTAAGCCAGGCGATATTGAAGACCAAGATTCTCGTAATGCGTTTGTGGATAGTCTGCCGGTTGAGGTTGGAGGGATAATTGGAGGAAATTCCTCGTGTGTTCAAGTTTCTGTTGCAGGAAAAAATCTTGTTTTTGATTGTGGTTCAGGTTTAAGAGAACTGGGATTGCATTGGATGGGACAAGAGTTTGGCAAAGGTAGCGGCGAAGCCCATATTTTTGTGAGTCATACTCATTACGATCACATATTAGGAATTCCATTTTTTGTCCCTTTTTATATTAAGGGAAATCGTTTTAAGTTTTATGGAGGGCATAGCGACCTAGAAGAACGTTTAGCGGGGCATCAACGACCGGAGTTTTTCCCCGTTCCCTTTAGTATATACCCATCGGATATTTCTTTTGTAGATCTGAATGAAGTTTCCAATTTGGAAATTGGCGGCGCTAAGATTTCTTGGAAAAGGAATTATCACCCAGGCGGTTCTTACGCTTTTCGAATCGATTACAATGGAAAATCTTTTATTTATGCGACCGATTCGGAATATAAAGAGATTGGCCCGCAAGCTTTACAATCAGTCGTTGATTTTTTTAAAGACGCCGATTTAGTTGTATTCGACGCGCAATATACTTTCATGGAAGGCATAGAGTATAAAGAAAATTGGGGACATAGCTCGGCGTTTATTGGCATTGACATAGCTTTAGACGCGAATGTCCGCCAATTGGCTCTATACCACCATGAACCTACCTATAGCGATTTCAAGATTATGGATGTGTATCAGCTTGCTGAAAAATATTTGAAGAAAGTTGGAAAAGGATCAAACTTGGAAGTATTCGTTGCCTGTGAGGGCGAAACGATTGATTTAATTCCCTCCTAAAAGCTTTTTTCGCCTTGAATCTCATCAAAGTTTTCTGAAATTAATGGAATCCTCCCAAACTTTTGAATCGGCGCAAATCCGCTTTGCGATTGATAGAGGAGGAACATTTACCGATGTTTACGCTGAAATTCCAGAAGCCCCTGGATTCATAATAGAAAAACTCCTTTCTGAAAATCCCGAAAAATACCCGGACGCTCCCATTGAAGGAATTCGAAGAGTTATGGAACGGGTTGGGAAATCTTTTGAAGCCTCAAGTTCCATTGAATGGATTCGAATGGGAACTACCTTGGCAACCAACGCGTTGCTTGAGAGAAAAGGGGTTCGCTCCGCCGTCGTTATAACCAAAGGTTTTAAAGACCTTTTGAGTATCGGAAAGCAGAATCGTCCCGACATTTTTGATTTGAAAATTCAAATACCCGAGCCATTTTATGAGACTGTCGTCGAAGTTGACGAACGAGTTAGGCTTTTACAGCCAGGAGAAAATAAGGAGAGGGCCTGCTTATCGCAAACAGGAAGATTTTATAAAATAGTACGACCTGTAAATACTGATCGACTAAAACGTGATTTGCTAGAAATAAAGCAAAAAGGCATAACTAGTATAGCGATAGTTTGTATGCATTCCTATGCGTTTCCAAAGCATGAATTAGAAATAGAAAAAATTGCTAAAGAAATTGGATTCTCAAACATATCTTTATCTCATTCCGTATCTCCAAAAATAAAGCTTGTCGATAGAGGACAAACGACGAGTGTCGAGGCTTATCTCAATCCTATTATCCAAAAATATGTGAAAGAGTTTCGTTCAAAGTTCCAAAATGCAAACCTCCCAATATGGTTTATGCAGTCTGATGGAGGTTTAGTTGGAGCCGACCGTTTTTTTGGAAGTCGATCCATTTATTCAGGGCCTGCCGGTGGGGTTGTTGGGTACGCATTGACAGGAAGGAATCGATATCCGGAAAAACCGCTTATTGGTTTTGATATGGGAGGAACGTCGACAGACGTTTCCAGGTTTGACGGAGAGTTCGAATGGATGGATGAATCGGAAATATCAGCGGTTCATTTACAAACGCCTCATTTGAAAATTAAAACAATCGCAGCCGGTGGAGGGTCGCGCCTTTATTTTAAAAATGGTTTGTTTGTGGTTGGTCCCGATTCCGCCGGCGCTAATCCAGGGCCTATTTGTTATGGGAAAAATGGATACGCCACTTTAACAGACGCTAATTTGGTTTTGGGGAAATTGTTGCCAGATTATTTTCCAAATATATTTGGTCCAAACGCCGATCAAGCTTTAGATAAAAATGCGGCAAGAATTTCTATCGGAAAAATCTTGGAAGAAATAAACTTACACAACGTCGCAAAAGGAATTTCACCTTATAGTTTAGAAGAAGTTGCAGGAGGTTTTGTTCGAGTTGCAAATGAAGCGATGGCACGAGCGATCCTAGAGATTACTTCTGAAAAAGGGTTTGACGCTTCCGATCATGTTTTAGCTTGTTTTGGCGGAGCTGCCGGCCAACATGCTTGCGCCGTTGCAAAAATTTTAGGAATTGAAAAAATCTTTATTCATCGTTTCGCGGGAATTCTGTCCGCATTCGGAATGGGATTAGCGGATGTTTTTGAAGAATTTCGTCAGCCTGTTGCATATGAGTTAGACGACCTAACCCTTATATTAGGCGATATAAGGCGTTTACAAACTGAGGCGACTGAAATTATTAAAGGGCAGGGCTTTAGCGAAAATCAAATTCAGATCCAAACTTTTTTAGTTTTGAGGTATCAAGGAACCGATACTTCAAAAACCTTAGGTTATTCAGAATCTGAGAATATCAAACAAAAATTTTTAGATTGGCACTCCAGAGAAATGGGGTTTCTGCTAGAAAACAGAGAAATTTTGATAGATGAAATCTTTATTCGAGCTATTGGTCTTTCTCCCAATGTTATTCAAAGAAAAATTTCTCCCGGCTCAGGCGAACCTAAGCCTGTAATTGTAGAAAATTGTTTTTTTGAAAATGAATGGAAATCAACGCCTATTTTTCAACTTCATGCTATGGGAGCGGGCGATAAAATAAGCGGACCCGCCATTATTATAGACTCGTTATCCACCATTGTTGTAGATCCATTTTGTAGAGCTGAGATTACTGAATTTGGAGATGTTGAAATAAAAGTATCAAAAACTTCTGAAGTTCATTGCGATTCATTGGAAGATCCTGTCTTATTATCTTTGTATGGGCATCGTTTTATGGCAATAGCCGAACAAATGGGTCGCATTCTTGAAAACACCGCTATTTCCACCAACATAAAAGAAAGAAGAGATTTTTCCTGCGCTATTTTTGATGGGAAGGGAAACCTCGTAGCTAACGCTCCTCATTTACCGGTTCATCTAGGAGCTATAGGAGAGACAGTTCGAAAGTTAATTGATGTTTTTAAGGCTGAGGTCAAAGAAGGAGATGTCTGGTTATCTAATCATCCAGAAATGGGGGGAAGCCATTTACCAGATATTACAGTTGTGACTCCCATTTTTTATGGTGGAATTCCTCAGTTTTATGCAGCCAATCGCGGACATCATTCTGATGTCGGAGGGATTTCTCCCGGTTCGATGCCTCCATTCTCAACTAAGTTGGAAGATGAAGGGATTGCCATTAAGTTTTTTAAATTAGTTGAAAATGGAATTTTTCTGGAAGAAGAAGTTTCACAAATATTATCGGGAAGCGATCAGAAAACTTTGGGAACAAGGACTTTGAAAGATAATATTTCGGACCTTAAGGCCCAGGTTGCCGCTAACCGTCGAGGGGAAGAGTTATTAAAAAAATTAGTTAAAGATAATTCATTTGAAACAGTTCGTAATTATATGGAACTGATTCAAAAAAATTCCGCCGATTCGGTTAGGTCGTTGTTAAGGAATTGGACTGGATTGAAGGGTGGCAATTCGATTGAACTCATGGACGACGGTTCTAAAATATCTCTGGAGTTACAAATCGATAAAGAGAATGGATCGGCTGTATTTGATTTTATGAAAACGTCTTCTCAGGTAAGTGGAAACTTAAACGCTCCTAAGGCAGTAACCTTTTCTGCGATTCTTTACTGTTTACGTTGTTTAATCCAAGAAGACATTCCTTTAAATGAAGGTTTTCTGATCCCTATTAAAGTTGTGGCGCCTAAAGGATCTATTTTAAACCCTTCGGATGGAGCTGCAGTTTGTGGAGGTAATGTATTAACGTCTCAAAGAATAACAGATGTGATTTTGAAATCTTTTGAAGCGTTGGCGGGTTCCCAAGGCTGTATGAATAACCTAACGTTTGGTAATGATGAATTTGGGTATTATGAGACCATTGGAGGTGGAGCGGGAGCGGGGCCAGGCTGGAACGGTCGTTCTGGTATACACACTCATATGACAAATACTAGAATAACGGACCCAGAGATATTAGAGTTTAGATATCCTGTTTTACTGAGAGAGTTTGCTTATCGGTCAGGCTCTGGCGGGAGTGGAAAATTTCGTGGTGGCGACGGTTTGATTCGTGAAATAGAATTTTTAATTCCTATGAACGTAGCTATTTTGTCCGAAAGGAGAGTGTTTCCACCTTACGGTATAAATGGGGGATCGGATGGACAAACAGGAAAAAACCTTTGGATTTCAAACTCTGGGAGTGTCGAGGACCTTGGAGGCAAAAACCAAAAAATAGCAGAAATAGGAGATGCAATTCGGATTCTTACTCCGGGGGGTGGCGGATATGGAATTGAGTAAATTTTGAAGGCGTCTTAATTTATTTACTGATATAATTTAATATCACCAAAACTTTTAAGAATAATTTAAGGGAATCTACACACTTTCAGTCGAGAGATTTAATGGCTGTTTCATTTTTATAGACCAAGTGTTGACAAAAAAATTTATGGAAGAGTTAGTTAAAAAACAATTGACCGAGGATGGAACCCTCCTCGATTTAGAAAAACAGGGTATCGGGAAAGCTGAATTAGAAAAGCTCTTAGAATTAGAGCCGATCCCGACTTTGGAAAAATTATACTTAAGCGATAATGGCTTAGGAGATGAAGATATAAAAATTTTGGCTCAATGTAAGATATCCGAGAAGATTACTCATATTTATTTGAATAATAATAATATCGGCGAATCAGGAGGGGATGGAATAAAAGCGCTAGTAGAGTCGGATTTAGCAAAAAATCTAACTTGCCTGATGTTGGAAGCCAATAAAATAAATTCGCTTGGAGCCAAGGCCATTGCGGAATCTAAAAATTTAATTAACTTAGAGACGCTTTTTTTGGATTCAAATCCTCTTGGGCATGAGGGCGTTCAATTTTTGGCTAAAACCAATAATTTGCCAAAATTAAGCGCATTGCATTTAGACTCGACTCAGATGGGGGATCAAGGAGCTTTGGAACTAGCTTCTACTGAAACATTAACAAATCTAACAAATCTTTATCTTTGTTCGAATAAAATAGGCGATGAAGGGTTTACAGCAATTGCCAAATCTGAAAGTTTTAAGTCGTTAAAGGTTTTAAGTATTTGGAGAAATGAAATTCGGGATGCTGGAGGAAAATTGATTGCCGAAGGCGACATCTTTCCAAACCTTGAGAGGCTTTATATGAGTTTGAACCTTATCGACCGTCCAGTTAGAAAAACAATTCGACCTGGGCCATTAGCGAAGAGATTGAAAACTTTAGTGATGGATTAGCGTAAAATATAAGCTGAAGACACGGAGCAGAATTAATGGATTACAAATTTAAATACAGTAAATCGTTTAATTGGATTTTTCACGCAGGCGTTATTTTTAACGTCTGTTTGGTAATTTGGCTTTACTTAAAATATTTCGAAATCATTTAATTCTAATATCTTGCCGAAACTCTTCTCTTTGAGTTTCTTTAATTAAAAATTCAGAATTTTTCCAATTTAATAGTTCGTTGGATACGAGAGCGTTGCCTTTAACTGTTTTATAGGGAACCCACTCGTTATCGATAAATACTTCATTGGGTTTAAAGTTAGCTTTATAGTTTAAAGATCGATTTTTTAAAATAAAGTAACCTAAGTAAAAGAACTTTATACCGCATTCTCTTGAAAACTGAATCTGCTTTAAAATACTAAAAACTCCGAGGCTCATTTGAGGATCGGGATTGGTATAAAAAGTGTAGACTGCAGAAAATGTGTTTTTAGTAAAATCTCCTAGAGCGGCTCCCACCAGTTCTCCATTGTAGTAATATTCGAATTCAATCCCAAAAGGGACGCTTTGATAAAACGAAACTGAAAAATTTTCTAAATCTTCGACATCGTCTTGCAAAGAAGGAAATCTTTTTTTGTGCTCCAAGTATAGTTCAAACTTTTTTTCGGTAAATATAGGCGGGCCAATTTTTATTTTAATGTCTTCGCATTTTTTGACAGTTCGTTTATGACTTCTGGACATCACAAACGTTTCGGGGCGAATTCTTATTGGAATACATTCGTGACAGCCGTTGCATCGGGGGCGGAAATAATAATCCCCGAAGTGACGCATTCCATTAGATAATAAGTATTCGAATTCAGCTTCTGAAATATCTTCTAAAAGATATTCTTCGAAGAATGATTGGCGATCGTTGAAATAACCGCATTGAAATGATTTTGAGTCAATAAAATGAACAAGCATTCTAACTTAATGTAGTATTTTTTAATCCTATAATATAACATTTATAAAAAGGATTTGGCAGCGCTGCCTATTATAATTTCATATCGGGTATTGAGAGTCATCTCAATAGATTTTTATTTGATTTGCGACGTAAATATAGTTCTTATTTGATGTTTTAAGGGGATCTCTAAAAATTGTTTTTGGCCACGAGCAGACCTTATAAAATGAGGGGCTGCGAGTTGCCTAAAGTAAAAATATCGAATTATTAGAGATACCCTTAAGTCATGAAAACCTCCATATAAACCCTCCTAAGCTTATTGCAATTGATTTAACCTTATGGTTTACTTTTTGAGCAAAATTGTTTTTCTTAGGGTTCTCCTAATTTACCGCTAACGCAATAATTATTATTTTTCTAAATTCATGAGTTTAAAATTATCCGTAATTGTTCCGGCATTCAACGAATCGCGGGTCATTGAAAAGACTTTATCGAAAATTCAAGGCTTTGCGCCTTTTGAAATAATAGTTAGCGATGGTGGCAGCAGCGATGAAACCCGCTCTATTGTTACGAAACTAGGGATTAAGATAGTCGATGCTCCACAGGGACGGGCGGCTCAAATGAATGCGGCGGCCGAGGTTGCAAACGGAGATATTCTTTGGTTTCTTCATGCGGATAGTATTGTCGAGCCGACCGGTTATGAAAAAATGCTCCAAGTAATGTCGTCGAAAGAATTTATAGGCGGCGCTTTTAGTTTAGATATTGCGTCTTCTAAACGTTCTTTAAAGTTTATTTCGATGGTAGCGACATTACGCTCAAAATATTTGGGTCTTACTTATGGAGATCAAGGGATTTTTGTCCATAAAAAAGTATTTCGTCAGATGGGCGGTTATAAAAATTTACCTATTTGTGAAGATTTGGAGTTTTTTCAGAGATTACGAAGAGAAGGCAAAATTGCGATTCTTGACGAAAAAGCTTCTACATCTGCGCGTCGCTGGTTGTCGGAAGGGATTGTTTATGCAACCTTACGAAATTGGCTTATTGCCAGCCTTTTTATTATGGGGTTCCCTCCAAAAGTTTTAAGCCGTTGGTATTTGGCAATTCGATAAGAGTATCCACAGTCTATTTTCTACTAAAGCTTTTATCGCTAACTTAGGCTCGGCTCAATAGTGAATCGTGTTGACACTCCGAATGCGTAAAGAGTAAACTCTCTTAAATATTGAGTTTTGTTTATTCGCATAATTAAATATGCGTTGGTATGGCACAACGTTTCCCCTTTTAGTTTAATAGCTTTAGCGACTTAAAATAGGAATGAGTCATTATGTTGGAATCGTTTAAAATTTTGGTTTTAAATTATTCCTACGAACCTTTGCAGTTTTGTAATGCTAAAAGAGCCTTAATCATGGTTTTGTCTGGGCGTGCGGAAGGGCTAGAGGTAGACGGTTATCAAGTTAAGTCCCCAAATGCGACATTTCCCCTTCCCACGGTTATACGAGTATTAAAAATGGTTCGTAAAAAAACCGGGAAGAGCATATCTTTCAGTAAAAAAAATATTCTGAAAAGAGATAATTATACTTGCCAATATTGCTCGGAGACTTCCCAGGCTTTGACCATAGACCATATTGTTCCAAAATCAAGAGGCGGCAAAACTACATGGAATAATGTGGTTGTCGCTTGTAAACCTTGTAATTTAAAGAAATCAAATAAAACTCCAGAAGAAATTGGTTTTTATTTAACAAGAAAACCCTCAAAACCAGATTTTTATTTGTATTCATTATCCGTGCCTCCAGCTCCGAAGTCTCACTTGGAAAGCTGGAATAAATATTTGCCGAAAAAACTACGAAAATTTATTAATTGATTGAGAAAAACTTATGGCTCCAGAACCTGAATCGTTAATCCAATTT
>JAYOZP010000017.1:0-31106 GCA_038154245.1 Nitrospinales bacterium | reverse complement strand
GAAGAAGAGTTTTTACCTTTTGTTCAGGAAACTAGTCTTAGCTTTTTTCGCACCATCAATTCTTTTAAATCATACGTTAAAGAAGAAACAGAGGTTTCTAAAAAATTCTATTCTCACTTAGTCCAAGAAGCGGAGTTTTTAGAAAGTTTTTTGGACGAACATGGAGCGCGCGAGAACAAGACTTGGGTAAATTTTTCTGAGTATGTCGCTTCTATTAGGAATTTAGGGATTTCCGCTTTTTTGATAAAACATTTATTAGACCGATATCCTTTTTATAATCTCCTTGTGTCCGACGAAGTGGAGAAAGAATTTTATTCAAAATCAGATCAAACTGTATCATTTTTGAATCGTTCAATATTAAGCCTTTTTGAAGAAATCGAAAAATCGGCAAAGGTAAATGGATTAGAAGTCCCCAAAGAAGGGGTGAAGCCCAGCGAGTTTCCCGAGTTTCAAAGTAACAAGAAACTTCCTAAAAATATTTCTGAGGATAGAGTTAGAGACGAACAGGAACGTGTTATTGATCTATGCGGTAAAGTAAGAAACGTTGCAAAAATGATTAAGGAGGTAAAGATAGAATTTACCGAGGATATGGAGCAACTAAGGAAAATAATTCCAGATACTATTAATGAGAAAAATTCTCGTATGTACTCGAATGTTATTCACAGTGTGCAATCTGATTACGATACTTATGTTAAAAATACGAGAATTGAATATACTTTTCCAAGATTAAAAAATATCCGAGGATGTATTTCTTTAGCTCTTCACCTGCAAGAAGTTTCTCTATGGTTATGCCATTTTTATGAAAGGCATGAAGACGATATCAGGCAAGGCGCTTGTAAAGAAACTATCGCCAGCTTAGTGGATAAAAATACGCTTTTTTCTTCAATTATCAATTTTGCTTTTAAATTAAGCATGGCATATATTGAAGAAGGAGCAAAATTAAGCGAAGAAATTTTAACGAATGCGTTAGAAATAGTTCGATATGAATTGCCTGTTCCTCAGCCTCTTGGTTTCCACGCTAGGCCTTCCACTTATTTAACTTTAATCGCAAAAGAGCATAATAAAGACGTGTATCTTTTGGTTGACGATGAGAAGTTTAGTTTGAAATCGGTTATGAGTTTGTTGCAGGCGGGAGGTTTAATAGCCGATAAAGGATATCAAGTGGTAACCTTCGAAGGTGATAAGAAAACTTTAGACGATATAAAAATTCTTGCCGAGAGTAATTATTGCGAAGGTGAAGAAGTTCCCGCCGGGTTAGAGTATTTAAAAGCTTTAACAAATTCCTCTAAATAGATTGTTTAGCTACTCGCGATCTGCGTGTATTTTAGCGCATGTTGGTTTTAATCTATGTAAAATTAACGCTTTTTTCGGAGTTAAAGTAAACTTCAGACCATGTTACCTCAAGACTATTCAGAGATTTTTGACGTTGTCGACTTAGACGACAAAGTAATCGGTCAAGCTTCTAGAAAACTGGTACATGAAAAGGGTTTAGTTCATCGTTCTGTTCATATTTTAGTTTTTAACTCCCAGAGCAAATTATTTCTTCAAAAAAGATCGTTAGAAAAGGATGAAAATCCGGGGCTTTGGGATTCGTCCGCATCGGGTCATGTCGACTCTGGCGAGGACTATGACGTAAGCGCCTCGCGGGAGCTTTGGGAAGAATTAGGAATTAAATCAAAAATTAGTTTTTGGATAAAGCTTTCTGCGTGTGAAAAAACATTGTGGGAACATGTTTCTGTTTACAAGTGTGTTTCAGACGAAAAAATGACGCTAGCTCCAGCAGAAATCAGCGAAGGTAAGTTTTGGAATATAGGAGAACTAAAGAGTTCTATTGAAAAAGACTCTGAAAAGTTTACTTCCACGTTAAAAATAATTTTTTATCGGTTAATAAGTTCAACCGACAATGATTGAAATTAGCGGGTTTTTATTTTAACCTTCGCTTAATAAAGGTTTTTTATCTTTCTATCGATTTAGACTTTTAGATTTAAGCTCTTAAAATCCCTAGAGGAGTTTCTTTTTCTTTTGCGACAATCAACGCCCCAATTAAACTTTTTTATCGCTCTCGTCGCTTTTATATATATTTTTTCTCCTATCATATCGCGAGCGGAAAAAGATAGTAAGACTTCAGCGTCAAGCCATTTTTCGATAGATTCATTTGCTAACTCTACAGAAATATTGAACTTAACGGATCTTCCAAAAACGAAATTAAATTCCTCCCTAAATAGATTTTTAAACTTAAAGAAAACCGCTTCTACTCAAGAACTAAAAGAGCCGATAAACTTAGCGTTAGGGTATATATATTTTGAGAAAGGAGAATTCGAATCTGCGGTTGAGATTTTGAGTAATCGCGTTTCGGATAAGTTCCTTTTGGGCGATTATAGTATTGAGATTTTATGCCAATCTTTAAGTCGCTTAGCCGAAGAAAATTTGAAGAGAGCAAATTATTCCAAGGCTATTAAAAATTTAGATCGAGCTGTGGAATTGAGATTGCAACTTGTTAAAAACTTTCCGTATAGCCCATTTGTTCAAAGTCTAGAAACAGAACTGGCCAAGCTAGAAAGATTGAAAGGACGCGTTTATTTTGTTCAGAAAAATTTTGAAAAGTCCATTCTGTTTTATGAAAGAGCTTTGGCTAGAAAACTGGAATCTTCCGAGTGGCTTACCGATGCGTTAATTGAATTAGCAGAGCTTTATCAAACTGCAAATAAGATATCTCTGGCTATAGAATCATATAGCGAGTTAGCGTCAATTGAGAATCTAAGTCCAGAAATGGAAGAAAAGATAAAGAATTTTGTTTCAAAATATGAAGATAAGATTCGAATGAATAAGAGAGCTTCTGAAACGCTATTGGAAGATGTGCAAACTTTAGAGCCTGAAATCAAAGATGAGGAAATTGTTAAATATAAGGAGAGTTCTGGAATTGTCGAAGAATTTTTAAGTAGTTGGAGAATGTTTTCATTCTCTCAGTTTTCTGAAAAATCAAAATTCATATTGACGAATTTCCCTGGGACAAAAAGCTCGGCGAGACTGTTGAATATTGTAGTTCAAAAGTTATCTGATCGTTTGGCTAAGTATTCATGGGATGTAGAGGCCCAAAGCTTGGCTAAGGCGCTGCCTCCTGAAAAATTAAACGAACTTGCGCTTTCACTATGGAGAAGAGGTCGGTCGAGGATGGCGGCGAAATGTTATCGAATGATCGTGGATAATTATCCAATGGAAATTGCGATGACGCACAAGTCGTTATTCTTTCTAGGAAGAATTTTTGAAGATAAGAAAGAATTTTCAAAAGCTCAAGGGTTTTATATGCGGTTGGTAGAGTCTTATCCTTATGGAATCTATACTGGGGCCGCAATCTTCAAAATTCCTTGGATTCACAGGCTCCAGAAGAAAAAACAAGAAGCTATTGAAGGCTTTAAGAACGCTATAAATTTTTATAAAAGTTCGCAATTTGAGGAATTGGTAGAGGATTTTTCCGCTTCCAAATCTTTTTTGCCTGCATCTTATTTCTGGTTAGCTCAAACCGCAGAATCTATGAAAGGGTTTGAAACTCGCGATTATTACCTTAAAGAATTAATAGAGGAACACCCTTTTAGTTTTTACTCTTTTATTGGACGAGCCAAAATAGGTAAAGGAATTGGGGACGTAATTGATCCTAAAAATTATGAGCTATTAAAATATAGAGACGAACAACTTCTAGAAGGCCACCAGTCTCAGTTATATCGTGCGGAAGCCTTAATTTCCGTGGGATTTTTTAATTATGCCTCGGCAGAATTAAATCGCTTAGAAAACCTTGATAACGCTTCTAGTGGATTTTTATTTTATTTGGCAAATTTATACTTTAAGAGCCAATCGTATAAGGAAGCCATTGGATTAATTTGGGAAATAATCGACCGAGAAGAGAAGGATATGATATCCTTAAACTTAGCTAAGACATTGTTTCCTCAAGTTTATTGGGAGTTAATTTCCAAGCATGCGAAGAAAGGGGAATTCAGTCCGTTTTTAGCTTTAGCGCTATCTCGTCAAGAAAGCGCTTTTCAAAAGGACGTTGTTTCGAAAGCTAATGCAGTGGGGCTAATGCAGCTATTGCCTCAAACGGCAAGAGAAGTTTCTAAGTCTTCAAGCTTGATTTTGCCAGATGAAGAAAGTTTAAAAGATCCTAAGTTTAATATTCCTCTAGGCGTTGAGTACCTTAAGCGTTTATTGAAAGAGTTTGGAGGGAATATTCCTTTTGCATTGGCGGCATACAATGCAGGGCCGCATAAGGTTCGGTCTTGGAGGAGAATTAGAAATAACCTGGATGTCTTGGAATTTATAGAAAGTATCCCTTATCGCGAAACGCGAGGTTATGTGAAAAAAGTTCTAAGGAATTATTTAATTTATTTAGCTTTATATCAAGATCGATCGATCAAGGATGTTAAAAAATTATTAACAAATTCCTTTAATTGATATTTATATAGTCATTATTTAAAGGCAACGCCATGTCAACTTTTGATAGCGGTATTTTAATTGTAATTGGATTAAGTTTAGGGTTTTCCTTTTTTAAAGGAATGATACGGGAAATTTTTTCCTTATTAGCCTATTTTACGGGATACTTTTGCGCGAATAATTTTAATAAAGAAGCGGCTGCATACCTTGGTCAATATGTTTCCAATCCGACTGCGGCAAAAATATTTAGCTTCTTTTTAATATTTATTGGCGTTTCTATGGTGGTGAAACTGGTTGGTAAAATGTTCAAAAGTCTGATGGCGGCTAGTGGAATGTCCACTTTTGATAGATTAATTGGAGCGTTATTAGGAGTGGTTAAAGCGGTTTTCTTTCTTTCTATAGGCGTGATGATTTTGGAATTATTTCCGGATTTGGACAAAAATATTACAGAAGGTTCGCAAACGGCTCCTTATTTACGTCAATCTGCCGCTCTTTTAAAGCAAAATATGTTTTCTAAAGAGACCTTGAATAAAGGGAACGAGGCGCTAGACGCTATTAAAAAGAAAGCCGAATCTCTCAAGCAGCTTCAAGAATTAGCTCAACCTACTAATGGCTCTCAGGATCCACAGGATAACCACACGCAACTTAGCAAGGAACAATTAGAAAGTATTCTTCGGGCTGCCCAACAGAAAAAGTAAGCATTTCTTTCTGTTCAAACTTTTTTAAATATAGGGTTGTCTGAAATATTGAATCTTTAAGGAACTGTTAATTGGAGGTCGCGGTTTTTGTCTTTGCTGATTGGTTTGACAGGCGGCATGGGATCGGGAAAATCGACAGCCGCCTATATATTTAAGAAAAAAGGCGGGTATATTTTAGACGCCGATTTAATTTGTAGAGAATTAGTAGAACCAGCAAAACCTGCCTTACTCGAAATTCAAGATTATTTTGGTAAAAATGTAATTCAACCAGACGGTCGATTAGATAGAGCTGAACTGAGTCGTATTGTTTTCGACGAACCGTCAAAAAAAAAAATCTTAGAAGATATTCTACATCCAAAAGTTTTTGAAGAAGAACAAATCAGATATGAAACTTTACGGCAAAAAGAAGGCTCAGTTCTGGTTTTTGTCGATGCAGCGTTGTTAATCGAGTCGGGAAACTACCGCAATATGGATAAAAATATTGTGGTGACATGTTCCGATGAAGAAAGAATCCGTCGATTACTAAAAAGAGATACTCTTTCAAAAGAAGAAATTTTAAAACGGATTAACAATCAAGCTCCTTTAAGCGAAAAAATTAAATTTGCGGATTATGTCATAGATAACAATGGCGATGTCCAGAAATTAGAGTTACAAGCCGATACGATTTATAAGAAGTTAACTGAAATACTAAAATCGATGCCTAAAACTTAAGGGTATCTCAAATAATTCGATATTTTTACTTTAGGCAACTCGCAGTCCCTCATTTTATAAGGTCTGCTCGTGGCCAAAAACAATTTTTAGAGGTCCCCTTAATTTTGAAAAGTTTTTTGAGTTTTAGAATCGTTTTATAGGATTCAAACAAGATTAAACGAGGATATTGATGGCCGAAGAAGAAGAGGAAAAACCCGCTGAAGGCGAAGGAGGCGGCGAAGACGAGGCGGCGGAACTTCAGAGAATGCTCGGAGAGGCCGAGGCGGCTGAAGCGGACTCTGGAAATAAAGTAAAGCAAATAATAAATACTCTTAAGAAGTATAAGCTTTACGTAATTATAGGTATAGTTCTCTTATTCTTGGGAATTGTGGCCTCGTTCTTTTTTTCGGAAACTAAAATTACAGAAGAAGAGCAAGAAGAAATTGCTGTTCCCGAAATTGTAGAGGAGGAAGCTCCCGAAGAAGGTCCGAAAATCCTAAACGCGAATATTTATAGACTGGAGCCTTTTTTACTGCCGATTAAAACAATTGGAGGAGAACAAGATCGCTTTGTGAACATAAAGCTATTTTTTGTTTTAAGTAACAGAAAGCTAGATAAGGAATTGGATAAAAATATTCAGACAATTCGAGAAAATATTTATAGTCTCCTAAAAAGAAAAAAACCAAAAGAATATCTACGATATAAAATGAGAATCAAAGAACGGTTGAAAAGGGAGATTGTAACGGTCTCCAATAGCTTATTGGCAAGCGGGTCCGGTACGATTCAAGACGTTCTATTTACTGAGTTTGTCGTTAAATAGTTAGGTCAAAATAATATCAAAAAACTCAATTCGCTTTTGGCGATTTATCCTCTAATCAATTAAAAACCGCAGATTGAATAATTGCTTAAATGGTTGTATATTAATAATTAATTGCCATTTAAGGCGAGGAGATTCCTGCCATGCCTACAATAGAACCAGCTAACACCCAACAAGTTATTCAAATGGGTAGTCATGTTGAAAAGGTTCAACAAACCATTCAGCAGCAGCAAGGTGTACTTGCCCAACAACTAGAACTTGAAGGCGCTGAAAAAGACGACGTTAAAAGGAACCAAGTCCAAGAGACTGAGGATGCTTACCAATCGGACGCTTCTAATCCCGATGAAAAAGGGAAAAAAGGTAGGCTG
Organism: Nitrospinales bacterium; assembly: GCA_038154245.1. Classification (GTDB taxonomy): domain Bacteria; phylum Nitrospinota; class Nitrospinia; order Nitrospinales; family JAJDAT01; genus JAJDAT01. Next base: position 24,108 of record JAYOZP010000017.1, on the reverse strand, counting down.
AGGTCTAAGGCGAATAATGCCGCCACCCCAGAAGTTGAAGAGGAAAATGTGGAAGAGCCGCCCCCCGTAATAGTTGAACAAAACCATGGCGGTCGGATTAACCTTCGGGCTTAAAATTCCCATATGAGCTTTGCCGCCGGAATCCAATTCATTCTAGACGTTATTTTTTTGGGAGCCGTTTATTTCGGTTTCCTTTTTATAAAAAACGAAATCAAGTTTCGCGGAGATTTTGAAAAAACGCGCGAAGAACATATTCGTTTGAGTCAAGAATGGACCGACCGAGTTAAAGACTTAAATCAACTTCACGATTCTTTAGAACATTTGGTAACGGAAGCGTTGAAAGTTTCCGATAAAATTAATAAAGGCGTCGAGGTCAAAAAGAATGAGATCGCCGATTTATTGGATCGCATTGAAGAAGAAAAAAAGGCTTTATCCATTTCAATGGAAGAGTTGAACATGGTAGCCGCAGAATTGAAAAAGAGACCCGAGGCTCGAAAGATTCTAGGCGACGGCGACCGGTACGCAGACGCTCTTAAGTTAGCTAAAAAAGGATATTCTCCTGAAGAAATTTCTAAAAAAACAAAAATGCCTTTAGGAGAAATTGAATTAGCGTTGAGCCTTAGGAAAGGTGAAGATTAAACTTGTTCATCAACGAGTTACCCCAAAATTTAGTTAAAATTCTTGCCAAAGACGAAACTTTTGCCAAATTATTGGACTCTGTTCAAGGCATCAAAGTAGGACAATCCATTAAAGGAAAAGTAGCCGAAGTCCTTACTGACGGTAAAGTTCTATTGGATCTTAATGGTCAAAAAGTTGCCGCCGAAGTGTCTGGTAATTTAACTAAAGGACAACCTATACAAGCTAAAGTAGAAACCATTTCCCCAAGCGTCATTTTAAAAGTTTCTCCAGAAAATCCTAATTCTCAAAATTCTGCAAAAGATGTTACGCAGAAAACCGCGCCAGAAACCTCGGTAAAGATCACTTTATCTAAACCTCCTAGTTCTTCAGAATCATCTCAGTCGAACACCTCAGTTAAATTGAATCCAGGTCAAACGGCGCAGGGAACGGCTACGAAAATTCTGGAACCCGGAAAAATACAAGTGCGAATTCAAAATGTTGAAGTCACGGCTCAGTTACCTGCACAAGCAAAGCCAGTTCGTATAGGGGAAAAGGTTTTAGTACAAGCGACTTCTACTAAAGAGGGATTAAGTTTTCAAATCCTGGATCAGGAAAACCCAGCTCCAAAGATAGACGGGGCCACTTTAAAAAATTATTTGCCAGCTAAGCAAGACATGGGCAAGATGCTCACAAATTTGGAAAGTATTTTGAATAAAAATCCAGATTTAGGAAAGTATAAAATGGATTCCGACGTTGTTCAAAGATTGCGCGATACCATAAAAGTGTTAATCCCGAGGGAAGAGTCAGTCCCGGACAGTACTCGTTTAAAAGAACAAGTTGATAGGTCTGGTATTAACTATGAAGCGAAGGTAAAAAAAGCGGTAGATGAGGGCGTTATTCTCGATAGAAAACCGATCCTTTCTAAAGATTTAAAAGGGCAATTATTAGAGCTTCAAACGAAGCTAGAGAAGTTTTTAGTTAAAGAAGGCGAAAAGTTACCTCCTACAACGCAGCGAACGGTTTCTGAAACCATCCAACAAGTAAAATTAGCCTCGGATAATATTGAGTTGCAACAATTATCGAACCAGCTTTCAAAACAAGAACAAAACCCTTTGGTTTTGCAGATACCAGATCCCTTCATGCCTGAAGCAAAGACGGCTAAACTTTTTATTAGAGATGGGGAGGGAGGCGAAGGCGGAAAAGACGGAGATAAAAAGGATTTTCATATGGTGTTTTTGCTCAATCTATCTGCCATCGGAGATATAAGAATTGACGCTAAATTGAATGGGACCAATCTGACCGCTGATTTTGCTTCGGAGAACAAAAATGTAGTGGACTTGATAGGTGCGGGAAAAGAAGATTTGAAAAAGAAATTGGACGAATTAGGATTTTCAGCGTCTATCAACGCTTCCGTAAAGGAAAAAACGGATATGGAGATGGAAGATAGTACCGACGAGGCGTTGAAAGAAGTGTCTACTCGATTGGTGGATATAAAAACATGAAAAAGAAATCGACAGCTAAATCCGCCGTAGCCCTAAGGTACGACGCAGCAAAAGACAAATCTCCTAAAGTAACCGCAAAAGGTAGCGGTAATATAGCGGAAAAAATTATCGCTCTGGCTAACGAAAACGGAGTTCCGGTAAAACAAGATTCAGATCTGGTGCAAGTTCTTTCCCAAATCGATATTGATAAAGAAATTCCCCCCTCGGTTTACCAGGTTGTCGCAGAGTTACTCGCTTTTGTGTACGAAGTAAATAAAGACTATTCCAAAAAGAAAAGTTGAGTTGAGAAAGATATAAGTTCAACGTTTGCTTTAAAATAAAGTTTCGCTTCAGGTTAAAAGATTAAATCGCAGTCATTCTGGAGGAGCCATGAAATGGCGACGAAGAATCTAGGTTAAATCTTCAACAAGTAAGCGTTAATTTTTGCCTATTTATTCCGATCTAAAAGGATTATGGAAATCGCCTGTTTGCGAATGCGTGATGATTTCGATGTTCATACGAAGAACGCTTAAGAAGTTAATGCAATCCTTTTAAATGTCCCAATATCTGTTCCCAAAGTTAAGGCTTAAATCCTTCTCATTTTTTTGTATGGCGTGGATGCCAAACTCATAAACGGCGGCTTTATTTAAATGAGAACCAGCAATTCTTAAAAGGATATTTGCTAAATAAGATTTATCTATTAATTCTGAACTTTGTATCACGTCTTCAAAATTAGCGGCAAGGTTTGATATTTCTCGACAATTATCTTTCGCTCTTTTCAATCTGGGTAAAAAAACTTTCCATGACGGTTTTTCTTCGGGATTTTTATCAAAATTAATTACGGCATTTACAAGCTCGTCTTCAGTATCTGAAAAGCCTAAATGGCAATATAGAATTTTCCAAGAGTGATGACATAATTCTTTGAAAACAGCGGGGTCCAAGCTTTTATCAAATAAATCCATAATACCTCAATACATTTTGTGGAACCGTATTATACAAGAATATTAGAGCTTATTTGCTTTAGCCTTTATTAAAAAGGTCAGTTTTATCAACATAGTAGGTTATAAGCTTTATCGCTTTTTAAAGTCTAAATTGATAACTCAATGGTACGTTGACATTTAGAAACCCATCTCATATCCTAAAAGTATCAAGTTAAGAAATAATTCAAATTTAAATCCGAGGTATTTATGCGTGCATTAGCAATAATCGGAACACTATATTTTCTTTTCGTAGGAACGGCGTTTGCCAAATCGCCCGTAGCAGGCGATAAAGCTCCAGATTTTTCTATCCAGTCTATGGATGGTAAAGGCGCGTCTCTTGCCGATTTTAAAGGTAAAGTAGTGTTAGTTGGAATGTTTCATATTTGCGTTCCTTGCAGAAACCAGGCGATGGAATTAGAGAAGGTTAGATCAAATTTAAGCTCAGATAAATTAGCGATCATCGGAATAAATACCGCTGGCGATTCTAAAGAAGCTGTTACAAAATATTTGAACGGTTTTCCTTCCAAGGTTAATTTCCCTTATTATCTAGATCCAGATATGACAGTACATAAGGCTTATAAACAAAGAGATATGCCTACGGTATTGATTATCGGACCTGATGGAAACTTATTGGCGCGGACTCCTTCGGTTGGAGCGGATCAATTGATTCCTTACCTAAAGAAATTGCTATAATTTATTTCTAGATCGATTAATTAGGTAAAACTTTTGAATCCAAATGTAATAGATGAATTTACGCCTCATAAATAAACGATTAGAGGCGCTATTAGTTTTTGTTTTTATATTTGTTGCGGTCCATTCCGCAAATGCGTTTGATTATAATTTCGATGGGCGTCTTCGCGCCGACGCCAGGTGGATATCCGGCTCCCCCTCGGATACCGACGATTACGACGCCGCCACAGAAGTTAGGCTTGGCGGTTACGGGAATTTCGTCCAAAAACCTGCCTGGTCGTTAGATTATGAAATCCTTATAGATAACAGAAACGCTTGGGGCGCTACCGAGCAAGTAGGCTTTGTCGAAGATTGGGACGTTGATTTTTTTAGAGCTTGGACTCGTTTAAGTTCTGGTTCCGGTGATTTTGAATTAAGAGCGGGAAGACAGCAAATTCTCTTCGGAGCAGGCGCTTTATTTCGACCGCTTGGTTTTTACGACAATCGCGTTATCTCGAGTGTTTTTCCTCTAACGGTGGGAGTCGACAGTTTTCGGCTAACTTGGCATTCGAGCGAAACGACAACGCTTCAGAGTTGGTTAGTGCCTGCAAAAAGCGAGACTCGTATGATTGTTGGAGGTCGCTGGGAAGGATTAATTGGCGAGTTGGAAACAGGAGTTGCCTTTCAGTACAAACCGGTTTCCGATTTAAGGTTTCTTTCGGATTTTAATAAAGAGCTAACGCAATTTGGATATCACATAAAAGGCGAGTATGAAGTTGGGTTTTGGAACGAAACACGCTTTGACGCAGAAAGCGATTCTGGAGAAACACAGTTTCGTTTAAATTCTGTTTTTGGAACCGACTATACGTTTGATGTTGGTCAAGGACTTCATGTGTTATTTGAATATTTTATTTCTTCAGCTGAAAAAGGATTTAGCGTTGTCGATCCTAAAGGAGATCAAACGATTCATCAGTTTGGACTTCAGATGGATCAGCCGATTGGGATCGCAACCGTTTGGAGAATGTTTGCATTCTATGACGCGCTAGATGGGAGTTTCCAGTTAGCTCCGCAAGTTGAATATGCATTGACGGATCAGGTTTATCTATATTTACAAGGCAATGTCGGCGGGAGCGTTAAAGAGAAAAACGCGCTCGGACGTTTATTTCGGGATAGTTCTGTTTTTACGGGAACCGAATCTTCAGCTGGTTTTTCAATGATTGTGTTTTATTGAGAGGATATTTGAAGGCGTAAAAGGTAGGAGTTGTATTAAATCGAAGCGAGATCCTTCGACTTCGCTCAGGATGACGTACGGTGGGAATGGTTTTAAATAAAGGCAACTTTAATTTAGCAATAATCAAAATAAACTTGTTAAAAGGCGGTCGCACTTCGATCCTTCGAGTACCTCAGGGCAGGCTGAGATCAGTGCGACATTTTATTCAGGTTTTTAACTTGGCAAATTTATGTTGGAATTGAAACACGTTGAGAAAATATATCGAGTTGGAGTGGAAGACTTCCATGCGCTCAGAGATGTTAGTTTAAAAATTGAACCAGGAGCTTTCCTAGCTTTTATCGGACCCTCCGGATCGGGGAAAACCACTCTATTAAATTTAATCGGCGGTTTAGATAGGCCTTCGCAAGGCGAAGTTGTTTTGGAAGGTAGAAGCTTGGCTGATTTGAATAAAGATCAGCTTGCGGAATTGCGTCGAAAAAAAATCGGTTTTATTTTTCAGTTTCATAATTTGTTGCCTGTTTACAACGTCTACGAAAACGTTTTATTCCCATTATTATTAAATGACGAAAAAGAATCTAAAGTAAAAGATAGCGTCATGAATTTAATTAAAAGAGTTGGCCTAGAGGGATTAGAAAAGAAAAAGCCTACCGAGCTTTCTGGAGGGCAATGTCAAAGGGTTGCTATCGCGCGGGCTTTAGTAAAAAAGCCTTCATTGGTCTTGGCCGACGAGCCAACGGCGAATCTTGACGCTGAAAATTCTCGCGCGATTTTAGAATTGACCTCTGAATTAAATCGCGAGTTTGGTTGCGCTTTCCTTTTTTCGACTCACGACGAAAAGCTAATCCAGTATGTAAATAGAAAGATTACTTTGGACGACGGTCGAATTATAAGCGATATAGACGGGCTTAATGGGGGAACGAAATCTTGATTTTCCAATCAGCCTGGAAAAACTTTTGTCGTCAAGGCTTGAGAGCTATTTTAAATATTCTGGTTGCCGCTCTGACTTTGGTGGTAGCGGTTTTTATGGTTTCCTTAGTCAATGGATTTCAAGATCAATCGTCCAAAAACTTAAAGAAGACCGACGTGGCCGGAGGCCATTATAGACTTGCCGACTTCGATATATTGTCTCCTACCGAATGGGAAGATTTTGCGTTTGTCACGCCTCCTGAGTTAAAAAAAATATCTTCGGATGAAAAAGCCGAAGTTTTGGTTCAGCAAGGACAGATTTTCCCACAAAATAGATTTATTCCCGTCCAGATCAGAGGAATTGATCTTAAACAATCTTTGCTTGAGTTACCTCTAAACTCCATTAATTCCTATAAAGGCGATTCTATTCCGGCAATCATTGGAACCAAAATGGCGAAAAAGTCTAATTTATTAAAAGGAGATTTTGTTATTTTGAAGTGGCGCGATAAATACGGAGCTGTCGACGCAAGGGAGATTGAAATTATTGAAACGGTCCGTTTTGTAAACCCTAGATTAAACGATGGCGTTGTTTGGTTAGGGTTAAAAACATTGAGAGATATGACTCGACGCGCGAATGAGTCAAGTTGGGTCACCGTTAAATCCGATCGGGGAGAGATCAAAGGCCTATCTTTTTTAATTCCTAATGTTTTGATGAAAGATGTAATCGAGTTAGCGAAACATGATCGCCGCAATTCTATGATTCTGTGGATTATCTTAATGCTCTTATGTTGTATAAGCGTTTTTAACTCGCAAATGCTTAACGCGTTTAAGCGACAAAAAGAAGCGGGTACGCTCTTGGCTTTGGGAATGACTCCGGGACAATTGACTAGGATGTTTGTGTTAGAGGGTAGTTTCACTGCCTTTGGAGCCGTCGTTTTGGCCTTTGTTATAGGAGTGCCATTTTTTGCTTGGTTCCAGACTGTAGGACTTGATATCTCTCATTTGAAAGATTCGACAATACCTGTGACCGAAAATATATTGTTAGTTTTTGATCCAAAACAAATCGTCAATTGTCTTGTAACTGCGACGTTAATGATCGTTTTTGCTTCTTGGTTACCTGCCCGGAAGATTTCTCGTATAGATCCTTCACGAGCGCTTGTCGGAAAGGCCTTTTAACCCACCAGTGGGTTTTGTTTCCCGTGGCTTGCCACGTTTAAATAACTTTATATTAGGTTTTTTACTTCATCCGCTTGTAACGGGGTTTTTCATAATATGATTCGATGGATTTTAAAAGGGGTTTTGAGAGATAAATCGAGATCGTTATTCCCTGGCATTGTAGTTTGTTTGGGAGTTGGGTTGACCATCGTTATGTTGGGTTTTATGGACGGCGTTTTGATGGATATGGTCGATATGACGGCTAATCTAGATACGGGGCACATACGATTTGTTAATAAAGACTTCTATAAAGAAGAACATATGAACCCATTGGATCGGTCTTTGCCTTCACAAAAAGAGACCCTTAAATGGTTACAGGAAAACTCGCCCGAGCAAATTGAATGGGTTCCTAGAGTTCGGTGGGGAGCGGTTATGGATGTTCCCGATGAAAACGGAGAGACCAGGGCGCAAAAACCGGTTATTGGAACCGCGTTGGATCTTCTTAGCGATTCTTCAAATGAGGTTGAACGATTAGGATTAAAAAAAGTCATTATAGAGGGTAGGGCTCCGCAAAAACCTAAGGAAATTTTGGTTGGCTATTTAGCGGCTCGCGAACTAGAACTTAAAATTGACGAAACGGTAACCTTATTAGGGCAATCTTACGATGGAGGACTAGCGGCGGATAATTATAGCGTTGTGGGGTTTGTTCGTTTTGGCGTTAACGCTATGGATAAAAGAATGGCTCTTATGGATATAACGGGAGCGCAGGATTCATTTTATTTAGAAGATATGGTTACCGACTGGTTAGGATTTTTACCCAGAGGGGTTTCTTATAAAAATTATGGAAGCATCAAATCCGATCTAGAAAAACAATTAGAAACGTTAAAGCCGCTTCCAGGTTGGGCGGAAGACGATTGGCCAATTGTTAAGACGGTATTAGAACAAAGAAATCTGGATACAATTGTTACGACTTTTGAAAGCGTTAACGCCTATGTAGTTACCATTTTTTTAATATTGATGGGTATTGTTTTATGGAACGCGGGTTTGTTAAACGGTATTTACAGATATGGAGAATTAGGGATGAGGCTTGCTATGGGAGAGTCTCATGGGTTGCTGTTAAAACATTTAATGATGGAAGCTTTTTTAGTAGGGGTTATTGGTTCTATATTTGGCTGCCTTTTGGGCGGCGGTTTTCTTTATTATTTTCAAGAATATGGAATTGATATGGGCGATAAGTTGGCTCAAACCGGTTTGATGTTGAGCGATGTCTCTCGCGCTAGAGTGAGCGTAGAAGCTTTTGTTTATGCTGTCATTCCTGGGGTTTTAGCTAATGTTCTAGGAACTTTGGTTGCCGGTATTGGAATTTTCAAACGATCCGAAGCTGAATTGTTTCGAGAATTGGAACATGGATAATCAATAACGCTTTAAAAAAAATGAACCGTAAAGGCGCAAAGGACGCAAAGAAAGATGAAAATGAAAGGTCGTCACAAGGTTATAGATTTTGTAGTTGCGATTCTTTTGGGGATAAGTTTTTTTTCTTTTAGCAAAGCTTATGCGCAAGAGATAGACCCTTGGAAGCTATTAAAAGCGGTAGACGATAACCTATGGTCAAGTACAAAAATCATAAGCGGTAGATTATCCGTTGATAACGGTCGTAGAGTTCGAACAATGGCGGTTGATACTTGGATGGAAGGATTAGAGAATTCTTATAGTTTCTATAAATCACCTGCGCGGGAAAAAGGAACCCAAATGCTTAAAATTCAAAAAAAGCTTTGGTTGTATACTCCGCGAACGGATCGAAAAATTTTGATTGCAGGTCATTTACTGCGTCAGTCTATGATGGGCAGCGATTTGTCTTACGAAGACATGTTAGAAGACCGCAAGATGAGCCGTTCTTACGACGTGATATTAGAGAAATGGGAAGAATTCGACGGAGCCAGATCGGCTGTATTATTTTTAACTGCAAAAGATAAAGAGATTACTTACCAAACAAGGAGAGTTTGGGTAGAACCAAAAGAAAAAATAGTTCTCAAAGAAGAGCGTTATGCTAAAAGCGGAAAATTGTTAAAGCGAGTTACGTTTGAAGAGTATCAAGATTATAGCGGTCGGTTGTTTCCGAAAAGAATGATTTTTAGAGATATGTTAAAAACCGATACTCAGACTATTTACCATTTTGATGAAATCCAGTTTGATAAACCCATTCCAAAAAAATATTTTCGACAAAGTATTTTGAAACGTTGATTAGATATCAATGAATTCTTGAATAGTTTTATTTTTTTATCAAATCTTTATAACGTTCCATGTTTCTTAGAGGTTGGAAAATAGGGTCGGTTTCGATAACTTGTTTTAACCCGGGATTGATTTGTACTAATTCTTCTAGGTTATCCAATCCGCCTCGTAAGTCTCCTTTTTTTACATAAGCGCGGCTCAGTAATAAACGATGCGCTTCTATGTGTCGGTGAGTGGGATAGCTGATTAAAACTTTTTCTAAGATAGTAATTGCGCGGCCATAGTCGCCGCTTTTAAAATAAGCCATTCCAGTGTTAAGCATACCTGGTAGATAATTAGGGTTTAAGCGTAAAGCTGTGGAGTATACCCCAATAGCGCTTTTATACATCCCATAATGAGCAAAGATCTCGCCTGTTTTATTTAAGCCCGCTTCGGGGGTTATTATTATGTCATTTGGGTTAACGGGAGGTTTTTCGGCAGTCTCTTTAGGGAGTTCTTTCAAGGCTACTTTTGCCAAGTTATTTGGATCTCCAAGCGCGATAGCTTTCTTATAATGAGTTTCCGCTTCTTTTATATCGCCGCTCATCACCATTAGATCGCCTAACTTTTGATGACTTCGAGATAGTAGAGAGTGGTTTTCCTGATCCGCTTGTTCAATTATTTTGTTTACAGTAAATTTTGCGCCTTCTATTCGAAATAAAACGCTATTAAGTCCCGCTTGGATTTCCCTGATTTTTATATCTTTAGGAGCTAAGCGTGCTGCGGTTTCAATTTCTAAAAGAGATAAACCAAATTTTTTAGATTTATAGAATGCTTTTGATCTACTGAGGTGATATTGAGGAGCTTCAATTTTTTTGGGCAATCGGTCTAATGCATTTTTGTTTATGTAATCCTTTAAAACGCGCGCCGAACCCATTTTGGGGTTTGGGTCTTTTGACGAAAGCACCACATCTAAGAATTTTTTAGCAAGATCTAATTTGTTTTGAATCGCATAAGTATATGCAAGCTGATAGGCTGCGTCATAGTTAGTGTTATCTAAATCGAACGCTTTTTTGAACGCATCTTCCGCTTTTTGATTATTGTTTTCGTAGGCTCGAATCAATCCAATTTCATAAAAATATTTGGATGGATTTTCCGATTTCTCCGCAGCCAGTTTTAATTCTCGTCTTGCTTCAATCATTTTACCCAAGGCCATTAAAGTTTGAGCGGTTTCATAATGGGATTCGGGCGCCTCGTAACTTTGTTGAGAAGACATATGGCAGGCTCGTTCCGATAAGTCCCCGTTGCCAACATGACGATAGGCGATACAAAAGCCATAGCTTAAAGCGGCATGGCTGGCTCTTCGTTTCTTCGTCGTTTCTTGAGAAGTTACAAGTAGTTTTTGTCCTTTAATAAAGCTGTTTAAAGCGATCAAATACTCTCCATTTTCGTTATAAATCAGACCCCTTATAATCTCCGCAGGGCCTTGAAATTTGGGATTGATGGTTGCATTGTCTAAAAGGTCCAATGCGCTCTTAAGCTTTCCTTCTTGCGCTAGCTCATAGACTTTTACAAACGTAGGTTCAACTTGAGCGCTAGGCATCCATATTTTCCAGTCTTCAATATTTTTTCCTGGAAATGCGGCCCAAGAAGAAGACAAAAAAATGGAGAATAAAGCGACAAAAGCAAAAATGAGAATGGAGATAGGACTTTTTAATTTCATGATTTCTTAAATATAAATTTTGGTTAAAAGTTGTTAGGGTAATCGTCTTACAGCGCGAACTGCTTTTCTAGCGCGAGATTTTTTAGGATGGGAAAAAACAGAGCCATTGTTGTAAATAAAACCGAAAGCGCTATGAACTCCGTTTTTTTCTCTAGACCAATGACCGCCAGATCCGTTTTTAGCGAAAATTGGGTCGATATGTATTTTCATTTCGCGGCCGATCTGAGGGCTATTAAATATTTCAGGTTCATATAAACTTCAAAGTTCGTCCACACTAGGTAGGTCCCAATCCAAATAATCCGCAAATTGTTCTTCATTTAATTTTTTGACGTATTCGATTGATTCAAACCAATGGAGCCAATGCCCAGATCGTAGATAAGAGTCTTGTTTCATCCACATTAAGTTGGTTTTTGTGTCGGTTATGGTTCCATCTCCATTATCAATAAATCTTTTATCGACAGAGGTAACAGAACTTTGTTGAACGTCTTTCCCTTTTGTTTCAGCTTTTGTCTCAGAAATAAGAGGAGATTGAAAAAATGTTAATGAAAGAACGCCAAAGACAATAAATAATTTAAAAATTGAATTATAAATTCGCGACATCTAAGTACCAATTAATAAGGTTTGGATTAATGAAGAAGTTTATGGAGCCTTTAGTTTTTCTTTTAATAATTGATTGACTATTCCGGGGTTGGCTTGTCCTTTAGTTTCTTTCATAACTTGCCCTACAAAAAAGCCTAGTAGTTTTTCTTTTCCATTTCTGAATTCTTCCAATTGACTTGGGTTTGCTTCAAGGATTCGATCAATGATCTTTAAAATTTCTGAATTGTCGGTGATTTGAGTCAGTCCTTTTTCTTTAACAATTTCTTCCGAAGTTTTACCCGTTTGGTACATTTCCTCAAAAACGGTCTTTGCTATTTTCCCGTTTATTGTTCCCTTGTCGATAAGCGTTAACATATCGGTTAAGGCTTTTGGGGTGACTGGACACTCGGTAATTTCTTTATCGTCGTTTTTTAATTCTCTAAGAAGATCTCCCATTATCCCAATATCGGAAATATTAGGTTTTTAGTATAAAGAATTAAAATCCTCAAAGTAAGAAGCCAGAGATCGGTCAACTGTTAAAACGCCAGCGTCGTATTCAGAAATTCCATATTCTTTTACGAAACGGTGTCTTTTCTGTTCCGGTAATTCTGGTAATTCAGATTTTAATTTTTCCAACCAATCGTCCTCAAAAACAATAGGGACTAAATCGGGGTCGGGGAAATATCTGTAGTCATGAGCTTCTTCTTTTCCTCTCATGGAATATGTGACGCCCTTATCGGAATCGTACAGGCGAGTTTCTTGAACGATTCGATCGCCTTGATCTAAAATTTTTGCTTGCCTCTCGGTTTCATAATCTATTGCTTTTTGAACAAAACGAATTGAATTGACGTTCTTGATTTCGGTTCTGGTTCCTAGTTTTTCCGAGCCTTTGGGTCTAAGAGAAACATTTGCGTCGCAACGGAATCCTCCTTCTTCCATGTTGCATTCGCTCACTCCAGCGTATTCGAGAATCGCTTTCAATTCCGTTAAATAGGCTCTGGCTTCTTCCGACGATCTAAGTTCTGGTTCACTAACTATTTCTACGAGAGGCATTCCAGTTCTATTAAAATCTACGTAGCTAAACTCTGGATGTCCCAAGTTTTCGCCATGAATAGACTTACCAGCGTCTTCCTCCATATGAATTCTAGTGAGGTTGATCTTTTTTTCTTTGCCGTCAATGTTAATGGTCACGTGACCATGGCGTGCGAATGGCAATTCAAACTGTGAAATTTGATAACCTTTAGGAAGATCTGGGTAAAAGTAGTTTTTTCGAGCAAATTGATTGAATGACTGAATTTCACAATGAGTTGCTAAACCGGCAATCACTGCATATTCAAGAGCTTGTTTATTTAAGACAGGAAGAGTTCCTGGCATTCCCAGGCAAACTGGGCATGTGTTTTCATTGGCTGGTTTACCAAACTCGGCTGGACAGGAACAGAATATTTTAGATTTTGTTTTTAGTTGGCAATGAACTTCTAAACCAATGACAATTTCATAATCCATTAAGTTAACCCTTGAAGACAGAACCTTTGAAGAGAGATAAAAATTGAGAAAGTCGGATTTTAAAGGGAAATATTGTATTCTTTACTAAATAAACCGTCAAGTCTAGGAATTGGGAAGTTCGATTATAGGCAACGTCTAATTAAACAGAGAGTAGACGTTTGGCGAATAATAAACAGCAATTATTATAGCTTCCCTAAATTATACATCATAACAGATTCAGGAATTCCCTTCATCCTAGACTAAGTTATTGATAAAATGAAATTGTTATAGTTTATTTAGATAGCGAGGATGCATTTTTATTCGAGTTTATTATAGAAGTAATTTTTTATTCATATAAATTAAGAGTTGATTGGGTAGTTTAATAAGAGTGTTTAGGAAAATTCACATATAATGGATATTACAAAATTAATATATTATGGGTTCGGTGGTTTCATTGGATTTGTTTGTGGGATTGTCATCAATTTTATTTTTATTTGGGTGGAAAAATCTGGAAATCCAATTTTAAGCGATTTAGTGAGGAATCATGGAGCTTTTGGCCGTTATTTGGTTGAAATGTTTAATTATCTACCTCTTTTTGGGGTTGCACTAGGTATTATCCTGGTTAGAATATTATTTCAAGATCAATGGGAAAAAGGAAACGCCGATAATTGAGCTTTTTAAATTATCTAATATATAAAAACTTCAAAATTTTCCCCCAAAGACTCTTTTAGATTTGGTATTTATAATGACAGAGAAATTTAACTCAAATTTACTGAAAGCCTTAGAGGCGGCTCAAGATGCTGTCGAAAATTGCAGACAGGCGATGGTTGAGGCAAACGATGAAAGTTGTCGAGCAATGTACGCCGCTATTAGGAGAGATTGTGAGAAACATATTAAAATGTTGAAAAGCGAAATCGATATACATAAAGATCAGGATAAATGGGACCATTAAAATGCGAATTTTAGTTGTCGAAGACGAAAAAAAAGTCGCCGGATTCATAAAAAAAGGATTAGAGGAAGAACTTTATGCTGCGGATGTAGCCTCTGATGGAGAAGAAGGTCTAGGTTTGGCGGAAACGGAAAACTATGATCTTATTATTCTTGATATCATGCTTCCAAAAATTGACGGTTTAGAGGTTCTCTCTAGACTTAGAAAAAATAAGATTACGACGCCAATATTGTTATTGACCGCTAAAGATTCGGTAGACGACAAAGTAAATGGTTTAAACCGTGGGGCGGACGATTATTTAACCAAACCCTTTGCATTTTCAGAACTGCTAGCCCGAACTCGTGTTTTGTTAAGACGCGGCCAAAACGAAACTAAAACGATTTTACAAGTTGCGGACCTTACTTTAGATTTGGTGAAACATAAAGTAAGCCGAGACGGAGAAGAAATTGAATTGACTGGCAAGGAATACAGTTTGCTCGAATATTTTATGAGGTCTCCGGGAAAGGTGCTTACCCGAACTATGATTGCAGAACATGTTTGGGATTATAATTTTGATACCTTTACCAATGTGATCGACGTCTATGTAAATCATCTTAGAAAAAAGGTAGATAAAAACTATTCTAAGAAGCTGATACATACCTTAAGAGGCGTAGGTTATGTGATGAAGGAATGACTGGATGATAATCTACTCCGTCCGTTTAAAACTGACCGCATGGTATGTCGCTCTTCTTGGTAGTATCCTAATTCTATTCAGTTTTCTGCTTTATTTTTTCCTTTCTAAAAGATTGTATGAAAGCGTAGATAATTCGCTGAAAATATCCGCTAATGTCGTTGCAAAAACGGCTTTGACTAGATATACCTCCGCTCCCTTGCCTGGCCTGGAAAATTTTTTAGAACAATTTTTAGGCTACGGAAATATCAATAAGTTTTACCGCATTTACGATGGATCGGGAAATGTTGGTTCTTTGTCTAAAAATATTGAGCCTTCACAATTTCCCTTAACGGAAGAGGCTTATTCCATGGCATTGGAAGGGAAGAGTTCTTACGAGACTTTTACTCTTTCGGAGAACCAAAATATCCGCGTTTTAACAAGACCCGTTTTGCGCGGCGGTAAATTAGTTAATTTAATTCAGGTGGGAACTTCGTTAATGGCGGTAAACGAAACTATGAAAAACTTGAAAATCTTTTTATACACTGCGGTTCCCGCCGTTCTTGCATTAGCGACTTTAGTTGGCGGTTTTATGGCTAGAAGAGCTTTAAAACCTGTGGATAAAATCAATCAAACCGCTAGAAAAATCGGTAGCGGTATAGACTTAAGCAGGAGAATACCCGTTCCAGAAGCCCAGGATGAAATAGGAAGACTGGCGCAAACTTTTAACGAAATGTTGGAAAGATTAGAGAACTTTTTTATCCAAGTCAGGCAATTTAGTAGCGACGCTTCTCATGAGTTGAGAACGCCATTGACCGTTTTAAAAGGACAAAGCGAATTGATTCTCAGAAAAGAGCGGACTCCCGAAGAGTACCGGGAAGTTATTTCGAGTAATTTAGAAGAAATAAATTATATGTCCAAAATTTTGGAAGATTTGTTTTATTTGTCAAAAGCGGACGAAGCTGAAATTCAATTAGAATTTAAGCCTTTGGATTTAGCTTTAATCACAGAAGATATTTGTAAGCACGCCGAAATAATTGCAAGTGAAAAGCATATTGAAATTATCGTTGCATTTTTGGAGCCTGCCCAGATTATTGGCGACGCTGTGCGTCTTCGCCAAACTATATGGAATATGCTGAATAATGCTATTAAATACACTCCTAATGAAGGTCGGGTAAAGGTTTACCTGCAAAATAAAAATGATATGGCAGTTCTTTCGATAGAAGATACTGGTATAGGAATTCCAAAAGAAGATCTTGGTTTTATCTTTAATCGGTTTTATCGAGTCGATAAATCGCGATCCCGAGAAGAAGGAGGCAGCGGATTGGGACTGGCGATATCAAAATATATTGTCGAAGCGCATAAAGGAACGATTGAAGTGGAAAGCCAAGTTGGAGTGGGAACGAAGTTCAAAATATCTTTACCTAAAACGGCGACAACAACCCCCGCTCCCATCAAGGTCGCTTCTTAAATCTATTTCAATTCAAATAACTTTTCAAAACCTGAAATATAATTACCTATTTTTTCGATAGCGTAATCTCTTTGGTTTTGAGTGAGTAAAGAGTCTATATTTAACGTTAGCTTTGTCCATTCGACTTTTTTCTTTTCCATTTGAGCTCTGAAGTTGGGAGACCAAACCGATTCAGGGTTTATAACCCAGGGACTAAAAGAAGCTTCCAATTCTATTGCAGTTTTGTTTGCTTTAAGTTCTTCTACAAACCATTTATGAAAAGACCTGCGCTGATTTAACCTGATTTTGACAAAAGTTCTATCAGGTTTAATCCAGCTCTTGATTTTTTCAATTTGTTCCTTCGATAGACCGTCTACCCAATCGTCTAAAGTTTCTATTAACCAATCAGTTTCTTCGGCAGACCATTCCTTATCGGTCAATTTTATTTTTTTTTCTAAGAATTCGTTTCTTTTGTCGAGCTTTGAAGGCAACTCCTCAATTTGGTCAGAATTTACAGATTCGAGAAACGTTGCCCATTCGGGTAATACTTTCTTCATTAAAGCGTCCCATAATTCGTCGTAATCTATACCTATTGCATATAATTCTTTTTCTGTAAGTCCATCTTTAAAACGGTCGTTGAATTTTCTGAGAAAAGATATAGTCTTTGGCAGTTCTTCTTTTTTATGCCACTCAAACACGCTATCGATTTTTTCGGTCAAAAAAGCTTCCTGTTGTTCTGTAAGCTCAAAATAATCTCTTATTTTACCTAACGTTGCCCACCCCGAAATTGAATAGAGGAAGTCGGTTCTACTACAGCCACTAGAAAGAATCAGTGCAGCTAATAATATACATATAGGGACTTGAAAAGTCCGTTTATTGAAAATGAATGACATTGGAGTGTAGATTTGCTTTGCAAATGTAATTTTCAAAGCGACCTCAAAAAACAAAATTACTAATAACCTGCTTCCTAAATTTGGAAGAAAGTATAAACGCTCCAGTAAAATACCAAATATTTAAGGTTTCTTAAATTTTGTTTTTTTATTAGGTTGGAAGTTATTCCGCAGATTTAGCGCAACGAAAACCAATGTCGTTGTATTTTGCATCTATAGGGGCGCCGCGACGGGCGGTGGGTCTTTGTAAGTCCTGAGTGGTTCCGAAAGAACCTCCTCTTAGGGATTTTAATTTTCCATTAGATGGACCTTTGGGGCTCCTCTTAGGAGAATTTTTATAATAATCGGGATCAAACCAATCGCTAACCCACTCCCAGACGTTTCCCGATATGTCATAAAGTCCAATTTTGTTAGGACGCTTAAGTCCAATAGGTTGGCTTTTAAAATCAGAATTCTTAGCATGCCAACTATAAGAGTCGTTTGGACGATTTCCCCAATAGAAAAAATCGTTAGATCCTGCACGAGCGGCAAACTCCCATTCCATTTCAGTTGGTAATCGTTTCCCAACCTTTTTACAGAAATCTTTTGCCTCGATCCAGGTAACTCTTTCTACAGGACGACGAGATCCTTTAAATTTTGACGGGCTTTTTCCGGTTACCGCTTGATATTGCGATTGGGAAACTTCAAAGCGGTCTATATAAAAACTGTCTATAAAAATTTCATGGACTGGGCTTGAGTCTGAGAATTGTGTCGCTAAGTTGTCACAAGAAAATCCGTTTTGTTGACAAATTTTATTTAAGAATTTAGGGCTTGCTCCGGCAAGAAACAAACCTTCTTCAAGAAGTATCATGTTTTTGGGAGCTTTCTTTTGATCTTGAACCTTTGCCTTTTGACCTAAATCTTGAGAGGTTTGTAGTTTTTCCATTTCATAACGCTTATCCGTCAGGCGGTTTGAAGCGATAATAATTTTATCTTCGATATTTTTATAACCTTCCGCTTCCAATCTTAAAATAAATTCCCCGGGAGGGAGTTGATTAATTTGTAAAGGGAATTTTTGTCTAGCCAGTCCGGCGAGATTACCATTTAAAGTTGCTTTAGCTAGAGGAACGTTTGTTTGGATTCTCAAATTTCCTTTTGTTTTTTTCTGAGATTTTTCCGATGGAGCGATTTTTTTAGTTGTTGAGGCGCTAGATCGCTTCGCCACGCGCTACCTCTGACTTGATTGCGACGTAACATTGCTTTCTAGAATATCTTTAGACCGCATGGCTAGAGCTGTTGTCTTTTTAGATTCTGTTTCTTCGCGATTCGCGGTTTTGATTCTCGATTGGACTGGAACTTTCTTATTTTTTTGGGACGCTATTAAGATCTCTTGCCGACTTGGAGTTCTTGCGCATCGAAAGCCTAGTGCGTCGTTTCTTATAGAAGGTGGAAAGACATTTCTAAATGCGTGTCTAGAAAAATAAGGGGTGTCGTACCACGAGCCTCCACGGGCAACCTTTAGTTTTCCTCTTTTAGGCCCTTTTGGGTTTTTTCTTGGAGATTTTGAATAGTATTTTGGATCGAACCAATCGCTAACCCATTCCCAAACATTTCCTGACATATCAAAAAGTCCCCAGGAGTTTGGAGGGAAGTACCCAACTGGAGAGGTTTCTTTTTCTTCCCAAATGGTTCCGCAACTATCGCAATTAGCGTTACCTCTGCCAACTTTTTGCCCCCAGTAATAATTAAGCCGTGTTCCAGCTCGTGCGGCATATTCCCATTCCGCTTCGGTAGGTAAACGTTTACCTATTTTTCTGCAATATTGGTTTGCTTCAAACCAAGTTACTTGCTCTACTGGTAGTTTCGCTCCTTTAAATGAAGATGGATTATCCTTCATTATTCTAAAATATTGGCCTTGGCTGACCTCTTCCTTATCTATAAAAAAAGAGGAAATGGATATTTTATGAAGCGGTTCTTCTCTGGTGTACCAATTTCCTTTGCAGTCGCCAAAATATTCGGCGCACTGAAATGCTTCTTTGGAATGATCGGTTCCCATTAGAAATGTTCCTGAAGGAATTAAAACCATTCCTTTAGGTTGAGCAAAAGCTATATTTTTCGAACTAAAAGGGACAAGTAAAATAAAAAATATCCCAATGTAAATACTATTAAAATTATATCGGGTTTTTAGTAGAGTTTTTTTATTAATCAAATAGCTCGGTTTTGTAAAAGATGTGGGCATGTTATTAGTATTATTGCCTTTCAAGAATTTGGCAACTATTTTACCGAAATTAAATATGTTATGAGCTAGACTTTATTGCTTATTAACGGATTATTTCTTTTTTACTTTTGTGTTTTTCCCAAACTTTTTTCGATTTGCCGACAATCTGTAGATAAATATTGGTTATTCACAATTTCTAGCTATTTTTTGAGTAATATTTTTAGATGTGTTGTTTGAGCTGTTTAAAGGCATTATAATTGCCTTTAAAAATAACTCTCCACCTTATTTAGCGCAAATTTCGGAACATTCAAGACGCTCTTATTTATTGATCGCTTTTTTATATGAACTCAAAACAAATTATAGAAATTTTAAAGCAAATAGAAATTCTCCAAGGTTTGAATGAGGAGACTTATGAAATATTGGCTGATAAGGGGACTGTATTAGATTTACAAGAAAATGAGGTTCTTTTGACCGAAGGTAAGATTGGGCAGTCAATGTTTTTTGTCCTTGAAGGGAAATTAGAAGTATACCGTGAAAAAGTTTCTATCGCCTTTAGAAAGAAATTTGAATTTTTTGGAGAGATGGCTCTGATTGAGTCGAAGACTAGATCGGCCAGCGTTAAAGCGAATGAGCCGACAGTTTTGTTGGAGATTGATCGAGATATATTTGACAAATATCTAAAAACTAATTCTTCGGTTGTAATGCAAATTCTAAAAGCTTTTTCTCAAAGAACAAGGGCAGATTTAGGAAAAATGGAAGTAGGCTTTTCAAAATTGGAAGAGAAAGAAAGACAATACCGAAATATTGTCGAGTCTGTTTCAGATATTATTATTCAAATTGGCCCTGATGAAAAAATATCGTTTGCGAATTCAGCCGTAAAGTATTTAGGGTTTTCTCCAGAGGAAATGATAGGAAAACCTATTGATGATTTTATTGATCCCGATAAGAGAGATGCAGTCTTACCGAGACTTTTGACAAAACGGGTAGGCGAACGTTCTACGAGTAATTTAGAAGTGATGATGAAAGTAAACGAAAGTTCAGAGTTCTCAGATAGCTTAGACAACGTTATGTTACTTGCAGACTCGGCGGGATTGTGGGATGTGCCCAATGAAATAGTGAGTCAAAGAGGTTCGGAAAAAAATTTTTTAGGATTCCAATTTGTCGCAAGGGATATTACTCCTATTAAAAAAGCTCAAGAGCGGATTGACCATCGATTGCGTTTTGAAAAAGGGTTGGCCGACGCTGCGCAAAAACTGATGGTAGTTCAAGTGGAAGATGCGGATAGCGCTGTAATAGAAGCATTGACATTCCTTCTTAATGCGGCTAATGCATCTCGAATTTCTATTTTTCAAAATTATTTAGACGATGATTCTCATCTTTCGGCGCGACATACTTTTTCCGCGCATAGTTCTCAAGAGTGGGCGTTTGATGAAGAAAACCTTGTTTACGATAAGATGGGATTTGGGCGTTGGCGCGATGAACTAAGCTTGGGGAATCCAATTGCTGGTCCGGTTGCTATCTTCCCTGAATATGAACGACTTTATCTAGGGGGAGAGGATATTTTAGCCGTACTTGTCCTTCCTATGTTTGTTAAGGGAGAGTGGTTTGGATTTATTCGCATTGACGATTGTGTGCGCGATGCTGAATGGAGCGAGGAAGATATCGGATTGTTACACGCGGGAGCTGGAATTATTGCGGGATTTTTAGAGAGAAAAATATTTCAGGAAGAACTGGAATGGCATAGAGACAGCTTGCAATTGCTTATCGACGACCAAACTAGCGATTTAAAAGAAGCTAAAGAAAAAGCTGAAAAAGCTAACCATGCGAAATCCGAATTTCTATCAAAAATGAGCCATGAATTAAGAACGCCGTTAAACGCTATTTTGGGATTTGCACAGCTATTCAATATAAGCAAAAAAGATCCACTAACTGATTGGCAGAGACAAAATATTCAGCATATTTCAAAAGCGGGTAACCATTTACTCGATTTAATTAATGAGGTTTTGGATTTATCTAAAATTGAATCTGGTAATTTAGAAGTTCTTGAAGATAACGTATTATTAAGTTCGTTAATTGAAGAAGTTGTGTATTTGGTTAGACCCATTGGACAACAAAAAAGTATTTCAGTGATCAATGAGGCGTCAGAAGACAAAGGAATCTGGGTGAAAGGGGATTCCGTCCGTTTAAAGCAAGCTTTGCTAAATTTAGCTTCTAACGGGATAAAATATAACAAGTCCGGAGGCTTGGTTAAGATCGACGCCAAGACTTCAAACGGTAAAGTTGTTGTCAAGGTGGAAGATAACGGTATTGGAATACCCGAAGATAAACTTCAAGAAATTTTTGAACCCTTTAGTCGCTTAGAGATTGAAACTACTCCCGTTGAGGGAACAGGAATTGGTCTTTCTATTACTAAAAAACTTATAGAGCTTATGAACGGTTCTTTGAGAGTAAGCAGTCGCTTAGGTGAGGGGAGCCTATTCGAAATCGAATTAATTTCAGGATCAGATAGTCAAGTTGAAAATATAGTCGCGACAGAGGACGAAGAAAGCGTAGAATATAGCTCAAACCAAGAATTTCTAAAATCGATTCTTTATATAGAAGATAATCCCAGCAACTTAGCTTTGATAAAGAGAATTCTTTCTATTTATCCAAATATTAAATTGTTTACGGCTCCCGAGGCCAAAATGGGTATTGAACTTGCGCGCGCTCATAGGCCAGATTTGGTCTTAATGGATATTAACTTGCCGGGGATGGATGGTATCATTGCTTTAAAACAATTAAGAAAGTATGAAGAAACGAAAGATATTCCGGTTTTTGCTTTAAGCGCAAATGCTATGCAATCGGATATTAAAAAAGCTATGCAATGTGGGTTTCAAGAATATATCACTAAGCCGGTGGACGTAAATTTATTTCTGAAATCAGTTTGCGGAATTTTGAAAATTGATTTTTAAAAATCTTTTATCAAAACTCGCCTCAATATAAAAACCGTTTATTAATTTCTTCTACGGTTAACGCCTCGCTAAATACAAATCCCTGATAAAAATCGCAATTTGCGTTTTTTAAGCTGTCTCTTTGAGCCTCAGTTTCGACCCCTTCAGAGATCGTTTTTAATTTGAGGCTTTTTGCAATTTGGATTATCGCGTTGGTAAGAGTCGCAGTTTTTTTGTCGTCCAAATTTTGAATAAAAGATGGGTCTATTTTTAACGAGCTTACGGGCAAGTCTTTTAAGTCTTTTAATGAAAAATAACCCGATCCAAAATCGTCGATTGAAGAAAGTATCCCTTCTTCTTTTAAAGCGTTCAGTTTTTTTATAACGCCTGCAGTATCTTTAACGACAACGGGTTCGGTAATTTCGAGTTCTAAGAATTGCGGGTTAATTTTTTCGTTTGATACAATTCTTTTTAAGCTTTTTACTAAATTAGGTTGTTCAATTTGCTTACTAGATAAGTTTACCGAGACGCATAGAGGTTTCCCAAACGATAATTCCCAAGTTTTAATTTGTTGGCATGCTTTTTGGAGAACCCATTCTCCGATTAATAGGATGAGGTGGCTTTCCTCGGCAAGCGGTATGAACTGGTTGGGTAAGATTAATGAACCGTCCGGTTTTTCCCATCGAATCAACGCTTCAAAACTAGAAATTTCTCCGTTGATAAAATTCACTTTAGGATGGTAATAGAGCTTTAATTCTTCTTCATTGAGAGCTTTTCTTAAAGTTTGTTCTAGGTTTATTCGTCCTACAATTCGTTCGTTCATGGCTGGCATGAAAAATTGATAATTTGTTCTATCTTTATCTTTTGCGCGATACATCGCAATGTCGGCGTTTTTAAACAGGGCTTCAAAATCGTTCCCGTCGTTTGGAAATAAAGAGATTCCGACGCTCAATCCAACGTTAATTTCTTGTTCGTTATAAATTATAGGTTTTTCAAAAACTTTAAAAAGCTTTTGGCAAAATTTAGCGGCGTCGCTAGCATCGATTAAGTTTGCAAGTAAGATAACAAATTTATCGGCTCCTATATGGGCAATAGTATCTTCTTTTCTTAAGGTTGCTTTTAATCGGTTTGCCACTTCTTTAATTAATCCGTCTCCCGCAGCGTGTCCCAAAGTTTCATTAATGGTTTTGAAGTTGTCCAAATCCATATATAAGAAACCGACTATTCTTTTACGTCGGGAGGCTTGAGCTACCATGATTTCCATTCGGTCTTTAAGTAAGTTACGATTAGGCAGTTCAGTTAGGTTATCGAAAAACGCCATTTTTTTTATTTTGTTTTCTATTTCAAGTCGTTCGGATATGTCTTGGGCTAGGGCTAAGAAAACAGGAGGGTGTTCCGGTTCTAGACACTGTATCCGGATTTCAACTGGATAAATGGTGTCGTCTTTACGTTTATGCAGAGCTTCGAATGAAATTAGAGGTTTCTCTCCTTCTCTAACTTGGTCGAGTAAGTTTTCAATTTCGGACATTGATATTCCGGATAACCAATCTGTGATCTTTAATGCTTTGATTTCTTCTGCGCTATACCCTAGGCTTTTGCAAGCTTTTGAGTTTACTTGTTTGATTTTTTCTCCGCTGTTGGTAAAAACGAATATTTCATTTGTTGTATCGTCTAATATTTTGTTCAACCTTTTAGCCAGCTTCGTTTCATTGATCAATCTAACGTTGTCTTCTTGAATAATCTCAAGATCTGTTTTTGATCGTTTGGATAAGGTTTTTATGATTGGCATGAGCGAAGCGGGGTTGTTAGCCAAATAGTAGTGAAATTGTTTTTTTGGAATTTCGAGTAATGTAGACTCTGATATCGCCTGAATCGAAGCAGACCTAGTTCCATTCCCTAATAAAGCCATTTCCCCTAAATATTCGCCAACGGTTCTGGTGGAAATAACTCTATTTTTTTTAAGGAATCTCTAAAAACAGGTTAAAAAGTTTAAAAAAAGGTTATATTATAT
>JAYOZP010000016.1:50398-53617 GCA_038154245.1 Nitrospinales bacterium | reverse complement strand
ATAATATAACCTTTTTTTAAACTTTTTAACCTGTTTTTAGAGATTCCTTTAATAATTACTAAGGTAATCGCTTATTCAAATCTTCCAAAGGCGGGGGGAATTCTTTTAAGTTTTCTTGCTCCGATTCTGAGCTTAGTCTTGAAATTGCTTTTTTAAAGATTTTGTGGCAGGTTTTACGTTTTGAATCAAAAATCAAAAACTCTTGTTTTTTTAAATTTCTTATACCTAGTCTCTCGACTTTGAGGCTCAATTGCTGAAGTTTTTTCTGGGAAAGCCCAGCTTCTTCCAAGCAAGAAATCCAAGCTTCTTTTTCTTTTTTATATTCCTCAATACAAACGGCGCTTTTTTTACAATCTGTTTGCCGAACTATTTCTCTTGCTTCAGAACTCAAGGGAAAGCAAAAAATTCCAAATAAAAAAACCATCAAAGAAAAATATTGCTTATTTATTTTCTGGTCTCCAACTTTTAACATTCTAATTATCTTCTAACTAACCTAACCGCATGCGAAATAGTTTTATCTTTCTTTTCATACCAATAAGCGAACCCATTCAAATAAAAAACGATTTGAGCTTCTCGTTCTCCTCGGGTTGAAGAAGTCCAAGTACAATTTCCCGGCCCTGGAGGGAAAGCCGAATCTATATGGATGTCGCCCCCTTTAAAATCCTTGTTTAACTTATCTTCAATAAACAAGCTTAACGCTTCTTGCAAACTAGGCAATCGCCAATCAGAATGTCCGCCAAATTGTTTGTCATTCATTTCTTTCGCATATTCGCAAGCCTCCTGCCAAGTAATATCTTTTTCTAGGTCTTGACGAGAATCTTTAGCTTGCCATGTAAGACTAGTTTTGGAATCGTAAATTGTTCCATCACTTCCGACTAAATATTGGGATTTTTCTTCCATCTTACCTTCCTCAAATTGATAGTGAATAACCTCAGCAAATGCTTGAGCATTCAAGCTAAAAATATTTTCTTGTTCTTACATTATATGACGGGACGAAATACTAAGGGAATTTAAAAAAATTCATTTAGAAAAAAAATTTCTAGTTTAACTCGTACAGATCTAGACGTCTTCCTTCGAATAAATCATTTTTCGAATTAATTTTCTTTTTGCGAGATAAATTTATATCAATTTCAACCACTGCGGCTTCTTCTTCATTTTCAGAAGCTCTAAAGAGTACATTCCCGTCTGGCGATACGACCTGGCTCTTACCAATAAAGATTAATTCTTCTCCATCAACACGATTTTCAGAACCCACTCGATCTGCAGTAATAGCAAACACACGATTTTCTAGGCAGCGAGTGATCATAGCGTCTGGACAATGAGGAAGAACTAAATTAGAAGGATGAGCAATAATATCCGCTCCCTTTAAGGCTAAAGTTCGCGCAGTTTCGGGAAATCGCCAATCAAAACAAATCATAACTCCAACTTGGATACCGCTTAATTCAAATACTTGTAAAGGAAGGTTTCCTTTGGAAAAAAATCGATTTTCAGTATCGAAAACATGGGCCTTTCTATAGGTCCCAACATACCCATCGGGTGAGATTATGACGGAAGAATTAAAAAGATTCTCTCCATCGCATTCTGCGATACCGGCAATTAAAGAAGATCTAATTTCTTTAGCCCAAGATATTAGTTTTTGGGTAGTAGGACCTTCAGGGATGGATTCTGCTAATTCTTTTGCTTCTTGTTTAGATTTAAATTGATATCCCGTAGCAAATAGTTCGGGCAATACAATAAGATCAGCCGAAAGGTTACCCCATAGGCTTTTTACTCGCTCTAAATTAGCCTCAATCTGGCCAAACTTGGGATTATTTTGAACAAACCCAACTTTCATAATAACTCTTACTTCTTTCTATCTCAGTTGAGAATGCTCATTTCTCATTAAATGATCAATTAAAGTAAGAGCTACCATTGCTTCAGCGATAGGCACCGCTCTAGGGGAAACGCAGGGATCATGCCGACCTTCAACGCGTATTTTGGATTTCTTACCTTCAACCGTAACAGTATCTTGCTCTTTTAAAATAGAAGAAGTGGGCTTTACAACTAAGCGTAAGACAATATCCATTCCATTTGAAATACCGCCCAAAACACCGCCAGCATTATTAGTTTTCGTAACTATTTTTTTTCCCGATTTCGTAAATGTATCATTACATTGAGAACCAGATAAAGTTGCCGCCTCAAAACCAATACCTATTTCAACCCCTTTAACTGCAGGCATTGACATCACAGCTTTTGCTAGGTCGGCATCCAGTCGATCAAAAACCGGCTCTCCTAAACCTGCGGGAACGCCTTGAGCGACAACTTCTACTATGCCTCCAGTAGAATCCCCTTTTTTACGAAGTTTCATAATATGATCCACCATTTTCTCGGCGGCTTGTTTATCGGGGCACCTAACTATATTTTTTTCTATTTCTTTAAAATCATATTTTTTCGCGACAATAGGTCCAATTTGCTTTGAATATCCAATTACTTTTATTTTCTTCCGAGCCAAGAGTTTTTTCGCTATCGCCCCAGCCGCTACTCTTCCAGCTGTTTCTCGAGCGCTTGATCGTCCGCCTCCTCTATAATCGCGAAATCCATATTTCATTAAGTATGTGAAATCAGCATGACCCGGTCGAAATTTATTTTTAATTAATTCGTATTTAGATGAATCCGCATCTTGGTTTTCTATCCATAACCCAATAGGCGTCCCAGTCGTTTTATCTTGAAAAACTCCAGATAAGATTCTCACTTGATCCGTTTCTTTTCTTGCCGTGGTAACTTTACTTTGTCCAGTTTTGCGGCGGTTTAATTCTTTTTGTATATCTTTTACTTTTAAAGGCAATCCAGCTGGACAACCTTCTACGACAACGCCAATTCCTGGTCCATGAGATTCTCCCCACGTGGAAATCTTAAATATTTTTCCGAACGTATTTCCCGACATCTATAAGATTTTTCTCCCTAATTTTTAAATACTTCAAAAAACGTCTATCGTTTTTTCGATTTTCTCATGGTTAAACGAAATTGAGTTATTCGCGCCATAGTGTCTATATATTGTCCTAAAGTCTTTGTAGACTCTCCTCTGGTTCGATCTTCAAATGTAATAGGAATTTCTTTTATTTTAAAGCCTTCTAAATGGCAGGCGTAAAGAATCTCCTCTACAATTGAAGGCCCAACCGAAACCATTTTTTCTAAACCAATTGATTTCAATACTTCAGCTTTAAAACAACGAAACCCAGA
>JAYOZP010000016.1:0-50388 GCA_038154245.1 Nitrospinales bacterium | reverse complement strand
GTACAATCCTTTATGTCTACGCCCATAATCATTCGAATAAACCAACCGGCAAATTGCGTAATTCCAATGCGCACAAAATTTCTTCCCGTTTCTTTACCTCCTTCAATGGCTCGCGAACCTAACGACACATCGTATTCGTCCATCGCTTTAAGTAATTCAGGAATATATTTTGGATGATGGGAATAATCTGCATCCATTTCTACTACATATTCAACGCCTTGTTCAACCGCATACAACAAACCTTTAATGCCAGCCGTACCTCGGCCTTTTTCATTTTTTCGAGTTATCAAATGAATTCTTGGTTCGTTCTGCCGCATGGACTCGACAATCTCGCTTGTCCCATCGGGAGAATCGTCGTCTACAACAACAACGCCTATAGATGAATCTAGAGCCAAAATATCGTTTATCAGGTCCCGAATATTTTCTTTCTCATTATAGGTCGGAACCATTGCAAGCGTTTTTAACATTTTGATAACGTTCCAACTAGCTTATTAGCTTTTTCAATAACAGTCTCAGCGGGTATTTTAATCATACAATGTTCAACAATATCGCAGGTTTTTCTATAACAAGGCGCGCATTCGATCTGGCTGACAATAATTTCTCCTTTATCATACAAATCAATTTCTTGCGGACACGTGGGGCCAAATAAGGCTAGTACATGCTTCCCATGGCCAATAGCCAAATGCATGGGCAAAGTATCTCCTGAAATTAATAAATCACACTTTGAAATAATAGCTGAAAATTGGGTAATAGAATGTGTAGTTCCTCCATCAAAAATAATATTTGGAACTTTGGATAAAATATCCGCATTTTTTTCAGTTTCGGCTTTGCCGCCTAACAAAATTAACTGCGCATTTCCTTGCGAATGAAGACTTTCTATTAATCGACAATAACCTTCAATTGTCCAAGCTTTATTCGCAAATAAAGGCCCGGCCCCTGGGCATATAGCGATAACAGGCCGGTCGTTGGTTATCCCAATTTTTTGGAATAAATGATTTGCATAATTTTCTTCATCAGTACCGGAAAAAAGCTCATACGGCTGTCGTTTATATTCAAAGCCAACCGCTTCAAAAATAATTTCCTGATAAGTTTTTTGGTTTTTTCTAAACTTTAATTCATCGTCAATCCCAAGCTGAAAAGCATATTCGCATTCTGGATTGAGGGGAAAGATATTCCCAAAAGTAGAAAGACCAAATCCTTTTTTTTCCACTCCTTCTACTTTCATCGCTAAAGCGGCAACCCGAACGTCCTTATCCAAAGAAAGCACTAAATCAAACTTTTCTACTTCTAAGCGACGGCAAACTTCATCGCTATACGCAAATAAACGATCTATATTCTGGAGACCGTTTAATAAACCAAAAGACGGCGCTTCAACAACCCAAGTAATATGAGATTCCGGATAGCGACGTTTTAATTCTGAAAGCATTGGAGTGGTTCGTAAAACGTCTCCCATTGCCGCTAGCTTTAAAATAAGAATGCGCTTCCCCATAGGTTTGTACTCTTCGCATCCTTCGCAAAGTCTTTTAAATTGGCAAGGCTTTTCGCCATTAAAAAAACTACAATCCGGTTTATAAGTCATAAAAAATTAGAACCACTTATCAACAGTTAAAATAAAAAAATTATATTTCAATTAAATTCCCACGATACCCACGACACCAAAACACTCTAAATTTTCGAATCGTTTGTTCTTCCCACTGAATATTGACAAAAGGCAATTCAAACATTGAGTCAAAACTAGGTTGGACTAAATCCAAATTGCCTCTTCCTTCCTCAAAAACATAAAGACTGTCTTTTCCCAATAAATGAGAAAGGTTTCCAAAATACGAATAACGTTTTAAACCATGGATTTTGAATACTTGCGGCTTTCCAGGTAAGTAAAACGACAGCTCTGCGGCGATATTATGTCTATCGGTAAAGACAAACGTTTCGCCGTTTTTTTGGAGTCCGTTATAGAACGTTCCAATATGTTCTCCCAGACGTTTCCATCCATAAGCTTTTTTAAGAAAAACATCGGTTTTAGGAGGAAGAGGGACGATCCTAACTATCCCTTGGAGATGAGCCAAAACAACAAAAAAAACAACTGTAATGATAGCCCATTTTTTAATAAAACGCAGTATTTTGTTATCTATAATTTTTTGCTCGCCGCCACGAGTCAAATACAAGCCTGATAACGCCAAAATCGGGGTAAAATAGGCCATAACCGGCCAGTTTCCTTGAATTTTAGCTTTAAAACTAAAAACCAAGAAAAAAAGAAAGATCGGAACTGAAAACACAAATAAAAATAAAAATTTATCGTCTTTTTCAGATTCCCAAAATCGATAGCAATAAGCCATGACAATAACTATTGCAATAAAAACAAAAGGCGTAATCACTAAAGCCTGAGAACCTAAAAACTCTAAAAAACTCAAAATCGGGTTAACAGTAGGTCCTTGCATCCCTCGAAAAAATTGAAACCGAAAAGAAACCCAATCATGAGCGGCATTCCATAATATGACGGGCAAAAAACACGTTATTGCTATGGCCATAGCAATATAAGGCTCTTTTTGTTTCCATAAGTTTTTGTAATTTTTAGAAAAAAGAAAAAAGAGTCCTAAACATGGAAAAATAAGCGCCCCATTATATTTACTCAATAAAGCTCCACCCATTGAAAAACCAGCCCCATACCAATAAAATGGCCTAGATTCCCAAACCGCTCGATAAATACATAATAAACTAAGAGAAAAAAATAAAATAAGCGGAGTATCTGGAGTAATAATTACAGAACCCAGCGAAAAAATAAGGACAAGGTTAAAAAGAACCGCAGAATAAAGTCCTACCAAGGAGTTTTGAAATAGAGCATTTCCTAAACGGTAAGAAATTATGGTAATTCCCATTCCTGATACGATTGCGGCTAAGCGAATTCCTTGTTCCGTCTCTCCAATTATGGATGCAGTGATTGCAATGAAGATTGCAACCATAGGAGGATGATCATAATATCCAAAACTTAAATAGTTTGACCAAACCCAATAATAGGCTTCATCGGGAATTAACTCTATCTGCCCTGCAAAATAAAACCTAAACAGGCAAATGAGACACAAAAGGACAATAGGAAAAACTCGATTAGGATTCAAGTTTTTGAAAGGAAAATATGAAGATACGCTTAAAAAGCTTACCTAAATTTTAGGAGAGATGTTCGTGAGCTAACCGGCCCTCACAGGCTATAACTCTAAACTATCTTCATCGTCGTCGTTAAACTCATCGCCCACGCTATTTTTATCTACTAATTCCCTTAGTTCTTTACCCGCTTTAAAAAAGGGAACTTTTTTAGCTGGAACGTCTACTTTAACTCCAGACTTGGGGTTACGACCAGTTCGTGGATTGCGTTCACGGATTCTAAAACTACCAAATCCCCGCAGTTCTACCTTTTTTCCCTGACTGAGAGATTCTGTAATGCTGTGGAAAACCGTATTAACAACAACTTCAGTTTGCTTTTTAGTCAAATTAATCTGGCTAGCGACTTTGGCGACCAGTTCAGCTTTGGTCATTAAAGCTCCCCTTTCTACAACGATTAATTATTTGGGAAAAATTTTACGAAGTATAACATTAAGCAACATATAGTCAAGGACTTTCAGGGTTTATAAAGGCCATAAAAACCCATTTTTTTTAGACACCGTCTTATGCAACAAATTTGAAACAAATACAACAAAAAAACTTTATAAATTTGACTTATTTAAAAAATAAAAATTAGAAAACTCGTATTTTATCCTTTAATAGCTCCAAAACTCCATCCCAATGGCATCAAAAACTGAAGTTTAGGAAAAGCCAATTGCCCTAAAGTTTGATTTAAACCTCCGGTCCATTTACTTTGAAGAAGAAAATCCAACAAACTAGATTCTTTTTCAGGAAAAACAACATTGGGTCTGCCGGTAAGCCCCAACGCCTTTTGCAAAAACTCCAAGCTATCTTCAAAGCCTCCTAGCTGATCGACTAACTTGTATTCTAAAGCCTGGCGTCCGGAAAAAATTCTTCCGTCGGCAACTTTCTTAACATCTTCGATATTAAGTTGACGCCCCGCTGAAATAGCTTCAATGAACTGACTATGAACATCGTCCACAACCGATTGCAGCAGTATATTTTCTTCATCAGTCATTGGGCGAACTACAGAGCCGGCGTCTTTAAACTTACCGGCTTTGATGACCATAGGCTTCAATCCTATTTTTTCAATCAAATCTTCAATATTGGAAAACGCCATGATGACTCCAATACTACCTGTAAGCGTTCCAGGATTAGCTACGATATGGCTGGCCGAACTTGCTACGTAATAACCCCCCGAGGCGGCCACACTCCCTAAAGAAGCTACTATTTTTTTTACTTTCCGCGTTTTTAAAACCTCGGAGTATATCTCCTGGGAAGGTCCAACAGATCCTCCCGGAGAATCAATTCGCAAAATAATAGCGTCAATGCTTGGGTCGTTCCGATAGTCGACAATCTGGCTAACAATTTCCCGACTATCAGAAATAATTCCTTGGACTTCAACAACGGCTACTTTATTTTTAGCCATTGGCGATCCACCACCCAAGTAGGGTCTAAGCCCACTGGCCAACCCATATAAAGCTAAGACCCCTAAGCAAAATAAAAAGAAAGTCTTCTTGAAAGATCTTCTTGGAGCTAAAGGGGTTAATTCCATAACAAACTCCTAGAAAAAAGAAATACCATCTTAGGAAACCTCAGGAGAAATAGGCTTCTCATTTTCCAGATTTGCCTGTTCTTTTTCGATGGTTTCTAAATCCCAATCTTCTTCAGTAGCTTTGATACTTAAACCAATTTTTTTATTAACAGTGTCAACTTTCACAACTCTCGCTTTAATATCCTCGCCCACGTTAATAACCTTTTCGGGATTAGTAACTTTCTTAGAACTCAAATGAGAAATATGAATTAAACCTTCCAATCCGTCATCGAACTCGGCAAAAGCGCCAAACCCAGTAACTTTAATAATTTTGCCTTCCACATCCAAACCTATAGGATACTTCTCTGCAATGCCTTCCCACGGATTAGGTTGAAGTTGCTTAATACCAAGAGAAATACGGAAAGACTCTTTATCAATATTCAATACGGTCGCCCGTACTTTTTCTTTCTTTTTCACAACTTCTGAAGGATGCTTGATTTTGCTCCAAGAAAGGTCGGAAATGTGAATCAAACCATCGACGCCATCTTCTAATTCGATAAAAGCCCCAAAATCAGTCAAATTCCTAACCGTACCTTCCACTTCAGAACCAATTGGATATTTTCCTTCTATTTGTTCCCAAGGATTAGGTTCAATTTGCTTCATTCCCAGAGAAATTCGCTTCCGCTCTTTATCTAATGTCAATACGACAGCCTCTACATTGTCGTTCAAAGAAACGATTTTACTTGGATGTTTTGTCTGTCGACTCCAAGTCATTTCCGAAATATGAACCAATCCTTCAATACCCTTCTCTAACTCAATGAAAGCGCCATAATCAGTGATGCTAACAACTTTCCCTGAAATCTTGGTATCGACAGGGTATTTGTTTTCAACATCAATCCATGGATCGGGAGTAATCTGTTTCAAGCCTAATGAAACGCGCTCGTTATTCTTATCGTATTTCAGAATCATTACTTTGATCTTATCGCCAATAGAGAACATCTCTGATGGATGGTTAACTCGACCCCATGACATGTCGGTGATATGCAATAATCCATCGATTCCGCCTAAGTCTACAAACACTCCGTAATCGGTGATATTTTTCACGACGCCTTCAATAAGATTTCCTTCTTCCATTCGCGAAAGCGTATCCTCGCGAGCTTGTTTCCGTTTCTCTTCCAACAATACACGGCGAGAACAAACGATATTTCCTCGTTTTTTGTTCATTTTGATAATCTTCATTTGGAATTTCTCGCCAATCAATTTTTCCAAATTTCGGATAGGACGTAAGTCAATTTGAGAACCTGGTAAAAAGGCTTTTAAACCAATATCAACCGTAAGACCGCCTTTCGCTTTCGCGATAACTTCGCCGTCGATTATTTTGTCTTCGTCGTAAGCGGTAACCAATTCATCCCAAACTTTAATCTTATTCGCTTTTTCCTTAGACAAAACAACGATACCGTCTTCATCTTCCACTCTTTCCAGGAAGACTTCTATTTCGTCACCTACCGTAAGATCTTTATCTTTTCCTGGAAACTCGTCGATATTAATAACTCCTTCAGACTTAAACCCGACATCGACAGTAACAGCGTCTTTGTTAATGCCAATTACCGTGCCAAAAATGAGCTCTCCTTCTCGAAACTTTTTTAAGCTTTTTTCATAAAAAGCTTCCATTTCCTCAAATTCGGCTTTTTCTTGGTCGGTTAAGGGTTCCCCGTCGGGAATATCGTCTACAAATTCTTCTAAACTTTGTGCCATTTAAAGGATCCTTTCAAAATTAAACTAAAATTTAAAAAATTTATTTGGCGGCTTCAGGTCCAATCAGTTCAATAACCTTAACTACCGCTTCTTCAATTCCCAAATGAGTTGTATCGACTAATAAAGCGTCTTCAGCCTGCACTAAAGGAGCAACCGAACGGTTCATATCCTCTAGGTCGCGCTTACGAATCTGATCGACAATCTTTTGCAAATCTACCGATTCGCCTTTAGCCAACAATTCTTGATATCTCCTCCGACCTCTTTCTTCTGGATCGGCTTGAAAAAAAAACTTTTTATCCGCATTTGGAAAAACCTGAGTTCCAATATCGCGCCCTTCCATTACAATTTTTCCTTCCTGCCCCATCTTGCGTTGCAAATTGGTTAAAACTTTTCTAACTTCGGGCTGAGACGCCACAGTCGCGGCGCCATTACCCACTTCTTCGCTTTTTAATTTGCTCCCAACGTCTTCTCCGTCAACAAGAATTTTTTGTCCGCCTGGATTAGGAACAAACTCAATATTTAATTCTTCAGCCAACTGTGCGATCGCCGATTCATCCTTCAATAAAGAACCCGCTTTATGAGCCTTCCAAGCTACAGCTCGATACATCGCTCCAGTATTTATATATCTAAAACCTAACCGCTCGGCCACAATCTTTGCCACCGTGCTTTTTCCACTTCCCGCAGGCCCGTCAATAGCTACGATCATAATTTGTTAATTCCTCTTCGGAACTTTTTGATGATGATCGTTGGCTTCCACAAACGCTCCATGTAAGAAATCTCCATCTCCTTGAGCAATTTTTTCTTTAAAATCATTGAGGGCAAGTTGATATCCCTTAAGAAGCTCTAAAATAAATTCTTTATTTGAAAGACAGATATCCCGCCACATGCCTGGCTCGCTAGCGCCCAATCTAACAACATCGATCAAACCGTTGCCCCCTTTAGAAAGATATTCCTCGCTACCTTTTGTCTTCATCTCTCCAAGCGTATTCAACAATACATACGCTAAAATATGAGGTAAATGACTTGTTGCCGCATAAAGTCGATCATGTTCTTCAGGGTCGCGGATTTCAACTTTAGCTCCAAGGGTTTCCCACAATTTACATATTTTCGTTTGCGCTTCTTCAGGAGTATTTTTTGTGGGAGTAACCACGCAAAACTTTCCCTCAAACAAATCCGCTTTAGAGTATTCACAACCAGAGTTTTCTCCTCCAGCGATTGGATGAGAAGGAACAAAATCGACTCCAGCTTTTAACGTTAAGGGTTCCACGTCTTTTATGACCGAGCTTTTAACGGATCCTAAATCGGTAACCACACATCCTTTTTTTAAATACGGGGCCATTTGCTCGGCAATTTGCTGAAAAAGTCCAATCGGCGTCGCCAATACGACTAAATCAGCGTCTTTAAGAGCCGTTTCCAAATCAACCGAGAAATCGTCCAAAATTCCATCCGACTTCGCTTGCTCCAAACGCTTTGCATTTCTTCCGAAACCGCAAATAGAACGAACTAATCCATATTGCTTGCACGCCAGCGCCATGGAACCGCCTAAAAGCCCAACCCCAATAACGGCCATCCGATCAAATAACAATTCGCTCACTCTATTCCTTAGCCTTTTGAGGGATAAGACCCCAAAAATTTAAAAAACATACATTGACTCTTCAAAGTTTCAATCGTTTCTGAAATTACTTTTTCTTCAATATGGCCGTCAAAATCTATAAAAAACAAATATTCCCAACGCCTTTGAGGAGCGGGTCTGGATTGAATATTACTCAAATTAATTTTTCTGTCGGCAAAAAGCTTGAGAATTTTCAACAATGCACCCGCTTCATCGTTGATCGAAAAAATAATAGACGATTTATTTTTTTTCGCTTTTTTTGCAGGTCGTTTAGACACGATTAAGAATCGCGTTCTATTATCCGGTCTATCTTCAATATTTTTTGCCAACGCGTTTAGCTTATAAAGTTCCCCGGCAACCTGGCTTGCAATAGCCGCAGAAGTTTTATCTTTCGCCGCCATAGCCGCAGCCGCTGCGGTGCTAGAAGTTTCCACTTGTTCTGCATTGGGCAAATTTTGATTCAACCAATTCCGACTTTGTCCCAATGGTTGTGGATGCGAATAAACAGTTTTTATTTTGGGAATTTCTTTGAGCTTTGACAAAAGGAATAAAGAAATATCCATTTTTAATTCGTCGCAAATCACAAGCGAAGAATTGGTGAGTCTATCCAAAGTGGCGTTTACCATTCCTTCAATAGAGTTTTCTATTGGAACAACCCCATAATCGGAGGTTTCTCTTTCCACTTCTGAAAATACGGTATCGATCCCTGATTGGGGAATGAATTGGGCGGAATGCCCGAACTGACAAATTGCAGCCTGGTGTGTGAAAGTAGACTCAGGACCTAGATATGCAATCCGAAGAGTTCTTTCTAAAGCTAGAGATGCGGAAAAAATCTCGCGAAACAATACCTCGACCATTGAATCGGAAAACGGACCTTTATTAAGGTCTTTTAGCCGATCAATAATTTCGCGTTCTCTGTGCGGAATATGAAAGTGATCCGTCGTACCTTTTCGGGATTTTTCTTCGCCTACTTTTAAGGCTATTTTAGCCCGACGGTTAACCAGATTTAGGATCCGGTCGTCTATTTCATTTATCTTGTTACGTAATTCTTCAAGCTTGGCCAAACGCCATAACCACCTTTACTTAGAGCTATTCGAATGTCCTGGGGATTTCGAATTGAACATTGATCATTTCACAAAACCAGCCTAAAATGCAAGATATTTTTTTAAAAACAACCATTTATAACAGTTATTAAATAGAGGAATTATCATGGTTTTGCTTGAATTTAGTATGTCTCCAATGGATAAGGGAGAAAGCGTTAGCCAATTTGTCAGCCGATCATTAAAAATTATCGACGAAAGCGGCGTTAACTATAAGTTAAATCCCATGGGAACCGTCCTGGAAGGAGAATGGGACGAAGTGATGGAAGTCGTAAAAAAATGTTACGAGAAGATGAGTTCCGACTGTAATAGAATAACCTGTGGAATTAAAATCGATTATAGAAAGGGGAAATCAGGTCGGTTGGATTCAAAAATGGCTTCTATAGAATCCCATTTAGGAAAAGAAGTGAAGAAATAATCGCTGAAAAGAACAGGTAAATAGCAAAGAAACCGCCTCTTGATTGCAAAGTTTGTATTCAAACTCAATTTAGGGGCCAACGGTTTCTTCTTTAAATTGTATTTCAAGGAAATAGGGCTGGCTTTGGATTTCCATGTTTTGCTCAAACCAAAACTTGCCTTCTAAAAGGAAATCGATTTTTAGATAGCCAATATCTTCAAGTTTTATATTGTCGGGGAAAGAGAACTCTTTGGAAAAAAGGATCGTTTCTCCAGGATTAAATTCTTTTTCGAAAAGAATTCTTCCCAAGTCGCCCATTTCGTTTTTGTCCTTATCCGCCATCTTAATTCCTAAACGTATTCCCGAGTCGTGCGGCGATGGAGGAATCGCTTCGGTAAAAACGTTTTGGATCGCTTCAACTTCTAATTGGAAAGGTTTCCCAAAACATACTTCGCCCGAAACTATTTCGGCTCGAACAATTTGAGATTTCCGATTGTCTTTGCCGCCGCGAGTCTTCTTTTCTTTTGGCTTTAACTCATAATTATTGGGAGACAAATAAGCCGGCATAAAACCGAAATCGTCCACTCCTAAATCCCAAGCGAACTTTTCAATTTCATCTTTGCGGTCTTCGTTAAAATTAAATATTAAGGTTTGCCAACGGATATGCGGCGTCTCTGAGTTCATTTCTTTCTTCAGTCGAATCAATGTCTTGAGTTGATCGATCACTCTATTGGCATCGCCGCCTCTCCGATATTTCACATAAAGATCCTGTTCTATGTCGTCAATCGCGACAATCAAGCGCGACAACCCAGATTTGATCAATCCTCTTAAAAATTCCTCGTCAAGCGGCATCGAAAAATTTGAGGAGATCAAAGTGATAATTCCGTATTTTTTTTCCGCAACCTCGATAATTTTTAAAATGTCTTTATGAAGCAACGGATCCCCATAACGAAACAATTCTAAATAAAAAAGATAAGGACCGATCTCATCTAAAGTTTTTTCGTAAGTTCCCCATTCCATCATGCCTTGCGGTTGATTGATTTCTCCCGTACCCACCGCGCACTCAGGGCACCTCAAGTTACAAACGTTTGCCGGATCTAAATTAGCGAGCATGGGATAAGCGGTAATCTCAGAACTTCTACGATTAACTTCCCCAATCAGCTTCATCAGGTTGACGAGCTTTTTTAAAACCATTACCGGGGCAGTCTTAGACTTAAAGGCAACGCAATCTCGAATAATGTCCCGTATAAAAATTCTGTCGAATCGCTGATTTGGGGCCACAGGACAAGACGCGCAACAATCGTAAGCGTTTTCGGCGTTGGGGATCTTCCCGGGGTTTGCCATACGATCTAATAAATATTTTCGGGTAGATGCAAAAAGCCCGTTTTTCCACGTATCTATTATAGAAGGTTCCGGAACTTTCGGTTCCATTTGCGATATGGCGCAATTACACGGTTCTAATCGACCGTCCTGCAAGATACTGGTTCGCAGCCACAGCTGTTCGCAATAAAAATTGAGTCGACGAAAGCGATAAGCTATTCGAAAAAAACGGTAAATAGCGCGAATGAGCGGATTTAATAAACGATGCATAAATTTTCGATTTAGTGGGAAGAATTTCCAGCGGAGACTTCTGCGTCGGCCAACTCTTTAAATTTAACGTCTAAATAATAAGGACGACTTTGAATTTCTAAATTTTGTTCGAACCAAAATCGATTCTCATAAACCAGATCGATTTTCAAATAGGCTACTCGGTCGAGGTCTTCTACTCCGTCAAAACGTAACTTTTTAGTCAGTTGAACAGTTTCATTAGGCTGCAAAGCTTTGTCGAAAAAAATTCGTTCAAAATCGGCTACTTCGACTTTATCTTCGTCAACCAACTTTATCCCTACGCGAATGCCTCCGGAATCGGACGATCCGGGCATTTCTTCGCTAAAAGCGTTTTGAATCACATCCACGATTAAATTATATTCCGCGCCAATCTCGATTTCTTTGCAGTCCAATTCCGCTTTTTGAATTTGCGATTTTTTATCCGAATGATGACCGCGCAATTCGGTTTCTTTAGGTCGTAGATCGTAATTTTTCGGCGACAGATAAGCCGGTCGATAAGAAAAATTATCGACGCCCAGATCCATCACAAATTTCTCAATAGTTTCTTTACGGTCTTCATTAAAACTAAAAATTAACGTTTGCCATCGGATATAAGGATGATGCGAATTCATTTCTTTCCGGATTTTGATCAACCGCTTCACATTATCAATTACAATACCCACCTTCCCGCTCACTCGATATTTTTCATAAAGATCTTGGTCAATATCGTCGGCGGCAACCACCAACTCGGACAATCTCGATTCCACCAACCCTCTCAAAAATTCATCCGATAGCTCCATAGCAAAGTTACTGGAAATCGCCGTCATGATGCCGTATTTTTTCTCGGCCAATCGAATCATCTTTAAGATATCCGGATTGAGCAAAGGCTCGCCGTAACGGAACAACTCGGCGTAATAAAGCCCGTGTCCGATCTCGCCCAATATTTTTTCATAAATGGGAAACGGCATAAAGCCGCGCGGGTGCGGATGTTCGTCCGAACCGACGCTGCATTCGAGGCATCGGATATTACATAAATTCGTCGCGTCAATATTGGCGATAACGGGTTTGGCGTCGATTTGAGAAACTCCCTTAGCCCCCGCATTGACAAGTTTGTTCAAATTTAGGAGCTTGCGAATCATTTGACCGGGACGTCTTTTAAATCTCTGCAAGATATTACGCAAAATAGAATAATAATCTTCTTTATTTTGAAACCGTTGCGGCTCGGCAACGGGACAAGAAGCGCAACAATCAAAAATACTAGGATCTTCTGTCGGAACCTTCCCAGGTTGTTTCATTCCGTCGACTAAATACTGACGGGTTTTTTGAAATAACGGATTGTTCCAAATCGACAAAATAGACGCGTCGTTTCCTTGCGGCTCCATCTCGGAAATAGCGCAACTGCAAGGTTCCATTCGTCCGTCCTGATGCAGGCTCACGCGGAACCATAAATGCTCGCAAAAAAAGTTTTTCTTTAGATAAGGGTAGAGTAACAGCTTAAACATGAAGGCATTGTAGCAATTAAAGCCTTTGAACCGCAAATGCGAAAATCCTAAAACCTTAAACCGCAGAGAGCGCAGAGGACGCAAAGAAAAAATTAAAAGCAAAGAAAGATAAACTCAAAAACGCAATTCGAGATTCTTCGTCGCTTTGCTCCTCTAAATGACGTGCGGAAGTGTTTGTCTTCGAATGATTTAACGGTTTGTTTTATCCTTTAAAAGTTTTTCCAGTAACCTTAGTGCAAAAGCGTTTTTGTTTTTCGCCTTTCCCATAACCCGGCATCCAAAGGCGATACGTAGTATTGGCGAAGGATCTCGCTTTTGCCTTTCTTTGCGCTCTCTGCGGTTCAAGATTTTTTTGCCTGTTTAAAGTTCAAAAATCCTTTTTCAATTTATATCCCACCTCCATTATTTTTAAAAATAAAAATCACTCATCCATTCAGCATTGATTCTTAATCCCTTATTCACGATAAGCCTAAACGGGCTTAAAACCTGTTAAATGGCCATGATATACTTTTTAGTTGCTTTAAACTGAACCACTAAAAAATCTGAAAATACCACTTGGATCTTGTGAACTGCGCTGATTTCAGAACTCGGTCATTCCGATATTTTTTCAAAAAAAGCCTATCATTCATTCTTTTTTTCGGAATGCCAATTTTATTTTTCTACTTCTTTTTAAATTCCGTCGAAGCGCAAACCATTCCCAACCAAGTTTTGCCCGATCGTTTTGAAAAACGATTCGAAGAACCCACCGTTCCAAAATTCAAAAAGAAATTCAAAACTCCCAAGCTAAAAAAACCCAAGCTCGATCCAAAATTGGATATGTTCCAGTTCATTCTAAAAGACATCCTGATAGAAGTCAGCACCATTTATAAAAAAGGCGACTTCTTCTCGCTCTACAAAAAATACCTCGACAAAGAAGTTTCAATGGCGGACGTTTATATACTCGCCGCAGATTTCACCGCGAAATACCGGAACGACGGTTATATCCTTTCAAAAGTGACGGTGCCGCCTCAGCGCATCGAAAAAGGATTGATTCGCGTTAAAGTTATTGAAGGCTATATCAGTAAAATTAATATAAAAGGCGATTCTTCCGACTCCGATAGACTTCTTAAAAAATTTGGTAAAAGAATACGCCGTTCGCGACCGCTCAAAGCCGCCATACTAGAACGCTACACCCTATTAGCTAACGACCTACCGGGATTACAAGTGAAGTCCGTCCTCTCTCCATCGAAAAAGAAAAAAGGCGCTTCGGAGCTTACCTTCCTGGTAAAGCATCAAGTTTTGGAAGGCAGTTTAGGTTTTGACAATCGCGGGTCTAAATTCAGCGGTCAGATGGTAGGTTCTGTCAGTATTAAAGAAAATTCCGCGCTCGGTTTGGCGGAGTCCACCGAATTGCTGGTAACGTCGTCAACTCAAACCGAAGAAGTGAAATACGCCAAGGTCACGCACACTGAACCCTTAGGGTTTGACGGAGCTCAATTTAGTTTGTCGGGTAGCCTAAGCTGGACCAAACCCGGTCACACTCTCAAAGAATTCGAAGTGCAGGGAAAAAGTAATGTCGTCAACGCACTGATCACACATCCATGGATACGCACCCGCGAAGAAAACCTCACATCCTTCTTTGGATTCTCCACTCTAAATTCTAAGACGGATGTCTTGGGCGAACTGAGTTCCAGAGACCGACTGCGTAGTATTTATTTTCGAACGGGCTACGATTGGGTCGACACTTATGGCGGCGTTAACCTCATAAAAGTAGAATTGCGCCGAGGCTTCAACCTACTCGACGCGACTAAAACAGGAACTGCAAACCTCACCCGTTCAAGAGGCCAAAGCGACTACTCCAAAATTTCTGGCGGACTCACACGTCTGCAATACCTCGCGCCGCGCTGGATGCTTTTCGCTTCAAGCGCCTGGCAATATTCCTTCAGTCATCTCTTAGCGTCTGAGGAATTTACTGTCGGCGGATCTGAATTCGGACGCGGTTACGACTTTTCAGAAGTCTCCGGCGACCAGGGCTGGAGCGCGAAAGCCGAACTGCGATTTGCCCAATCGTTGCGCAAGAAATACCTCCGCGACATGCAATATTTTGTTTTCCTTGATTACGGCGCAGTGTGGGAAAAAGGCGCCGCAGAAGGCACAGACGCTAAGCAAACCCTAGTCTCGAAAGGCGGCGGCGTTCGCTATAACTTGTCCCGACAATTATCAGGTTACTTCGAGCTGGCCAAACCTCTTGCCGCACGGGTTGAGTCCGAGGACCATAAACACTTTCGTTTATTTTTTAAGGTGTTTTATAGGTACTGAAAGCTAAAACCCTTTGAACCGCAGAGAGCGCAGAGAACGCAGAGAAAAGCAAAAACCAGTTCTCTTTGTTAAAAGCAAAAAGCTAAAAACGTAAAGGCAAAAAAGAAAATCTTGAACCGCAGAGGGCGCAGAGAACGCAGAGAAAAGCAAAAACCAGTTCTTTTTGGTAAAAACCAAAAGCTAAAAACGTAGAGGATGCAAAGATGAATGAGAACGAATTGTCCCATAAAATAATAGGGGCTTGTATTGAAGTTCACCGGACTCTTGGACCAGGGCTATTAGAGAATATCTATCAGCAATGTTTAGCGCGTGAATTTGGATTGCAAGGCATTCCCTTCGAAAAAGAGATAACCAAACCAATCTCCTATAAAGACACCCAAATTGAATGTGGTCTTCGTTTGGATTTTTTTGTGGATAATCGGATTATTGTTGAGCTCAAAGCTGTTGAAAAACTGTTGCCCATTCACAAAGCTCAGGTTTTAACATACCTAAAACTTACCGGTTGCAAATTGGGCCTTTTGATAAATTTTAATGTCCAAATGCTCAAGGATGGAATTGAACGTCTTGCTCTAGACCTTTAATTTTTTACCCTCTTTGCGTTCTCTACGCTCTCTGCGGTTCAAGGGTTTTCGTCTTTGCGATAAATAGGTTTGGCTTTTGGTTTCACCAAAAAATATTTCCCCTCTCTTCCCAAGCCCGAAAAACAATCCTACAAATCATTGAATTTCAGGACCTTATGAATTT
Source organism: Nitrospinales bacterium (assembly GCA_038154245.1). Classification (GTDB taxonomy): domain Bacteria; phylum Nitrospinota; class Nitrospinia; order Nitrospinales; family JAJDAT01; genus JAJDAT01. The sequence continues at coordinate 34,748 of JAYOZP010000016.1, read as the reverse complement.
TTACCCCCAAAAAATAAGAAATTTCTGATAGAATTACATACACATTTTTGAATCAGCATTTAATGTATAGAAATTGTTTCGGCAATAATAGTTATTTTGAGGAGGAGGCAAAAGAACTATTGAATAGCGGTTAGGTTTCAATAGCTATTTTGGCACGCAAAACGACTATAAGATAAAGATTTAGCGGGACGCTTCATTGTTTCATCTTATGTCTAAATTTCATAAAAGATACAGCCTGGTCGCGCACCTGCTGATTTTCCTGCAGATCGTTTGCCCGACCTATCTGTTCGCTCTACCCACCGACGGCCAAGTTGTCGGCGGCGACGCTGTTATCCAACAGCCCTCCCCTAACGAACTAGTCATTCAACAGTCCTCCGATAAAACGATTCTGCATTGGGAAGATTTTTCGATTCAATCCCACGAAGGGGTCGAGTTCAAACAACCGTCTTCCAGCTCCACCGCTCTCAACCGCGTACAAGGTTCTAAAGTCAGCGAAATTCTCGGCAGACTGGTCGCGAACGGCAATATATTTCTGATCAATCCCAACGGCATCCTTTTCGGACAATCGGCGCGTGTCGACGTCAACGGTCTGGTCGCCTCCACCAGCGATATCCATGACGACGATTTCATGGCGGGTCGCTTTAATTTTAATATCCCGTCGCCCAAGAACGCATTTGTGATTAATAAAGGTCAAATCACCGCCGCCGAAGCCGGACTGGTCGCGCTGGTCGCGCCGGGCGTCGACAACTCGGGAGTCATTCAAGCGAAACTCGGAAAAGTAACGCTGGCTTCCGGCGAAGTGTTTACGGTAGACCTCTACGGCGACGAATTGATTCAACTGGAAGTCGACAGCGAAGTCGCGCAACAGGTTATCGGTCCCGACGGAACTCCTCTGAAAGCGCTGGTCAATAACAGCGGCGAAATATACGCGGAAGCAGGCACGGTGATTTTGGAGGCGCAAGCCGCTAAAGGTATCGTCGATCAAGTGATCAATAACGAAGGTATCATCGACGTGCAAAGTATCCAGGAGGAAGAAGGGGTTATCGTCCTTAAAGGCGGCGGCGACGGCGAAGTTCGTGTCGCGGGAACTCTAGACGCTTCGGGACTGGACGCCGGAGAAGAAGGCGGCACAATTCACATTCTAGGTAACGAGGTCAATCTGGATGGCGCGCAAGTCAACGCTTCCGGCGACGCTGGCGGCGGAACGGTTCTGGTCGGCGGCGACAGGCAAGGTCAAAATCCAAATATCCAAAACGCTCAAAACACGACGATATCAGAATCGTCTTCGATCAAAGCCGACGCCATCAGCAAAGGCGACGGCGGCAAAATCATCGTCTGGTCTGAGAATTCCACCAAGGTTTATGCTTCCCTATCCGCCACCGGGGGAGCGTTCGGAGGGGACGGCGGGTTTGTTGAAACTTCCGGTAAAAAGTTTTTAGACGTCACCAAAGCTCCTATCGTTTCGGCGGCCAACGGCAAAGCCGGTACCTGGTTGCTCGATCCGACCAATATCGAAATTGTCAGCGGCCCGGGTAACGGGGACGGTTCGCAGGTTTCGGTAACAACCATTGAAACCGCGTTGAACGCCGGTACCAGCGTTCACATCATCACCAGCGGTCAGGGACTGGAAAAAGGCACCATCACCGTTTCAACGGCGATCTTAAAATCGTCGGGCGGCGACACCTCGCTGACGCTAACCGCCCACGGCGACATCGTGATCAACGACCCGATCACATCGACTAACGGAACCTTAGACGTCAACCTGATAGCGGGAGCTGACATTTTTATCAACGCGGCAATCAGTACCAATGGCGGATTTGTAATGGCCGACGCCGGATCGATCGATCTACCGGCGAATATCTCAGGATCTTACACGCCGGCGGCGCGTATTTGCGGTTCGAACGGCGCGTTGTCAAAGATCGAAATCAACGCCGACATCACGACTAACGGCGGCGCGGTTTCGCTTGGGCAATTTAAAACCAAACAACATTCTTTGATCGGCGGCGGAACCTACGCCAAAGACAAACACGCCGTAACCGACGTGACGGTGCAAACCGCTTCGATCAATACTGGAGGCGGCGATTTCACCATCAACGGATCTGCGATTACGGTCGCCGCTACCGCAACCGTCACTTCTCCTGGCGGGAATATTTTTATCGAAGGCGAAGGCGATACCACGGTCAGTATTTTTGGAACCCTGGACGTCGCTAACATTGCCGCCGGACAAACAGGCGGTAACATTCATGTACTCGGTCGTTACGTCGGCTTATTTGGGAACGCTCAACTTGACGCTTCCGGCGACGCCGGCGGCGGAACCATCCTGATTGGCGGCGATTACCAGGGAGCCAACGATAACATCCAAAACGCCTATCGTACTTACGTCGGAACCGATACAGTCATCAAAGCCGACGCAGTTAATACTGGCAACGGCGGTAAGGTTATCGTGTGGGCCAACGATATTGCGCGATTTTACGGTTCAATCTCCGCTAAAGGCGGAGCCGTTTCAGGAGACGGCGGTTTCGTCGAAACCTCTGGTAAAAATTATTTAGAATTCCTAGGCTTTGCCAACGCTTCCGCCGCAAATGGACAAAGCGGTTTGATACTGCTCGATCCTAAAGATATCAACATCACCAACGGCGGCGGCGATGCGGTATTAGCTAACGACGCTTTTGCGGAAAACTCTACCGCAACCGCTAATATAGACGCCGATTTAATCACGGCTCTGACAAACGCCGGCACGGCCGTCACCCTTCAGGCAAGTAACGATATAACCATAAGCGAAGCGATCATTACCAACAACGGCGGCGGAGCGGGGGGAGCGTTAACATTCCAGGCGGGACGAAGCGTATTGATCAACGCTAATATCACGACAGACGACGCATTGTTAACCATTGTGGCTAACGAAACGGTCGCCAATGGAGTTATCGACGCGCAAAGAGACGCGGGAACCGCGGTCATCACCATGGCAGACGGCACCACCATCAATACGGGAACCGCCAACGCTATTTTGATCATGAGTACGGGGCCAACCACCAACAACACGAGCGGCGATATCACCATTGAGAATATCACCACAACCCATCTGCAAATTGTCAACAACGGAGGGACCGCCGCTTCCGATATCCTAATCGCTTCCGCCGATTCGCTCATCACTGCAACCTCGGCGAGCCTGGACGTTACCAGTACCGGCGCTTCGATTGGAACTTCCGGCAGTAATTTACGAGTCACCTTGACCAATTTAGACGCGCGCGCCACTTCGGCAGGAGTTTTCATCGACTCTATCAGTCAGGGGTTAACCATTGGAGGAGCCAATCTTGGTTCTTTAACGGGTATCTCAACCACTGCCGGCGGCGATATCAGCGTCACCGCCGCAGATTCCATTACGGTAAGCGAAGCTATGGCCGGTTCGGGCGCGATAACGTTAGACGCTAATGGACAAAACGCCGACGTGAATCTCAACGCCGCGTTGACCGCCGGATCAGGCAGCGCGGTAACGATCACCGCCGACGACTCGGTCATCGCGGCCGCAGCGGGAGACATCACCGCCAGCGGCGCCGGGGCGATATCGGTTACGGCCAACACCGCCACCACGAACGGCGACAGCACGGATACCATCACCATGGCCGACGGAACCTTGTAAGATGCGGGTAGCGGCACGATCTCGGTCGTCACAACAGGGGCCAACTCGGGCGACATAACCATTGGCGGCTTGCTGACCACCAACGCCACCGCCGTCACCGTCACGACCGATTCCTCCAGCGGTACGGGCATCATTGCCGACGCAGGCGATGTTCATGTCGATATTGTCGCCGCTTCCGGCGGGCTGGTGATCGACGGCAGGGGAATCGGTAATGGCGGCGGGGATAATAATCTCGAAACTACAATCGACAGCATCGATCTCGATAACCTGGTCTCGGGCAATGTGAGAATCGCCGAAACGGACGCCATCACCATCACTAAATTGAATCAAGCGGCCAGCACGGGAACTCTCTTATTGACCGCAGGAGGAACCATCACCGTCTCCGGCGCCGTTACGTTCAATATAGGCGGCACCACCCTGACAGCCACCGGGCAAAACTCGGATATTTTAGTCAATGCGGCGATCAGCAATTCCGGTTCGGGAGGCGGCCTCAATCTCAACGCCGCCGACAGTATTATTTTCGCGGCGGCGGGAGATATTACTTTAGACATTGCCGCAAATAACCTAAACATCACAGCCAATACCGACAACCTGACCGGCGACAGCGGCAACGTCATTACCATGAACGACGATACATTGATCAGCGCAACCGCCGGAACGATTCAATTGATCTCCACCGGAGCCAACGCGGGCAGCATAACGCTCGGCGGCGTGACCAACATCACCGGAAATGTGTCCTTAAGCAGCGGCGCCGCTATCATTGACGGCGGCGATACCCATGTCGATGTCGTGGCTTCATCAGGAACTATCAGCTTGGCCGGGCTCACCGGTGTCGGTTCGGCGGGTTCGATTGACGTGAACACGGCGGCGCTGACTGCCATTTCGAATCAAAGTATATTAGTCAATAGCTCAACAACGCTAACAGATTTGACGGTAACGCTCGATCCGGGATCGACGACCGATACCTACACCATCACCGATGGCGGTAACTTGACGTTGACTTTAACCGATAGCGGAACCGATCTCGATATCGGCGGGATTTCCCTGTCAGCGGGGAATTTAAATTTCACGCTGACACAAACCACCGGGAACTTAACGACCTCTGGAAACATCGATATCAATTCCGGTAATTTTTCGGTCACCACCACAGATGGTAGTCAAACATACTCCAACACCATCGCCGCGAATAACGTCACGTTAAACGCAGACGGCACAAACTCTGACGTGAATCTCAACAACGCCATCACGACGGCCTCCGGCGGGGCGGTGACTATTACAGCGGACGACAGCGTGACCGCCAACGCCACAGGCGATATCACTGCCAGTGGCGCGGGCGCCATTTCAGTCACGGCGAACACCAATAATACGGATGGCGACGGTCTCGATGAAATCATCATGACCGACGGCGCGTTGTGGGATGCGGGTAGCGGCACGATCACCCTCGCCGCCACAGGATCCGCCGGCGGCGCGATCACCATCGGCGGCTTGTTGACCACAAACGCCACCGCCAGCGCGGTGACGCTCACCACCGACGCTTCTAGCGCGACCGGTCAAATCGTCGATGCTGGCAACACCCATGTCGATATCGTCGCGGCGAGCGGCGGACTCGTGGTCGATGCCGTAGGATTCGGCAATGTGGGCGCTAACGCGATAGAAACGACGATTGCCAGCATCGATCTCGATAACTTTGCCGCAGGCAACAGAGGGTCGCAAATCAATGAAACGGACGCCCTCAGCATCACCAAATGGGCTCAAGCCTCCGGCGCCGGGAATGCAAGTATTAACGCCGGGGGAACCATCACGCTCGCCGGCGCCGTATCTGCGGTAAATGGTGTCATGACAATCACCGCTACGGGACAAAACTCGGATATCGCGGTCAACGCGGCGATGAGCAATTCCGGTTCGGGAGGAACTCTGACCCTGACAGCCGCCGACAGCATCACCTTCGCGGCGGCGGGAGACGTTACGGTCGACGTCACTGCGGCTTCCTTCATCGCCAATAGCGACAACTTGAGCGGGGATGGCGGCAACATCATCACGATGAACGACGACACTTTAATCAACGCGACCGGAGGGACAATCGCGTTGACCTCGACCGGAGCCAACGCGGGTAGTATCACTCTCGGCGGATTGACGACGACAAACAATACGTCCTCGGCGATTTCGGTAAACAGCGCCGCCGCAATCATTGACGGCGGCGACACCCATGTCGATGCGGTGGCGACTTCCGGGACAATCACTTTAAGAGGCGTCACAGGTATCGGTTCGGCGGGTTCGATTGACGTCAACACAGCGGCTTTGGTTGTCGATTCGAACCAAAGTATATTGGTCAACAGTTCGACGACGTTGACCGATTTAACGATTACGCTCGATCCGGGTTCGACAGCGGATACCTAAACCATCACCGACGGCGGTAATTTAACGCTGAATTTGACAGATAGCGGAACCGATCTCAATATCGGCGGGTTATCGCTAACGGCAGGTAATTTAAATTTCACGTTGACGCAAGATACGGGAAACTTGACGACTTCAGGCGCAATCGATATCAACTCCGGTAATTTATCGGTCGTCACCACAGATGGCAGTCAAACCTATTCGAATACCATCGACGCCAACGACGTCACATTGGACGCCAACGGACAGAATTCGGATTTGACCTTTAATGCCGCGATAACCACCGTTTCTGGCGGCACGGTGACGCTAACTGCCGACGACAGCATTTTATTTACAACCGCCTCATCAGATATTACCAGTCTCGGCGCGGGTAACTTATCTATAACCGCAAACACCGCTACCACAAATGGCGATAGCGGCGATTTGATCACTATGGTAAACGGCGTTGAGATCAGCTCAGGCTCAGGGACCTTGACCCTGACATCAACCGGCGCTAACTCCGGCGATATCACCATCGGCCGGTTACTCTCCAGCAACGCCGCGAGTTCCGCGATAACCGTCACCGCAGGTTTGGGCGCTGTCCTGGACGGAAACACAACGGCGCAAAATTTCGTCATAACAGGTAGCGGCGGCGTGGTGATTGACGCCGCCACCGGTGTCGGAACTTCCGGCGACTCTTTGGAACTCACGGCGGGTTCGGTGGATGTCGATAATACGACTTCGGGCGGTATCTTCTTAACCGAAGTCGACAATATCAACATCGTTAAATTAAATTCAAGTTCCGCCAATGGAGATATCACTGTTTCGGCGGCGGGAACGATCAATATTACCGTCGACGGGGCTATCGCCGCCGGTAGCGGTAACGTTGCTTTAACCGCCTCGGCAGGATCGATTGAAGACACCGCCGGAACGGGTAACGCGAAGATCACCACGACCGGAACGATCAGCCTGACCGCTTCGGCAGGTGTCGGGCAGTCTGCCGTTTTGGAAATCGCCAGTTCTTCTAACTTGACGGTGGACTCCAATCAAAGTATTCAAATCTCAAGTTCCACAGCCTTGACCGATCTGACACTCACGGTCAATCCCAGCGTTCTGACCGACGCAACCTATTCCATTGCGGCGACTAACTTTTCAACCTTCACGTTAACGGATAACGGGGCTAACGTGGAACTCGGTCAGGTCGCTTTGTCATCGGGAAGTTTAAATTTAAGTCTGACCACCGATTCCGGGAATCTGGATATCGGGACCGCTGGAACCGTCAATACGGGTACGTCGGGAAATCTCACGATCGTTTCGGCGGGAAATATTTCCGACACCAACGCGCTTACGGTAACCGGAACGTCGAGTTTTACGGTAACCGGCACAAACACCATTACCTTAGACAATACCAGCAACGCCTTCAGCGGAGCGATCACTTTAGCGTCTGGAACTGGAGCGGTACAACTGATAGACAGCACGGCGACCAGTCTTGCGGCTTCCACACTGGGGGGCGCCTTAACGATAACCTCTAGCGGAACCATCACACAGACCGGCATATTGAACGTAACCGGTAACTCCAGTTTCACCACCAATGTCAATAATCAGGCGATCACGTTAAGTAATCCCGGCAACAATTTTGGCGGAACCGTCGCTTTCACGACACAGGGAACAACGGGTAACGTTACCATAGATAATGGCTCCACCAATCTACAATTGGCGGCATCCACTATTCAGGGAACATTCTCAGCGCGGTCTGGAGGAACCATCACGCAGACCGTAGCCTTAATCATAGACAGTACGGCTAGCTTTCAAACGGATGTCGACGATAGAGCTATTACTTTGAGCGACACTGGTAACGCTATTGCCGGGGCGGTTACCTTCACCACGCAAACCACCGCAAGTCACCTGGGCAATGTCACTATCGATAACGGTACGACGGCTTTGGCTATTCAAGGCAATATCGCCGGTAACCTGGTAGTCACGGCGGGAGCGGCGATCACCGATAGCGGAGCGTTAACAGTTTCCGCCACCTCTTCATTTACTATCGACGCTGGCAGTAATAACATCACGCTGGGCACCGCTAACCTCGCCGACACGATAACGGTTAGCACAACGGGTACCAGCGACTTCACTCTCGATAACACAACCACCAACGTCGATTTAGGAACGTTGGGAGTGACTGGAAACTTATCGGTGACTACCGGCGGCACGATCATCGACAGCGGCGTATTGACCGTCACTGGAACTTCGGCGTTCACCACCGACGTTAATAACCAGACGATAACTTTGAACAGCGCTACCAACCAGTTTGGCGGAGCGGTAACGCTGACCACGCAAGGCTCAACAGCAAATGTTATCATCGACGGCGGAACAACCGCGCTCGCTATTCAAGGTAACGTAGCTGGTAATCTTGCCGTAACTGCTGGAGCAACCATCACAGATAGCGCGGCGCTGACGGTTTCGGGAACGTCCAGTTTCACTACCGATGTCAACGATCAATCCATCACCCTGAATAACGCGAACGCGCTTACCTGAGCGATTACATTCGTCACGCAAACCGGAGGAACCAACGCGGCAAACATCGAATTGAATAACGGCAGTACGACGATCAATTTAGCGGCGTTTACTACCGAGGGAAATCTTACGCTTCAAACTTCTGCGGCCCTTGCATTGGCGGGTCATACCGTTAACGGTAATCTGGCGGCAACAAGCGGCGGAGCGATAACTCAATCCGGGGCGCTGACAGTCACCGGAACTTCGGCTTTTACGACCAATGTCAATAATCAAACGATTACTCTAGATACCACAACCAATCAGTTTACTGGGGCGGTGACCTTAACCACACAGGGAACCACCGCCAACGTAACCATCGACGGCGGAACGACGGCATTGGGAATTCAAGGGACCGTGGCCGGCAATTTAGCAGTCACGGCAGGTGCGGCGATCACCGACAGCGCGGCATTGACCGTTTCGGGAACATCCAGTTTCACTATCGACACTGGCAGTAACAACATCACCCTAGGAACGGCAAACCTTACCGGCGCGATATCGGTCAGCACAACCGGAACCAGCAATTTTACGTTAGACAACACGACCACTAACGTTAACTTAGTAACCGTTGGCGTTACCGGCAACTTATCGGTAACGACTGGCGACACGATTATCGATAGTGGAGTTCTTACTATCACTGGAACCTCCGCGTTCGTCACCGACGTCAACAATCAATCGATCACTTTAGACAGCGCGACCAACCAGTTCGGCGGGGCGGTGACCTTGACGACGCAGGGAACCACCGCCAACGTAACCATTGACGGCGGCACAACGGCATTAGCTATCCAAGGCAACGTGGCCGGTAATCTTGCCGTAACTGCTGGAGCTGCCATAACTGACAGCGCGGCGTTGACGGTTTCGGGAACCTCTTCGTTTACCATCGACGCGGGCAGTAACAACATCACCCTGGGAACGGCAAACCTTACCGGCGCGATATCGGTCAGCACAACCGGAACCAGCAATTTTACGTTAGACAACACAACCACCAACGTCAACTTGGGAACCGTGGGCGTTACCGGAAACTTATCGGTCACCACGGGCGGAACGATCATAGACAGCGGCGTTTTAACAATCACGGGGACTTCCACTTTCGTCACCGACGTCAATAATCAAACGATCACTTTAGATTCCACAACAAATCAGTTTAATAACGCAGTGACCTTAACAACGCAAGGCACGACCGCTAACGTAACCATAGACGGAGGAACAACGGCCTTAGCAATTCAAGGCAACGTTGCGGGTAACTTGGCAGTCACGGCGGGAGCGGCGATCACCGATAGCGCAGCCTTAACGGTTTCTGGAACTTCTTCGTTTACCATCGACGCTGGCAGTAACAACATCACCTTGGGAACTGCTAATCTCACTGGTGCAATATCTGTTAGCACAACCGGAACCAGCGACTTCACGTTAGACAACACAACCACCAACGTTAATTTAGGAACCGTGGGAGTTACTGGAAACTTATCGGTAACGACTGGCGGAACCATCATTGACAGCGGCGTTTTGACAATCACGGGAACTTCCGCTTTCATCACCGAAGTCAACAATCAAACGATCACTTTAGATTCCACAACCAACCAGTTCGGTGGAGCAGTAACGCTGACTACACAAGGAACTACCGCTAATGTCACTATCGACGGCGGAACAACCGCTTTAGCGATTCAAGGTAACGTGGCGGGTAATTTGGCGGTCACGGCGGGAGCGGCGATCACCGATAGCGCGGCATTGACGGTTTCTGGAACATCTTCTTTCACTATCGATACTGGCAGTAACAACATCACGCTCGACACGGCCAACTTGACCGGGGCGACAACGGTCAACACAACGGGAACCAGCAACTTCACGCTAGACAACACGACCACCAACGTTAACTTAGGAACTGTGGGCGTGACCGGAAACTTGTCGGTAACGACTGGCGGAACCATCATAGACAGTGGCGTTCTAACAATTACGGGAACTTCCGCGTTCACGACAGACGTCAACGATCAAGACATCACTCTAGACACTGCAACCAACGCATTTACGGGAGCTGTGACGGCGACGACACAGGGATCGTCGGGTAACGTAACCATCGATGGCGGCACAACCGCGCTTGCTATCCAGGGTAACGTAGCGGGAAGTTTATCTCTGAGAGCGGGGGCCGCAATAACAGACAGTGGAGTGTTGACCGCATCGGGGCCAGCATCTTTCACTATCGACAATGGCAGTAACAACATTACGTTGGGCACGGCTAACCTCTCTGGACCGATATTTGTAACAACGACAGGAACCAGCAACTTTACCCTGGATAACACAAACACCAACGTCAATCTAAATACGGTTACCGTTACGGGTAATTTGTCGGTGACCACAGGCGGTACGATCAGCGACAGCGGCGTTCTAACAATCACGGGGACTTCCGCTTTCACGACAGACGTCAACGATCAAAACATCACTCTAGACACTGCAACCAACGCATTTACGGGAGCTGTGACGGCAACGACACAGGGATCGTCGGGTAACGTAACCATCGATGGCGGCACGACGGCATTGGCTATTCAGGGTAACGTAGCGGGAAGTTTATCTCTGAGAGCGGGGGCCGCAATAACAGACAGTGGAGTGTTGACCGCATCGGGGCCAGCATCTTTCACTATCGACAATGGCAGTAACAACATTACGTTGGGCACGGCTAACCTCTCTGGACCGATATTTGTAACAACGACAGGAACCAGCAACTTTACCCTGGATAACACAAACACCAACGTCAATCTAAATACGGTTACCGTTACGGGTAATTTGTCGGTGACCACAGGCGGTACGATCAGCGACAGCGGCGTTCTAACAATCACGGGGACTTCCGCTTGCATCACCGACGTTAACAATCAGACGATCACTTTAGACAGTACAACCAACCAATTCGGCGGTGCGGTTACTCTGACAACTCAAGGAACCACCGCTAACGTGACCATTGACGGCGGAACAACAGCTTTAGCCATTCAAGGCAACGTGGCGGGTAATCTTGCGGTTACGGCTGGAGCGGCGATCACCGATAGCGCGGCGCTGACGGTTTCCGGAACATCTAGTTTCACTATCGATACTGGCAGCAACAATATCACGTTAGGCACGGCAAATTTAACTGGCGCAATATCTGTTAACACAACCGGTACCAGCAACTTCACCTTAGACAACACGACCACCAACGTTAACCTGGGAACAGTTGGAGTGACCGGAAATTTATCGGTCACCACAGGCGGTACGATCATCGACAGTGGCGCCCTGACCATCACTGGAACCTCCGCTTTCGTCACCGACGTTAACAATCAAACAATCACTTTAGACAGCGCTACCAATCAGTTTGGCGGGGCGGCGACCTTAACCACACAAGGAACTACCGCTAACGTAACCATCGACGGCGGAACAACCGCATTAGCTATACAGGGTAACGTGGCCGGTAACTTAGCGGTCGCGGCTGGAGCAGCAATCACCGACAGCGCGGCATTGACCGTATCGGGAACGTCAAGTTTCACTACCGATGTCAACGATCAATCCATTATCTTAAACAACGCCAACGCGCTTACCGGAGCGATTACTTTTGTCACACAAACAGCGGGAGCTAATGCCGCGAATATCGTATTGAATAACGGCAGTACGACTATCAATTTGGCGGCATTTACCACCGAAGGAAACCTCACGCTTCAAACCTCGGCGGCGATTGCTCTGGCGGGCCATACCGTTAACGGTAATTTGTCGGTCACAAGCGGCAATGCTATCTCACAAACGGCGGCGTTGACAGTTTCGGGAACGTCGACCTTCACGACCAATACCCTTAACAAAACGATCACGTTAAACACAGCAACCAACGCATTGACTGGTGCGGTAGCCTTCAACACTTTAGGAACGACGGCCAACGTGGTTATCGACAATGGTTCCACAAACTTGGGATTGGCGGCATCGACCGTTCGAGGTAATTTTACGGTAACGACCACCGGTAATATTTTGATCAGTGGAAATCAAATATCTTCAGGCACGGTTTCCTTGACTTCTGGAGCCGATATCAACGCCAACGCTAATTTTAATACCACTGCGGGCAATATCATACTTTCCGCCGTGAACGATGTTAGTTTCGGCGTTAACGGAGATTTGACGAGCGTTTCCGGAAACATATCGGTCACAGCAGACAGCGACAACGGCGGCGTAGCGAGCGGCGCGTTGACTATGAACGCCGGAACCCATATCGACGCTGGGTCAGGCACAATTACGCTTAACGCCGATGAAGATATTACTTTAGGGAAGTTGACCACTACTAACAGTACACTGACGGCGGTGACATTAACCTCCACCGAAAGCGGAATCGTGGAAGGCGGAGTTACGGGAACCTGCGGCGGAGGCCAAACCGCCGGATGTAACATCGTTGCGTCAGACGGTCGGTTGGTTGTCGACGCAGTTACGGGAATCGGCGACGCCGGAATTATTAAGGGCGACGGAGTTATCGTAACTTCGGGGGCCATTACAATGGATACGCAATCGGTAGACATCGATAACACGACGTCCGGCGACATCAATCTCTTTGAAAGAGCTACGACGAATATTGTGAAAGTGAATCAGGCGGGTCCTGGCGGCTTGACGATTTCTTTTGACGGGGCTCCTGGAGCCACCTTACCCGGCTCTACGAATGCCACCGTCAGTGGCGGGGTAAGAAGACTCATTAACCGAGTGCCTCCTCCTGTCGCCGCAGCTATTGCGGCCAGTCAAGGTTTGGGGCCTGGTCCGGGTTCGAACGGTCCTATAGGTCCAATCATTCCGCCTGGTCTTAGAAGTCGTTTCGATATAACTGGAAGTAGCACGCGCGCTGAAATTTTAGATCTTATACGCGGTGGCGAACGAGTGACGACTAACGACGTTTCAAAACCGCAATTACTAGGCAGAGAAATTCAAGACTTGGTGGAATTTAGCGGCAGCGCTGGCAGTAAAAGCGTCACACAAATGGTGGTGGAAGAAGCGGTTCTTTCTAATAATCGATTTAAAAATTCAAAATCCACCGTAGCGTCCAGCGGTACCTCAACACAACCCGCAAGCACGGTACAAGAAGCCGCATTGGGTAGCGGAAGCGGTACGGTAGTGGTCGATCCATTTGAAGTTCAGTTTGATATCGTGGAAATCAACGGACCTGAAGGCGGTGAAGCTGAAACGCAACCTTAAAGGCGAAATTCAAAAACCGTGAACCGCAGAGGACGCAGAGAGCGCAAAGAAAAGATTAAAGGCAAAGAAAGACAAGGAAAAGAATAAGACCTAAATTTAATTTTTTAGTAGAGGGCATTATAAGAAACTGATTTAGCTATTTTTTTGAAGGGGGATTCTTGTAGTTTAATAATTTAAAGGTTCTCACTTTTACAATTAAGAATTTGTTTTGCCTTTCTTTGCGCTCTCTGCGTCCTCTGCGGTTCAAGAGGCTTTTTCGTCTTTGCGGTAAAAAGGGTTACAGTGGGCGTTGGTAACCGTCTTCCCATAAAAGTTTCTTAATTATATTTTCCCAAGTGACCTTAGACGCGCGTTCCATACCCACCCCGCCAAACTTGCGGGCGGTCTCTTCGTCTGCGTATAACTCTAGAGCTTCGGCTATGGATTTAGGGTTTGGTTCTGCGATATTGCCACACACTCCTTCTTCCACCCATTCTTTGGCTCCTCCGCTATCTTCGCAGGTGATAACAGGCTTGCCGCTGGCGTATGCCTCTACGGGAACCATCCCATAATCTTCGTCGACGGGGCCGTAAAATACCGCGCGACAATTAGCATACAGATCGCATAATTCATCGTCGTCCGCTTCATGTTTCCAATCGATTCTATCGGAGATTCCTAAACTAGTCGCCAACTCTTTCAGCGGTCCCGCTTCCGGTCCTCGACCGGCCATAACCAACTTCCAACTTTTATCCATTAGACTAAAACTTCTTATCAGAAGTTCGGGACGCTTCATAGAGTGCAAGCGTCCTACGCTTAAAATGGTTTTAGGAAAGGGGCCTGTCTTATAATTTCTTTCAGGAGGAGGAGGGTATAATAATTCCGAATTATGACCGCCGAATCGGGACAACCTCCCTTGAATATTTTTTGATTGTGCAAATAACCTAACTCGTTTTTCCCCTAAAAGAAAATTGTCGGCGGTAAAAATAAGTTTGCGTCGAATGATTTCCTTAATTAAATGCCTTTTGTATAATTTTTTTGAATACGACTCCCATAAGTCGTAATATTCACGCATACGATGGTTTAACCAACAACTATGACGATTATGGCAAACGGCATAGCTTGGAAAACGTAAAGAAATGACATGGTCTACGGGTAATCCATCGCCGCTTTCGGAAACGTCGGTCATCCAAGTCGCTAAATAAGCTTTGAATTGTTGTCCAAACCGATTTTGTGGAGTCGTCAAAACTTCGCTTTGATGCCCTGCTTTTTGCAAGGCGCGGCATAATGCGCGGGCGATAACCCGATGACCTCCTTCGACGAACGGAACATCGCTTGTTATCACAAGAACGCGTTTTGAATTCGATTGATTGGAAATAGTTTTACCGACGGATTCTTGACTCATTCAAAATGATATCCAAAGTTCTTATGGAAAGGTTTGAGCGGTTGGAGGTTTCTTTTCGAAAGAAAACTCCAATAATAGACGGTTTGCTATTGGGGACTTTGGCGCTTAATTTATAAAAAGCAGTAAACGCAAAGAAATGAATCATTAAAGACTCAACTCAAAAATGCTAAACCAGAAACCTAAGGGAGTCAATAAGATTCCCTACAACTTGGTAGTTAAAAATATTGGCGAATATTTCTTTTAAAAAACACGGGATTGTTCTCCTGGCTTCGCTAGCTTTCTGCCTTATTCAAGGATGGGAATCCATAATTCGATCCTGGGACCATGTAAACAACTTGGGAGACGCCTTTATCAATTTATGGATTCTAGATTGGAACGCTCACGCTTTATTTGATCCCAACCTTTCCGTTTGGGATGCGCCTCAATTTCATCCTCTTAAAAATGCACTAGCTCTTTCCGAAGCGATGTTTGCCAATTTATTGATCTACTTCCCATTTTATATGACAACGGAGAATCCTGTTTTTTCGTCAAACATGGTTGGCTTTATTTCGTTCGTTTTTTGCGCTTACTGTGGATATCTGCTGGTAGAAGAAATTACAGGTAATTTTTGGGCTGGTTTGATCGGAGGATTCATTTTTTCTTTTTCTCCCTATCGATGGGCTCATTTCTCCCACCTTCAATTATTGCCATTTTTCTGGGCGCCCTTAGCAGTTTTGTTTACGCATCGGTTTTTCGAAAACCCGCTGCCCAAAAACTTCTACGGAATCGCCTTCACGACGGTAGCGCAATATTACCACTCCATTTATTTGGGAGCTATGCTGACTTCGGCATTACTAACTCTTTTTTTGATCCATATTTTTTTAGAACGAAAAAAAGAAGAACGATGGGCTTACTTTAAAAATAAAACTCTCAGCCGACACATCTTAATCGCCACTTTACTCGCTGGATTAATTTTGGCGCCCTTGGGATTGCCCTATTTACTCATCGCATCCAAATGGCATATTGTACGCTCTTTCGCAGAAAACCGGCTTTTTTCCATAGAAATTTTGAGCCTTCTTTATCCAAATTCTTATGCAAGTTATGAATGGCTTAAGGAGCTTTTTGAAATTTTCGTAACAGGCGGCGAAACACAAGTCTTTTTAGGGTTTATTCCTTGGATATTGGCGGTGGTGGGATTTTTGTCCTTTCGGGCAAAAAATTATAACGACGACCAAAACTTAGAAAACATATTGAAACGATATTCTATTGCCGGACTAGTCATGATAGTTTTGATGATGGGTCCTCATCTTCTGCTATTAGGAAAAAATACGGGAATTCCACTACCCTATCAATTAGTGCATGCTATCATTCAAGGAGGAGCGGCTATTAGAGCTCCCGCCCGTTTCGTTCAATTACTACTTCTCTTTATCGCTATCTTGGCCGGATTTGGCGTTAAACATTTATTGGATTTGTCCCGATTTAAAAACTTATTAACAAAGTCGGCTTTATTCTTTGGATTTGGGGTTTTATTTTTTCTGGATTACCAGGTCTTATTTTATCCCGGGATAAAGGCCGAGCTAAAAAAGGATTTTCCGCCGGTATATAAATATTTAGAAGAAACCAATTCGGGAAAACCCTATCTAGAACTCCCCGCAAAATCTCCACAAGATTATAAGTATTTGCTTTACCAGACCGCTTCATGGAGACCCACATTAAACGGGAAAAGCGGATGGGCGCCTGCAACCTATCGAGACATGGCTGAATTTACCAAGGATTGCCCTTTTAAAATCTGCGTAAAATTTTTGGAAGCCATTCCGGCGAATACGGTAGTAATCCACCTGGACCAATATTCCGATTTCCAAAGCAAGCTTTGGCAAAAAATCGATTGGCTACAACACGGTTTTTCTTCTACAAAAGTTATTGGAAATTCTTTGATATTAGAAAGAGACTCTTTACCAAGATTATCTGAAAAATTAGAAATTAAACGCGCATACTTTTCTAAAGACGCTCACGGGTTATCAACTTTTTTAGTTTTCCAACCCCTAGAAAAAAACAAACATTGGAACAATTCAAAACCGGATAAAAGTGTTTTGGAAATATCTATCGAAACTCTTGATGGAGAGCACACAAATAAAACCGTTATTGAAAAAAGTTTATTCTCTCCTTCGTACGTCCCTTCCAATACTTCAATTACGATTCCGTTAACGCGGTTACGAAAAAATTTAGATAAAATTCAAAACATAAAATTCAATTCTGAAAAAATTCAACCGCTTAACATTGATGAAAGTTCCATTATTTTCCTAGAAAAATCAAATACATCTCAGGACAAACAAAGCGGTTTAGAAACCAAGTTTTTAGAAATTTCCAACTTCTCAACACAATCAACTTTTAAGCCTAAGGAAAATTTTTTATTGGAGGCAAGCGTTCTCAACACTGGAAACGCATATTGGTTGGACGTCAAATATAATAATCTTATAAGAGATACCGACGACGGCTCTGTTTTTTTTTGCGGCAGAATGGTTTCCTAAAAAAGAAATTTCTTCGTGCGTTCGTCCGGAGACTAAACCCGTTGCGGCGACTTATAAAACTGTCCCGCATATAACCGCTCCTCAAGAAATGGCAAAACTTGAAACGCTTGTAACAACTCCTGAAACGGAAGGAGATTATACATTATGGGTGGGATTGGGAAGCGCTAACGTAACTTGGTTTCACACCGTTGGGCCATCTCAGGTAAAATGCATTGATTTTTCCGTTAAAGCTACTCGGCGGCCATAACTTCTATTATCAAATTGGAAAAGATGAAGACTAGCAATATTTTCCAAAATAAGAGCTTTTATTTAATCGCATTAATCCTTTTTGCGATCGCATTACGCGTTCCTTTGTTAAACATAGATTTATACGGGGACGAAATTCAAAATTTCACTTGGTATAAATTTCTTCCTCTAAAAGAACTTCTTCTGGGTTACACCGACCCCAATCAACACACTTTTTTTATTTTGCTTTCGATTTTTTCTATGAAAGTTTTTGGAGAACAGGAATGGGTCTTTCGGTTGCCGGTTTTATTGGCGGGAATTCTTTCCATCCCTATGATCTACAAAGTTTCATACTCTATTTTTAAGTCGTCTCACGTTTCGATATTGACGTCTTTTCTTTTAACGGTTTCTTATTATCCCGTTCATTATTCTCAAAACGGCCGCGGCTATTCATTAACTCTTTTTCTTTCCTTATCTTTAATCTACGCGGCGATTAAACTAGCTGAAAGCGAAACCCAAACGCTGTGGAAATTGGTTTTGCCTGTTTCAGGGTTTTGTATGATTTTGGATTTACCCACCAATTTTTTCTTTTTAATCGCAGCCGTATTATTTTATTTAATAATTCAATTTGATGAACACAACTTCAAAAAAACTTTTTTCTATCCGTGCTTCAACAAAAATTTTATGCCTTTTTGGATATTATTTGGATCGGTGGCTCTTTACTGGTATTTAATTCTCCCTGATTTAGTAAGAGCGGTTCAACTCTCTAAACAATATCCTTACCAAAATAACCTGCCGGCGATCGCGAAATTTTTAGTCGAGCCTTGGGGGTTTTGGATATACCTTTGTTTCTTATTTGGCCTTTATGAGGCGCATGTCAAAGAGAAACTTTTTCCAATTTTAGCGATTATTTTCGTTCCCATTTTACTCAATTTGATTTCTGGGACTACTGGGCCGCCGAGAACTTATATCTATTGGATACCATTTGTTCTGACAATTTCTTCCCTTGGTATATGGAACATAATTTCCAGGGCGCAAGAAAAATTTCAGCTAAAAAATCCAGCTACCTTTTATATTGGAATTATGACTTTATTGATCATTCAACCTTTTTTTAAATTGTCGTACTACTATCGGGTTCAGCAAGAAGTCATAGGTACTTCGCTGACCGATGGAAGAAAGGCATTTACATATATTGAGGAAGATAAGTATCCAAATAGTCTGATTGTGATTAAAGACAGTATTCTTCAGTCTTTTATTGGACAGGAGACGATAAAAAGAAATTATAGCGTCGTAAAAAATGAGACTCTCAAAAATATAATCTTTATTGGCAAACGGGATATGACGTTTAACGATTTCATGATTGAAGGAAATTTAATTTCAAAACAAAAAAAATTTCCTAATAAATTATTAAAGGTTATAGATAAAATCGGAAAATTGATCGTTTACCAATTTAACGGCGAAATTTCAAAAGTCCGTCCCTCGGATCATAGTTTGGATTCAGAATCAAAGTTCAATTTCAAACAACATTCTAAATTTTCCCAAAAAGTTGAAGCTTCGTCTGAAATGTTTGGAGAAAATATTTTAAAATTCACTAAAAATACAGATGAAAATATTTTTATTATTTCTCCAGATCAAGTCGCTATTGAAGCTGAAGGAACGAACGAGTTTCTATTAGTTGTTTCAGGCAAAAAATACAATCAAGAATCTAAACAATTTATTGCCGAAAAACTTGAATCTAACTTGGCGAAACACTCTATAAAAAAAATTTTAAGACCGGAAATTTCTTTTGGCAACGATGGAGGCTCCTTTGGTTTTCTACCTTATTACTATTATATAAACTTCATCGGCCATGTTTTTTATTTCAAAGACGGAGCAATTATTCCAGTGCGCGAATTTCCATTAGAGCTGTTACACAGAAGGTGGGAGCTTGGTTTTGGAAGACCGGATCATTTGTGGGAAATGAGATATATCCTTTATCCTTTGGAGCAGAGGAAACATGCCATTTCAAAAGCATTCTATTTGGCGGATCGAGGCAGCGCTTTTGACGAATTTTTAATTTATTCGTTGCGAGGCGCGGAAAATTAAGATTAATGGGGAAACGGCAAAAAACTCATAACCTGCCCAAGGTGCAATATATCGATTTTTCTGTTAAAAAGTACTCATGATATCTAACCCTCCATTTCGAATTGGAATAGACGCAAGACCGACGTTAAATCAGCGGACGGGCGTTGGAAATTACGTTTATAATCTTATCCAATCGCTTGCTAAGCTAAACGCCAATGAAGAATTTGTCTTATTTTCTAATTCCTTTAAAGATCAATTTAATATTGAAGAATTTAAAGAGTTACAAAATTGCTCCGTACGCCATTTCCGATATCCTAATATAGTGATGAATTTATTTTGGGAACGATTCGGCGGCAAAATACTGCAAAAGCTAACTCACGACTCAAACGCTTTGCATTTCACCGGCCAAATTCCAAAAAACCCTGGAAACCTGCCATCAATAGCAACTGTGCATGATTTATTCAACGTCAAATTTCCAGAATCCGTCGCCCCAGAATTTAGGGTCAATCCACAGGCATTCGCTCGTTCTTTAAAAAAAATAAAAAAAATTATCGCCGTTTCAGAATATACAAAAACCGATCTAATTAATTTTCTCGATGTGCCTGAGGAAAAAGTTTCAGTAATACCTCATGGAATAAATACTACGTCTTTTCCACTCTCTGCCGATTCAAGCGAGATCAATGCAAAAATTAAAAATCGTTTTGGCGGCTCTGGAGAATACATACTTTGCGTTGGAACTTTGGAGCCTAGAAAGAATTACCTTAAAACGCTTGAGGCTTTTAAAATTATTCAAAAACAGTTTCCAGATCTAAAATTAGTCATCGCTGGGGGTAGAGGATGGCAGAGCGACCTGATCCATCAAAAAACCAACGCTTTGCAACTCGATAACTCCGTCCTTTTTCCCGGATACATTGGATATTTGGATTTGCCCACATTGTATAGAGGAGCCTCTGCTTTTCTTTTTCCTTCAATATACGAGGGATTTGGTCTTCCTGTTTTAGAGGCGTTATCTTTTAACGTTCCTATTGCGATTTCTAACGTTACATCTCTTCCAGAAATAGCGGGCGAAGCGGCTCTAAAATTTAATCCCAACATCCCAGAAGACATAGCTAAACAGGTCGTCCGACTCCTTGAAGACGCCGATTTAAAAGAAAATTTGAAGCGATTAGGAAATGAAAGAATTAAAAACTTTACCTGGGAAGAAACGGCGAAAAAAACTTTGAACGTTTATCGTTCTTTGGGAGCCTGTTCATGAGTTTACTCATCGGAATCGACGGCAGGGAATTAGAATCCGAACCGCGAGGAGCGGGAAGGGTTTTAAAAAACCTTTTAGAAGTTTGGTCTGATATAAAAACAGACTGCCGATTTATTATTTATTTTAAAAACTCCGACGAATTCGCGAAAGAACTTCCAAGGCCACGTTTTGAATCAAAAGTGGCAAAGATTCCAAAAATTTTAGATCGTTTTCATATATGGGAACAGTTTGCGCTTTCGCATCGTATTTTTTACGACAAAGTCGATGTTTTCCTTTCGCCCGCCTATGTAGCGCCTTTGATCGCAACGTGTCCAGTCGTTCCTCTAATACACGATATATCGTTTCAGTCTCATACGGAGTGGTTCAGCCCTAAACATGGAGCGACTATGAGATTATTGACAAAGCTAACCGCTTACCGAGCAAAGAAAATCGTCACCTGCTCAACGCAAGGTAAAAAAGAGATGACTCATTATTATGGCGATCAGGTGGGAGAAAAAGTCGAAGTGGTTTACTGGGCTCCAGAAGAAAGATTTAAACCCGATTTAGACGGAACATCAAAAAATAAGATATTTACAAAATATGGAATTGAAAATCCGTATTTTTTATTTATTGGAAGTCTCTTCAAACGAAGAAATATTCCAATAATGCTAATGGCGTTTAAAAAGTTTCTCGACAAATTTGAAAATTATAAATTCGTTATGATTGGCAACGATGCAGACGCTCCTCCATCTATTTTATCATTGATTAATTCTCATCAACTCAAGAATAAGGTTTTGCATTTCGATTACGTTGACGAATCGGATTTGTTGGCGTTTTTACAAGCGGCTTTTTGTTTTGTTTACCCTTCAACCTATGAAGGCTATGGTTTGCCTTTGATGGAGGCGTTGTCCTGCGGCGTTCCGGGTATTAGAACCGATGCAGAAACGTTGAAAGAAATTGCGGGGGATGGAGCTATAGAAGTATCTCCACTCAGCGAAGATAAGTTATCTGAAACTATGATTCAATTGGCAGAGCGTCCTGAATTGAGGAAGGAATGGTCGGAAAAAGGACTGGAACGTTCAAAAAAGTTTTCCTGGGCAACCGCCGCTGATTCCGTTTTGAAAATTTTAGATGGAACAACTTTCTAATTCACATATGAATCAAGTTTTTCCAAATCTTATTTTTGCTTCTTAGGTTGTCTCCTATTTCTCACTTCTAACCCTCTCCTATATAATGGTGCAATCCAATAAGTTTCACTGTCTCCTCTTCTATACAAAAAACCAATAGAAATTAACTGACCAACGCTTTTTTGAAAATCATTTTTCCCTAAAACTTTTTGGAGTTGTTCTTCATTATATTTATTATATTGAAATTTGAACTTATCAATTGTTTGACTAAGATAATGAAACTCTGATTTTATAAAATTTGTAATTTTATTCTTTGAACATTGTGTCAAAGCATCTTCAATAGATTTCTTAGAAAATAGCAGAGAGTTTCCTTCTCCAGATCGAATTAAGCTCATTTGTAATTCCCGAGCTTTATCAAGAAATACAATCAAATCTCTTGGAGTTACAAAAGATTTACCATCCGACAACTCATTTAAAATATAATTCCAAGTGGATGCATTATTTTTCGCTTTTTCAGGAAACATATAGTAGAAAACTTCTAAACATTCTTCTTTATTGGCCAAATCTATTTCTTTATCTCCTATTACCTTTCCTAAAATTTCTTTTAATTTATTATTATGGAGTAACCTCTTTAAAATTAACTTCAATAAGTCAATATTTTCCCAATTTAATGAATCCGAAATTCTCAAATGATCCACATTTACGATCCCTTGATATTCGGTAACTAAATCGAAAATATCATCTCTTAAAAAAATTTTTAACTTTAGTTTTTCTGAATTAAATGAAATAGCTTCGGACAATAGCCCATGAAGAGCTTTCTTTTCCGTAGTCGAATACCTTTCAAAAGCTTCGTCTAATTGATCAATCATTATCCAAATTTGAAGATTATGCTCTGTTAAATAATTTTCTATAAATTCTAAAATTGATCGAGTTTTTAATTTAGCTGGAAACAATTTCGCTTCTATTGAATCTGAAACCGAAGAATCGCCAAATTTTAATTCTGCTTGTGCTCCGATTTCTAATTCCTTATATTTTGCACCTAACTTAAAGTTTCTAACATTTTTGATCAATTTCCAAATAAGAGATGAATCTTCTTTGGAGTTTTCTAATGGAACTTTGTTTTTCTGGCAAAGCTTTTCAAAATCACTAATCTTTGAGTCTAAAAAATCATTGCTATTTAAAACAAAATTTCGATAAATTAAATTAATAAGTAAAACGTTCCAAAAATTTCTAAAATCAATATCTAAAAAACTTTTAAATTCCTCTTGATAGTCAGTATAAATTGAACTCCCAACTTTTGTAACGCCTCCAATCACAACAATCCTTTTTTCGATTAAAATATGCTTTATATATTTTGTAAAAACAGCATATAAGGAGGACTTTCCAGATCCTTTGGGTCCTAGAATTAGATCTTTTTGATCATTTAATATATCTCCAAATACAGGAGTTTCAATTCTACATCCTTCTAAAAGTTGGTCACTTTCAGCGGCAGGAGAACCAATAACCAAAGATTGAAGAATTTCTTCGCGGGAATTGCGGATAAGAGTTAAATTTTCTTCTTTATTCAAGGGAAACCTAAGAACTTTTAAAATCAAATGATAGTATTAAAGCTTTTTCTATATTCTTTTGAATTTTAGCATTTTTTTTAATTCCTTACTAAAACTATAAAAGCAACATATAAAGAATTTGGAAAAAGATTTTCCTGGGCAACCGCCGCTGATTCCGTTTTGAAAATTTTAGAAAATCGGCAGAAAGACTAAATTAAACTTTGGAGGTGTTGGATTTTCTGATTTCTTCAGAAAATAAATAGTGGCGGGTGTCGTACTTTAGAGTGGTTAAAATAAACTGTTTTGCTATTTGGGTATCCCGGTTCATAGCGATAGGCCCTACCAGGTTGGCGGTCATTTCAGTATAAGCTTCGGGAATATTAACTATAACTCTAATAACAAAAGGATCTTCCGGCTCTAACCCTATTTCTTTTTTTTCGCTATCTAATAAAACCGGCTCGTAATCTGGAACAAATATAAAAGGATCTGTAACCACAAAAGCTAAAGCGGGATTGATGAGGGATTGCATCCACTCTAAAGGACAATCTACTTCGTCAAAGGGCATTAAAACGAATTTAGTTTCCTTTTCAAAACCATATAGACCCGTTGGGAATTGAATAATATCTTCGTCGTTAAGCTCAATCTCGCCAAAGCGAGTGGTATTATATTTAGCCATATGCCTGTTTGCCGTTGGGTTTCGGCTTAATTAGGTTTTTTTAGGTTAGAAGAAAATAATTTAGATACTTTTGACAAATCGATCTTTGCAGCCGCTGCGGCAGATTCGTTTTCGCTTTTAATTTTGAAATAAAGCTCTTCTCTGTAAACTTTCGTTTCTTTTGGCGCTTCAATTCCGATTCTGATATTTTTCCCTTTTATTTCAATGACCGTAACTTTTATGTCTTCGTTAATTTTTATACTTTCGCCTATTTTTCTGGTCAATACGAGCATACATTTTCCCAAGGGGTTTGGATTGAACGGGAATTATTTCCCTTGCCTTCGCGGATTATAGCAAACTTGAGGTGAAAAAACAGACAATTACATGACTCACATTTTTTTTATGAAAACGATAACAATTGACAGTATGTTTGTATTATGTTAATTTCGCTAGCTTTCTAAGGAAAAATCCTTCTAAGCCGAGGTAGCTCAGTCGGTAGAGCAGAGGACTGAAAATCCTCGTGTCGGCGGTTCGATTCCGTCCCTCGGCACCTCTAAATATAATTGGTTATCGGATTTTACCGGTAGCCATTTTTTGTTTTTGTGTAATTCCTGTGTAATCTTGTCAGAATTTTTGAATTACTTTATTGAGTGGATGCGGGATTCTAATTTATCCATGGCGGCTGAAATATGTTCTCCGTTTTGGTGACTATATCTCTCAACCATAGCTAACGTTTTATGACCGCTGATTCTTTTTACGGTAGGTAAATCCACGTTACTTTGAACAAGGTGGGTTATCGCAGTATGCCGCAAAGTATGTCTAACAATTTCCTTAGGGTCAAAACCCGCATTAGCAACTACCCGCCTAAATGCTTTTTCGATTGCCACAGTATGACCAGTTTTTGATTTCGATGGAAATAACCATTCCTGATTTGGTTTGGCCGTTTTTAAATACCCATTAAGGAATTCTGCTAAAGACCGGGTAATCGGTTGCTCCCTTGAACCTGATTTTGCATTTGGGATAAAAATTATTTTCCTTGCTATATTAATATGCTCCAAACGGATTGATAAAATTTCCATTCTCCGCATACCAGTTTCTAACCCAATTACAATGAATGGATAAACTTGAGGATTTTGATCCTTTTTAGCCGCTTCAATCAATCGAGGAATTTGTTCGCTGGTGAGGTAAACAATACGACCGGGGTTTTCTTTTAAACGGCGAATAATGGCTGGTTTATGATTAATCCATTTCCATTCGAGCGCTTTACTAAACAAATGGGATAAAACCGCCAATTCCCGGTTAATTGTTCCTGGAGAAGCTTTCGATTCCTTCCGCAGTTTTTTATAACGTTCAATATCAAATGTTGTAATGCTGGATAAAGGTTTATCTTTAAAAAACGGTTTTAAATGAAATCTCAACCGCATATTTTTTGCTTTTAAATCTTTCCCACCCTCTTCTTTAAGCTTGTTTAAATATTTTTCTGCCGCTCCCTTAAATCCAAGCGCTACCTTACGTCCTTTAGGAAGGCTCAATCTCCCGGATCTGGCATCGGTTTTTACTTTAGCGATATATTCTTCTACTTGAAAACGCGTTACACCGTCGCTCTCTTTTCCAATAACCCGATGAATCCTTTGACCATCAACCATAATGTTGACGGAATATCGACCTTCGCCATTTTCTAAACGTTAAAACTTTATTCCATGTTCTATTATTTTTTGTCTCAATTTTAGTTTTCGGATATTTGGACGAGTCAATTTATTAAATTTTAAGGCCATCTTTAATTCTCAAGTTAAAATGGGATATCGCTATCCTCTAAGGGTTCAATTGGTCTTTCAAGTTCTGCCCCGGGCAAATCTGATTCTGGTGAATCGCCTTTTGCCACGGAATTAAAAACTTCCCAGTTTTCTCTAAGACGTTTAAAAATTAAACTCTCAATTTTCGTTTTCCATCTCCATTCACTTACTCCACGAATTTCGTTATCTATAAAACGACCTTTCCACACATATCCATTTTCACAAATTAATTTCCATAAAACTTCTTCCTCGTGGGTTAAAAGAAATGGAAATTCTAAAGCAAATTTGGCGAATCGATCGGCTTCGTCCACATCCCAAACTTTTTCTATTGCATCGTAAGCATAATCAGTTTCCCCTTGATGGTCCGGAATAGAAAGTGGCACTCTTTGAGTGGCTTCCTCAACAGCCCATTCAATAAAACTAGATAATGTTCTTCGATGCTTTCTTGCAGCCAATTCAGCGGCAAATCTGAGTTTTGGATCTAACCTGACTGAAACAGTTTCAGATCGGGAAAGCTTACTACCCCCTCCTTTAACTTTTTTAGCCATAAAAGCCTCCCAAAAAGTTCTTATAAATTCTAGATCATTCTAACATTACACGTACTGATTGACAATACATAAAATAATATTTATTCTATGTATTGATATATTATTAAATGTTTGGAGAAATTTATATGCAAAAATCTGTCGAAATCCTTATTTTTCCAGATGGTCGGTTGGATACCCAAAACGCTGCTGATTACTTAGGGCTAAGCGTTAAAACCTTAGCAATGATGCGCTGTAATGGGACAGGCCCGGAATTTATTAAACGAGGTCGAGTTTTTTATTTCAAAGAGGATCTAGATGAATGGATTCTTAAGGAAGGAAAGTTTTCCAGCACTTCTCAAATTTAAATCCATTTTTAAGGTACTGATTAAAACCATGAGGATCTCTAGTTTTGGGTAGGAAAAAAGGGGGGAAAATTTCAGGGCCATTTGTGCCATTAACACATATTCTTCTTTTTTCTAAAGCGTTCATTAGCTTAAAAAACAGTTCAAAATTGGCGCTTGTTTATTTCATGAGTGATATAAAGAATAGCCATGATAAAACAGTTATTCTAACTTTTAGTCAGGCTCAAAAATATGGAGTTTGTAGTTCTCCAACCACTTTTATTGAAATTAAAAGGGAACTTGTAAAAAAGGGGTTTTTAGACCCTTTAGAACCGGGTGGTTTAAGAGAGCCCTCAAAATTCATTCTTTCCTACCGTTGGAAACAGTTTGGCACTAATTTGTTTGAGGAAATTCAACTTATTCCGGGGGTCGGTTATAAGTATTTCCAGTTGGCTTGGAAAGATGAAGAAAAAAGAAATGATTTAATAAAATCAAGGTATCCTCAAAAAGAACCAAATACAGAAAATGTATAAACCAATTACAAAAACTGTATGATTATTTCGGAAATAAGAAATCATTCATACAGATTCTGTATCTAATTTTAATTATTTTAAAGAATCGTTCATACAAAAACTGTAAAGCATATATATCTACCATATCCTTTAGAATTTTCATTGATAGGTTTCAGGTTTAATACTGATTGAGATATTATTACTCCGCCGTTTTAAAATGGTCTAGCTAATTATTTTGGAATAACACCAATAGATAAAAGGTAAGAGGGGTCTACGATTTTACATTCCCTCTGGTATTTATAAATTCTATTGTAAAACGAGGGGTAAACATTGTAGAGATCAACTAGCTTAGATTGAGCGCGTTGAGTAATTATATGAACTGTTTTCCAATTGTCCGATGGGGTTGGGCAAAACCAAGTTATGGTGCTTAAATCGTAGATATCTTTTAATAAAAAATAACTAAGTTTACTCGGCCCTGAGTTAACTTTCCAAGGTAGTATTTTGATCCCAGAATATTTTGTGAAGTTGTAAGGGATTGTTGGTTCATTCCATTCGCCTAGGGCCTGGTAATCGTCTAATAATCTCTTGGAAAGATTTGGATATTCTCTTTTTGCAAGTTCTTCAATTGAAATAGTGGTTTGTCCTTTTTCATTTATACTTGTCTTCGGTTTATATTCATATCGGTAAATCATAAGACCCAGTTCTATAACATCAAGGAGTTTTAATAGTTTGCAGTTATATTGGAACTTATATTTTTCATGGATAAGTTTTTCATCGAAACCGTAATCACTTAAAATTCTAATCTTTGCTTCGCTAGTTAAAATTTTAATTTTATTGAAAGTTTTAGACTTTCTCCAAGGGCATAAGAAAATTGACGCTCTAGGGGCAAGCAATGCTTCCATTTCCCGTTCAAATATCTGGGAGTTACTACTGAAGATGACGCCTTTATTTTCTTTATGCATAAGGGTCAAAATATTTGAATTAATATAAAAATCATCAGAAATAGCAGGCTTCGGTATAACCACTGCGTAAGCTGGAGAGGTAAAAAAAAGTATGAATATAAAGGTGAAAGCTTTCATTTGTTTGTCAATAGTGTAATAAAAATGTACCGTTATTATGGATTAAAAGCGTACAAGGGATTGACGGTTGTAGCAAATCGATCCAACCATTACATTTTTTTTTCATAGTGTTTTGCATAGGCTTTCAAATTTGAATTTGCAGTTTCAAAACCTTTAGAATCGTTTATTTCGAAATAGTATTTTTTGGCTTTTTCCGCATTGATAATGGCGTTATAGCCATCCTTCAACTCGTGATATAACCTTCCAAGTAATAAGTAGAATCTTCCCCCGTCAGGTTTCACTTGCACGGTATTCTTAAGTATTTTTATCGCTTCTTGGAATCTACCTTGATAGAGGAAAAACTCGGCAAGTAAAAAGTGTGATTTAGTGTTATCCGGATTGGCCTTGACGCTCTTTTGAAGGATTTCTTGAGCTGCTTTAAGATCGTTTAGTTTTTTGTAAGATTCAGCTATTAACGAATAGACCTTAAAATGATCGGGTTTTAGGGTTAGGGCCTTTTTAAATGGAATAATCGCTTTTTGAAAATCCTTGGATTTAAAATATGAAAGACCCAACATATAATATGCATTGGGATCATTTGGGGTCATGCTAATTTTCTTTTTCATCACTTCAGTGGCCTTCAAATAGCGATTAAGATGAAAATAGCTTAACCCTAAAGAATAATATCCACCCGCAAATGTTGGATCTATTTCTAAAGCTTTTTGAAAATGGGGAATAGCCTCTTCATATCTTTCCAATTTAAAATAGCTTGCTCCCAAATCATTATGTGCGCCAAAAAAGGTTGGCGACAGTTTTACTGCTTCCGAGTATTGTTCAATCGCTTCTTCATATCTTCCGGCTTCAAAATAAGCCATCCCAAGCAAAGAGCGTTTTGTAGAATTATCGGGCTCACTTTTGACACTTTCTTCAAGGGATTCAATATCTTTCAAAATCTCTATAAACTGGGCAAAAGGATCCTCAGCGTAAACTGACGACGCAAGTAAACCACAACTCATTATTATCATCAGTGTTGTTTTAAATCGTTTCATAAGCGCTCTCCTTTTTGCGTTTAAAAATGACTTTTCCTGGCCAATCTAAAATTGGCATTTCAAAAGATTAATCATTCACTTGGATTTAGCCGACCCGGATCTATCGGAAGATTTTTTTAATAAACTTTTTTTTGAATTTCATGAAAAGTCGTCATCCTCACCAAACCAATTGCAGAAAAACCAACCCAATATCATTCCTAAGAATCCCCGCAAAGAAAAAAGAATGTTAAATATTGATCCAAATAAAACCAGAGCAATAATCAAAAGAAAAAATAAAAAAAGTAAACCTCCTAAGGATTCCCCCATCACCCTTTCCTTGTTTTATAGTTTGGATTACAGTATTTTTATAACTTCGAATTGAGGCTTGAGATTTATGTAAAGCCAATATATTCTTTTAAGAATGTTTGTCAAGGGAAATAATTCATATATGAATTCTAAAACAAGATCTACCTCTAATCCAGGAATGGGAGAACGAGTGCAATTTATTCGAGGAACTTTGAGTCAAAAGGCTTTTGGGCAACTAATTGGTACAACTCAAGGAAACGTTTCTAAAATTGAGAAAGGCATGGTGCCTGAGGGAAATATTCTTTTAAGAATAGCCGAGCATGGAAAGACGACGGTGGAATATGTGTTAACGGGCAAAGGTCTACTTAAAGCATCCATCGTATCCCATAACGAAAAAAATCTCCCCCCGGGAATGTCGCTTATTAAGAAAGTTAAGGGCGCTGGAAGCGCTGGACATGGTTTGAAGCCAGATGATGAGGTCGATATTCAACTGGCTTTTCGAGACGATTGGTTAAGTAAATTTGGCGGACCAGATCGCTTATTGGCCTTGGTAGTTGAAGGGGACAGTATGGAACCGACGTTAATGGACCAGGATGTTATTGTGGTGAATAAAAATATTCAGGAAATTAAACCGGGGGGTGGCGTTTATTCATTCACTTGGCAAGGGAAAAGAATGATTAAAAGACTTCAATTGAATCCTAAAACTAAATTGGTTCACATCAAAAGCGATAACCCCAATTATGACGATTTAGATGCGGATTGGAAAGATATCAAAATCGAAGGAAAACTCATTTGGTTTGGTCGGGAAATGAAATAGGTTCTCTTCCTTTTTGAATGAAATTCTCCTGATTTTAAGGGAATTTCCGGTTTTTGTATAGCCAGTCAACTTGTTTGATTTTTATGGGTTTATGTGAGTGATTAGCTTTTTTTTGTTCAAAAAAGCTTAATGATTTAGGAAAAAACGAGGGTAAAAATATGGGTGGAATGGGAAGTGGTAGGCGTTGGTTTTTGGATTCTAAATTAACAGTTGAAGATTGCCTTACTCTGAACATTAATAAACTAATGCGTGATAAATTTATAAGTCTTCATTTTTATCGTTCGGGATCATTAACGTGGAGAAGAGTTTCAACTGGGGAGGAAACAGGATCTGTTGGGTATTCGGCAGAACCATTAGATGGTGACGAAATTTTATTGCGGCTAAATTTTTCCATTACCAGGGAAGGCGAGAAAAACGGTTATAATCAACGAATAATTTTAAGCCCTACGGTTCCTAATTATGGCGGCAAAAGATGGTGGTTTATTTGTTCTTTGTATAAGAGTGGAGTGCCTTGTAATAGGCGGGTTGCGACGCTTCATGTGCCCCCAGGAGGGATATATTTCGGATGTCGTACTTGTTATGACCTTACCTATACGAGTTGTCAAGATAGCCATAAGTTTGATCGAATATTCGCACAATTAGCAAATGAAACTGGTTTATCCACTAAAATGGTAAAGAAACATTTGTCCCGCGATTTTTGAATTGAAAGCCTTAAAGGATTAACCATTAATATATCGGTCGATTAAAAACCATCGAATGATGCGTAGAAGTAAGTTTTTTGGTTTTTTCTTTTCTTTGGAAATGGGTTGTATGGGTTCCGCATTTTCTTCTGAAAATGAAGGGTCGTTTGGAGGAGGTTCGGTTTGAGGGATTACCAGCTTATCTCTGGTTTTAAAAAACTCAAGCCCGCAATTCTTACAATGCCAGTTTGGACTGAATTCACCTACAAAACAACCGCCGCTGGTTACTTCTCCGCGCTTTATCTGTTCCATTAATTCAGGATCTGGATAGCCATAAACAACCTGAATCAATTTTTTTGATTGGCATTGCGGACAAGAATAAAGCTTGGAGTTTAGTCTCATTTTCTAACTTAATATTGGATAAAAATTTTACTTACTTAGAAGGAATTATAACTTTATGGTATAACAAACCCGTATTAAACAACAATATTTGAGGAAATGATAAGCTTAGGTTTTTTTGATGAGGAAAGGTTAGTCAATGCCACATATTTTTGACAATATTGAAAAATCATTATTGCCTGCTTTAACTGAAACTTTGAAAGTCGCAGAGAGAGCTGATTTTTGTGTTGGGTATTTTAACCTACGCGGTTGGAGACAAATTGACGAACATATAGAAAAGTGGGTTGGTGGCGAGGGTAATTGTTGTCGTTTACTAGTTGGGATGCAAAAATTGCCAGAAGAGGATCTTAAATTATATTTCAGTGTTGCAGGTAAAGGACAAGGATTAGATAACCAAACTGCTTCGAGATTAAAGAAATCTTTTGCAAATGAGTTTAGACAACAATTGACATTTGGGGCTCCTAATAATGCTGACGAACAAGGTCTTCGTACGCTTTCCAAACAAATTAAAGGAAAAAAAGTAATCGTAAAATTATTCCTAAGACATTCTTTACACGCTAAACTTTATCTCTTATTCCGACCTGACCAAATCAATCCAAAAATTGGCTACCTTGGTAGTAGCAATCTCACTTTTGCAGGTCTCTCTAATCAGGGAGAACTGAATGTGGATGTCATGGATGAAGATTCATGTGACAAACTAGCAAGATGGTTTGAAGATAGATGGATGGATAGATGGTGCATTGATATTTCAGATGAATTGACAGAAATAATTGACGAGAGCTGGGCAAGAGAAGAAATAATTCCGCCATATCATATTTACGTTAAAATTGCTTATCACCTATCTCAGGAAGCCAGAGCGGGTTTAACAGAATTTCAAATCCCTAGAGACTTTGGCAATACGTTGCTAGAGTTCCAAAATGCCGCAGTGAAAATTGCGGCTCGCCACCTCATTAAGCGTGATGGAGTTATTATCGGGGATGTCGTGGGTCTAGGAAAGACATTGATGGCGGTCGCTATTGCCAGGGTTTTCGAGGATGATTATGGATTAGAGACACTTATTATTTGCCCCAGGAATCTAGTTTCTATGTGGGAGGATTACCGCGATAAATACAGAATGAAGGCCAAAGTTATCTCGTTAACAACAGTCCAATCCGAACTCGCAGAATTAAAAAGATATAGACTTATTATTATAGATGAAAGCCACAACCTTCGAAATCGCGAGGGGAAAAGATATAAAGTCATACAAGAATATATTCAAAAAAATGATAGTCGTTGTATTTTACTTTCCGCAACCCCCTATAACAAAACCTATCACGATCTTTCCAATCAACTTCGCTTATTTTTGCCAGACGATAAAGATTTGGGAATTAGACCAGAACGACTACTTAAGGATCTTGGAGAGACAGAATTTATTAGGCGGCATCAGGCGGCAGTTCGTTCTATAGCGGCATTTGAAAAGTCCGATTTTGCAGATGATTGGCGCGAGCTTATGCGTTTATACCTCGTTCGTAGAACCAGAAGCTTCATTAAAGATAACTATGCTGAAACTGATCCTAATACAGGGGACAAATATCTTCTTTTTGATAATGGCGAGAAATCCTTTTTCCCAGACCGGATACCTAGAACGGTTAAGTTTCAAATGAAGAAGGATGATAAGAATGATCAATATGCAAAGTTATATGCAGACCACGTAATTCATTCCATAGAAGATTTGTTTTTGCCGCGATATGGATTAGGAAACTATGTTGCGCCAAGTCCGCATACACCACCAGCTCAAAACGAAACAATAGTTCTCGATGACTTATCTCGAGCCGGTAAGCGTTTGATGGGATTTTGCAGGACAGGTTTGTTAAAGCGGTTGGAAAGCAGTGGTGAGGCCTTTCTTCTTTCTCTGGAAAGGCATGCCTTAAGAAATTATATCTTTCTTCACGCCATTGAGCAGGGACTAGAAGTTCCTATTGGTTCGGCTGATGCCGGATTAATGGATACTCAGTCTTTTGATGAAGATTATGATTCCATGTTTCAAAGCGAAATTGATGGCGAAGCTGAAGATGGTGCTGAAAGAAATAAAACTAATGATGGCTTGAGAAGCATTGAACAATTTAAACAAAGAGCGGAGCAAGTTTACGGGGTCTTTAGAACCAAAGGAAAGCGCCGGTTTCGTTGGCTCAGGTCCGATTTATTTATAAAAGAACTTGCTGAAGATCTAGAAAATGATTCTAAATCCATTATTAACCTACTCAATTCGTTTGGGAGGTGGGATTCAGAAAAAGATGCCAAGCTGAATGCGCTATATGATGTATTGACGCAAAAGCATCCCAATGAAAAGATTCTGGTTTTCAGTCAATATGCCGACACTGTCCGTTATCTGGAAAAAGAATTAAAGAAGAGAGGGCTTAACAAGTTTTCTGGTGTAACGGGTGATAATGAAAACCCAACAAGCTTGGCCTGGCGATTCAGCCCCGTTAGCAACGAAAAAACCGATAGAGTAGGAAAAGATCAAGAATTAAGGATTCTGATCACCACGGATGTACTAAGTGAGGGTCAAAACCTTCAGGATAGTGCCATAATTGTTAATTATGATCTGCCTTGGGCAATTATCCGATTGATTCAGAGAGCAGGGCGGGTTGACCGCATAGGGCAAAAGTCAGATAAAATATTTTGTTATTCGTTCTTACCAGCCGAAGGAATAGAGCAAATTATCAATCTTCGCGGTCGTGTTCGCCAGCGTCTGAAAGAAAACGCTGAGGTTGTTGGAACTGATGAGGCCTTTTTTGAAGATGATGACCGGCAAGCGGTATTAGAT
>JAYOZP010000015.1:0-55738 GCA_038154245.1 Nitrospinales bacterium | reverse complement strand
AACAGCAGAGAAAAATGAAGATACAAGCTGTCTACTGATTCAGGGGCATATCAGTTTACGCATTCGCATCGGCTCAAAATAATTTGCCTCCTGGCTGCAGACATTACGAATTTTTCTTTAACGAATATGATTTCCTATATATTTTTCATAATGGCCATTACGAAGAAAGTTGGGGACCTCGATATCTTCGTCCGCCTTAAGTCATAGAAGATCCCGACGCAGATGGAGCAGACGACGATGGCCTTATATACCCAAGTATTCTCGATGAACATGATTTTCTCACGAGTTATTTAGGAAAACTTAACGAGTTTAAAGATTATGAAAAAAGCCAGTTTCTAAGACTCGTTAAAAAAGTTTCTCGACTTGAAAAATCTCAACAAGGCAAAAGACTCATAGCCATTGAAAATGCAAATTCCCAAGGCGACCTTCCACCTGAACCAGAGGCAAATGACGAAAATGATTTCTCTTTTGAAACAGGTGAATTTGGCGAAGGAATTACCGCATTCAAAGACCATCCTTTATTTAATTGCGGGGCAATCCCTGTAGATTTTAAGGTCAAAGAAATTTACGACTTAGTCGAATCCGGCGAAGCTTTTTACAACAAAGTTGCTTCCAACATCGAGCAAGTGAAAACTGAAGTACAACCGGTTATAGACTTGTTGACTGGCGATAACCTCACCTTAGAAGGTTGGGAAATAGCACCGCCAACAAGTTGGACAGGTATTGGCGGTACCGCTCAAGATATTACTAACATCCTTTCGCAAACAACCAGCCTTTTGGATTCAGCCGACGAATTCAAAAAAATGATAGAAGATTTTGAAATACACACCAATATTTTGAGCGGAGTAGATCTAGTTCCTGAAGATAAGTCCGGACTGTATTCTCTTTTCACGACCGCAATTTCGTGGAATATGGGTTCTCGGTCTTTTGGCGACCAAACAGATAAACTAGAAAAAATATTTGGCTCTCTGTTTAATGGAGAGGCCGTTATGAACACGGTAAAATCGGCGGCTGAAAATATTAAAACAGCAACAAACGCTCTCGATTTGATTAATGAAATTCAAAATGGAACCTCAACACCCACAGAAATATTGGATGAGTTATCTCAAATCGGTATTTTTACGGATGAGATAGCGCAAGTTAAAGAATTGATTGATTTGGATGAATTGGCTTTAAAAGAAGCAAAAAAGTTTTTTAATACTTCAGGTATAGCTAGGCAACTCGCAGAAGTTTACAGAAACCCTTGCTCAGCTTCTTTGCCTCAAGAAATTTTCGGAACGGATCCGTTAAAAATTCTACTATAACTAAAACAAATATACGCTTTTAAAGCTTTTTATTTCTCAGCTTTCGACAAAGTCTGGGCGCAATTCTGCTTCATCGCGGCTTTGGGGAGGATTTGAGTCTTCGACTTGGACTGACTCGGCAAGAATATCGGCAATATCTTTTCGCTTTTCTTGAGTCTCAGAGTCGGCTTGAGCTTTTTCAAACTCTTCTAAAGCACGGGGGGAAATGGTAACTCGGTCCTTCTGAGTTTGCACACTTCTAATGTTTGATTGTTTGTTGCGTTCGGCAATAACGCTCTGTGTTTGGTAGGCTTTAAAGACCTTACCAGGAGGTAAAATCGAAAAATCCATAATACGAGGGGTAGTTAATAGCTAGAGTTTTTTTGAAATAAAAGAATTCTTTAAAATAGAAGAACCATATCCTTTGATTACATTCTTACCATGTTTTAAATTTGAAATCTTTCCCTTAATTTCAACTTTCTCTCGGTTTATAAAATCTTCACAATAATTTTCGAGAGAAATGATATTTAAAATTTTTGATTCAATTTGAGTTCGTATACTCTTTGTTTGAATGATGATTTGTTCTCGCTTTGCATCGTTCAAATCATCCATATACTCCTTAATACGTTTATCTAGATCGCCTATTGCCTTTTGAAATTTTTGTATTTTTTGAATAACCTCCATCAACCTATCAACAGTTTTTTTTTCAATAATTTTCTTTTGTTCCTCAAGAATCAATCCTAATTTTTCGTAATAATGGAGTTCTTGTTCTAATAAAGTTAGGATTTGGGCAGACGAGCCTTCAGTTTTCAAACTTAAGCGAGGACCTCAATCAAAAAAATATTTTTACTATTTATCTAACTGTTTAAAAAACTTTTGATTCGGTTCAGACAATTGCAATCAGGTTTTGGGTTCTTTCTTCTATCCTAGTATTTTCTACTAACCTTCTGAAAGATTGTAAAGCGGTTGATTGAACGTTTTGTTGAAATCCCTCTGCTACTCCCAAGGGATTGTTTGATTCTATCACGATATTATCTTTTTTTAGATCAATATCTCCAATATTTTCATTTAAAATTCTATCTAAGCTAGATTCCAAGGCGGGCAACAATCCATTTTCAGAATCGGTAAAAAGACTCACAACCGTTTGTGGTCTATCAATAAATGCGCGTTTTAAATTTGCTTGATTGACAGATATTGTATTGTCGGCCTCTGTTTTAATTCCAAAAGAACTTAATCGGTTTTTAATTTCATTTGGTAAACTCGCAAACGGAGAAATTACGCCTTGTTTAATTCTTTCAAGGGCGTTAGTGATGGATAATTCCTGCACAACATTTTTCTCTGAACCTACAACTTCTAGGCCTATACCACGTATATTAAAAGGGTCGGGTCGAATTGCTTCAACATTTTCTGAAAGCGAATTCAGATTCTGTATATTATCCTGAGACTCGCCAACTAACTCCTGTCGGATAGTTTGAATTTCTGGATCTCTTTCAAAAACGCGAGAAACCGTTAGCGCTTGATTAACTTGGCTAACTACCTCATTAAACTCATCAAAAAAGTTTTGGATCAAACTCACAGCATTTTGAGGGTCAGAAATTACGCTAACTTCCGTCTCCAAACTTGAAGATTTTTTTATTTCAAGTTGCACTCCCTCTACAGCGTTGTCAATTAATGCGGTAGGGCTCTCAACAAGAGATTCGTCTATCTGCACAAAAGCAGACTGACTCGATTTATTTAAATTTACGGGCGGATTCTGGGAAAAATCAAATTGCCTTTCTTTAACCACCGGAAATCCTTTATTATTCGTCTCTAAAATACCAAGAGCTAATAAAATGCCATCATCGTCGTCAAGCTCAATATCTGCGGCTCCCTCAGCCGTGCTCGTCAGAACCAAACGGTTACCTTCGATCGAAGCGATTAATTTTATTTGATCGCTGCCTCCATCTAATCTTTCGTTGTTATTAACGTCTTCTGAAGGATCCAAAACTCCATCGCCATCTTTATCTTCAATAATAAAAACACCAGGTCCAAATTCGCTAGGAGCAATTTTGATAACGTTAATTCCACCGTTTTGATTAAAATCCTCTGCCAAATCAAGCTGTCCATTTTTGTTCAAATCTTCGCCAAAATTTATTTTATCCTTTATATTTCTAATGGTATCCGAAGTTTCAACGGTTACTTCAAAACCATTAACTACAAAACTCCCAGTTAAACCTAAAGACTCCAAAGGCGAAGTCTGCCGATCAGAAACCAATACTGCATTAACTGAATTTTGCCTAGATACAACGGTAAAACTTCCTTTATTCGCTCTACTGGAAGCGGTAGCCTCAATAATCTCTTCGCGCGATGAACGCGCTGACAATGAATTTAACGCATCTTCTTCCTGTAATTGAGATGTTAAACGGCTTAATCCTCTGACGGATTTTCTGAGTCTCTCTAAAGTTTCCACCCGCAAATCTACAAACTCAGATTTATTTTGAATTGTTTCACTTACAGGCAATCTATTGGCCCGTAAATTCTCGGCAATAAAATTAATCGATTCGTTAATTCTAAAACCAGCAACAGGGCTTGTTAATTCTAAGTTTGGTTTGTCGTTTGAAGTCGTATTAAAAGAATCCAGAAGAATTTCGCGAACATTAAGGGAAGAACTACTATTAGTTTTTAACTTTTGAAAAGGGAGATCGCCCGTTGTCGACGGCTCTTTTAAAGCAAGGATCGAATTGATAAATCCGTCAATTTGCATTGGTTTATACTTTTTTAAACCTGGGCGTTTTTTCAATAAAATAAAAACTTAAAAAACTAAAGCTTTTAAGTTTTTTGCCGATAAACACTATAAGATTAATAGAATCAAATCTTAAGCCTGAGTAAATAAAAAAAATAAATCTATATCAACTCGTCAACGTTTCTGCCAACCTGTGTCTGAGCGGATACAGGATCTCGATTCCTATCTTCTTGCCTAGAAACTTCTTGACTATCTTGCCGCTGGTCGTTAGTTTGAGTTTCAACCTCTTCTTGTTGAGCTGTTCTAACATCTTCTGTCTGTTGAGTCGGATCAGTTTGAGTTGGCTCTTGAGTTGTAGGTTGAGTCGCTTCTAAACCTCTATCTTGCGCTGGATTGTCCAAAATTTGGCTACGTTGGGCTTCTCTATTAGCAGCTTGGCTTATTCCTTCTCTTGGTTCTAGATTCTGATCTTGAGTATTTTCACCAGTTCTATTTTGCTCTGTATTTTGGTTTTGGCTAGCTTGAGCATTTTGCTCTTGAGGATTTTGTTCAGCTTGAACGTTTTGCTCATTACTTTCTTGTTGCTGCTCTAGTCGAATATCTTGATCCGACTGCTCTAAAGCTTCTTGCCTTTCTATCCGCTGGTTTTGCGACTCTATTCTTTCGCCAACAGGCCCCGAATTATCCCTATTTTCAATTGGGTTATTTTGATTACCTAGGGGGTTAACTTCTGGGTCTTCTCGCAATTCCACGCCGCTTCCTAATTCCTGTCGACCAGAAATATCTCCAGAAACCTCAGCATCCTGTGGAATTCTTTGTTCAATAGAAAAGTTTCGAGCTTGATTTGCTCCAGGGGCGCTTCCTAAACTATTAGGATCTCCAACTTCTCTAATATCCTGTTCTTCTTGAATAGGATCATTTGGAGTTAAAGTTGCTTCGACTTCGGTTTCATTAGGAGCAAGATCCTCAATTCCTCTTCCAAGAGCGTCTTGTCTTCTTGCTTCTTCGCTAAATTCTACGCGATCATCCGCTCTACCTCTGTCAGGATTGGTTTCAATCTGTTCTAATGTATCTTGATTGTCTCTTTCGTTAGAGCTTTGCTCAAGGTCAGGATTAATCCTAGGAACATCTCCTCGAAGAAATGGGCTTTCAGACACCTCTGCCATAGGGGTTCCCTCCATTAAAATCAATCATTTAGACTACTTCCTTAAAGTTTTTCGCGCTTAATAAATACTCTCCCATTTCCTTATCGGACACGCTTTAGAAAAACTTTAGCTTTTTTTTCAAAAAAATTTAATTTTTTCGTATATTTTTATTTTACTGCATTTCTAGAAATATAAGCGAAGTATCTCAAAAAAAAACGGTCCTTCAAAAATATGTAATTAACTTTTCGCTTACAAACCTAATTATGGAACTTTAGGAACGAATTAGCAGTGACTTTTTTAAACCGACATATGGACCAGGGCTTATGAATGGAGAAACCACAAAAAAAAACAAAATCATATAAATCAAACACTTATCATAAAATCTCATTAAATGGATATTTCTTTATCTTTCCATAAAAACTATTTTCTTTTTTAAAAAAATACGGTAGTTTACCTAGATGCAATTTCGAACTATCCCTTCCTAAGATTGCAATTTATTGGTAAATCCTTTCACCAAAATAGTTCGCTCAAAATCGCACCCCATATAGTAGGAAAGTCAGAATAAATGCCTTGCTAGAAAAGCAAATTAGATGATGAAAAAACCAATAACAGAAAACCTCTTTGTTTCTCAAGGTTTTATGGCTTTATTTGCTTTGATCATTGGCCTGATCTATTTTCACGTGATCGAAACCCCTATTGACCCACACGCTCTAGAATATAAAGTCTACCCCAATTTAGATAAAAGCTTTACAGACATTCTACTGTCTCCTTGGCACTCGGAAATGGCCCATTGGCGAATGCCTATTTCAAATTGGTTTTACCGTTGGTGGGGAGTAAACGAATATACTTATAAACTATTCCCTATTTTGATAAATCTTTGCACTCTTTTTCTGATTTACAGTTGGACAAAAGTACGCGTTGGAAAGCCTGAAGCCGTTATTGCGACATTCTTATTTGGAATTTCTTATTACAATATATGGATCACGGTATGGGTTCATTTCGCCGAGTTCTATATGCTTGCCTCTTTCCTAACGATTATGTTTTTAGTGAAGGGATGGGAAAAAGGAGGCTGGGGCTTTTGGTGGCTATTTGCACTTTTTAATTTTCTTAATATAACAAACACCATCCTTCCATTTTTATTTCAGCCAACTATTCCCTTTGTCGTTTTTATCCTTGGATGGACAACGTTTAAGAGCGAACAAAATTTTCGACCTAAGTTAAAACGCAAATCTATACAATTTTTAATTACCTACTTAACGTCTCTAATCTCGGCTCTAATTTTTTATCAAATAAAAGGAATTAATTTTATTCAAAATGCGTTTGACCTTTTGACAAAAGGAGAATTTGTAAGCAAAGCCCTTTCGCCAATAGCTACTAAAATATATACATTTAACGAAGGGTCGGCTTTAACCAACTTGACGCTCCTTTGCAAAAATATTTTTGTAACGTTAAATTTCGAAAATCATGGTTGGATCATGGGCCACTCTTTTGCGCACTGGTTTTATTTCATCTTATTCTTGACAGGATTGATTCGAATTGCGCAAACTCAAAAAACTTTGTTTAGAGTTTTACTTTCCATATTTGTCCCTCCAGTTTTGATCCTAGGGTTAATAATCGGAATTACACATGGGAGGTTTTTAGTTTTTATCCTACCTTTTTATTTAATTTGTGTAGCTACCGGCTTTGTTTGGTTGACTACATCGATAAAAAAAATTAAGTTACACAAATCCGCACAGGAAGCTCTAATCTACTTCTCCGCTCTTCTTTTATTTTCTTTGGTATTGGGATTTCCTAAACCTGTTTGGAGTAAAAAGTTTCTTGATGAGATGTTTCATTCAGAAGGATACCCATCGATTCGAGATCATTTAATAAAAAATATCAAAGAAAACGACGTGATTCTAAATATCACCACCCTAACAGAACTAAAGTCAGAAATAGGAAACGCATTAACCAAAATCAGTCTCCCAAAGTATTTCACACAATTTTCCGACAAACACCGAATGGAATTTTTAGGAACTCGTAAAGGTAAGGTAGGAATTTGGTTAATTTTGCAGAAACCATTATCGAATCCAAGTTTTGATCCTTTTTACTTTCCTAATGGATATCATCCCAAACTGGTCTTACAAAAGACAGGAGTTTTTCTTTATCATGGAAATCTGGATTTACCAGATCCCCTTGACATCCAAAATGACCGGTTTTTTACAACCCCATTTTGGTCTTTTTTTAAGGGGTATGCATTACAAGAAGCAGGAAAGTATGATGTTGCGGAGATCTATTACAATAAATTTATTGAGCATGGAATCAACATAGAACGCGGTCACTTTAACCTTGGTATCATTAGAGCAAACTCTTCATTTGAAAACGCTTTAAATGAATTTTTAAAAGCGGTAAATATTCTAGAGACACCCACTAAAATCCCAAAGAAAACTAAAACTTTAACAATCCATCCTAACGAACATGATAAATCGGGTATGGCGGCAAGGATATCGGAATTTAAACTTCCTTCGTTACGTTATTACTTTTTAGATAAAAACGGTTTCAAATTAAAATATTGGTTCAAAGAAGATTTAATGAAATCTAGTGGGTATGTATATAGTCCATTTTATTTTGTTCCAGCAATACTTATATTTAATCATTTTGCCGGAACTGGGGATAAAACCTACCTTAATTTAATGGACCAATTATTTAACAAAGGATTTCAAATTGATGATTATTCAAAACAGGCAATTGAATGGTCTTCTGCACTAGAAAAAATTAAGCAATCAGGGAAAATAATAAATGTTCCTAAAGTCCGCTTCCCGTATTCCAATTTACTAGGCGTTTTTGACCATTTTCCTCCAATTCCCAAAAATACCCAATATTCAGAAAATTAAGTTTGTCGCTTATTAGCGCCATCCCAACTTTACCTTTAAGGCAAATTGATTGAAACAACAATACAAATTAAAGGTCTTGGTTGGGGGAGGATAAAAAGGAATTAATTGGAGAGTTTTTTAGTTGACCAAATCTTCCATCATTTTGCGAAATTCAGGAATCAAATCTGACCATTCGCCATAAAAAGGCAAAATTTCATATTCAAGCAAGTCGGCGACTAAAACCCAGTCTTTATTTTTGTTAGCCTCAACTAACTGTTGGGTTAAATCAATTAATTGAGTTTGGCGTTCTTGAATGGTTTTTCCTTTAATTTTCGTATTTTCAACATCGATATTTAAAGCGGTTACTACGCCATCTAAAACCTGTGACAACCAATCAATACCATCAATAATATTTAGAAAGAATTGATTAGCTTCGGTTTCATCTTCCATTTGAAACAACTCCGCCGCTTTTTCGATTCCCGGCAATAGTTTTTCTAAATATTGCTCCGCATTTTCTAAATTTTTGTT
Organism: Nitrospinales bacterium; assembly: GCA_038154245.1. Classification (GTDB taxonomy): domain Bacteria; phylum Nitrospinota; class Nitrospinia; order Nitrospinales; family JAJDAT01; genus JAJDAT01. The sequence goes on along the minus strand of JAYOZP010000015.1, from coordinate 47,208 downwards.
AACAATTTCTTGTACTGAAACAATTTCAATTTCTAATTTTTCTATATCATTAACCAATACAGCGCGAAATTCTTGAGCTTTTTCATCCTCAATCTGTAAATCAATAGGTTTGCCATCTAAAACTACAGCGCTTATATAAGTTCCAGGAAGAACGGTATTTTTTTGGATTTGATCTAAAAGCTCTCCTAAAGTATTGCCGTGGAAATCCATGGCTTTTTCAACGCTATTTATGAAAAGTTTCATATATTCGCTCTAAAATAGTAAAGTCTTCGGTCATTTTATTATGGTCGAAGTTTTTATTCAATCTTATTAGCTTTTTAAAATCCATTGACATCAATTAGAATAAGGATTAATTTAAAAATTAAAAAAATCAGCTGGTTAAGTCATGGTATCTCCGATTAATTCAGGTCAGTCTGAAAACATATTGAGCTCGCTTAGACAAAATCGTTCTAACGCACAAAGCTCTATATCTAGAATTGCGTCTGGACAACAAACTGGATTTTCACAAAATCCTTCCGCCTCGGCGCTTTCTGCTCAACTTCGCTCAGAAATTGAAACCCTTTCGCAAGCTTCTTCCAATATCCAGTCAGGGAGTAACTTGTTACAGTCTGCCGGAGGAGCGGTTGATTCCATATCGCAGCTAGTTCAGAGAGGCCGAGAAATCTCAATACAAGCCGCTAACGGTACCTTAAGCTCGGATCAAAGAGACGCTTTGGGGCAAGAGCTTCAATCCATTACTAGCGAGATTAACCAAATTTCTCAATCTACTGAGTTTAATGGTCAATCTATTTTAGATGGCAGCTTAGCTCCAGATTCTTCTCAAAGATTAGATATCCAAACTGGTTCAAACTCTAACGACTCTATAAATTTAAATGTTATTTCTGGAACAAGTTCTCAAGACCTTGGTTTAAACAATTTGGACTTATCCAGTTCTGAAAGCTCTTTACAAGCGGCTGAAAGTTTTAGTCAGGCCGAAAGCTCTCTCAACTCTATTCAAGGCCAAATTGGCGCAACCTCAAATCGACTACAATCAACAGCAAATAGCCTTTCAAAAAGAACAGAAGGTTTGATTCAAACAACATCAAATTTAACGGGAACAAACATTCCAGAAGAAATTACCAGTTTAAGATCAAACCTTACGCAAATTCAGGCCTCTTTGAGTATTTTAGGAAGCCAAAATAACCAAAATGAGGATACTATTGGTAGACTCCTAAACATTCGCGCTTAATATTTATATTGGCTTTCTCAACTAAACCCCTCCTAATAAATGGCTTGACCCAAGAAAATTGAAATGCTATTAAATGGTTCCTCATTTTATCAAAAGTTTAATTAACTATTAAAGCGGAGACCTGTCAATGGACGTTACGACCATCAAAATTGAAATAAGAAAGCATCACGTTTTGGAGGGCGTGAAGGTTTTGGATCTAGTGATTGATACTGACGAAGAAAATCTCGTTAAACAAACTCAACATAAAGAATCCGATAGAGCCTATCAAAATTTTGTTAAAGAAGCGATTCGCATAAGCAAAGAACTAGCTTACGCTAGAATTGAATAAATTTATTTATAACAAATTGATACTATTAGCTTAAAAGACTGCTTTTAAATATTCAGTTTTTTCATCTTTTCAACTAAAGTTGTTCGATTTAAACCGAGTAGGCCAGCAGCCTTATTTTTTACCGAATTTGTTTTTTCAAGGGCTTCCATTATCATTTCGCGTTCGAAATCTTCGACAGCTTGCTTAAGATTCATGCCTTCTTCTGGCAGCCCAACAAAAAAGGATTTTTTTAAGGATTGCCTTAAAATTTCTGCTGGATTTTCGTCGATTTCATCTTCCGGCTTTGGCTCTGTTTCCTTTTCCAACTTCTCAATGGGAACGTCTACTAAGGTTTTTTCAGGAAGGTCTTTTGTGGTTAATATACTTCCGGAACTTAACACTACCATTCTCTCGACAAAATTTACTAACTCTCTGATGTTTCCCGGCCATTTATAATCCGTCAAAATCTCTAAAGCCGCGTCGTTGATTCCTTGTATAGCTTTATTTTTCGCCTGATTAAAATGTTTGATGTAGTAATCGATTAGTATTGGGATATCCGGCTTTCTTTCTCGAAGCGCCGGCATTGAAATTGGAATTACATTCAGTCGATAAAATAAATCCTCTCGAAATTTACCTTTTTCAATTAATTCTTCTAAATTATGATGGGTCGCCGCCACCACTCTTACGTCTATTTTTATCGGACGAGAGCCGCCAATTCTGTCGATTTCTCGTTCGGCTAAGACTCTCAAAAGTTTAACTTGCAAAACTGGAGGCATATCTCCAATTTCGTCCAACAAAATAGTACCGTTATTAGCCATCTCTAAACGACCAATTTTTGTATGCACCGCTCCCGTAAACGCGCCCTTTTCATAACCAAATAATTCGCTTTCAAGTAAATCGTGAGGTATTGCGGCACAATTAACAGGCACAAATGTTTTTTGGGCTCGTGGGCTATTTTTATGAAGCGCTCGAGCAATAAGCTCCTTTCCAGTGCCGCTTTCTCCAGATATTAAAACTGTACTATCCGAAGAAGCCGCTTTTTGCGCCAAATCCATGACCTTTTTAATGGCGTCACATTTTCCAATTATCTGGTAAGAATTCAATTGTCGACTCAAATCTATAAAATTGCATTTATTATATCCATAACTCCCACTTTGTCAATAATTTAGAAGTATAGCGTCAAAATTCTATCCTTTTTCTGAATTTGAATAAACTCACCAACAAAAGCAATAAGGTGAGTATAGAAACAGCTTTCCCCAGTTTCCAACCTTCTGGTTCATAAGCAAATTCAATTACATGATTTCCAGATTCTAAAGCAACCGCCCGAAAAAAATAATTTGCGCGATGTATGGTGGCTAATTTTCCATCAACAGTTGCTGTCCAACCGGGAAACCAACTATCTAACAAAACTAAAAAGGCTTTACCATTTTGCCGTGTTTCTATCTTTACTTTATTAGGCTCATAGAGAATCGACTCAACATTTCCTGAAAAACTTTGGCTAGGCTTCCAATCAATTGGCCTTGGAAACAACACACGTTTTCTTGGGTCAAATTCTTTATCGAAATAAACATTAATTAATTGAGGCATCTTTTCGGTTTGTAAATTTGGAACTAAAAACGCTCTCGGCAAACTTTCGTCAAAATAAATAATTTCTGGCGCAAATAATCGAAAAACCTCTTCAGCTCTCCCCATATAAGGTTCATATTTAATTTGATACTTTACGTTGCTTCTTTCTAGAATACGTTTTTTTTTCTCTTCAGGAGACCCCAAAAAAACAAGTTTCCAAAGCTCCACGCTTTCTAAATACATTGACGACCACCCATCAGCATATTCGAAATTGAAAGCAGCGCCCAAATTAGGCACAGCCAAATGTTTGGTCATTTTATAACCTAACAATCGCTGTGGGGATATTGGGAAAAGTGACTTTTTTTCTTTTATTTTAAGAGTTCCTGAATATATCCGAAAAGGTTTTTTGTTTTGATATAACGCATTGTCCATGACTGGTTCTTTTTTAAAAAATTCCGCATTTATCATTGGAATCATAGGAGCGTTACTTAGAAAAACATCTAAAATAAAAAGTAATGGAAGAATTCCTACAATCAAAACCGACCGATGAGCTTTGAAATAATTCAGATAAGTCCAAAAACAAAATAAAATGAGAGTAAAAAAAGGAAATTTCCAATTAACCTCAGGCTTAGAAAGAGCAACCCAAATTACTAACAGAAGAAGAAATAAAACAAAATAATAAACCAAACGATTATTCAGCTTTCCCTTTAAAATAAAATCAACGCCGTATCCGGTCAAAAAAATCAAACTAAACTGACAAACAAAAAAATACTTTTCCGGATATCTAAATAATTTCAATATCGGCAGCGCTGGATACAACCCTTCGTAAATTGGATTAAAACTTCCCAATGCGCAAAAAAGACCAGCAAAAAAAGACGCCAACCAAAACTTTATCCTGCGATCTTTACTAAAATTAAAAGCTAAAATTAAAAATAAGATCGGCAATATCCCAGAATAAAAACCTTGTAAAAATTGAAACGCTTGATTACCGCTCACAGTGAGATAATTAGAAAAGTTTTCAGAAGCTAATAATTTCCAGAGCGACCAGGGTTTCATAGACCAAATCGCATGGGTTTCAAAATCTAATCCACTCCCTCTACCAGAATTTTTAATAAAAATTAAAGATGGAATAATTTGAATGGCAGATATCGCCAAAGTAAAAAAGACCACCAAAGCAAGAAAAAATAATCTTCGAAAAACGGGAAAAGAAGTATCGTCTTTAGAAAATACAAATATGCAATATCCTGCAAGGAGAGCCACAATCATCAAACAGTTTTCTGGTCCGCCCGCTAACGAGGGACACAAAAGAAAAAACACGCTTGCCAAAAAATGTATCGCCCTTTTATTCGACAAAAACTTTTGAAAACATAAAAAAATTAGAGGGAACCAAACCAAAGAAGCAAAATGGTTATAAACATCTAATAGGGATAAAAAATAACCTCCAAAGAGTGTTGGGGCAGAAGCGCAAATAGACGCAACACTAGACAACTTCCAATGTCGGCATAAAAAATAAACAGAGAGCGACAAAATCACATGATGCAAAAAAAAGAACAAATTGAACGCATATGTAAAATCTTCGATTAAAAATACGACATTAAGCGGATAGAAAACTCCTGGATGCAATGTAGGTAAAAAAGGGATGCCGTTATAAATATACGGATTCCAAAACGGTAAAAACTGTTGATGAATGGCCTTATAAATAAATAATTTCCACGGGTAAGCCATCATTGTCATGTCGCCATTAAAAAGCGTTTGTTTTCCAGTTAGAACCGGAAAATAAAAAGCGATCAATATACCGCTTAAAATGGAGACAGAAATAAAATTACTAGACTTAAAAAAAATTAGGACATTTTTCATAGAAACCTAATTTAGATAAATTCGTATTTTAAATAAACACTTTCTAAACGCTTATTGAAACTCTTAATTATCGCGTACGTTCTAATTTAGAAATGATAGAACGAATTTGATTGGCTTGGGGCTGGTCTTCATCAAGTTTCAGAGATTCTTTAAAATGATGGATCGCCTTTTGAGGATTTTTCTTATGCTGGTAGTAAATCAATCCTAGATTTTTATGGATTCCGGCTATTTTAGGAAATCGCTCTAATATACGGTTAAAGATCAAAATTGAATCGTCTATATCTCCCAAGTTTAAATGGGCTGTAGCTAGATTAACGTTTGCCGAGAGCGAAGAAGGATTTAACTCTACAGCTTGTTGGAACGCTTCGACTGCTTTGGAATTTTCTTTTACCCCTAACAACGCTCGCCCCAGTCCTAAATACGCTTTGCCCAATTTAGGTTGAAGTTCTAAGAATTTTTTATAATTTTTTATTGAATCCTCATAAAAACCTAATTGTGTTTCAAGGTGAGCTAAGTTAAAAATGGCTTCTGCAAAATATGGATTTGCCTCTACCGCTTTTTGGTAATGCTCTCTGGCCTTATTCGGCTTGCCCATAACGTGAAGGGCTTTACCAAGGTTGTAATTAGCTGGGGCATAATCTGGTTTTATGGAAATAGCTTTTCTGAAAAACTTTGCAGATTCTGGATAATTTTTTAATTTTCCATATATATTTCCAAGGTTACTGAGAGCGAATATATAGTTAGGATTGAGATCCAACGCCGCTTTAAATTCCCTGATCGCAGAAGAATAATCTCCCAACTTATCGTAGGCTTCTCCAATATTATTGTAAGGACGAACAATTTTGGGAGCCTTTAGCTTTGCGTCGCTCCACAAAGAAACTTCATCTTTCCATACTTTATTACGCTCAATAGTTAAAGCGCCAAAACAAATCAGAATAATTATTGGAGGAATTATCAAAAAAACATTGGGGTTTGTTTTTCCAGGAAGTTTATCCCTAATGCAGTCGCCTGCCGCTTTACTAAAGCTTAAAATCATTGCCCCCATCGCTAAAGAAAAACCAGCTAATGGCAAATAAGTTCTATGCTCAACTGCTATATCGAATAAAGGGACAAAGCTTGACGAGGGCAGTAAAGTCACTAGTCCCCAAACCATCCCAAAACGAATAATTTTTGATGAAACCGAAAAACAAACCCATAAATAAATACCTAATATGAAAAACCCCAAGAAACTTGAAACTTTTGTCCAGTTCGAAATTATTGGAAAGTCGATATCGATACTCAAATTAAAAGGGAAAAAGAATTTCCAAAAATATTCAAAAGGTATTACAAAAGTTTGAGTCAATAAATAAGTTTGCCAGGTAAATGAGCTAGGATACATCTTAAAAATTGTATTCTTGAACAATAGTATTGTGGCCAATATAAAAATAAGACATAAAGCCACTACACAAATAATTATAAAATTCTTGCGAATCCAATCTAAGATCGAATACCGGGAAATAAATAAAAAGTGAGCTAAAAAGGCGATGACTGGAAAAGTAACTATAATTTCTTTACAAAGGAAGCCAAAACATAAACAAAGAAAAGATAAAACGAGGGGGAAAACATGACTTATATTTTTATTGTAGAAATTCGCGGTTTTTTTTAAATTATTTATTCTAGAACTAACCCCCTTTAAAAAAAATATTGTGGCAGCCAGATAAAAACACGTTGCCATTATGGAAGATCGACTGGAAATATAAGTTACGGCCTGTGTATTTAAGGGGTGTAACGCGAAAAGAGTCGCTGATAAAAAACCTTTTCTCCGATTGGATAATGGATCTGAATTCCTAGAAAAAGCATTTAACTCTAAAACTAACCTGTAAACCAACCAAACCGCAATCGTATGAAAAATTATATTGAAAAAATGATAGCTCCAAACTTGGAACTCGCTAAGGTAGTAATTTATATTAAAAGAAAGAATAACTAACGGCCTTTGAAGGAAGCTAAACAAAAACATAGGAATCTTATCTAAACCTCGAATCCAAGGTTTTTGTAAAATGGCCGTTAAATCGTCAAAATGAAAAGAATTTAAATAAACATTGGCATAAACTACGCTAACCAATCCCGCTAATAATAAATAAGGTTTTTTTTGTGTCATTAAATTCAAATTTATCCTTTTACAACCTCGCAAAATGTTTTTTCTAAACGGCTAACGGATAAATTCCAGTCGTATTTTTCTTCCGCCTCTTTCCTACAATTTTCTTTTAGAGCTAAAATTGGTTCAGGGTTTTCCAAAAAATTTTGTAATAATTTTGACATCGCTTCGGGAGATGAATCATCAAATAAGAGCTTTGGATCTACGTTCCTCAAAATTTCTGTAGTACCCCCAACCGGCGTCCCAACAACTGGTATGCCGCTAGCCAAAGCCTCTATTGTTGCAAGACCAAATCCTTCAATTGCCAAAGTGGGTAAAACAAACAAATCTGCCGCTCCATAATAATAAGCTATGTCTTCATCAGAAACTCTCCCAGCTAATTTTATTCTATCCTCAATACCATACCTCTCAATTTGATTATTAAGAACATCCTTTAAAGATCCTGCTCCAACAATCGTTAAATAAAAGGGTAAATCTGGGTTTTTCTGATTTATTAAATGACAGGCTTCGATTAAGTTTTGTAACCCCATTCGCGATTCAAGTCTCCGAACAGTTAAAAACATCTTAGCATCCTTAGATATCCCTAACCGTTTACGGCATTCGTCTTGAGAAAAACCCGTAACTCCTGGTTTGAAAGCTTCTAAATCAACGCCTCCAGGGATTACATTTAACTTCGATTTTTTAAATGGGAAAAACTCTTGAAATCGCTTTTTTGTATAAGAACTTAAGAAAATAAACCGTTTAGAAACTAGAAAACAAACCCACTCGATTATTTTTATTACCCACAACCTGGCTCTGAGCTTAAAATCAAATAAAGGCACCTTATTAAAATTTTTGAATCCCAAAAAATTTATTTTCTCTTCATCAAACCATAAACTATGAAAATGATACACTCTCGGAATTTTCCAAAGTTTCGCATTGAATAAACAAGCGAAGTCAACAAGAGGATTATGTATATGAATTAAGTCGATTTTGTGTTTTTCGATTATTTTTTCAGACACCCGACGAACTTCTTTTATCAAACTAATTAAACTTTTACATTCCTTAGCTCCTATTCTGTAGTATTCAATCCCATCTATAATTTCAAAGTCCGGTAAAAACTCATCAGGTTTACAAGCAATTTGAACCACTGTATGTCCTTTTTCCACTAACCTTTTGTTAACTTCATAAGTCAATTTCCAAGCTCCACCCATTTCATCCGGAAAACAATAGAACTGTAAAGATAATATTTTCAATGGCTTTTCAATATTTTTCATCGTATGGATTATAATAAGGAAGATTAGCGGAAAGAACAAGTAGAACAATATAAGTAAAAAATATTTTATATTCCAAAACATAAACCATCTTTCTCTTTTTTTATTAAGAATGTTTATATATACTGTATCTTTTTTTAGACTAATTGAACTGATATTATAAATATCTCCAATGAAACATGTTGATAATCAGCCAAATATCCAAGCCCTAAGGAAAATTTCCTCCTTATTTGCTACCGCAGATCTGGAAATTGACCAATTATTAAGTTTAGCAATTGATACTGCCACGGAAACTATTGGGGCTAGAAATTCCTCTCTACTTTTGGTGGACGATAATTCTGGGCACCTTCAATTCTACCAAGCTTCCGGGCAAAAAAAGATACAATTGAAGAACTTTGAAATTCCTCCCGGGATGGGCCTGGCTGGGGCAGTCTTGGAAAATGGCAAACCTATCGTTTCAAACGATGTAGTAAACGACCCTCGATGGTACAGCTATATTAACGAAAAAATTAGCTTTCAAGTCACCGCAATTGCCACATTACCTCTAATCATAGACAATCAAGTAATAGGAGTTCTCCAGTTTCTGGACAAGTTAGATGAAACTCCATTTTCCGAAAAAGACGTTGGGACCTTAGAAAAGTTTGCCAACATGATGGCCGCTTTTATCAACACCTCCCAAAGCAAAAAAATATTAGGAAGAGAATTCGATCGATTACGACAAAAATATATGCGTCGATACATGATCGTGGGAGAAAGCAAAGCTCTTAGAAAATGCATTATGGAGTGTGAAAAAGTAGCAAATTCTAAAGCCGCTGTTTTGATTTCGGGTGAGAGTGGCACGGGAAAAGAACTTTTCGCCAATATGATCCATGATCGAAGCAACCGTCAAACAAAACCTTTTATTTCCGTCAACTGCGGAGCCTTGCCGGATTCAATTTTAGAAAGAGAGTTATTCGGCCATGAAAAAGGGGCATTCACAGGCGCAGATTCTAGAAAAATTGGATTATTTGAAGCAGCTCATACCGGAACATTATTTTTGGACGAAATTGGAGAAATGCCTCTAGAAATGCAAGTCAAGCTTCTAAGAGTTATACAAGAAGGCTCTTTCATGCGTTTGGGCGGAACAACTCCAATTCAAGTAGACGTTAGGATTATTTCCGCCACCAATCAGAATTTAGAGAAATCTGTAGCCGAAGGTTTGTTTAGAAAAGATTTATACTATCGAATAAATGTAATTAATATCAAATTGCCCTCGCTTAGAGATAGGAAAGAAGATATTCCAGATTTAACTTCTTTTTTTCTTAAAAAACATAGTCGAGACGGAGAAAATCCCGTAAAATGCGGCAAAGAAGTTCTAAGCTATTTGATGAGTTATAGTTGGCCTGGCAATATTAGGCAATTAGAAAACGTTGTTGAAAGAGCTTTAGTTCTTTGCGATAGCGACGAACTAACCAAAGAATCCTTTGAATTTGAAACAGAAACGCCGTCAATTGACGTTGGGGTAGGACAGAGTCTTAAAGAAGCAAACGACGCTTTTCGTCGATGTTATATTTCCAAGACTTTAAATTCTACCGATGGCAATCGCACTAAAGCCGCTAAAATTTTAAAAGTTCAACGGTCCTATCTTTCCCGGCTCATCAAAGAATTAGAGATTGATTAAAACACCTGCCAAAATTAAATTTTAACGGTCAGGCCCCCCAATCAACAAAGTATTTAATTCTGGTTAAATAATGACAGCTAAAATAATTGACGGTAAAAAGGTTTCCTCTAGCATATTAGAAAAGTTAACTTCGGAAACCGAAGATTTAAAAAAACAATTCGGTCGGGCTCCTGGATTAGCAACAGTTTTAGTAGGAGAAGACCCGGCCTCTCAAGTATATGTTCGAAATAAAAATAAACGGTGTAAAGAAATAGGGTTTCAGTCATTCGAACAAAATCTACCGGCGGACATCCCGGAAACAGAGTTGCTCGGATTGGTCGAAAACCTTAATAAAAACCCCGAAGTAGATGGAATTTTAGTTCAACTACCTTTACCCGGTCACATAAGATCCGAGCTTATTCTTGAGGCAATTCTACCAGAAAAGGATGTTGATGGTTTCCATCCTATTAATGTTGGCGGATTAGCATCGGGAAAAGACGTCCTTTGCCCTTGTACTCCATCTGGAGTTATTGAAATGTTGGATTATTATGCCATCTCAATAGAAGGTAAAAATGCCGTAATTTTGGGAAGAAGCAATATTGTAGGAAAACCTCAGGCCTTTCTTTTATTGCGCCGAAACGCTACTGTCACAATCTGTCATTCCCACACAAAAAACCTAGAGGAAGTAACTTCTTCAGCGGACCTTCTTGTTGCCGCAATAGGAAAACCAAATTATGTAACGGCTAATATGGTCAAAGAAGGCGCGGTAGTAATAGACGTAGGCATCAACCGCGTGGATGGGAAATTAACCGGAGATGTCGACTATAACCCCGCTGCGGAAAAAGCTTCATATATCACACCGGTACCAGGTGGAGTTGGCCCTATGACAATCGCAATGCTTATGAGTAACACTCTTAAGGCCTTTAAAGCGCGAGTGAATAACGGATAAGCGAAATGGACTTAACTCCCAATTCTTTCGAGTCTCCTTCCGAAGATTCTCATGAGTCCAGAGTATACGCAGTAAGCGATATTACAGAAGACATTAAAACTATATTAGAAGCCGCCTTTGACGGAGTTTGGATAGAAGGCGAAATCTCTAATTACAGAGTAGCCGCTTCTAACCACGCTTACTTTGTCTTGAAAGACGATCGGTCTCAAATCCGATCTGTAATGTTCCGGTTTCAAAAAGCAAGACTTCGGTTTGATCCTGAAGACGGCGACCAAGTTCTACTTTTTGGTAGGATATCTGTATATAACGCTCGCGGCGAATACCAGATTATTGTCGAAAATATGGAGCCTCGCGGTTTAGGAGCGCTTCAAAAGGCCTTTGAACAATTAAAAGAAAAACTATCTAAAGAAGGCTTATTCGACGAATCAAAAAAAGTAGAAATCCCATGGTTTCCTTGGAAAGTAGGCGTAATTACCTCTCCTACAGGAGCTGCTGTTCGAGATATTATTGAGGTCATCTCTAGAAGAAATTCCAACGTATCTATCTTACTTAACCCAGTTAAGGTTCAAGGCGACGGCTCTGCTGAAGAAATCGCAGAAGCGATTGAGCAAATGAACGAATTATCCGATGTAGATGTGTTAATTGTTGGTAGAGGCGGAGGTTCGATTGAGGATTTATGGGCATTTAACGAAGAAGTTGTCGCCCGCGCAATTTACAATTCTAAAATTCCAATTATATCCGCTGTTGGCCATGAAATTGATTTCACTATCGCCGACTTCGTGGCCGACTTAAGAGCTCCAACTCCATCGGCGGCGGCTGAGTTAGCCGTTCCAGAGCTCTCAGAAATCCTATCTCAATTACGTTTTAACACCGAAACCCTCGTCAGGGCAGTCCAAGAAAAGGTCGAAGGTCAGCGTCAACAATTAGATAACTATACTAATCGTAGATTTTTTCGATCTCCAATGGAAATTATACAACCTGCGGCTCAGCGGTTAGACGATTTAAATCAGAGATTAGCGCGAGCGCCAATGCAAGGTCTAAAACTGCGAAAAGAGCGGTTACGAGGAACTATCCAAAACCTGTTTAATAATTCTCCGAATAGAAAGTTTCAGAACTTAAAAGAACGATTAACGGATCGCGTTCAACGTTTATCCCGGATTCCGGGAAAAACATTTTCTATTAGGAAAGAAAGGCTGCACAACCTTTTTCAATTGTTACTCCACAATTCTTCTAAAAGTAATATACAAATTTCGAAAAATAAATTAGCCGATATCAATAACCGCTTAGCTAGAGCTCCAATGCAGGGAATAAAACTTAATAAAGAGCGGCTTCGCCAAACATCGCAGGCCCTAGCCTATAATTCTCCAGCCGCTAAAGTTTCCACCCATGGAGAAAAAGTCGAAACGTTGACATCGCAATTAATTAAAAGAATAAATTCGCTAACTCAATTCAAAAGAGAACAATTGGCAGGTTTGGGGAAAAGCTTAAATGCGCTAAGTCCGCTTCAGGTACTGGATAGAGGGTACAGCGTTACTTTTTCTAAAGAAACGGGCAAAGCGCTTAAAGATATTAAAGAAGTTAAACCCGGAGACAAAATCCAAACTCAGCTCGCTAACGGTAAGTTGGAATGTACAGTCGACAAAAATTTCGAGTAACAGTTTAGCCGGTTATCATATCTTCAACCTTAGACAACGTCGCCGAATCTTTAAGCGTTTTAATCGCTTCAGCGCTCATCTTGTTGTTCACAACATCTAGATATTTTAAATCTGTTAACGCAACTGATTCGGCGAGAAATTTAGCCCCCTCGTCTCCTAAATCGTTTTCAGCCAAATCTAAAGTCGTCAAGTTTGATAAATACAGCGATATAGAAAGTTCTTCGGCAGCCTTGGGGCCTACCTTACATTTCCATAAGTTTAAAGATTTTAAGCTTGAAAAATTTGAAGATTGAGCAATTGCAGCCACTCCTTCATCGCCAACATCGTTACGTTCTAAATTTAACGAGACAAGACCTTTAATCACTGGCGAATTGGCTAAATATTTAATACCTTCAGCCGTCAAATCATTACGTTCTAAATTTAATTCTTTTAAATTAGCAAATCGTTCGTCGTTTGCTATAAACTTCAATCCTTCGTCGCCAATGTATTTAAGGCGAATATCTAATATCGTCCCGTCCTTTTTTAACAGTTCTGGAGCGATTTCCTCTACCGGCCTATCGTTAAACGGTTTTTTCATCTTTCTTTCCTTTGCTCACTACAGCTTCAAAATTTAAAGTATTTATCGTTTAAAAATTTTATTAATCGTTCCAAATAACTTAACTCTTCTCTATTTAGATTTTTTATTACTTTTCTTATATTTAGTTTCTTCGGTTCTTTCTATTTTCTCTAATCGATCTCTTAAAGATTTATTTTCTTTTACAACATCGTCTAATTCAGATCGAATTTCTCCGATTTCTTTTGGTTTCTTGGCTGCATCCCTCAAAGCGGCAATTGCATCTTCAGCCCTTCTTTGCAGTCGTCCATCAGGTTCATTATCGGCTAATTTTCTCAAAATAGAAACTGCCGCCAAATCTCCTAACGTTTGTAACGCTTGAATCGCCCCCAACTTACCTCGAAAAATAGCGGCAGGAGTGCCGCGCGTTTCGCGTGCATATCGCGCCAGCAATTCTAACGCCTTTCCTTTTTTGCTTTCAAACCGCTTTGCTAATATAGCTAACCCTCTCATCGCCGATACTCTGCTCAACTTAGGAGCTCCATATTCAGCTCCTTTTTCAAAAACGGCCCAAGACTTTTCATCCTCTAATTCCGCTAAACCTGCATAAACAGCAATTCTTGCCATATCGTTATGAGTTTCTTTTTCTAAAGCGCTTTCGAGAAATTCTCTCGAATCAACATCTTTTATCCTCCCTAAAGCTCTTAACGCCACCGCCTCTACTCTATAAGAAGGATCTCTTTGAGCTACTTTTCTTAAAGCCTTTGAGACTTTCTCGTCTCGGATAAAACCTCCCAAAGCGCTTACAACTCCATGGCGAACTTTAGGGCATTCATGTTTTAAACCTTTTAAAAGTCCGTCTCGCGCCAAATCTCCGCCAATTTTTTTAAGCGATGAAGCAATTCTGTTTGATACACCCCAAAACTTTTCTTTCACTAATCTTTCTGAAAGAAGCTTAACATCTTCGCTCGAAGGTTTTTCTGCAAGAGCTACAGCGGCCTCTAATCTACCTATCGGATCAGGGTCTTTTTTCAATTGTTCCGCTAGCATCGGACGAGCTAAATCTAATTTGATCCTTTTACAAGGCATTTCGTAGTCTGGGTCTAACCGAACAAAAGTAGGTTTGCTTTTTAATTTGAAGGAAAACTTATTTTCTTTACTGTCCAGTAAAATTGGAAATGTTTCGTCTCTTTTTCCATAAAAGAAACGGATGTTCGTCGAAAGACGAAACAACAAGTCGTCGCCTTTATTTTCCGGTTTTTGATTTTGTTTAACGGTGACGGTTCCTATTTTATTGCTATTGTCCCAATTGAATCCCAATTCCAAAATCGGATAACCGCCCCGAAAAATCCACTGAGCCGCCCATTCATCGTAATTTTTAGAAATTGTTTCTTCAATACAACGGAACAAATCTACAGTCTCTACTAAACCAAATTCATGTCGTTTTAAATACAAACGCAAAACTTGTCGAAAATCAGATTCCCCCAGTAACGCCATCAAATGCCGTAATCGAACAGCGCCGCCTGGGTACAAATGAGCGTCGAACAAATCGATTGGCTCCTTATAGACATTCGTTACGATAGGTCGCCTATAACTTGCATCTTCTCCAAAATAAATTTCTGCGTCTTCGTACAATTGATATCTAAATTCGTCTTCGCCTTTAGATTCTCTTGTGTATAAAGCGTCAAAATAGGTTGCAAATGATTCATGTAACCATGCGTGAGACCATGTTTTAGCCGTAATCAGATCTCCAAACCACATATGCGCCGCTTCATGAGCCACCAACCCATTAGAATCGATATCCAAATGAGCTCGATCATCGTGAAGGGTTAAATCAGTTTGAGTGGTTACGGTAAAATTTTCCATACCTCCAAAAATAAATTCGGGAACCGCAATCTGAGTATAATGCGGATAGGGATACCGATAACCAACAAAGTTAGAAAAAAAGCGAATAATTTTCCCCGTATCTTTGAAAGAATTTTTTCCTTCCTTTTCCCTACCCTTTTGCACATACCATTTGATATTGGTACCGCTAACCATTTCGCTATGCTCGGCGAATTCTCCAGCAACGATTGAAAGTAAATAAGTTGAATATGGGAGCTCTAACTTGTAATGAAAAAAAGATTCTTTTGGAGTGATTTTTTTCTTTAATAACTTTCCATTGGCCAAACCAAACATTCCTGCAGGTAACCTTAATGTAACTTCGGTTGTTTGCTTAAAATTCGGTTGATCAAAACACGGGAAGTAATATCTAGAATCTTCGTCTTGCCCCTGAGTCCAAACCGTTTTGAAACGGTCGGGATAGTCGACATCGGGCTTTGTAAAATAAATACCCGCTAAAGGTTTTTCTACAGAATGATCTATCGCAGCGGAAACTTTCGTTCCGGGTTTAAGAGGAGCCTTTAAAAAAGCTATAATTTTTTCACCGGTATTTTCAAAATCAACCGGTTTATCTTGAATTCGAACTTTTGAAACTTGTAACCGCATTGCATCGAAACTAATCTCCATAATATCGGCTGAATTGACCTTTAGATCATAACGAGTCGTCCCCCAAACCTTCTCTTGATCCCAATCAAATTTTAAATCCAACTTTAAATGGATTGGGATAACGGATGTGTCTGGCCCATAATGCGGTTTTGAACCTTTTTGTGCAAATGGTTTACGTTCTAAAAGTCCCCAATGTTCCGACAAACCTTCCACGTAATGACATTTACAGTATCGTGTCGAATGCAAAATATCCTCTATCTTTTAATGATTTGAATTATTTTTTAGAATTTGAATAAATCAAACGCTTTTTTTATCGTCTTAGGAAGCTGTAAAGGTCCTTTACCAATACCTGGGCAAGACCCTGCCGTCAACTCCCAATGTCTTGGCGTTTCCATATTTTCCCGCCAAAAAGGATACGTTTTACACTGAGCGGGTTTGGCCTGATGAATTGCGCATCCATCGAATGTTAAAAACGGACATGGATTACCTTCTTCAACGTTTATATACCACATATCGTGTTCTTTCTTAAGAAACTCCGATTTAAAACGTTTTTGAGAAAATTTTAGGTATTCCGCCGCTACTCGAACATCTTTGCGATCCATGTAAACCACGCCTGGTTTGGCGCAGCATTTAAAACAATCAGGCTCGCATTCAAAACGTACGGGTGTTTTTTCCCACCAATTAGTTTCCATATATTTTATAGCAAAACTAAATCGTTCCTATGAATCACTTCTTCATAAAAACGATCATGAAGAGCTGCGCGAACAGCGGGCGTTTTTAGCCCTTTAATTTTATCTAAATCTCTCGAATTGTAATTTACTAAACCAACCGCAAACTCTTTCCCAGATTCGTCTAAAAGACTTACAGCATTTCCAAACTCAAAATTTCCTTGAATTTCCGTAATGCCAGCGGAAAGTAAACTCTTACCTCTAGAAAAAATCGCTTTTTTAGCTCCCGCATCAATCCAAATTTTGCCTTTGGATTTTAAAGTATGCGCAATCCAGTGTTTACGACTCTTAATTTTGGATTTACCAGACCAAAATAAAGTTCCAACATTTTTTCCCGATGTTATTTTTTCTAAACTAGGTAAATTCTTTCCGTTCATAATAATCGTAGGAATTCCAAAACTAGTAGTTTTTTTCGCGGCTAACACTTTTGTGTACATCCCTCCAACCGTATAATGGCTCCCGCTTTTTCCCGCAAGTTGCAAAATCTTATTCGTAATATCTCCCACAAATGGAATTAATTTCGGAGGTTTTCCACTTTTAGCAATTTGTTTAGACGGATCGCTAGAATACAAACCATCGATATCAGACAAGATAACTAATAATTGAGAATCTACTAAACAAGCCGACAAAGCGGCCAAAGTATCGTTATCCCCAATCTTTATTTCATCCACAGAAACGGTATCATTTTCGTTAATTATCGGAATCACTCCATGGGATAACAATGTATTAATCGTGTTTTTTGCGTTTAAGTATCGTTTCCGATCTCCCAAATCGTGGTGATCAAATAAAATTTGAGCCACTTTGAGTCCTTCTTTTTCAAAGCGTTTCTCATATATCCGTATCAAGTAACTTTGACCTATAGCGGCGCAAGCTTGTTTTTCAGGGATCGATAAACGATGCGTTTTTATGTCTAACCGCCCTCTACCCGCCATAACAGCTCCCGACGAAACTAAAATCACCTCGTAACCATTTTGAATTAACTTCTTTACATGAGAAGCAATTTTACTAACAGTGCTCTCGTCCAATTCTAAAATAGAATCGTCCAGTTTTGATTTTTGTCGTGCAATTACGCTACTGCCAATTTTAATAACAATGCGTTTTAGGCCTTTTAGTATTTCTTTTCTTGCCGAAGCGTTTTCCATTTAAAAATCGGGAATCTTTTAATTGTCAAAATTTTAACCGTAATAATATAACACGGCAAAAGGTAGGCGGGAATTTAAAGTATAGTAGGATGGAAATATTGAAAGTGAAATGGTAAAACGATTTATTTTTGATTTCTTTCCCTAACGAAGCGCAAAAATATCGGTAAATTTATCGCTAGTTCTAGCGCGCAATGCGACATAAGCAAGCGTTACGAGATTGCCTAAGATGTAAACCGCCAGAGTCCAGACGATCCCACGTCCGACGCTTTTTTCCATAACTCCTATCCAAATTCCAACAAAAGTGGCTCCAATATAAAAATCGGTAAATGTGGCAATTCCCCAACGTAAAGAAGCCATTTCTTCAACACCCTGCATGACATTACTTTCGACGCTTGCCCAAACAATTACGCCTGTAAGTACAATAAAAAGTAAAGCGCATACAAATAAAACTTGAAATCTAAAACTAGGCATCGCTATCTCTTGAGTTTAATTTTTTTTGAATAAATAATGAGCGACGAACCATTCTTTTCCTCGCTGATAACCAAATAATTCAGCGCACGCCATGAAAAATATTCTCCATCTTTGAAACCAAATAGAACTTTCTTTTTCTCCATAAACTTGCCGAAATATTGGAAAAATGAGATCTTTCTTTTCGTCCATGTTTCTCAACCATGCATTTGCGGTTTTCATATAATGCCGGCCATCCCAGCGCCATTGTCTTTCTAGAGAAAGATCTTTTTGGAAATTGGACAACAAATCCTCGGAAGGCATAACCCCTCCTGTAAAAAAATACCGTCCCATCCAATTGTCAGAACCTGCCGTCTCAAAAAAATACGCGTACTGTCGATGGCAAAAAATATGTACAAACAACTTGCCTTCCGGGTTCAACCAAGAAGCTATATTTCCCATTAACTGTTCATAGTTACGCATGTGTTCAAACATTTCTATTGAAACTACTCGATCAAATTTCTGTTCGGTAGAAAACCGATTCATATCGTCGGTTAAAACTGTTAGATTATCTAACCCTCTATCTTTGGCATTTTTGATAATCGCTTCTCTCTGTGGGTTAGAATTTGAAAGGGCGACAATTTTGCTATTGGGGTATTTCTCCGCCATCCATAAAGAAAGAGACCCCCAACCACAGCCTAATTCGAGAATGTCCATTCCATCAACCAATTCAGCTCTCTCGCAAGTTGCGATTAAGGAGCTTTCCTCCGCTCGATCTAATTTGGAAGAGCCGTCTCCCCAATAACAAGAGCTGTATTTCTTATATTTTCCCAAAGCAAACTCAAAAAACTCTGGCGGCAACTCGTAATGTTGTTGATTCGCTTCTATGGTATGAACCGCTATTGGACAAGATTTCAATTCTTCTACAAATTTCTGAATCGACTCCAAACCCGATCCATTTTGCAAAGCGCTTTCATCGTCTAATCTCTTTTTTGATAGCCACCTAATACCTAAACGAATCCAACTATCAGAAATCAAACCTCGTTCCATCCAGTCAACAATCTTATCCATTTTCAATTATCCTTCGGAGTCCATGGGAAAAACATATTCGTTGTTTCCAGATATTTTTTGTATTCTTCGCCTTTGGTTTTCAAAGCTTGTTGCTCTGTAAAAGGGATTCCGGAAATTTTGATTAAAAAAAGTAGCATGGCGCAAGGTCCAACTAAAGTTACCCATCCATAACCCGCTCCCCATCCCAAAACCACATAACTCCACCAATGAATCCATTCAAAAAAATAGTTGGGATGCCGCGAGTATTTCCAAAAACCAGTTTTACAAACTTTTCCTTTATTGGACTCATCCGCCCTAAATTTTGCGAGTTGCTTATCAGCCGTCCACTCTCCTCCTATAGAAATCGCCCATATTAATACTGCAAGGCTATCTATCGCTCCCAAAGGCTTAGGATTATAAACGACTATAGACATTGGAACTATAAACAACACCGCTACGGCAGCTTGAGCTTGAAAAAAGAAAAAGAAGTATTCGCCCACCTTTTTTCCCGCAGCTCGACGAAAATTTTGATAACGACCGTCTTCTTCTTTCGCTTTAATTATTCTATCAACTAGTAAATGGGTTCCTAAACGGATTCCCCAGCCCGCTCCCATGATAGCCGCCAATATTCTTCTACTTTCGTCGCCATTACCCACATAAGCAAAAAATAAGATACCCCCTGCAATTCCATATGCCCATCCAACGTCTGCAATTCCAGCATCTCCTGTTTTTAATTGCAAAACCCACAAGGCAATCATGAAAAATACCATTACAAGCCAGCAATTAATTAGATGGAAAAGAATTACTGTCACAAAAAAACCTCTTAGGAAGCTTTGTTCATATTTTCTAGGGAAGGTAAAATTGGATTCATCCTGCAATGAGGCTTGGTAAATAACATTTGTACGTTACCAATTTGTCGTTCCATAAAACCTCCCTCGCAATAGCAAAGATAAAAAACCCACATTCTAATAAAGGCTTCAGAAAAACCTAAGTTTTTAACTTCAGTTTCATTTTTCAAAAAACGCTCTCGCCATTCTTTAAGCGTTTTTGCGTAATGCGGGGTAATATCTTCAAGATGAAATAATCTCATATCTGAAGAAGAGGCGGCGGCAGAACAAAGCGCCGTGATTGAAGGGATACAACTTCCAGGAAAAATATATTGTTTAATAAAATCTACAAAATCTTTCGCTTCTTCAAACAGGTTATCCACAATAATAATTGCTTGGATCATCATTCGACCGTTTGATTTGAGTAATTGACTGCATTTCTCAAAAAAAGTTTTGTAATATTGGTGACCAACCGCCTCGATCATCTCAATAGAAACCAGTTTATCGAATTGCCCTTCTAAATCTCGGTAATCTTGTTTTAAAATTGTTACTTGACCATCTAAGCCATTTTCCTTCATTAAATTTCTAGCAAAAGAATATTGTTCGTCTGAGATTGTAGTGGTAGTCACGCGACAGCCATAGTTTTTTGCAGCATGAAGAGCAAATCCTCCCCATCCCGTTCCAATTTCTAAAACATGATCTGTCGAGGCCAAATCCATTTTTTTACATATTCGATCAATCTTGGCTACGGAAGCTTCGTATAAAGAGCTTTCAGGTTTTTCGAAAATACCGCAAGAGTACATTTTGGTATCATCTAGAAAAGTTGAAAAAAAATCATTCCCTAAATCGTAGTGAGCATGAATATTTTTCAGACTTCCATGTCTGTTATTTTTCTTCGAAGCATGGGCAAGCTTAAAAGCCCAGACTCCCAGACTAGCCAACCCCCCTTCCATATTATTCGCGGCGTCGCGGTTGCGAGTAAAAATTTGAACTAAAGCGGTTAAGTCGTCGCATACCCATCGACCTTTAATATAAGCTTCGCCGGCGCCATTTAATCCCTTGGCCGCTATATCCAAAAACATTTTAGGACTTTGAACATTAACAGTCGCCTTAAGAGGAAACTCATGAGTCATGTTTCCAAAAACCATACGCTCGTTTTTTTCTATAACGGTGACTTCTCCTTCGGTTATGTTTTTGAAATAATTCAAAACCAGTTTTCGAGCGATTTTGTCGATAAACGTTGTAACTAATTCATCGGTCAATTCTATTTCTTTGGGAGTAATGAATTCTTCAGTTTGCACGCTCAACCTCCCTCATGGATTCTATGTTTTGGATGAGAGTAAAAAGGAAATTTTTGCAACCAAAGTAACAAAGCTTGGTAATAAATAGCGGCTTTTACCTTCCACGTCATCAATGGGTATCTAATCAAAGCTCTAGCAAGCGAAAAACTATTAATTGGTTTTCGTTTCATTAAAAGATTAGCTTCAAAAAACTTTTCACCCTGATTCCAATTTTCCATTCGAACTTTAAAGATTTCGTTCGGCTCTGAAAAATACCACTCGTAATCTAATCCCATATCCATAAACGGAGAAATATGAAATTCTTTTTTGAAACAAAATTTTTTCATCCCATCCGTTTCTTCAACTAAGCTTGAATCAAGCAAATAGCAATACTGTTCTCCCCAAGGAGTATTATTAATTTCCGCAATTATGCTTTGCACCGATTTCATTTCGCGATCGAAACAAAAATAGAAACTAACTGGATTAAAACGATAGCCAAAATAACTTAAATGAGTCATCAAAAATACTGGACCGTCAAACTTTTTCCCCGTTTGCTCGAAAATCCAATTTCGAACCGATTCTGATAACGGGAGACTTGAATCTCCCAAATGATCGCTACGTCGAAAATGAGCAAAATTCCGTTTTCGAGCCGACCAAAGCCAATACGGATCAAACAACTCGGGAAGTTCGTCCAAATCTAAAACGAGCATGAATAGCGAATAATCAAACTTCCTTCGGGCAGGAGAGTATCGGATATGATTCACCACTCCTTCATATATAAAACTGTTCATTAAAGGGACTTTCCAAACTGTCGACACACCGCCAACGCGCTTTTAAGACCATCTTCATGAAAACCAAAACCCCAATACGCTCCACAAAAATGGATTTTATCCACGCCATCGATTTCTTTATGCCGTTTTTGAGCTGCGATACTATCCATCGTATATATAGGGTGATGGTATATAATTTTTTTAATAATTTTATTTGGGTCGATTAAATTTTCCATATTTAACGAAACACAAAATGTTTTTCGAGCGTCAAGCGTTTGAAGCATATTCATGTTATATGTCACGGTTGTCTCTTCAATAGGCTTAGCTAGTTTTCGATAATTCCAACTTGCCCAAGCCCTTCTCTCTTTGGGTAAAACAGAAGAATCCCAGTGCAGAACCGCTATATTTTTTTGATAGGGAATGGCGCCTAAAATCTCCTCTTCTTTTTCCGTCGGGTCTTCAATCATTTTCAAAGCTTGGTCGCTATGGGTAGCAATAACTACGCGATCAAAAAATTTGCTTTCGTTATCCTCACTTATCACCTCAACTCCATCCGCCTTCCGACAAATTTTCTGAACTGGGGAGCTAAGGAAAATACGATCTTTAAAAGAATTTATAAGAGGAAGCACGTATTGTCTTGAACCGCCGGTAATAACTCTCCATTCAGGTCGATCTTCAACATTTAACATTCCATGATTTTCAAAAAACTCTGCAAAAAATCGGAAATTTGAATTTTCAACGACTTTTGGCTTTGCCGACCAAATTGCCGAAGCCATTGGGAAAGCGTAATCCTCTCTCAATGCGTTAGAATAGCTACCACGCTTTAAAAATTCGCCAAAAGTTATTTCATCAGTAGAATTTTTTAAAAACGATTTTGCGTCGCGATTAAACCTTAAGATATCCCTAACCATTGATATGAACGAAGGTTTCAACAAATTAATTCGTTGAGCAAACAAACCATTCAGAGACGTTCCATTGTATTCCAGACCTGACTTATCGCACTTAACGCTAAAACTCATGCTTGTCGGTTGCGATGAAACTCCAAGTCGATCCAACAATTTGATAAAATTTGGATAGGTTTTATCGTTATAAACTATAAAACCAGTATCAATCTCATAATCCTCGCCGTCTATTGATACTGGAATAGTATGAACATGGCCTCCAACATAATCAGAGGCTTCATAAACACAAATATCATGTTCGCTTGAGAGTAAATAGGCTGCAGCTAAACCAGATATCCCCGTACCAACAACAGCAATTCTCATCAAAAACTAACGCTTTTCTGAAATAAGGGAAGCTTTTAAAGCTTTTTCAGGAACTTCTTTTAGATCCCAAACAATTCCAATTCGGGACATAAAATTTAAAATCAAATATGTTATATCGAGTTCCCACCAAAAAAAACCTTGCCGCACGGAATTAGGATAGTGATGGTGATTGTTATGCCAACCTTCGCCTAGAGTGATCAATGCAACCAAAACATTATTTCTACTATCGTCTCCAGTTGCATATCTTTTCGTTCCAAATTTATGCGCTAACGAGTTTGTCGAACAGGTCCCATGAAATAAGAAAATGGTGGAAACCACAAACCCCCAAACAAATAATTGAGTTCCATTAACTCCCCATTCCGGAAAATAAAAGTTCAGAAAATTGCCAACGGCAATAATTCCCGCCGCGAAAAAAATTGGAATAACTATATCAAACCTATCTAACCACCTGAGTTCTGGGTAACGCATAAAATCGCCAATCAGTTCTCTTTTGGCGACAAAATTTGACTTCCCCATAAACCAAAACATATGACTTCGCCAAAATCCCGATTGCCTTGGCGAGTGGATATCTTTTTCCGTATCCGAATACTTGTGATGAAATCGATGATAAGAAGCCCACCAAAGCGGTCCTCTTTGAACTGCCGAAGCTCCTATGATGGCGAAAACAAATTGAAAAAAACGAGAAGTCTTAAAAGAGCGGTGAGAGAAATAACGGTGATAGAAACCCGTGATTGCGAACATCCGAATAAAATATAAAAAAACCGATATAAAAATCGCCGCCCAACTCCAGCCAACCCAAAAAACTGCAAAGCAACCCAAATGAAGACCAACAAAAGGGACACAACGCAACCAATCAATAGATTGATCGTCTTCCTCATTCAATTTACTTAGCCCTGCATGACTATCAAACCACTGCGTAAAGGCGTCTAATCGACCAAACATATCAACTTCAGCTCCAACTATAGGGTTTCCGCTCTCACATAAACCCTTATATACTAAATAATTATCAAACCGGAAAGCAAAGATTTTATTCAAACTCCAAAATCATTGATTTCTCCGAACTTACTAATAAAAAAAAAGCAAGGCATTCGGATTACCAATAATAAACGCCCTAAAGAACAAAATATCCCAATATGAATATTTTGCAAATAAAAAATATCACAAACCGACCGATCTAATAAAATTTAATCTTGGGGAATATTTTTTTTACGAGAATCAAGGAAAGAAAGAATTATATCGCGACGAACACGCTCGCATTCTGGGCAATATCTTCTCAAAAGATCGTTACCAGCCAGATCTTTTACCAAAGAATCGGGATCAATCTTAAAACCAGATTCTGAAGTTAACCATTCAATCCCGCCAATTTTATTACAGATAGGACATAGAATAATGGCTCCTTCAGCATCGCCATTCACTTCGGAATTATCAGCGCGAGCATTTGTCTTATTTGGGTTTTTAAGACTTTCGGTTAGCCCTGCTCGGTTTTCCATTTGCCGCTCTAACTCATTGCGATAGTCGGCAACAATTTCACGCGACACTTTCTCATCTTCCCGCGAATCGATTCTATTTTCTTTTTCTACTAAATAAGCCACTAGATTTAAAAGGATAGAAACAAAATTAAGAATCTTTCCATTTAACTGATCTGCCTCTAAATCGACAACGCCTATAAAAACTCCAAACGTTTTAGATCGAGTAGATAGGCTTTTTACAACAGTTTGAATTCTTAATTCTGAATCTTTAGTTCTGAAAGCTTTATTAGACTTCAGAGACCAAGAAAAAATGCCCTTATCTATAAGAGAATTAGCTACTTTTTGTAAAAGTTCGCCTTTTGATTCTGGATGGCAAAGTTGTAATCGAAAATTTCCTTCGACATTTTCAGGAATAAAAAATCCCATCGCTTTGAAATCGTAGATCTGTTTAATGTAGTTTGATGAAATCTTTAAAAAATAATCGGAATCTAAGCTCTTTTCACGATCCATATTTAGATCAAACAAAGAGGTTAACAATTCTAGAGAGTAATAATACCAACGATTACTCTGCTCAAGAAAATTATTGCGAGCCTCGAGCCTTTCTAATTTCAATCTTCCCTTTGAATCTTCTTTATCCATTACGCACTCTAAATAAAAAAATCGATTACGTCGGAAACCTGAGTCTCCACTCTATCCAAAAGAACGTCTAAGTTTTTTGGACTTATATTTATTTTATCCCAAATAGCTGGTTCGATAAGAGGAACAAAATAATCTCCGCTAGAACCAAACTCCATAGCCTTAACAATTGCGTCCGCCACATAGACAATACAGCATTCGTAAATCAAATTTGGCGCATTTAAAGGCTCATGATGGTAGAGCGTTATTTCAGCCAAAGAAGCCGGTAATTTCCAATGCTCTACTAATGCCGCCCCCACGGCGGCGTGGTTCACTCCCCATAACTCTTTTTCGGATAGAAACAAAAATCTACCAGTCTCCTTATGCAAACCTAATGCTTTATTCACGAGACTCGGCTTATTTTCAAGCATAACTAGTCGACCGATATCATGTAAAATCCCGCTTAAAAAAAGTTTTTCAGAATTTAATTTTTGATCCCACGCTCCTATGGCTCTAGCGCAAATGCCGCAACTCACATTATGCCGCCAGAAAGAATTCATATCCACTAAACCCGGATCAACATCTGAAAATACAGATAATATGGTTGTCGCTAGCGCCAAATCAGCTAATTGACCAGTACCAATAATAGAAATGGCGTGCGATATCGCTTCAACTTCTTCTTCAAATCCATAAAATGAACTATTTACAATCTTTAATAATTTGAAAGAAAGCGCAGAATCGTTTTTAATAATATATTCAACATCCTCAAACCCACTTGCAGGATTGTCAACCGCTTCCTTAATTTGAAAATAAATTTCAGGCAAAGAAGAAAGTTTTGGATCTTCTTTTATTATTCCAAGGACATCAAGTTCGGGCAAAAAGGCTCCTCTTTAAATACGATTAACATATATAAAACTTATCAAAACACAAAAGTCATTTTTTTGAAGTTCCGAATATAACATATTTTCAAAAAAAAATTTAACTCCTATTTTTATTATTTAACCAATTGCTTTAACCAAAAAAAACTTAATTTTGCGCCTTGATAAAAAAACCATATAAACACACCGCTAAAAATAAAAATCCAAATAACAAATAAAATATAAGGCTTTCTAAAGTATTGCCAAAAAGGTCTACAAAAAGACCTTTATTGAACAAAAACCCCCAATAAAATGAATATATAAAGGTGATTAATAACCCCAGTTTATATTTTTGATAAAGAAGACAACACGAAATAATAATTGTAAGAGCAAACACCTCTCCCAGTGGAATACATAGGGTTTTATCGGTTAAAAAACCGAAAAAAGAAACAGTCTTAGACACTGGTTCCATATGGGGTTCCTTTATATATTCGTTAAAAAACCTCAAAACCAAATCTCAAGCTTAACGCTTAAGAAATTACAATAATATAAGGAATTTAGGAAATCGCTAACTTAAGAGTATCTCTAATAATTCGATATTTTTACTTTAGGCAACTCGCAGTCCCTCATTTTATAAGGTCTGCTCGTGGCCAAAAACAATTTTTAGAGGTCCCCTTAAGAATAAAAAGTCAACAAGTATCCTGAGTAAATTGATGCCATTAAACTTAACAGAGTTATTCCATAAAAAATAAAAGCGGCTTTAGAAAACGCTTTAACGTAAGAATAACCCGCGCTCAACGTATAAAAAAGAGCCGATAATAACGAATACCCTTGATGAGATTCTATTTCGATAGTTGTCCTTAAATCTAAATCTGTAGAAATCATTCCTGAAAGCGCAGCTAAAGCTAAGATTAAAAGGCCAATACTAAAATTAAAATTGGCGGCGGACATCATTTTAGAGTTACCCGTTTTTTGAGATAGTCTTAAAAGTAAAATCCCCGCAATAAAAAGAGGAAGGGGAAAATGTGAAAAAAAAGGATGAAATGTTACAGAACTGATCAAGAGCGATCGCGCCAATCATTCAAGTTTAATTTTTATTCTATCTTCGGAGTCAAAAAACGTCAGAAGCTACTCTTTCAAATGGTTCTTCAATTTTCAAAAATAATATTTTTATTTCACAGGGCTTGTATCCAAAGCTTTATCATATCCAACCAATTCCACATATCCCTTTCCACTTGTGGGCTTTCCATCATATTTTCCTTTTATAGAAACGCTCCCCTCCCAATAAGCTCCGCCAATTGACCGCAGACCATAAAGTTCCTGATTAGAAAAATTTGGCTTTACTTGCAAATTAATTCCATATTCTGGAACTGTTATCACCCAAGCAGATGGATAAACAGCGCCTGTTTTTTCGCTACGCCATTTTGCTATTGACCTTATATCAAAATCGCTCAATTCTAGATGGGTATACGCGCCATCCTTAAACACAATCGTTCCGGAAGAGCGAGGTTCAATTCCCCCATTTTTTAAGCGCATGCTATAAAACATCAACTCAACTTGATTATTTAATTTAATTGAAAACCAATCCCAACCAACTTGCTTTTCATTCAATTGACTGCTTGAAAATTCGCGATCCATCCAACTTGTTCCCTTAACCGTGAACTCTTCGCCGTTCAAGTAAACTGTTCCCCATGTTTTCATGCGAGTGAAAGAAAAATAATGAGAAGCATTACCTTCTCCCTTCTGACTAACGCCATTTTCTCCATGAAAAACCAAATTTTTTTGAGATTCCAGCTCTAGTTTTATTCCAAATCCTCTTTGAATTGCTTCGAGGCTTTGAATTTCTCCATCTTTTGTTAAAGTCCAATCTTCATTCCAAATTAAAAATCGGTCCGATTCCGCTCCCGCATTCCCTAAGCCTGCACGATTTAACCTTTCAAAAAAATAAAATTTTCCGTTTTCAATATCTGACAAAGTCATATGGGCAAAATAGATATTATTTAACCTCCAACGAGAAGACTTAGAAACATCTTGTTTATTATCTAAGGCAACTCGGAAAAAAGTAAGTTGAAACCCAAACTCTCTTTCATTCTTGTTTTTTAAGTTTCCAGTGTAATACCACCATTCCACCTTATAATTGTCGTGAGAGAAATAATCACGAGGAAAACTATATTGATAACCTGGCAAAGCCTTGGTAAACCCCGACAGATCTTGGGTTGGAGCCGCGTTTAAAGGCTTAACGAAGAAAACAACTAAAAAAATAATCGCCAAAAGAAAAGAGCGACAACTTTTTTCTTTAAAAAAACAGATCATCTTTAATAAAAAAATATATTGCGCTTTGATTTATAAAACAGGGTTCAAAAGCTTAAAAATTTCGCTTACATCTGCGCCCTGACCATTTGCTAAATCCGCGTAGTATTTTGATTTTTGAAATTCTTCAAGATAGTAATAATTGATTGCTAAATTCTTATGAGCAACCGCCCAATTTGGCGCCAACCATATTATCTTTTCTAGAACTTTGACAGACTCAGTGTAACGACCTTTCTGAAAATGATCGACGCTAACCTCCAACAAATAACCCAGTCGATAACTTCTATGCGGCTGAATTGTTAACGCCGTTTTCATATATTTAATATACTCAGATTGTCCAGATTTCTTTAACGCAATTCCCATTGCCCAATAGGCGCTATGATTTAGTTTATCAAGTTCAATGGATTTCTTTAAAAATCGGGTCGCCTTAGATAAATCTTCCTGCTGTAAATAAAAATATCCTAATTGAAAAATAGCTCTAGAAGAATTAGGCATCAACTTAATTGCTTTTAAAGCGTCTGCTTCATTGCCAACAAAACCGCTATCAAAAATAAATTCAGGATATTTTTGCATTATAGAAGCAAATTGAGCTCTATTGCTCTTTGACGCTTCTGAATGATATACCCGGTTCTTATTCAAATAAATTACAGAGAAAACAATCAACACCATCGTTAATATGGGTATCCATGCTCGATACTTAGGAGGGGCGTCGATATCTTCCCTTCCAAACCCACAAAGCCTCCAAGCCCCCCACATTAAAAATAAAGTTAGTAGAGGTAATATGATTATAAAAAAGAAATCGAGGGAAGAATTGAACGATATGTTTTTTAAGTAAAGTATTTTGATAAATGAGGTAGAAAGCGCTCCTCCAGGAGCTGAAAATATTTCTAGAATTTTTTTAAAGGATTGGAATGAGTAATTAGGATCGGCATAATCAACCAACCAACGAAATTGGATCATATGAATTATATTTATTAAAACAAAAAAAACACATGCACTGGAAAGAACACATTTCCAAAGCCTATTTCCAACCCGATCGAATAAAGCCGCTAATCCAATAGCAACGAAAGGAATAGAAGCAATCAACAATCTCCTACCATAGGAAGAAAATTCCGCCAATGTCCATGTCAAAGTTAAATAGAAAGACCAAAAAATCAAAAAGATTGCCAAAATCTTAAAAACTTTTGATTCAAGCCCTTCGGGCAAATTAATTTCAAATAAAGGCTTTATTTTTAATTTTCTGTACGACATTGAAATTAAACCTATGCTCCCAATCAGCCACGGCTGAAAGCACCACACAAGCCCAAAATATGGACCCGCAAAAACAGCGCTCAGTCTTTCCCATAAAAAACTAGAACTCTTCGGAACAATAATAGTTTTAAATTTACTAAGATGAGGGTCGTCGGGGTAGTAACTTCCATACAAAATCATCCAAATAAGTATTTGAATAGAAATCGTTGCCAAAAACGCCATTAAAATCGAACCGCAAGTTTTGATAAAAACCTCAAAGTTTTGCGACTGCTTAGGAATAAACCTAACGCTTAAGAAGAAAGCTGTAATAGGAAAAATACCCACAATAATATTTGTATTACGCGACATACCAACTAAGGCTAAAACACAACCTAAACAAAGCCCCCACGGTATTGAGTTCTCAAGCTTTGGCCTACGAAACCATAAATACAAAATTAAAGATAAAGTAAAAAATTCAGCAAAATGGCCCATACGACTGCGCACAAAAGTAAAATATGGAAGTGGAGATGATAAAAACAAAGTCCAGCAGGACCATAACGCAGCTCTTCTTGAAAATATCGAGCTTATAGTTTTATATAAAAGAAGAAATCCGCAAAAAACATAAAACAAAGTTCCTAAACCAGTTGAAATCAGATGACTCCAACCATAACCATAAGTTTTTTGAGTTATTCCTAAATAAACTATTATTTTTTCAACCAGCTCTCCCATCAAAAAAAATGGCATCCACAATATAGCCGGGCCGCACGGCCATAGGTTTAATGCATAATTAGTTCTGGTTAAATGGAGATAATAGGCATAATTTCTCTCGTTTAAGAAATCAACATCTCCATCAAAAAAAAACGACCTTAAATATGCGTAATATCCCTGGTCGTCGCCAGCGTCTATGGTGGTTAAGGAAAAAAAACTAGAATGTTCAAATGGGTCTATTTCTTGATTAAACAACCCCAAAGGGACTAAAAATAAAACGCAAAGAAAAAAAGGGAGGAAAATCGTTAATCTTTCGTTTTTTATCATTTGAATTTCTAGCGGGTAACTCTGTAGTTTCTTAGAAGTTCAATATACATTACACAATTATCTAAGGCAAAGCTGCCAATAAATTTAGAATACTTCCTTTTTCTTGTAGATACGATTAAGGTTTTGTTATATTAGTAAAAAAATGTTTCAATAATTTCTCATTTTATCCTTCCTGTTTGTAACGCCTCATTTTTTATATAAGCCAAATACCTGAATGAACTTATCCCAATCCAAATGGGTTCGAAATACTGAAAACCTGTGTTTAATTCTCCTAATAATAGCGGGAATATATTTTCGATCAGCGAACTTATGGACTAGAGGTATTATATATGGAGATGGAGCCGTTCATTGGAAAGCGGTAATCGATGCAATTACCGAGGGCATATATCATTGGTATCATGCAAAGCCGGGACATATGTTTTTACTCTGGATATTTGCAAAAATATTTGGATTAAATAATTTTGTTCCAATGGCTGTGTCATTTACGACAGGATTGCTCTGTGTTGGAGTCGTCTATTTAATTGGACGGTTAATTTACTCGCCACGCGCAGGTTTATTTGCGGCAGCTTTGATCTCAGTTTCTCCTTGGCACATTTATTATTCAAGAACTTCAGGGTCTACTGGAAATGCGGTTTGTTTTTGGACGCTAGCTCTTTACTTTTATCTGAGGAGCCGACCAGAATGGGAAAAAGGTAAGGCTCAGAATATATCAGCCTATGAAGAACATGATTATACTTCTTTATTGTTTTTAGTCCTGTCGGGTTTATCGATGGGTTTTGCCTTCAGTTGTCATTATAACTTAGGATTACTACCTTTCATTTTTTTAGCTTATGAAATAGCGTTCGTAGCGAAAATTTACTTTAGTTACCGATCAGAAATATCTAATTCATCGACAAAAAATTCATTTTCCTGGGAAAAAACTCTATCGAACAATGCCTTGCGTATTTTTGTCCTGTTCAGCGCCATGCTGTTTCCTTTGGTTATTTTCAATTTTTCTCATGTTTACCTTCGATATAAAGAAGTTCTTCAAGTACCCTACGACCCTTTAAAAAACGACGTCGTTTTCAGCTATTTTCAACAAATTATTATTCAACTTATTTCAAGCACTACTGCAATATGGGGCAGCGTTTCTGATTTCTCATTTTGGACAAAAACTATCTGGAATAATGAAGGAGCTCCAATATTTATAGTTCTTGTGCTTGGACTAATTTTTGGAGTTATCCAAATCTTTTCAAAATTCAAATTTAATCAAATTTCAATCATTTTGCCTTTTGTTGTTGTCTTCATATTTTTAATAAATTCTAAATACACGGCTCAAGCACGTTCTTTTGCCTTGGCAATCCCATTAATTGCATTAATATCGGGGAATTTTCTTGCTGAATTTCTAAAAAATTATAGAATTAACGCCTGGCTTTGGTGCATTCCATTATTAGCCTTTATTTATAACTTTCCCTTATTGTTGAGCCAATCCCAAATTTCAAATCAAGAATCGGAAATAAAACAATATTTGACCAAAGAAAAGATTAATTCAATAGTTGTTCAGGGCAAACCTATGTATGCTTTAGCTTTCAAAACTGTCGAAGACCTTGTGTTCTCAGAAAATATTAGCTGGTCTCGAAAACAAGTCCAAACTGCACGCAAAGAAAAACTAATAATATCGCCTCCATTTCTATTAGCGAGATTCAAACAAACAGACCTAGAAAATCACTACCGTTGCCGCCCTTTAATCCAATGGCCAAGACTAGCAGGCAATTCTGTAATAAACTTCGAAATGGGCTTGGCTAATAGAAATTGGAATTTAGAACCACGGCAAGATTTTAATCAGATAACAGGAATTTTCCCTTTAAATGTTTGCTTTAGCGACGAAAAAAACAAAATACCTCGAAAGTTCAATTTAAAAAAATAGGCGAAGACAATGAACGTTTTAGTTACTGGCGCAGCAGGTTTATACGGTATTCATTTAGTTGACGAGTTAGTTAAACGCTCAGACATCGACAAAGTTATTGGCGTAGACGATTTTTCACGCGAGTACTTCGAAGACGATCCATTTATAAAATCTTCAGAGTTTGAATCAAAATTTATTTTAAAAAGAAAAAAATTCTACGACTTAACCGCCGAAGAATTGGACGAAATGGAATTAGACGCTTTTGTTCATCTGGCGGCGCATATTTCTATACCAGAATCTATGGAAAGAGCAGACGATTATTTTAAAAATAATGAGTGGGGAACCTTTCATTTGATGCAAGTACTATTTCGCACTAAAACATGGCCTCTAATGATATATGCATCTTCTCCAGAAGTTTACGGAAACCCTCTTTACACTCCGATGGATATTCACCATCCTATGCTTCCTAGAAGTATTTATGCGGCTACAAAATTGGCCGCTGAAAAACATTGCAAAGCCATGCACGAATGGTATAAATACCCCGTAATCGTTATTCGCAACTTCAACACATTTGGGGAAAATCAAGATATTTCTGGTTATGCTGGGGTTGTTTCTACATTTATATTGAAATCATTAAATAATGAACCTATTGTTATCCACAACTCTGGAGAGCAGACAAGAGACTTTCAATACGTGAAAGACGCTACACGAGCTTATTCCTTAGTAATAGATAAAGAAAAAAGTTTGTCCGGAGAAGTTTTCAATATAGGAACTCAAAATCAGACATCCATTAAAGACTTAGCGCAAACTATAAAGCGGTTATCTGGTTCAAAATCTGAAATCAAATTTGAACCTGGAAGGGCCGCCGATTTAATGTCGCTTGAAGCAGATTACAAACTCATCCAAGAAAAAACGGGATGGGAACCTAAATATTCACTAGAAGAAGGGCTTAAAAGCACTATTGAATGGTACAAACAACGAATATGAAAAAAGCGCTTGTGACAGGAGGCGCCGGTTTCATCGGGCGCTGGTTAGTCAAAAAATTACTTAACGAAGGTATGGATGTCTGGGTTATCGACAACCTGGAAAATGGTCGAGAAGAAAACCTCAATGAATTCAAAAACGACTCAAAATTAAGAGACGTTGTTATTGGCGATATTTTAGACAATCCCAAACTCCAACAACTTTTTAAAGATAAACCTGATATTGTCTTCCATCTAGCCGCTCAAATTAATGTTCATGAAAGTCTCGAAAACCCGGGGAAATCCTATCTATCTAATATTCAAGGTACCTATAATGTTTTAGAAGCGTGTCGTCCAAACCTGACAAAACTAATGCTAATGGGTACATGTATGGTTTACGACGTTGCGGATAACAAAGGAGCCATTACAGAAAACCATCCCGTAAAACCCGCATCTCCTTATGCAGGATCCAAATTGGGAGCAGAAGTATTGGCAGAATCCTATTTTCATGGATACGGCCTACCCTTAATAACATGCCGCCCATTTAATACTTACGGCCCTTTCCAAAAAAATAATATGGAAGGCGGCGTTGTATCTATATTCGTAAAAAAAGAATTAGATGGAGAAGAGTTGCAAATTTTTGGCGACGGCGCCCAAACTAGAGACCTTTTATACGTAGAGGATTGCGTAGAGTTTCTTTATAAAGCAGCTAGTAATGAAAAAGCTATTGGACAAGTCATCAATGCTGGTTTAGGAGAAGATGTCGCTATTAAAGATTTAGCAGCCATGGTTTGCTCCGATCCTGGTCGTATTAAATACGTCCCTCATCATCATCCTCAATCTGAAATACAAAAGCTTCTCTGTGATTATTCTAAGGCTGAATCCATGTTGGGTTGGAAACCTAAAACTGATTTAAAAACAGGAATTCAAAAAATTCGACAATGGTTTCAAAGTCAACCAGATTTGGGATAACAGGAGCTTCCGGCTTTGTCGGGTCACATTTAAAATCGGCTCTTGAAAAACAACATTTTGTCCTCCAATTTAAAAGAATGCGAGGAGAAAAGCTTCCCGACATGGGGCGTATTCAAGATTTTGCCAAAAAAGTAGATGTTATATTTCATTTAGCGGGAGTTAATCGTGGAACCGAAGAAGAAATTGCAACGGGAAACATTCTTTGGACTTATCGTTTAACACAAGCTCTTAAATCTATTAAACAGGCTCCTCGCATTATTTTCGCTTCTTCTTCCCAAGTTTACCGACCCATTGATAGACCCATAAAAGAAACGGATAAACCAAGGCCAGAATCTTTATATGGCTTTGCTAAACTCTCTGCCGAAGAAATTTTGCTGTCTTCGGGTTTAGACTGCAAAATATTACGATTATCAAACGTTTATGGTCCAGGCTGCCGCCCTAATTATAATTCCGTGATCGCCACTTTTTGCCATCGTTCAGTGAATCAAGAACCTTTAGCAGTAAATGGCGACGGATCGCAGGGTAGAGATTTCGTCTATGTGAACGATATTGTACAAGCGTTCATAAAGTCGGCAAATATAAAATCAAGGGTCAAAATTTTTAATGTAAGCTCTGGTAAAATTATTTCATTGAAAACCATATTAAATCAAATCGGCCATCAATTGCCTGAGTTAAAAGTGGAATATAATAAAAACGCCGATATGGGAGGTTTATCCTATTGTTGCGATTTTTCCCGTTTTAAGGCTCAATCCGGTTGGACTCCTAAAGTTTCCCTTAAAAAAGGAATCAATAACACTCTCGATTTTTTTAAAAATGCGACAAATTGAAATTACTGAATTAAAAAAACGGTCCGATGAACGCGGCTGGCTGGTAGAAGTTTTACGCGGCGAAGGTATGGGAGAACGCAATGAGTTTGGACAAATTTTTGTTTCCGTAGCTCCTCCAGGAAAAATTAGAGGAAACCATTATCATGATCGAAAAATAGAATGGTTCTGTGTGCCATCGGGGACTGGGTTATTACTCCTAAAAGATCCTGATACTGGCGAAGAAATGGAAGTTATTATGGGTGAAAACGAACCTAAAACAGTAAAAATTTCTCCTCCAATCATTCATGCTATAAAAAATATTGGGGATAAAGACATGGTCCTCATGGTTTATGTCAACGAAACATTCGATCCTTCCGATCCAGACACGTTTTACAAAAAAATATTAGAATAGAAACTGTTCCGACTTCATTTAATCTGTTTTTCGGAAAAATATTTATCTTATTTTTTTTGGTTCCGATAGATATATTAGATAAATAAGAATTTAATTTTTTTATAAATGGCTCAAATATTGAGTATTTTAGATAAAATACAAGTTCGGAAGCCCTTTTAAATGAAAATAGCCATATTTATAATTTCTTAAGAAATGAAACCTAAACCTTTTCTTTTGAATTTGTATCTAAATAGTTAAATATGCTAACATTCCTGTTAGTATAAAAGGGTATTTGGTCAGAGAAATATAAGCTAAAGGTATGAAAGGCAAAGTTTTATGAACATTTTGTTGGTGAGACCTCACACTGACGACAAAGATATATCAAGAGTGATGCCCTTAGGTTTAGTCGCTGTGGCTACCGTTCTTAAACGTGAGGGACACAACCCCAAAATAATAGATCTCCGCTTATCTGAAACTCCACAATCAGATCTCAAAAAAGCAATGTTTGAATTCGATCCCGATGCAGTTGGGATTGGTTTAATGACCGTAGAAAGCGAATGTGCTTTCAGGCTAGCCAAAGAAATCAAAGCAATAAACCACAATGTCCCAATTATTTTTGGAGGTCCTCATTGTGCGCATGAACCAGAATTCATTTTGCATGACCCAAATGTGGATCTAATGGTAATCGGCGAAGCCGAACTAACTATCGTGGAATTGGTAGAAGCCTTAAAAGACAATAAAGACTTAAATACAGTAAAGGGCATTGCCTTTAAAAAAGATGGCCAATACATGAAAACAGCTGGAAGAGAAAAAATACTAGATCTGAACTGGCTTGATCAGGATTATGAAACCTTGAATGTTAGGGATTACTTTAACTTTGATTGCTCTCATGAATATCTTCCTGCTTTCGACAGCTTCATGCCGCTAGTAACGTCAAGAGGTTGCCCGTTTACCTGTATATATTGCCACGATATTTTTGGGAAAGATATCCGTTATAGATCTGCCGAGAAAGTATTGGAAGAAATTGAGTTTCTGATGAATGAATATGGAGTTAGAGAATTCCATATTTTAGACGATTCTTTCAACATTGATATGAAACGGGCAAAAAAAATATTCGATATGATTGTGGAAAAGAACCTTGATATCCGCATCGCATTTCCAAATGGTATTCGAGCTGATTATATTGATGATGAAATGGTCGAAAAAATGGCTAAAGCGGGCGTTTATAGGCTCGCTTTGGGTATCGAATCAGGTTCTTTAAGGATTCAAAAACTAATCTCTAAAAGTCTGGATATTGGAATTCTAAAAGGGGTTATCAGCAAACTAGCTAAAGCTCGAATTGGCGTTAACGGCTTTTTTATGCTTGGATTTCCTGGTGAAACCTTAGATGAAATGAACCAAACCATTGAGTTTGCATGCGATTTAGAACTTAGTACAGCTCTATTTTCGTTGGTTATTCCTAATCCCGGGACTGATTTACGAGAAATGGTTATAGAAGAAGGCGAATCTACTAATAAAAGCTTTTCCGATTATTCAATTACAGCCGTTAACAGCAACGCAAGTCAAGTAGACCCAGTACAGTTGGTAAAGCTTCAAAAACACGCTTACCGGAAATTTTATTTTAACCCAAAACGAGCTTGGCATATTTTTCAGACAACTAGGTCTAAAAAATTGCTTTTTTCCAAATTTCTCTCGCTCTTAAAACTTACCAGCGCATGGTCAAAGCGATTGAGCTATCAATCGTAATTCCCGTATTTAATGAAGAACCGGTTTTACCGGAACTTTATCGGCGAATTAAAACGATCTGCAACGATTTGGGAAAATCGTACGAAATCCTTTTTGTTGACGATGGAAGCTTAGATGGATCTTCCTTCAAACTCCAAGAGCTTCAAAAGAACGACAACCATGTGCGGGTGGTTCAATTTACTCGGAATTTCGGGCAACAAGCGGCAGTTCTTGCTGGATTTAGATTGAGTCGAGGGGAAATAGTCGTTCAAATCGATTCCGACCTTCAAAATCCCCCTGAAGAAATTCCTAAATTACTCGATAATTTGAGTGAAGATTACGATCTAATAACCACAGTCTCAAAGAATAGAAAAGATGAGTTTTGGAGAGTTGCCGGATCAAAACTCTTAAAGTGGTTTGGAGAAAAGATAATTGGCGATCGATTCAAATTAAATTTGAGTTCCTTTCGAGCCATGCGTCGAAGCGTAATTGAAAAAATAGACGCATGTAGCGATCGATCGCGTTACATGGCGGTTTTAGCTAGCTGGATGGCGGTCCCTTCAAAAGAAATAGAAGTGGAGCATCATAACCGCACAATAGGCGCTACAAAATACGGTTTTTTTGATTTAGTTGTTTTAGTTTGGGATTTAATTGCAGGTTTTTCAAATACCCCTCTCCGATTTGTAACTTACATGGGTGTATTTGGCGCCATAATGGGTTTTACAGTTACGGCATTTCTATTGTTTCAACGGATTGTTAACGATATCCTAATCGAAGGTTTTATAGTGCTTTCGGCTGCATTTGCTTTTTTTGCCGGAGTCCAACTACTCTCGATTGGAATTCTAGGCGAATACGTGGGACGTATTTATCTACAAGTTCAAAATAGACCCGACTATATAGTCGAGAAAATATACGAATAATGGAAGTTAAAAACTTAACCTCTTTGATAATTGAACCCACCAATACCTGCAACCTCAGGTGTCGGTTTTGCTTTGTTACAGAGGGTATGGAACGCAAAGAAGGCTTTATGGATCTTGAGCTATTCAAAAAGATCATAGATGATTCTCCCGGATTAGAACACCTTTGCATGCATAACTGGGGAGAACCTTTGCTACATAAAGACATTTTTAAAATGTTTGACTATGCCCATAACGCAGGCGTTCCATGGATCGTAATGAATACTAACGGCACTCTGCTAACGGACAAAATGATTGATAAGATCATAGATAGTCCTCTTAGCATTATTCGGTTTTCCATTGACGGTTCTGCAGAAACTTTTAAAGCTGTCAGAGGAGTAGAGTTAGAAAAAATTGAAAAAGCTATTATTAAATTAAAAGAAAAAAAAGATGCGAAGCGCCCTGAACTAAGTATGGGCGTTGTCTTTACCGTTGAAAATTCGACTCAAAACGACGCTGAAGAATTTATTTCTTATTGGGAAAAAATTGTAGACCACATAAGATTACAGCCTGAATTAATTCAAAGTCCACGAAAAGAGGTTTGCCCAGAACCATTTGGAAAAGACTACGGCAAACTTGCGGTATTGTGGGATGGCACAGTAATACCTTGCTGCGTCGATTATAACGCAACCCTAACTCTCGGTAATGCATGGAATGATCGCGTCATGGATATTTGGCACGGACATAAAATCAATCAACTAAGAGACCAGCACATAAACGGCAATTTCCCAAAAGTATGCACCAACTGTAACGAATGCGTAACCGAAAAAGCCCCTAAACGTTTTTTTTACGAAGCAGATTTAGCTTAGTTACCTCCTGCCTCATTTGTCCTAATGACCTCCCCAACAGACGACAACTCTCTGCGTCAAAAAATTCTTGATGAGAACAGGCGTGTGCATGCTCTTGAAAATAAACTATATTTAAGCCGACATCCAGAGCAAACTAACTTCTTTCAAAATCACATATTAAATAAGGAACTTGATTCATTTTGCCAAAACTTGGAAACCGGAAAAAATAGAATCATCGATATTGGTTGCGGTTCTGGGTACGTCTTTTTACCCATGTTGGACAGAGGCTACCAAATGACGGGAGTTGATTTGTCAGAAGAAATGATTCAAGCGTTAAGAGAAAACATCGATAAAGAAAAATTAAATCGATCGGAACTTATAGTTAACGATGTCGTTGAGTTTTGCGACGGAGATGCAAGTCCATTTGATGGAATGATCGTATCGGCATTACTTCATCACCTTTATGATTTTAAAAACGCTGTAAGAAAATTTTGCTCCAAAGTATCCCCGGGAGGCCCTCTACTAATTTTTTTTGAACCGCTAAAACAAAAAATATGTTCCCCGCTTAGATATGGACTACATAAACGTCTCGCGGAAATTGAAGAAAGAATTTACAAAAAAGAAATGCGTTTTCGAAAAATTCCGATATTTGAAGAGGATTATGAATATTCCGACTATCAAAGGCAATTTGGCGGAATCGATCCTAAAGAATTAGAAGAAATTCTAGAACAAGAAGGTATGAAAGTTTTAAAAATATCGAAATATTGCGCAAGAAGGTATGGTATTCCAGCCTTTATTGCTAATAACATTCTAGGAACCGCAAATACTTTTAATATACTTGCTATAAAGCATAGCTAAAGCCTGTTCAACAATCAGACTTCATTTATATTTTTGTCGCTGGAATAATTTCTAGACTCTTTTTCACCTCTCCCCAAGCCTCAGCCACAGAAATAGAATATAAACAATCTAAATGAGAACACTCTGGGAACTTTCCGTTATCATAACAGGGAGAGCATTCAACGCTTTTATATAAAGTTGTATTGGTTTTACCAGGCGGCGCCCAATCCTTAGGGTTAGTGGGACCATAAAATGACAAGGTAGGGGTGGACATCGCCGATGCGATATGAAGAGGTCCGCTATCGTTTCCAATAAATAAGGAGCAATTCTTAAAAATTGAAGCAACTTCTCCTAAACTCAAATCGGTGGCCCCATAACACTGCGGAAGTTGGCGTCGAATATCTTTAATTAATTCTCTTTCGTCAGAACTCCCAAACAAAACAACTTTACACGGAATCTCTGCGCTCAACTTCCTAATCAATTCCATATAATATTCTTTCGGCCACCTTTTATTGGGCATTTCCAACTTAACGTTTTTACCTCCTCCAGGAGCAACAGCAATAAGTTTTTCTCCTTCTTTCAAATCTAATGTTTCAATAAAATTACAACCGCTGGAGTCTTCATTTTCAGAAACAAAATAGTAACTTCCTTCGTATTCTGCTTCCATACCCAAAACACGGAGTAGATCCAAATAATTCTCCCTCTCATTTCTAGATGTACGAGGAACCGCTCTATGCGTTAAAGAAAACCCCTCTCGTCCTCTAGAAAATCCTACACGACAAGAAATTCCACAAATATAAATCAACATATTAAACGGCCAGGCTCTATGCATAACAAAAGCTAGGTCAAAGTTTTCTTTTCTTAAATCTAGAATAATTCTTAATACTTCTTTTAATCTAGCAAATGGAGCTCCTCTATATAAAACCTTATCATCCACTCGTATGAAGCGATCAATACATGGGTTATTTCGGATACTTTCGTAAGAAAATTTACCTGTTAGCAATGTAATATCTGAGTCTGGAAACCGCTTTCGGGCTTGATCAAAAAACGAGGAAGCCATAACCAAATCTCCCACAGCTCCAAGTTTAATCATCAAAATTTTTCTTGTTTTTTCGCCATCAGAAACAAAAGGAATAGAAGGATTTTTTCTTTCAGCAGGAAGCTTTTTTAAATCAAGAACTCCACGTACAACTCTCCAATCGTATTCCGTAAAAGCTCCAAGAACCATTAATAATACGAAATAGGACCCAGAACCTAGTATCAATAATGGCAACAAAGGAAGCGAAAACATTCCCCATAAAACCAACGTCATACCGCCTACAGCGAGAATTGGTCTCCATATAGGAGGCCAAAGATCTTTCGGCCCCCAAATACTTCCGATAGTTTTAAAATAAATGCAAAATACCAATAATTCCGTAGCGCAAGTTGCAATCGCCGCACCAACATATCCCCAAATCGGAATACAAACCACATTGATCAAAACATTTACACAAGCCCCAATTCCGGTAATTTTTAATACTTTTGGAGCTTTGTCGGCAGACATTAACAAATATGAAACTATGTCATTGAGACATAATAATGGGAGAGCCAATACAACTATTTGTAACGCGTGTCCTGTACCCTCAAAAGCCGTTCCATAAAGAGTTTCCACTAAGCGAGGAGCTAGCAATGAAATCGCCGCCGCAACCGGTAAACTTACCATCAAAAGAAAACGCGAACCTTCTCTCCAAATACTGACAAAGCTCTTTGATTGATCGGCATAAGTTTTTGACAATATCGGGAAAATAGCATTTCGAATTCCAGCAATTAAAATAACGGAAGCTTCAATCAGTTTTAGAGCAGCTGAATACCACCCAGTTTCCGCCTCACCGCGAAAGAAAAATAACATTACAGAATCGATGCGGAAATAAATGTAAGTAAATAAAATGGTGCCGCCAATAGGTAGGGAGAGAACTAAAATTTCTTTTATTTTTTTGCGGTCTACAACCCAGGGCCTGGAACCGTAAAGAGCCTTCATTTTCCATCGAACAATAAATAGGTTGACAACTGCTGCGCCTAAAAACGCTAAAGAAAGAGGAACAACTTTATAATCCATTAACAATAAAACCATTCCACCGGCAAAAAACATACCCCGTTGGATTATCATTAGAATCGAAACCAAAGACATGTTTTCAAAAGCCCGAAATACGGCAATGTACGTATCCGAATATCCATTTATCAGCAAGGCCAAACCAATTGCCCAAACCACAAGACGAGCTTCTTCATCCAATGGGAAAATGGCGGGTAAAGCCAATAAAATGATTAAAATACCTAGAGATAAAACGGCTTTGAGAAAAAATGCATTTCCTAAATAATTATCGGCTTTTTCAGGTTCCCTAGAAATTTCTCTAATTAATAAAGTATTAATTCCAGTATCTGCCAATACTGTCAGGATTCCCGTTATTGAAAATGCAAAAGCGAAAGTGCCAAAACCTTTATCGCCTAAATAGCGTGCGGCGACTATTTGTGTCGCTAACGCAATTAATTTAGATATGGTCTCCGCAGTAAATAAACGAATGGAGTTTTTTACCAATCGCTCGGCGGTTCGTGTGCTATTTGCTTTTATTTCCATGACTTATTACTATCATATTTTCAGAAGAGACGCTAGAGCGCCCAGAAAAACAAAGGTTAACCAACCACATTCATAAAACTAATACGTTTCCAAAAAATTTGATCTAGTGCGTTCAATTCCAAACCTTTCACGTAAGGTTTGACTAAAAGGTTTTTTGCAGTCACAAAGAGAGGAATAATAACCGCCTCACTTTCGGTAAGAATTTTTTGCGCCCTATCATAAAGTTCTTTCCTTTCGGCGGGGTCCCTTTCTAAAGCCGCGCGATCTACTAATTGATCGTATTCTAGGTGGCTCCAATTCAAATGATTGTTTCCACTTGTGGAAAGAAACAAATTCATAAAATTATCTGGATCTGGAAAATCAGCTCCCCACCCCAACCTAAATATTTGCGGAGGATCCGTTTTTAAACGACTTAAAAATACCTTCCATTCTTGGCTATCTAATTCAACCTTCACATTTAGATGTCGCCGCCATTGGTCTTGGATATATTCCGCAACTAATCTATGGGTTTGATCAGTATTGTAAACCAACGTAATGGGAGGCAGGCCTTTGCCTCCTGGGAAACCAGCTTTAGATAATAAAGAACGCGCTTTTTTAGGATTAAATTTTGCCCCAATATCTGAACTATATCCTAATAACCCAACTGGAATCCAAGAGGAAACGGGGACTTCTCCCCCCTGAAGAATATCGGGTAATTGAGACCGATCAATGGAATGCGCAAAAGCTCTTCGAATTAGCGGGTTGTCGAAAGGTTTTTCGGTGACAGTGAAACCATAATAATAGCCTCTTAATAGAGGTAGTGTTCTATATTCGGTACTTTTTCTATAGTGAGGGATAGAAATTGGAGACAATAACGCCATATCAAGTTCTCCAGTTTCATATAAAGTTAATGCCGTTGTCGTCTCTTCAACAACATAAGCTATTATTTTCTCAACGTTAGGCGGCTTGCCATAATATTTTGGGTTGGATTTAAAAATTAATTT
This sequence comes from Nitrospinales bacterium, assembly GCA_038154245.1. Lineage (GTDB taxonomy): Bacteria > Nitrospinota > Nitrospinia > Nitrospinales > JAJDAT01 > JAJDAT01. The sequence continues at coordinate 3,639 of JAYOZP010000015.1, read as the reverse complement.
ATATTCGTGTCTCCATTCCTCTAATGCAAAAGGTCCCGTCGTCACAAGGTGTTCAGGATCTGTCCAGTGATCGCCGTATTTTTCAATTAAATCTTTGCGTTGGGGAAATGTAACCATAAAAGTTGTTATTGAGGGAAAATAATAAACTGGTCTTTTTAACCTAACCTTCAAAATAGTGGGCGATACTACTTCTATTCCTAAAAGACTTGGATCTTTTATTTTCCCAGAGTTGTATTCAAAAGCATTTTCAATATCGAATAAAAAATAAGCGTATTCTGCGGCAGTCGCAGGATTTAAAAGTCGCTTCCATGAATATTCAAAATCCATCGCAGTAACTGGTTTACCATCCGTCCAGCGGACGTCGTCTCTCAAGAAAAAAGTGATCGTTTTACCGTCTTTAGAAAACTCCCATTTTTTTGCAATTGCCGGAATGGGTTCCATTTTTTGATTGTATTGCGTTAACCCTTCCATAAGATTTGTTAACACATCAAATGCAACATGATCCGTCGCTAAAGACCAATCAAGAGTAGGAGGCTCGGCATGTAAAGCTAAACGGAATGTATTATCAGAATTAGAAACCGACGGCGAACAGGAAACGACAAACAACAATACTAATCCGCACAAAACTTTAGATAAATTTCGAATTAACATAAAAAATGAAATTCTCGTGAATTTTATATAGAAACTCAAAATGATTATCTCATTAAACCTAACTAATATATCCAAAATCAATGTTGATTATTTTTAGAAAAAACCATTTTCGAAACGATCCAAAGCTATTGGCCCAAAAACACTTTTAGAAAATAAAAAACACCCAAACAATATAATTAATTTAAATTTAATCTAATTTATGCTAATTTAAACAAATTAAAGCCTATAAAGTGCTTATTATTAACTCATTTAATTCAAACTAATAAATGAGCCATTACCTTTTTCGATTTTTTTTAATTTTTATCCTGGTCCTATCGAATGGATGCGGCGCGGCAAAGGTAATAGTCCACAAATCACCTCTTTTCAGTTCCTACCCTCTTTCAGTAGCAATATTGCCCTTCACCACCGAAAAAGATGGAAATTTTATAGAAGTAGGCACTGAAAAGATATTGCGAAATGCTTTTTATAATTACTTTAGCTACTTAAGTTTTTCCGATTTACCTCTCAATAAGATCGATAAAATTTTAAAGAAAAATAAACTTGAAAATGTAAGTTATTCAAAAAAACTTCCATTGAAAAAATTGCGCAACGCTCTAGGAGTAGACGCTATTATCCAAGGGAAATTACTCAATTCAAATAACTTTACTGCAGGAATATACGCCGAAACCTGGCTTAAGGCAGAAATGAAATTGATCGACTTAAGAACCGGAGAAACTCTATGGGATTTAAATCATGAAGAGATAGATCAATCAAGCCTAGTAACTCCAACTATTGTAGATATAGTGCGCCAACAAATGGCCAATTCAGACACCAAAAAAGCCTATCACCATTTAGCCGAACAGTTTGCTTCTAAAGTTGTCCGAAAAATACCGGACCCAAACCAAATTGCCCAAAATCAGATAAAAACTCCAACAATTTCCGGAATTTTTGCGAATGCAGGATCAAATAAAAAATTACAAACTGGAGATATCATTGAAGTAACTTTGACAGGAACACCAAAGCTTGAGGCTTCATTTGATATCGGTAGTTGGAAATTCTCAATTCCTCTAAAAGAAACTAAAGCAGGATTCTACACTGGATCGTATTCAATTCAGTCCAGAGATCATTTCCAAAAAGCCCTAATTATAGGAAGACTAAGAGATGAATTAGGATTAACTGGCAAAAAAGCTCTACATGGAGTAATGCTTTCTACTGCGGCCATTCCAGTTCAAAAAGCTAATCTTAAATTACCCGATAATGCAAAACTTAAAAATTAATCGTCAAAAGCACGTTCCCACGTTTAGCATTTTAATATTTATATCCTCCTTAATTATATGGACAATAACAGGTTGCTCTTCGCAAAAACCAATAACTAAAATATCTGGAAATATGACACAGTTGTCCAAAGATCTTTTAGTTGCAATTCTTCCAGTTCAAATTTCAGATTCAAAACAAAAAGAGGCAGCGGAACTTTTTCGGCAAAGTTTGTACGCAAACTTTGAACGGTCTAGGTTTAAATTAGTAGAACGCTATATTGTCGATGGACTGCTAGAACAAAATAACCTCCTAGATCCAAATGAATTAAAAAAGGTTAGCGCAGTAAGGCTGGGAGAAATATTAGGCGCTGATGCAGTCCTGTTTCCAATTATGTCAAAAGTAGAACGTTCTTATGCAGTGATCCATTCTTCAATTGAATTGAAAGCCTCAGTCACTTTAACTGATACAAGGACGGGTGAGATCCTTTGGACTGCAAGTCAAACTGAAACCGATTTTGAGGGAATTGGAAAACTTCCAACCGGCATTTTCGCTGCGGCAATAGCGCCTGTAGAACTTGTTACAAATAAGTTAAATTTAAATAAGATAATCCATAAGCTAACCGAAAAGCTTACCTTTCTGATTGAAGAACCCGGATCGGCTGAAGAAGGAGAATTTTTCAATTCGCCACAAATCGCCCCAAATTCGGCTAGAGCGATAGAAGAAATAGCGACTTCTCCTATTCAAATATCTCCGAATCAAACAGCTAAAATTGAAACTTTAGAGCCAATCAAAAAAAACGAGGCTAAAAACGAAATTAAGGAAGACCTTAAGGAAGAAAATCCAATTATTAAAACCGTTAAATCGTTTGTCTATACCGTCCAAGTGGGCGCCTATAAAACCAAGGTCTACGCCCAAAAAATGATTTCTACTTTAGCAAGTAAAGGATACTCCGCTTTCATAACTCCATCAAAAAAAGATGAACAAGTACTTTATAAAGTGAACGTAGAAAAGTTTGATAGCAAAGAACAAGCTGGCCAATTTGCAAAACAGTTTTCTCTGCGTGAAAATCTAAACCACTTTGTCACAAAAGTAGAATCTAAAACTCCACCTCAAAGTCTAAATTAAAAAACTATAACTACTCTCTTTGGATTCTTAACTTTACCCTTAAGTCTTCATACCCAGAAAAACGCTATTCAAAATAAGTTTTTCGAGGGCACGTAATAATTCCACCAAAAAAGATTTAGTCAGTTTACTTCATCTATATAGCTCAACTGGCGATTTTTTATTTAACACCTATATTTAATACTAGGGTAATAATCTGCTAATAAAATGGATTTAAATCGACAGTAACTTTGCTCAAACGAAAATTATTAACCCTATATAAGGAACATAAATAATGATTAGCAATATAGGAGAAAAAGAGCGATTAGTGAGAATATTTTTTGGAAGTCTTTTTATTGGATGGGGAATGTTTTTTGGGAATCAATTAGGTAACATAATGTTCGCCCTAGGGATTGCTCCTTTAGTTACAGGATTAACAGGCAATTGCCTACTCTACACAATTCATAAAAATAATTACCTAGACAGGTATAAAAATTCAGATCTCTCTTCAAAACGCTGTTTTGTTTTTTCAACTAAAATCCGCAAATAAGCTTTTAAAAACGGGAATAACAAATAACATTCCACTCAAAATCTAATTAAGGGGATCTCTAAAAATTGTTTTTGGCCACGAGCAGACCTTATAAAATGAGG
>JAYOZP010000014.1:0-58852 GCA_038154245.1 Nitrospinales bacterium | reverse complement strand
GGCACTGAGTAATCGCGATTAACGGTTTTTTGATCGATCATATTAATATTTCCTTATTTAAACAATTAAAAATTTTTGGATTTTGCTTTTAGGCGCTTAATCCAAGATTATTTTTATCAAGAAGAAAAAAATTTCATTTGATATCAAATTAAACAAAAAATAATATAGGTATGCTTATGAAAACAAATTGAGATTTTATTGTTTACAATTGATTATTTTGAGGTTGGTTTTTTTAATAAAGTTCCCTACCTATTGTGATTGGGTCAGGGTCCTATAATTAAAAATCGAATCAATTCAGCTATTTAGAGGAGAGAAAGGATAGGGTACGTGTCAAAATTGTCAAAATGACCTGGCCATTAACCAGGAGACCATTTATTAAAAATTACTCAAAAAAGGAAAAAACTAAGGTAGGAAATTATATAAAGGAGAAAAATAAATTCTAAAATATTTTCTATTCACTCAACTAATAAAAAATCACTTTTCTTCTACAATTGAAACATTCTGGAAGGACACCAGTTCAGGCTTAAACGTTTTGATGTAAAAAAAGACACCAAATGAAGAAAGAAAGATTACTACGGCCCTCATAAGCATTACCACTTCCGCTCCTTGAGCCGCGTTAAACAAAGAAAAAATCTCAGACCCCACAGTATCGCTAACTCCTAATCCTAAGGGAACGGGAACCACCCGAGACAAAATAACAAACGGCATTACGCAGGAAACAATAAGCGGGCCGACCAGGGACTCAAAGGTCATGAAGCTAAAGTAGGCGGCAAAAATAACGCATATATGTCCTAAAATTGACAACAAAAGAGAAGCCGCTAAAGTGGGCAAATAATTGCGATAACTTTGCATTGCAGACGCAAATTTCGTTATTGCGTTAATTCGTTTTAAAAACGGCAACTTTTTAAATCCTCTTCGGCTACATATTAAAGCCAATCCAACCACTGAGAACAATAAAAGCAACAAACTAAACCATAAAAGGTATTCCAGATTTTTCTGGTTGCCCTCCACAAACATAAAAAGAGCGCCAGCAATCGGAGCAATAAGCATAAGCCCCAAAAGTCCCGCCGAGCGATCCATGATAATACTGGAAACAATTAGACTTTTCCTGGACGCTAAATTTTCACATTTCGATAGATGATAAAACCGTATCGCTTCAATACCCAGGCTACCTGGCACAAAAATATTAGCGAAATATCCCATAAAACCGAGATGCATCGTTTCAAAAAAATTTAAATAAATACCATGAGGACGCAATAACAATTGCCAACGTAATAGCGTAATTATCAACATAGCTAACTGACCAACAAATACGCCTAGTAACGGCAAACTAAATTTAAGAGTTAAAAATTTTCCAAAATCAAGCCGATTAGAAACGACAAGCCAATAAAGCAACCCGAAAGCGACCCCTAATTGAAGTATTTTTTTTATTATGGGATTCATTTAAAAATTGGATAAAGTTAATTAACTCGCATACCGTACTTCTCTTTTTCGACAAGAGAAAGCGCTTCTTCAACAGAACTTCCTTTACTACGGGCGTTGAAAAGAATTTGACCAACTTTTAATCCGCCTGATTGCAACCTAACTATCGGCTCAACTCCTAAGGAAGAAAGAATAAGTCCCATGTGCCCGGGTTCAGGCTCTTGCTCAGGAAGCCATTGCGTTTCAAAATAAGAACGATCGACATCTCCCCAAAGCTGGCAACATATTGAGGGTTTTTTAGGTAGATTCAACGACATGAGATCAAGGTTTCCACCAGAAATGGAAGGCGTATGAGCAAAAACAATCGCGTCGGTAGCATGGCTGGAGAAATTTGATTGGTCCAGTACATTAGCGCCCATTCCAGTAAGCGTTTTTTTTACATAAGGGCCAAAATCGTTATCAGAAATCAAAAGAATATTATTGCCAACAACCTCTAAGCCAGCTTCTAGTAAAGCTTGAGCTACAACGGGACCAAGGTATTCAAAAACTCCAATGTCGGGATGCCTCTCATTTGTACCGGCCACTGGAATGCTATATTGGCTACATGCGTCAAGAGCAACGTCTTTTGGCCGAAACTCCCAAGCTTCATACATGAGAGGAATAGCGCATCCTGATTTCATTTTGCTTATTTTGTTTAAATCTAACGGGCGAAGATGACCGCTATTGGTGACTATATTTGCTTGTTCCAAACTTTTTTCGAGTTTTGTAGGATCATTTGCAATTTCCAGCGTTTCTCGGTTTAAAGACAAACCATCAACCAGTTTTAAAACATCGGCGCAAGCTTCATTAAAAGAACCAAACTTACTATCCTTTCCAAAAGCAACAACCTTTTCCGCGCCTGCTAACAAAGCAAGTATTGGAGTGCACGCATATATACCTGTAGCGCATTCGGTAATAACAGTCATACCTTTTAAATCAATTTGCAAACGCGCGACAGCGGCTTCAACCGAGCTTGACATGCGGGAAAGCAAAAAATTATCTAGCAAGACGACGCCTTATGTATCGTTTTAGAAATAGTATTTAAATCTTCTTTTGTCATCCCCAAGAAAAAAGGTAGGAGGACAACATTATCGCGAGCTTCTTCTGAAAATTTTAGATTTTTCCAGGAACCCTTGTACGGAGACTCTTGATGTGCATTCATGATACCTCGCCGAGTGGGAACTCCATTATCAAGAAGGTATTGCATAAACGCTTTTTGCTTGAGAGGAGCGTCTTCAAGAAGACGAACAGGGTAACTCTGCCAATTGGAGCGAATCGTATCCGAACTTTTCAAAGTAGTTAACCAAGTAATATCGGAAAGAAGCTTTTCATATTGGGCGGCTAAATTTATGCGTTCTTTAACAATATTTTCAAGCTTCTTTAATTGTTCAATCCCAACCGCCGCTTGAATATCGGTTATTCTATAGTTAGAACCCGTTGTTAAATACTCTTCGAAAATAACTTCTTTTGATTTATGGCGTACGGTATCGGGTACACTCATGCCATGCTGCCGCAATAACCGAAACTTGGAATCATAATCGGAATTGTTGGTAGTCAGCATGCCTCCATCTCCGGTTGTGATTACTTTACGTGGATGAAAACTAAAGCAGGCTATCTCACCATGGGGCTTTCCAATTTTGTCCCAAGTTTTTCCGTCATCAAGAGAAATTTCACTACCAATCGCGCAAGCGGCGTCTTCAATCACTGGTAATTTAAACTCTTTAGCGGTTTTCACAATTTGTTTAATGTCGCAGGGTACTCCTATTTGGTGCACCGCAAGGATAGCGGCTATTCTCCCCAGCTTTGACGAGTTTTCTCCAGCCAGTTCACTCAAAAACTTTAGAGGAGATTCGTCGGCGACAATTCGATCTAAATATTTGAAATACAATTGTCCGTTACGTTCAACACAATCTTCGGTCAAAAACTTACTTAGCGCTTCTGGACACATGTTGTAAGTTGTTGGATCGATATCTACAAAAACAGGTTCGGCTCCGCAATATCGAATCGAATTTGAAGTGGCAATAAAACTATGACTAACAGTTATAACAACATCGCCTAATCCAACGCCTACGACTTTCAAACTCATTTGCAAAGCAGTCGTACAGCTAGAAACAGCGCATGCGTATGAAGCTCCTACAAATTTGGCGAAGTCGGCTTCAAATTGTTTTACTTTAGGTCCTTGGGTTACCCATTGCGAAAGAATCGCTTCGCGAGCGGCCGCGGCTTCTTCTTCGCCTAAACTGGGCCGCGCAAAGGGGATCATATTTAAATCTTCCAATTTCGCCCAACTTCCAATTGGTTTAACTTATCAATACCAAAAGGATGGTTGCGAAAATAGTTTATGGTTTTATCTAAACCTGTTTCAAAATCCGTTTTCGGAATCCATTCAGAGATTTCCATAAATGCGGAAGGATCGGAATAGAGGCGTAAAACGTCGCCAGGTCGATCATCTGTAAAAGTCATCTTTACGTCTGGATTACCAACTTTTTCTACCAGTTTATGCGCTAAATCTTTTATAGAGATTTCAAATCGACTACCGATGTTAAAAACCTTTCCGGTCATTTTTTCAGACTCTGCCGCTGCTATCAAACCTCGAGCTGTATCTTCTACGTACGTAAAGTCTCTTGTTTGACTTCCGTCTCCGAATATTAATATTTCTTTTCCACCCAAAGCTCGAACAATAGATTTCGGGATCATTTCTCCAGAATCGCCTTCGTAATGGGAGCGCGGACCATAAGTATTGAACGGTCTAATTACCATTGTGTTCATTCCATAAGCTTCATGATAAGCCAAAGCGTATTTTTCGCCCGCAAGCTTGCTTGCTCCATAAACCGTAGATGGTTTTGTCGGATGATTTTCGTTCATAGGAACGGTCTCGGCGGTTCCGTAAACTTCAGAGCTAGAACAATAAATCAATCTTTCTACGCCAACTTGTCGGGCGGCTTCACAAATCACCAAAGTCCCCGTTCCATTAGTCCGTTGGTTTTCCAAAGGAAAAGATAGGGAATGCCGTACACCCAAACAAGCCAGATGAAACACAATGTCTATATCCGCCAAAGCGGAACTAGCGTCTTTTTGATCCGCAACATCTCCTTCTATAAACTCAAAATTTTTATTGCCGTCGTGATGCTCTATATTCGAGCGTTTTCCGTTGCTTAAATTATCAAGAACTCTAACTCGACAACCTTTTTCAATTAATTTATCTACAAGGTGCGAACCAATGAAACCCGCCCCGCCAGTGACTAGACAATGTTTTTCCTGAAGCGACATTTTAATTATCCGGTTTCTACGTTTTTCAAAAATCGAGCTGGATTGCCCGCCCAAACTTGAGATGGAGGAATATCCTTAGTTACCACACTACCCGCTCCAACAATTGCTTTCTTCCCTATAGTAACGCCGCAAAGTATTGTTACGCTTGAACCAATTGAAACTTCGTCTTCGACGACTATTGGAACGACAGACCAATCCTCGTCGGTTTGCATAGATCCATCTGGATTAGTGGCGGCTGGATATTTATCATTTATAAATGTGACGTTATGCCCAATAAAAACTCGATTGCCAATTGTCACCCCTTCGCAAATAAAACTATGGCTAGAAATTTTGCAGTCGACGCCAATAGAAGCTCCTTTTTGGATCTCAACAAAAGTACCGACTTTTGTGCGGTCGCCGATTTCGCACCCATAGGCGTTGACGAAGTTATAGATCTTTACATCCTTGCCCAACTTAACGTCTGAGGCAATTCCCTGAAACATTTCCATGAAACTTCTCTCAATTTACAAAGGTTAGGGAAATAACGATTTTAAATAGATCCCACCGACTCTCTAAACGTCAACGGGAGCTCCGCCAAGTTTTAAAGATTTATCCGCCGCTTCAAGAGTTTTAACAACTCGTAATCCAGTGGCCGCGTCGTTGATCGGCTTTGCTCCGGTTTCAATAGAGTCTAAAAATTCAGCGACCTCTGCCCCCAAAGCTTCTTTTTGAGGTATTACAGGCACGTACATATCGCCTATACGATATTCTGCAATCATGTCCAAACCTTCGTCATGACTTTTCATTTCTACGCCCTTGTTATAAATCTTAATTGCTTCTTCTCTTTCCAGATCGTTCCAAACCAGCATTTGCTTACTTCCGCCTAGAATCGTTTTACGAACTTTAACAGGAGATAGCCAATTAACATGAGCATGAGCCAAAAGGTTGTCGCCATAGTCTAAGGTCAAAAACGCAACATCTACCATTTTGTTGTAGTGAGTACTACCGGTTGCGCTAACCGTCTTTGGGGAAGACCCAATAAGATAATTCATTATAGAAAGGTCGTGAGTCGCAAGATCCCAAAGGACGTTGACGTCGTGTTGGAATAACCCTAAGTTAATACGAACCGAATCAAAGTACAGCAAGTCGCCAAAATCATCATGATCAATATATTTTTTAATCATCCTAACCGCGTTGGTGAACAAAAAAGTATGATCGACAATGGCGACAAGGTTAGATTTGTCGGCTAATTCAACAATTTCCTCGGCTTGCTGAGTGTTGGAGGCAATAGGTTTTTCTATCCAAACATGTTTCCCATTTTTAAGAGCGTTTATAGCAAACTCATAATGAGTATGAACAGGAGTGGAAATAACCACAATATCGATATCTTTGCCTTCTGTGACCGCTTTTGCGTCGTCGGTTATCTCTGTATGAGGATGAAAGCGTTGCGCTTCCTTTCGACGTTTTTCACTCAAATCTGCAATTCGAACTAACGTAACTTTCTGGTTAGCTTGGAAATTTCTGGCCAGGTTTGGCCCCCAATAACCATATCCTATTAAACCAACACGAAACATAAAATCTCCATTGATAACCAACTCTGACGATATTGATTACCTTCTATAAGAGCCTATTAAAAAATAAATTTTTTCAGGGATTTAACTTCGGAACCTGAGGATAAATTTCTATTTTATGAAACTACTAATATCTACCGAAGTTTCCAAAGAGTGTAAGCGATTGGATCGTTACTTAAAAAACTATCAAAGTTGAAATTATCAGAAAAAAACAACTTTTTCAAGGAAGAGCGCAAAAGTAGAAAACTCAACCTAGATGCTGAAAATAAAGCTCTTTAAACGCTTTTACTATAAAATTCTTTGATTGAATCGGCGACATACTTTATTTGCTCCGGTTGCAATTCCGGAAACATTGGTAAGGATAATATTTCACCGCAAAATTTTTCAGCTTTTGGAAAATCTCCCTCTTTATAACCTAAGCTTGAATACGCTTGTTGAAAGTGCAAGGGGGTTGGGTAATGCAATCCACAGCCGATTTCGCGTTCTTTCAAAAATTGTTGTAATTGATCCCGGCTCTTAGCGCGAATAACGTATAGATGGTATACATGACAACCATTTTCAGCTTCTTCAGGCGTATCAATTTCTTCAACGTCCCGTAACGCCTCGCCATACAATCGAGCGTTTTCTCTCCTCTTATCAGTACAATCTTGTAGGTATTTTAATTTAATTTTCAAAATCGTCGCTTGTATTCCACTTATTCGATAATTGTGACCTGGAAATTCATGCTGATATTTTGCGCCTGATCCATGATCGGCAATTTTCCTCATTTTTGCGGCCAATCCATCGTCGTTGGTAATTACGGCTCCGGCATCGCCGAAAGCTCCGAGGTTTTTAGCCGGATAAAACGAAAAAGCTCCCGCCGCGCCTGTTGTACCAACATAGTTTTTACTCGCTCCACCATCGGGCGACAAATAAGAAAGATGCGCCTGGCAAGAGTCTTCCACAACGCTAACGCCATATTCATCCGCAATGGATTTAGCGACGTCAATTTCGCATGGCCTTCCGTACAAATGGACAGGAATGACCGCTTTAACTTTCCCTGTTTTACTTCGCTTTTCGAGTTCTTGTCGTAATAATTTGGTATCTAAATTAAAGGAATCATCGTGATCGATAAAAACTGGAGTGGCGCCGGTTAAAGAAACAGCTTCAGCTGTAGCGATAAAAGTATTTACCGGAACAATAACTTCATCGCCCGGTCCCACGTCTAAAGCCCATAATGCAGCGTGAAGAGCGGCAGTTCCTGAATTGACCCCGACGCAATGTTTTGCATTATGAAGCTTAGCGAATTCCGATTCAAAATCGGCTACCGCAGGGCCTCCGACAAACCATCCAGTCGCTATAAATTCTAAAATTGCGGAATCAATTTCACTTTTAAGGGAAACGTATTGTTTTTTCAAATCAACGAAGGGAACTTGCATCATACTCCTCAAATATTAATAGAACGGATAAGAGTAAATGATAAAACGTTTGGCAAAGTCTTATATTAATAAAGCTTTAATTATTTTGATTGTGAAGCCAATTTAGTTAAAACCAGGGAGAAATTTAGGCAGCTTAATTCTTTAAAAGTTAAACTTTCACATATATTACACTGTATTTTTTATTTGACCAAGGTCTATTGGAATTACATCATCGAGAATTTTTTCAAAACTTTAACGGTATTTTTTAAGTTATTAAAGTTTATAATTGAGATTTCATTTTGATCGATCAGTAACGGAATTTCGAGCAGACCTTTACGAAGTCTTTTATAAATTGGAAACAATTAATAACAATTTTGTATCCTCAAAAAACATGAAAAAAAGTTTGTCTGGGATCGTAAAACTTTAATCGATAAATTAAATAAAACCACAAAAACCCTTTCGGATAAAAAATGAGCTCATTCAATATTAATTAACATTTAGTGGGCAAGAGGAATTGAAAACATATTAAAACCGCTTTTAAATTTAATCATTTCCACTTGATTTTCAGGATTATCAGAGATACTCTTCCTAGTAAATTTGTCGTTTAGTAGCATTAATCTACCTATCCCTAATCTATTATAATTCAATAAACTTCAATTAATCGCGCCTCGAAAACCTGATTTTAAATACGGAAAAGTCATTCTTCTATTTTTGAGATATTTAAGCTTTAAATACTAATATTTATCAAAACATAAAATCACTAATTATTTTTAAAGTAGCATATTGAAAGTTAATATTTTTCAAGGAAAAGAAACTCCTTCAATTAAAGCGGAAATAAATGTCGTAATTGATGTAATCCGAGCATTTACTGTTGCCCATGAAGCTTTTTTAAATGGGGTAAAAAAAATAATTTTGATTGGGGAAGTTGAGGCGGCTCGAAAAATTAAGGAAAAAAATCCGGATTTCCTATTAGCGGGAGAGGTTGGAGGATATCCTATTGAAGGTTTTGATTTAAGCAATTCGCCCGTTAATTTAGCCAATCACAATTTAAAAAATAAAACGTTGATTCAAAGAACAACTAATGGGGTCCAAGCCGCTTTAAACTGTTTGAACTCCAAATACACTTTAGTAACTGGATTTACATGCGCTTATAATACTGCAAAGTATATTCATAAAATTTCTAAAAATAATTCTTTGAAAAATATAAACTTAGTAGCTTCACATCCTACTAGCGACGATGATTATGCATGCGCTGAATATATAAAAAGTCTTATTTTCGAAAATAATGCAATAAATTCTAATGAAGTTATTGAGAGAATTAAAAAATCAGAAGTTGCCCAAAAATTCTTCGATCCCTCCAATAAAGCATTTCAAGAGGAAGATATTCACTTTTGCACACAAGAAATAAAATCTAATTTCGCCATTTTGGCTCAAAATAATAACCAAAACCCCTACCTAATAAAGGCTGAACTATGAAGGACTCTCCTCTTGACCTTCCCGACAGAGAATCAAAACCTAGAAATTCGGGACTTACAGTTTTGTTAGATAATGGTTTACCTCTGAATCAATTTACCGATTATGTAAACAATTTCCATTCCTTAATCGATTATATTAAGTTTGGTTGGGGAACTTCCTTAGTTACAGAGTGTCTTGAAGCAAAAATAAATTGTCTAAAATCGATCAACTTAAAGTACTTTTTTGGCGGTACACTTTTTGAAAAGTTTTTCTTTCAAGGAAAACTAAAGGAATATCATCAACTTTTGGAAAAATACCATTGTGAATATGTAGAAATTTCAAATGGAACCGTTGATATTTCAAACAGTGAAAAATGCAAACATATTCAGGAATTTTCTAAAAATTTTTATGTATTCAGCGAAGTAGGTTATAAGGATGTAGACAAATCGCTAAAAATGCATCCTGCTCAATGGGTTAAATACATTCGAGAAGATATTGAAGCGGGAGCTAAAAAAGTTATTACCGAAGCCCGAGAAAGCGGAAAAAGTGGAATTTGTCGTGAAAATGGGGCAATTAGATATGGGCTAATTGAAGAAATCATCAGTTCGGGTATCAAAGCCGAAGATCTAATTTTTGAAGCTCCTAATAAAGATCTTCAAACTTATTTTATTGAACGAATTGGGTATAACGTCAATTTGGCAAATATTTCCTTCAATGATATTATTGGTTTAGAAACATTAAGATTAGGTTTGAGATCCGACACACTTTTGCTTTTCGAATCCAAAAAAGATGAGAAACCCAAATAACGTATTCCATTTAGCTATTCCTTGTAAATCATTAAAAGAAACGGAAGATTTCTATTTGGGTAAACTTGGAGTTAAACTTGCCCGTCGTTACGATGATAGAATCACCCTAGATTTTTTTGGAGATCAAATAGTCTGCCATTTATGTCCGGAAAAAATAGATTTAGAACCTGAAATTTATCCGAGACACTTTGGAATTACTTTCAAAGAGAAGTTTGAATTTGATAATTTATTAAAATTAATAAAAGCTCGCAAAATAGGTTTTTTTAAAAAACCTTTTACACGTTTTAAAGGAAAACCTGAAGAACATAGCTCTTTTTTTATTAAAGACCCTTCAAATAATCTAATCGAAATAAAATATTACAAAGATTCAAGAATGATGTATTAACCTCCCCAATTTGAAAAACCCTCAAGTTAAAGACAAGCCTGTCAAATTTTTAAGAAGGAAAAGAATGCAAAAAGCCCGAAAATTGCGCAACTCAAAGCTATCTTAATCCAGACCAATTAAAATTTGCGACCAGTTGGGCAAAATAATTTTTCAAAAAACAATTGATTCGTTTAATTTAGAAGAATAATCAATTTACCAAGGTGAAAATGAAACGCACGATCTTAGTTCAAGGAGCCGGCTCCGGAGGAGGCAATAACGTAATCCACTCTTTGCGAAAAAGCGAAATGGAAACAAGAATTTTAGGATCAAATTGTCTCCATCATTCGGTATTAAAATCCACAGCTGATCAAACATTTCTACTTCCAGAATCTTCAAAGCCAGATTATCTATCTGCTTTACAAGACTTAATAGTAAAAGAGAAAATTGACATGGTGGTTCCGCAAAGCGATAGAGAAGTCAACGCCGTTTCTCTTAATAGAGATCAATTAAATTGCCGAGTTTTTTTGCCAGAACACGATATCGTTGAAACATGCCAAGACAAACACAGCATGTTCTTAAAATTAAATAAAGCAAATGTAAAAACTGCTTCGGCGGTTCCTTTGGAAACTCTAGACGATGTTGACAAAGCGTTTGAAGCTCTTCCCGATTCCCCGAAATACTGGGTTAGATTACGAAAAGGGTCTGGAAGTAAAGGCGCTACCTGGGTAAAAACGCCACGACAAGCTAAAGCGTGGATTGAACTTTGGGTAGATTTAAGAGGACAAAAAATTTCCGACTTTCATATTTTGCCATTTCTTCCTGGTCGCGACTATGCATTTCAAAGTGTTTGGAAAAACGGAGAGTTGGTCGTGGCTAAAATGTGCGAACGACTAGAATATTTTATGGGCTCTCTAAGACTAAGCGGAATGTCTAGCACTCCAGAAATTGCGAGAACGTTGAGGGACGATCAAGCTTTGGAAACTATCTTTAAGGCTATAAATACTGTAGCTGATAAACCTAATGGCAACTTCAATCTAGACTTAAAAGCAGACGCCGACGGCGCCATGAACGTAACGGAATTTAACGTAGGGCGTTTTTGTATGATCACGCCAATTTTTGACAGAACCGGAGTCGCAAACACAGTCGAAGCTCACGTACGCTGCGCTTTTGACGAAGACTTTAAAATCAAAGAACCAATCGATATTGCGGAAGATTATTATTTAATTCGAGAACTAGATACAGAACCGTTGGTAATTCATAAAAGTGAATGGGATAAACTGACAGAAACTTCTCAAAGGTCTCTTTAAATTCAAATTTGAAATTCTTTAACGCTTCCTCGCCTCATTAGGCTAAATAGCTTCCGTTGACAAAAATCTCCTTACCAAATTCAACTAATTTTTATCATGGCTAAGAATATTGCAAGCCTTAAGTCCAATAGCCAACACAGCGTTTGGTTTATTCTGCTTGCGATTTCACTTGTTGTCATAAAACGCCTGCTCATTTCTCAATACGGGATCAATCGCGAAGCGGGGATTGAATTAGAAGCTGTTTTCTCGGTACTAGACGGTCATTTAATTTACCGTGACTTTTATTGGTATCACGGATTTTTCCCAATATATTGGCACGCGTTGATGTTCAAAATTTTTTCGCCGGAAATTTATTACCTCCGGTTATTCGTCACTGTATTTGCCGGAATCGCTTCTTTTTTCGCCTACCGCGTTGCGGCGCATTTTTTGAGTCCAGGTTATGCCGTAGCCGCCGTCATTTTAAGTTTTTCAGGATTGTTGATGCCGGAACATGTGACGGGTGAAATGGTAGCGTTTTGCTGTCTAATTGCCTCGCTATTTTATTCAATTGATTATTGTAAAACGTCGCGTTCTCAATCCTTGTTTATTGCAGGATTAGCGGGCGGTTTTTGTACGCTGTCGCAGATTCTACCATTGGGTATTGGGTCGTTATTAGCCGGTTTTTGCACGATTACTTTGTACGAGATTTTTGGGGGAAAACCATTCGTAAAAAATATTAAAGTTTTCCTATTAGGTTATTTGCCGATTCCATTATTGTCTTACGGAATTTTAGCTCTATTAATGCCCGCAAAAAAAATGCTTTTAAACATTTTTCCGATTTTTGCAGGTTACGCTCCCTTATCGACAAAGCTTACGCAATATGGGTTTCCTTCTCTTTTTCCTAATATTGGTTTTGATCAAACATTTCCTCAGTTAGTCGCTCAGCTCAACCAATATGTTGTTTTAAATATTCGTTACTGGCTTATAGTCTTTGTTACGGTATGGGGAATAGCCTATTTTTTTTCAAATTATAGAAAAAAAGAATCGAAACAAGACACTCTTCTTATTTTGGGAACTTTGGTTATATTCAGTCCTTTATTTGAAGCTAAGTTTTTACTGCAATTGGGCCGTATGGGATTAACGCCTAATTACATAAATATGCTACCAACTTATGTTTTATTCTTTTACTTATTAAAAGAAAATAAGATACTAAGTCGCGTTAGACCATTTTTAGCAATAGGGCTGGTAGCCGTTTATTTTGTATATCCGCTTGGGACATATTTTCAATATTTTTCGAGAAACGCAATACCGCTGGATTTGCCCTATACTCGCTGGATTTCAGTAACGCCCTATAAAAAAGATTTGTATTTAAAAACCACGAACTACATTCGCTCAAACACAGCCCCTAAAGACCAAATCGTTTTTACGGGTATTAATCGATATTTCTCAATTTTTTCAGGACGGCACGATGTATTTCGCGATAACATCTTAATGTTCACTCGCGCTCCATTTTATCCGCCAATTGCGGCTCATGCGCCGGATGCTCGTTCTCCAGAATTTGAGAGAGATTTGAAAAATAAAATGAAAACCGAAAATCCAAAATTGATTTTATTTCCAGAAAAATACCGCGAGCTGGCAAAACCGGAAAATTCTCCCTTCGTTTCTACATTAAATAGCGATTGGCATATCGAGGCCCATTTTGGCGACGAATCGCTACAAAATCTCTATGAATACGAGTCTCCCATTTTGATATATGGGAGAAAAGGTTAAATCAATGGATAAAAATATAGATCTTTCAATAATCACTTCCTGTTATCGAGAAAAGGATAATCTACAAGCTTTGTGGGAGCAATTACATCCGGTCATAGATAGCTTAAATATTGCATGGGAATGGATTCTTATAGACGACGGATCGCCAGACGAAACCTGGGAAGAAATCAAAAAACTTTCAGAGAAATCTCAAAAAATAAGAGGAATACGATTAACTTCCAACAGAGGTTCACATATAGCCCTGTCTGCCGGCATAGAACACGCGCAAGGAAACTGGATCACCAAAATACCCGCCGACGCACAAGACCCGCCAGAACTCATTGTAGATGAATGGAATAATAAAAACGATGTCGATATTGTTTGGGGCGTTAGGAAGCAACATCCCGGTAAAGGATTAGAATCTTTTTTCTCCGATCTTTATCACAAAATGTTTCGAAGAGTTGTCATGCCGCATTTCCCAAAAGAAGTGGTGGATGGCTTTTTGATCAGTCGTCGAACGGCACAATGGATGCTGCAAAGCCCACGGCACAATGCTTCCATTTTTGGAAGATTGTTAGAACTTGATCTTCCAAGTCGAAACGTTTATTTCGAAAAAAGAAAACGCAAAAAAGGTGTGTCGGGTTGGACCTTAGAGAAAAAAATAAAATTAGTATTAGATTCTCTAGTTTCTTTTTCGTGCAGACCTCTACGACTGATTTGCGTGATTGGTTTATTCCTCATGCTATGTGGCGGCGTTTCAACCATTGTGGCAGGAATATTTGGCGATAAATCAGAAATTGGTTTTTGGAAATTGATATTAACCGTAGTTCCTCTATTGGGCGGGTTGCAAATGTTTCTAACCGGATTCCTTGGCGAGTACGTTTGGCGGGTTTTCAACACAACTCAAGGCGGCTCCGCCTACTACATAAGAGATTCCATCGGAAAAGTCGAAAAACAAAACTACGAGAAATAAAGTCATAATGGCCATTCCAACAAGTTAAATAAAATAGTAAGAAATGAAAGCAAAAGACGTAAAAGACTCTTTACGATCTGTTAGCCATCCAGAACGAGTCGAGTTTCTACAAGGGTTTTTTAAATCAGGTCCAGGTGAATATGCGGAAGGAGATATATTAATTGGAGTTTACGTTCCGGACGCTCGTAAAATAGCCCGTAAATATAAAACTCTATCTATCACCGAAACCAAAAAACTTCTAAAATCGAAAATTCACGAAGAACGATTGGTCGCCTTATTAATCCTGGTCGATCAATTTAAAAATGGAAATTCCGAAGACCAAGAAACAATCTACAATCTTTATTTAGCTAACACTAAATATATCAATAATTGGGATCTGGTAGACGCTTCCGCTCACCTCATCGTCGGACCTTTTTTAGAAGGCAAAAATAAAAAAATCCTGGAAGAACTCGCAAAATCGGAAAGTTTATGGAAACGACGAATCGCAATGATGGCAACGTTCTACGAAATTAAGAACGAAAAATTCACAACCGCTTTAAAGATCGCAAAAATTTTGCTCAACGATTCTCATGATTTAATTCATAAATCCGTCGGATGGATGTTACGTGAAATAGGAAAAAGAGATTTAGCAACTGAAGAAAAGTTTTTAGAAAAACATTCAACAAAAATGCCTCGTACTATGTTACGTTACGCCATCGAACGCTTTCCAAAAGAAAAATATCGTTATTTTCTCGAAAAAAAATAACAAAAATGATCCCTTTAAAAAAGTTTATATGTTTGAAATTAGAAAAGAAACACCGCTTGATTTTGACCTAGTTACCGAAATAAACAACCTTACTTTCAAAAATCCTCAAAAGAACCAACTCATTGAAGCTTTAAGAAAAAACGAAGCGTTTAAAGAAGAGTTTTCCTTAGTTGTCACCGATAATGGAATAGTTATCGGATATTTATTGTTATTTCCCACCTATATAATTAATAATTATCGACGACATTCAACTTTACTTCTAACTTCAATGGCCATATTGCCTGATCGCCAAAGACAGAGCGCTGGAACTGCTTTGATTAAAGAAGCCATTAAACGGGCTGAAAAAGTAGGCTTCGGATCAATCGTTGTATCCGAAAACTCGGAATATTTTTTTCGCTTTGGTTTTAAAAATGCCAGTCGTTGGAACATTACTATGCCGGCAGATGCCCCCGACAAAACGGTTCTGGCTTTAGAATTAGACCGTTTAGGATTTAGCCAAGTAAGCGGAACTGTATCCATCCCCGAAGAGTTTAATGGTGTTTTGTAATAACTCAATCAACAAAAATCGATTTTTAAAAAAGTAACTATAAAACCTAAAAGAATCTCTTTAGCGCTATTGCTTTTCCAGAACCAGATTTGAAATATTTTTCTAGTTTTTGGCGATGGATTCTGTTTCAACGGCTACATAAGATTTGAGCTTAAGAGGTAGGAACGGTTTTGTCGAATTCACTTCACCTTTCACCATTATCGTGAGATTGTTTTCGTCTTTTTAGATCGTTGGTCGATCCAACGTAAATACTTCCGTTATTTAATTCTAAGAAATTAACGTACCACATATTACTAGGCTGCCTCCCTACGTTTATCCACCATCGCTAAAGCTACGGTCGACTAAAACTTTAGGAAACACTCCTAGCTTTAATCGACTCCGGAAGCCATTCCGCAAGTGGCCCGCCGCCCGAAGAACGTTTGATGGCGGAGAGGGAGGGATTCGAACCCTCGGTAGGGTATAAGCCTACACACGCTTTCCAAGCGTGCGCCTTCAACCGCTCGGCCACCTCTCCAATGTGATGTATTTTTAGGAAGGATTAAAGCCTGTAACTATCATTCGTCTTTCTCCGTCGCTTTGACTTGCAACGGAGAGAGAGGGATTCGAACCCTCGGTACCCGAATGGGTACAATAGATTTCGAGTCTATCGCCTTCGACCTCTCGGCCATCTCTCCCACGAATGAGTACGCCCAAGAGGACTCGAACCTCCGACCTTCGGTTCCGCAAACCGACGCTCTATCCAGCTGAGCTATGGGCGCATATAATTGCGTAAAACCTCTTTTATAGAGGTTTTCTAAAATTTAGTACCCTTTAAGAGGCCTTAAGAAACCCCCATAGGAATGTAATCGGTCAACAAAATTTCGTACCGTTCGTGTTCAAACCCATAAAGCTTGGGAAATCGTTTGAATGCCCATCCCTCAAAAATCCGTTTATCTTTTTCATGAACAATAAACTGAACGGCGGGATTAAGAGGTTCATTGCCTTTTGACGTGTAGTATACCCTATCCATAACGAAGTTTGGAAAAAACGCCCCAACAGTCACGGTCAAATCGGAGCCCGCTAAAACAAAGGATTCGCCCAAATTAACGGTTTTGACTTCGACTTTTTCCTCATCTTGTTTATCTTTTAAGATAAATTTTACGGCTTTCCATTTTCCCTCAACTTCTTTGGGAATTTGAATAGCTCGCTGCTGCTTTTGACCTTCGGTTACTTCGGGATGGTTTTCCACCTCGGTACGCGAACCTTCAGCGTAAGCTGAATTATCCGCTTTAACCATTGGTTTGGGAGCCATACCTGGCAAATTAACCTCGCTTAATGGCACTTCTTTTGGTTTTTGGTTTCTCTTGGCTAAATCTGCTTCTGAGCAACCAAAAGAAATAATAGCGATGATTAATAAAAGAGTTTTTAATTCTCTCATTTCGTGGTTTTGTCCATAATTTTAAATGGCGGAGAGGGAGGGATTCGAACCCTCGGTAGGGGATAAGCCTACACACACTTAGCAGGCGTGCGCCTTAAGCCAGCTCGGCCACCTCTCCTAATAACTTCCAATCAATAAAAGCGACTACGGAGGGAGTAGGATTCGAACCCACGGAACTTTCGTTCAACGGTTTTCAAGACCGCCGCCTTAAACCACTCGGCCATCCCTCCTCGCTATTTCTATAACAATTACAGAACTGGTTTAGTCTCTTTTGATTTATTTAATTTTTAGTGGCCTTATTTTATATGGAGACCCCTTCGAGGACAATAAAAAAAACCTTTATTATTCCAATAATTTAAGAGCCCGTTCCTATTTTTTTGATACCGTTCATATAAGGCTGAAGAGGTTCCGGAATCGTTATCGAACCGTCAGACTGTTGGAAGTTTTCCAATATTGCGACAAATAACCGACCCACCGCTAACCCGGAGCCATTGAGTGTATGAACAAAAGACGTTTTGCCGTCTTCCTTTTTTTTGTAACGAATTTTTGCTCTACGAGCCTGGTAATCGGAAAAAGTACTGCATGAGGAAATTTCCCGATATGCGTTTTGACTAGGCACCCAAACTTCTATATCAAACGTTTTTGCCGCCGAAAACCCAAGATCTCCTACACATAAGACCGCAACTCTATATGCCAGCCCAAGTTTTTGTAAAATTCCCTCTGCATCGCTTAACAAACCGTCAAGTTCGGCAAAAGCTTGTTCCGGTTCCACAAATTTGACCAATTCAACTTTATCAAATTGATGCTGACGAATTAACCCATGAGTGTCTTTTCCATAAGAACCCGCTTCCCTTCTAAAACAAGGCGTAAAAGCGGTATACTTTACCGGTAACGAGTCTTGACTCAGAATTTCATCGCGATGAAAATTTGTTACGGGCACCTCGGCCGTAGGAATTAAATAATAAGGATCGTCGCTTAATTTAAACAAATCCTCTTCAAACTTTGGCAACTGTCCGGTTCCGGTCATGGATTCACGATTAACCATGAAAGGAGGATATAATTCTTCGTACCCGTTCTCTTGAGTATGAGTATCGAGCATAAACGAGGTTAAAGCCCTCATTAACCGCGCGCCTTGTCCTTTAAATACTGAAAAGCGCGAACCGGCCAACTTAACGGCTCTTTTCATATCGATAATATCAAGAGCCTCGCCCAATTCCACATGGTTTTTTATATCAAAGTCGAACTTAGGGATTTCGCCGCATGTTCTAATGATTTCATTGGCGGTTTCATCTTTTCCATCGGGAACAGAATCATGAGGAACATTGGGAATTTCTAATAAAGTATCTTGAATTTCCTTTTCGCTTGATTGCGCTTTTTCATCCCATTCTTTAATGGAAGTGTTGATTCCTTTAACTTCTTCCATTTGCGCGGTTGCATCTTCACCAGCTTTCTTTAGTTTACCTACTTCAGCGGAAAGCGTTTTTTTACGGTTTTTTAGAGATTCCGCTTCAGATAAGGCTTTTCGCCGCTCAACATCCATCTCAATCAAACGAGAAATTTTTTCAGAGAATCCATCGCCTCGTCTTACCAGGCGATTTTTTACGTCGTCGGGATTTTCGCGTATTTGTTTAATATCGAGCATGAGCTTAAAGAGTTTGCAAAAATGATTTATTAATTAGCGATCTCCACGGCGGGTTAGATTACCTGCGACTTTTCCAGATTTCTTAAGGCGAGTTTCAATTCCTTTTAACTTCATATTCAAAATAGAAGCGTATGGATATCGACCAACAAGAGATTTGAACGAAGCGTAAGCTTCTTTTAGTTTTCCTTCGTCCTCTTGGCAACTTGCCATCACAAAGTCCATTTCGCTTAAAAAAGAACTTTCAGGAAATTGCTGGATAAATACTTCGTATTTCGCTTCCGCTTCGGGACAACGATTTAAAGCGTATAAAATCTCCGTCATTTTGAAAAAAGATTCTTCTACTCGTTTACTTTCTTTATACTTTTCTAAAAGAATCTCTAATTCTACCAACGACTGTTCGTACTCTTGCTTCTTATAATAAATAGAAGCAATGCGAAACTGATGGTCGCCGTTTTCCTCTATTACATTAAAGTTATCTATAAGTTTTTGATATTCGATAATAGATTGATCGTAATCTTTCAGCGAAAACTCAACAATCTCGGAAATATATTTTTGCGCGGCGTAAGCAAACTTTCCATGTTTGGCAACTTTAAGTAAATCTTTAAAGTATATTAACGCCTGAGAACTATTGCCAATACTAAAATAAGTAATCTCGCCTAATCGAAATAAAGCCTCTTCCGCTTGAGGACCCTTGGGTCGCTCTTCCAAAACGGTTTTTAAAATCTCGATCGCGCCGTGGTTATGTCCTTTGATCCATTCCTCGTCGGCTTCTTTGAACAAATTTTCAACTTGATCTTCTGCGCAAGCAGAGAAAAAAAGAAAAAAGAAAAAAAACCAAAATCTTAAATTTGTTTGTAGCCAAACGGGTTTAACAACTTTTTTCATTCAACCAATTTTTCAAAACTCACTACTTTATTGGAATCTTTTAATACGACTAATCGCACACCCTGCGTGTTTCTGCCAATGACAGAGATACCGTTGGCTCCTGTTCGAATTATATTGCCGTCAGTAGAAATTATTAAAATTTCGTCGCTATCGGCAACCTGTCGAATACCAACTAACGATCCCGTCTTATCATTGGATTTTAAAGTGATAACGCCATATCCGCCTCGACCCTGCACTGGATAATCATCAACAGCAGTTCGCTTTCCTAAGCCAGATTCGGTAACAATTAAAACGGTCTTATCCGGCTCAACAATCTCGGCGCCAACTACGCGATCGCCATCTCTCAACCTAATTCCCATAACACCGCGACCGGTTCTGCCTATGGCTCGCACTTCCTCTTCTTTGAAACGAATCGACATTCCCTTGCGAGTAGCCATTAGTAGATCCTGGGAACCATCTGACAATCGCGCCGCTATCAACCGATCTCCTTCGTCAATCGTCAAACCGATAATACCGCCCTGACGCGGTCTGCTATATGCGGAAAGGCTTGTTTTTTTAACAATTCCATTTTCTGTAATCAAAACAATGAATTTGTTTTCCAATTCTTTGAGCGATAAAGAAAGAATTCCAGCAATTTGCTCGTCTTGTTGAAGGTTCAATAAGTTTACGATAGGTTTTCCTTTGGCCGTTCTGCTTACCTCTGGAATTTGATAAACCTTCAACCAATGCACTTTACCCAAATTGGTAAATACCAATAAATCGGAAAGACTGCTTGCAATCAACAGTTCCTGGACAACATCTTCCTCTCTTAAACTAAAACCGCGAACTCCTTTACCGCCTCGTTTTTGAGCTCTGTAGTTTTCCAGGTTATCTCTTTTTATGTATCCGCTTCTTGAAAGCGTGACCACCATATCTTCATCGGCGATCATATCTTCGATGGAAATATCGCCTTCTTCTAATTGCACAATCTCCGTTCTTCGTTCATTGCCATATTTATCTCTAATCGCAATTAACTCATCAGTAATTATTTGAAGCTTAACGGATTCATTAGCCAGAATGTTTTCAAACTCTTTAATCAGCTTTCTAATTTCTTCCAACTCATCGACTATCTTTTGTCTTTCCAAGCCGGTCAATCTTTGCAATCGCATTTCCAAAATTGCTTTTGCTTGAATTTCAGATAATCCAAACCGTTCTGTAAGCCCTTCTTTCGCGGCTGTTGGGTCTTCAGATTCACGGATTAAGGTAACTACCTCATCCATATTGTCGATGGCAATTTTTAATCCTTCAAAGATGTGTTCTCGTTCTTGAGCTTTTCGAAGATCAAATTCCGTTCTCTTAGTTACAACTTCTTTTCGGAATAGTATGAAGTAATTTAAAATATCTTTTAAATTTAGAACTTTCGGTTGTTTATTTATTAAAGCAAGCATGTTGATACCGAAAGTTTCTTGCAGTTGAGTATGCTTATATAAATTATTTAAAACAACCTCGGGAATAATTCCTTTTTTTAGTTCTACGACAATACGTATGCCTTCGCGATCAGACTCGTCGCGGAGATCTGAAATACCTTCTAATTTTTTTTCTCGGACTAACTGAGCAATCTTTTCAACAATCCTCGCTTTATTGACTTGATATGGAATCTCGTTAACGATCAAAGTAGAACGGTCGTCTTTTTCGTTGGTTTCGATTTTAACTTTGGCGCGCATTTTAACAACACCACGACCCGTCCTATAACCGTTGCGGATTCCCGCCGACCCCATGATCAAACCTGCAGTTGGGAAATCAGGTCCCGGCACTATTTGAATCAATTCTTCAATGGAACACTCTGGATTCTCAATCAAGTGAATAGTAGCGTTAACCGTTTCGGTTAAATTATGCGGAGGAATGTTTGTCGCCATTCCGACAGCGATTCCTGAAGAACCATTGACTAATAAATTAGGGAATGCAGCCGGCAGAAGAGTAGGTTCTTCCATCGAATCGTCATAATTCGGAACAAACGGAACCGTTTCTTTCTCTAAATCCCGAAGCATCTCTTGAGCGACTTCAGCCATTCTAACTTCGGTGTATCTCATTGCGGCGGCGGAATCGCCGTCAATAGATCCAAAGTTTCCCTGGCCATCCACTAAAGGAAATCGCATCGAAAAATCTTGCGCTAATCGAACAATCGTATCGTAAGCCGCAGTTTCGCCATGAGGATGATATTTACCGATAACATCGCCGACAATACGAGCAGATTTTTTATAGGGACGATTGAAAACGTTCGACTGCTCATGCATTGCAAAAAGAACCCTTCTATGAACCGGTTTAAGACCATCGCGAACGTCGGGTAAGGCTCTACCCACAATTACGCTCATAGCGTAATCGAGGTAAGAATTCCTCATTTCATCTTCAATATCTATTTGTTCAATTATTTGGGACATTCAATTCTCCAAAAAAACTATCGTTTTTTAGAAATAGTAGCGTTAGTTTAAAGGATTTTTATTTTATGAATTTAGGAAGAAAACTTTAAGAAACTTAAACATCCAAATTTTTAACTTCCAAGGCATTCCCCTGGATGAATTCTCGACGGGGTTCAACTTCGTCTCCCATGAGCATAGAAAACAAGTTATCTGATTCAATCAAATCATCGGCCCGAACCTGCAAAAGAACTCTTTTTTCAGGATTCATTGTCGTTTCCCAAAGCTGGTCAGGGTTCATTTCACCCAAACCTTTATATCGCTGAATATATAATCCTTTTTTCCCGGCCTGCAATATTGAGTCTAACAGCTCTTCGCGAGAAGAAGCT
The DNA here is from genome assembly GCA_038154245.1 of Nitrospinales bacterium. GTDB lineage: Bacteria > Nitrospinota > Nitrospinia > Nitrospinales > JAJDAT01 > JAJDAT01. The sequence continues at coordinate 36,523 of JAYOZP010000014.1, read as the reverse complement.
GTTTGAACCGTTTCACTTTGAGTCAATTTAAAGGGAGGATAATCTACATTTTTAATTGGCTCGTAGGATTCGAGCAATTTTTGCACTAAAACAGAATCAAAAAAATCTGAATTAAATTGAACCTTAAACTCACGACTCTGCGAAACACCGGCAATTTCAAATTGATAAAGATTATTCTCAGTATCTTGATCAATCGCTACTCTAATATTTTTAAGATTGCCATTAAAATCAATCGTTTCATTTCCATGATCAACCAGGGCGCGTCTAGTTTTATTTTCTAACGGTCCTAATTTTATTAATCGATCGCTTAAATATTTTTCTTCCTCTTCCTCCACGAGATCTCCACAAAGGATCTTTAAGGGAACGTTTAAATTTCCATCTTTAAAGCTATATCTTTTCCCACATTCTTCATCTATTAGCTTATCTAAAAGATCCAATACAAGATCCACAGTTCCTTTGAAAGTTTTTAAACTATCTTTGCACTGATCCATTTTAATAATTAAATTCAAAATATCGGCGGGAATATTATTTCTAACTGCATGACCAAAAACTTCTCTAAATTGGCTTAAGTTATTAACCAATGTTTCTAAGGATTCTCCTGAATAAGAAATCCCATTTCGAGATGATTGGATCTCCATCTTGTCCACACCTAACTTGACCAAGTATTGAGATAAATTACTTTCATCTTTTAAGTAGTTTTCAGATTTCCCTTTTTTTACTTTAAAAAGCGGAGGTTGAGCTATATACAAATAACCTTTTTCAATTAACTCTGGCATTTGCCTGAAGAAAAAGGTTAATAGCAATGTACGAATATGAGCTCCATCAACATCGGCGTCGGTCATAATAATGATCTTGTGGTACCGCGCCTTTTCAACATTCATATCAGTACGCCCAATCCCTGTGCCAAGAGCGGTAATGATAGTTCGAATCTCATCGCTTCCTATCATCTTTTCATATCGGGCTTTTTCAACATTTAGAATTTTACCCTTAATAGGTAAAATGGCTTGAAACTTCCTGTCTCTACCTTGTTTAGCGGAACCTCCCGCCGAATCACCCTCAACAATATATAATTCAGACAATGCTGGATTTTTTTCTGCGCAATCAGATAGTTTCCCCGGCAACGAACTTATTTCTAAAGCATTTTTACGACGGACTAAATCTTTAGCTTTTTTCGCAGCTTCCCTAGCAAGAGCGGCGCTAATTGCTTTTGAGACAATAGCCTTAGCTATAGGAGGATTTTCCGCAAATAATTCGCTCAATTTTTCATTAACGATCTGCTCTACTAAACCTTTGACCTCGCTATTGCCTAATTTTCCTTTGGTCTGACCTTCAAATTGAGGTTCTGGGATTTTAACGCTCAAAACAGCAATCAAACCTTCGCGGACGTCTTCGCCGCTCAAACTAACGTTGGTAGATTTTAATAAACCATTTTGCAAAGCATAATTATTAATAGTTCTTGTTAAAGCAGAGCGATAACCGCTTAAATGAGTTCCCCCATCGCGCGTATTAACGTTATTAACAAAAGTAAATACTTCTTCAATATAGCTGTCGTTGTATTGCATCGAAAGCTCAATATCAAAGTCGTCCTTTTCTTTTGATATATAAATTGGCTTTGGATGAATTATTTTTTTATTTTGACTCAAATGCTCGACAAAAGAAACGATTCCACCTTCGTAGAAAAAGTCATGGCTTTTGCCGTTTCGCTCATCTTGGAAATGAATTCTTAATCCCTTATTCAGAAAAGAAAACTCTCTTAGTCTATTGGCTAAAACGTCAAAACTAAAAGAAACATCCTTAAAAATCTCTGAATCCGGCCTAAAAATAACTTCCGTTCCAGTACTTTTGGTCTCTCCTACAACATCCAACTTAGTTTGTGGAATGCCTCTTTCGTATCTCTGACGATATTTTTTCTCGCCTCTTTTGATATTTACTTCTAAATGTTCAGAAAGAGCATTTACAACCGAAACCCCAACTCCATGTAATCCAGCAGAAACCTTGTAGGTATCTTTATCAAATTTACCGCCCGCGTGAAGAACGGTTAGAACGACTTCAGCGGCAGAAATTTTTCGATCTGGATGGATATCGACTGGAATTCCACGACCGTTGTCTTTAACGGTTACGCTGTTATCGATGTGAATAACAACGGTTATCTCGTTACAAAAGCCAGCAACGGCTTCGTCCACGCTATTGTCGACTAATTCATAAACAAGATGATGTAAGCCATCGGCGCCAGTTCCGCCGATGTACATAGCAGGTCTTTTACGAACTGCTTCAAGGCCTTCCAATATTTTAATATTGGATGAATCGTAAGTTTTGTTTTCTGATTCCATTTACTTTAATAAATAAAAAAAGTCTTATATATATATTTAGAAGAAGAGGGGCCTGTTAATATGTGGAAAAACTAGCTAAAGGCTCAAAATATAATGGAAAATTCAATGAATAAATTGTTAGACAAAATGACACTTTTTTCGGGCACGGAAGGGAGTAACTCTTTTTAAGTTATTATACCTTATTTTCCACAAGGATTCACGATTTATTCACAGGTTATCCACGTTCTATTTTCTCAACTAATGTTTGCACAGATCGAGATATTTCGTTATTTTCTTTCAATAGTTTACCTATCTTTGTGTGCGAATAAATTACAGTTGTGTGATCCTTACCTCCAAACTCTTTTCCTATCTCGGGTAAAGAGGATTTAGTGCGCTCTCTACAAAGAAACATTGCAATTTGCCTTGGGACGGAAATATCGCGAGAACGTTTTTTAGATTTTAGGTCAGAAACCTTTAAATTATAATGAGTTGCGACTTGTTGCAAGATATTTGGAATTGTAAAATTTTCTAAATGATCTTGGGAAAATTTCTTGAAAACATTTTTCGCCAATTCCATATTTATGGGTTTTGACGTAAAAGAAGAATATGCGATTAACCTAAGTAATATTCCTTCCAATTCCCTAATGTTTGAACGGATGTTATTCGCGATATAAATTGCCACATCTTCAGTTAGATTAATGCCTTGAATTTCTGCTTTTTTTAATAAAATCGCCACTTTAGTTTCCAAGTCGGGCGGTTCCATATCGGCTATTAAGCCACATTCAAAGCGAGACCGGAGTCTTTCTTGAATTTTCCTCATTTCTTTTGGAATGGCGTCGCTTGTAATAATAACTTGTTTATGCGTTTCATATAGCGAGTTAAACGTGTAAAAAAACTCTTCCTGAGTTCTGTCCTTGCCTTCAATGAATTGAATGTCGTCGACTAATAAAACGTCCAAAGGTCGGTATCGGTCGCGGAAAGCGTTCATTCCGTCTCTTTTTAAGGATTGAATCAAATCAATGGTAAATCCCTCGGTGGAAACGTATCTAATTTTTAATTTCTTATTTTTTTCGTGAATGGCATTTCCAATAGCGTGAAGTAGATGGGTTTTTCCAAGACCTACGGAACCGTATATAAATAAAGGGTTATAGGCCATCGCAGGATTGGAGGCCACCGCTTTTGCCGCTGCGTGTGCAAATTGGTTGCAACCGCCGACTACAAAGTTTTTGAAAGTGTATTTTTGATTTAACGAAGACCTAAAATCTAAATGATCTTGTTCATCAGTTTCAATATAGGTGTGTTTTTCATAAGAAACTTTAGTTCCATTTCTCGCAGAATAAACTTTAAATTTAACGCGAAGTGGAGTCCCCGAAACTGTTTTTAAAGAGTTTTCTATTATGCTTAAATAGTTTTCCTTCAAGTATTTTTTGAAAAACTCATTAGGTACGCCAAGGGTAAAAACTTGACCATCGTACGAAATTGGGGAGGTTGGGGTGAACCAGGTATTGTAGTTTTCTGGAACAACCTGATTTACGATTTCTTCTAAACACTTGCTCCAGAGAACTTCCATAGATCTCCATTTTCTCAGGTCTTATGACGAGGCGAAATATTAACTATTTTTGAGGAGTGGAAGCTATAGTAATGAAGCTCTAATTTAAAATCAATACAAAAATTTTTTTCACTGATGTTTTATAACTATTTGATTTGTAAGTATTTTTTTTATTTCGGACTAATAAAAAAACTTAAAATAGTTGATTTTCAATGACTTAAAATTTGAAAATATTTTTTGATTTAGGTAATTCTAATCTGATAGACCTATTGGGCTTTTATGAAAATATTAAAGAAATTGTCTTAATTTAAATAACATTTTCATTACTTAGATGATTTTATTGATAATAAATTTCATTTTCAAAAATGTTTTTTTAACTTATAAACTTTTAGATTTTAATAGAACTTCTGACAACGCTAGTTAAAGGCTTTTAAAAAATACTTAATCACTTGGATAAAAGTTTCTACAGTTAATTTTTTATCCAATACCTACCTTGAAATACTCAAAAAGTCTTTTTTTTCAATTAGATATTATTTTCACATCCTTCAATTTTCACAATAGGTAAGGGCGGTTTAAATCGCTTATAGCTTCTTTTAAGGGAAGAACTCTTTTTTTATGAAAACAGAGGTTCGCCTCCTTCCTCTGATTACTTACCCAAATCAAATGTGGAATCCCTCCCCTACATTCGGCTGGGTGATGGAAAAGAGTTCTTCTCTTTCCTATTTAATTTGAAAAAACGAATTTTTAGAAATTGGAATGTCGATATTAAGCTCATATTCTGAGGGCAATTTTTTCGATACTTTTTAAACTAACAAAATATTAGAAAGGAACTTTAACATGGCAGTTAATTTAATCAGTCGTCCCGACGTAGCTTTGAAAAATAAATCCTTTAGAGAAAAACAGACGGTGATTTCGGAGTATTTATCTAAGTATCCAACTCCTGTGGATGCGGTCAATAACATGAAAAGCAAAATAGATTCTGCTCATGACTTGTCGCAGATTAAATCAAACTTAAACGAAGTATTTGCTGAAATAATAAAAGTATTATACGCCTTAGGAAAATAGGATGTCAGATTCGGAAACAAACTCTAATCGAATTGATCGAGTATCAATTCGATTAGATAAGACAAATGAAAATATTAACGATTTGACCCATGCCGTAACCGAAAACACCGCGGAGATGAAAGAGTTATGCCGACGAATAGACGGTATGCATAGCACTCTTTACGGAAACGATGGTATGAGCGGTTTAGTCGATATTGGAAGATTCTCTAAAGAAAAAGCTGAGGAACACGAAATTTTATTACGGGGGAAAAACAAGAACAATGGGTTAGTCCACGAAGTTCAAATGTTCAAAAGGGTGGCGACGTACCTAGGAGGTGGAGGTATTATCGGAGCTTTTTTGGAGTTTTTCAAAAGACAAACGTAAGAAAATTTTTGTGAATTTGAATCTCCAATGATTTTAAAGATTTGAAAATCATAATAATGTTAAGCGTATTGTTTCAAAAAAAATAATCGTAGCCGTCTAGCGTTTGTTGAATCATAGCTCCAAAATTTCATAGAGCAATTTCAATAATTTTAAGGCGGCGTTTTTTGAGGTCCTCTGCCAGTCTAGGAGGTCTTTGTTCACCAAACTTAACCTTCGGGATTTTTATCTCGGAGGTTTTTTTATGGAGATGAAGTTATGACTGTATGCGACTTTATTTGGAAATCGGAAACGTTATCTAATATCGATAAAGAAAAACATATGGAGATTGACGGCGTTAAGTCTATATATAGTGGAAAATTTATATCCACGAGAAATTACGACTTAGGAATAAAGTTTGTTCAACAAGAGTACACAGAAGATAATCAGTTTACTTCGGAAGCTGTTATAAGCGAGGATAATGTTGTTCTTACCTGGGGGAAGTGGCCTAAAAATTGCGAGAACGGTCGAATTAGTTTTGATTCTGGGAAAAAGTTTTTCTATATCGTCTCGCGCGAGTCGGACAAAAAATTAATTTTAAACGGGTTCCCTCAAAGTGGGACATTTAAATATGTTATTCGATTATCGGAGTTTGATTTGGGAGAAGTTAAGCTTTCCGCAAATAGAAGTTCTAATTTTAAACTTGAAGAATGGTCGGCAATTTTAGAAGAAAATTCTAAAAATGTAATGAACGAATATGTATCGGTTATCGATATCGAAACCATTTCAACAGCGATCTGCCCTAACATAATTTCTGCCTCGGTGGTTGAAACTAAACGCGCCCAGAACATTTATTATTGGTTGGTTTTTTATCCTAATTCTGAAACAAATGAAAGAGCTGAAGTAAAAATTTTTAATAGGGATAAAAATTTGTGGAGAATAATAGCTAGAAATAGAGCTGGTTTTTGGGAATATAACAACTCCGGCGACACAACATCGGAAACTTGGGTTTTGGCTTCGATAAACGACCTTCTACACGCTGTTTCTGAAGCAGTATCCTCAAAAAAGGTAAATCGAATGACGGGTGAAGATTTAACCGCTATAACAAAAATGGAATGGGGACTATTAGATTGCGGTCGGGAAAAAACAGAATACATCGCCAGAGGACTAACATTAAATTCTACGGATTCGAAAAATAATCCGGCGGTGTCTCAATTTTGCTTAAATTATGAGAAATAATAGAAAGGCGATATAAAGAACTTTTTTGGATTAAAGACAGGTCGGAGCAATAAAATTTTTTTAAAAAACCTAATTCCCGTTAACTATTTTCTTGGATAACTTTTTGAATGGTGGGAATCACTTCTTTGATGCTAAGAGGTTTACTAATAAAACCGTTCATCCCTGCGTCAAAACATTTTTGTTGATCGCTTCTATCTCCGTTGGCGGTCATTGCAATTATTGGGGTTAGTTTTTTTGAGCTTTCTTTTTCCAAACGACGAATTTCCCTAGTCGCTTCTAAGCCGTTTATTTCAGGCATTTGCATGTCTATTAGAATTGCGTCGAACTGATCTTTTTGAAACTCTTCTAGAGCTAATTTACCATTTTCAACAGCAACAACGTTATGTCCCTTGCGGGTAAGCAACTTTGAGGCAAGAGTAAGATTCATTGGCGTATCGTCGACTATTAATAATTTTAAATTTTCCTGATCCATGGCGGCAGTTCGCTAATAAAAATTTTTTAAAGTTGAAAGATCAAATTCAAATTACTTCTTAATGTTAACACGGGTTTAAAAGAAGTTGATTGAAAAAACACATTTAGAAAATCATAGATATTGTAGAGAAAAATTAGAACGATTTCCAAGCCCCAATAATTCTACCCACTACAGGATCGGGATATTCTTTTAAATTTACAATTTGAATTTGCGCAGAAGGGTTGAGCGGGCGAAGGATTAAAAAACTCTTTCCCACTTCTACATATTTTGCCGTTAAACCATTTTCATGAAAAATCGCGTACATTTGATTTTTTTCTATGGTTTTGTCGTTTCGATCAATAATCACTATGTCTCCAGAGTGAAGCGTGGGTTCCATAGAATCCCCTTCAACCCGGCTAGCCACTAGGTTATTACGCCGCCCTGTAGCCCGAGTATGTAATAAAACATAATCTTCAATATTTTCGTGTTGAATAATTGGTTGCCCGGCCGCAATGGATGAATCGGTCAGTGGAATTGAAATATAATCCTCTTGATTAATTGGAGGACCGCTTTGATCCGGATAGCTATTATAAATTTTTAGCTGAGGCGGGGCCTGTCCTAGTTCTGTTTTATCGTCGGATAATAATTTGTGAATCGGCATTCCCAAGCTTGAGCAAATTTTATTTAACAACTCTGTCGAAAACGACCATATTCCTTTTTCGTAAAACTCTAACGAAAGTTCTGGAATATCAACTTCCTGGGCTAGTTTTTGCAGTGAGAATCCTTTTTGTTCCCTAGCGTTTTTAATTTTCTTTGCGGCTTTTTTATCCCATTGAGAAGTCGATTTTTTACCTGTTAGAAGCCAATCAAAATCTGCGTGGAAATATGACGAAATGGTCAGTAGTATTTCGGAGGAGGGTATTGTTCGTCTTTGTTTCCACTTTTTAAGAGTATCGTAATTAAGATCGGTTGCCTGCGAAAAAGATCGCAGAGACTTTCCATCCAATAACTGAAAAAACCGATCGTAAATTTCCCCACCGCTAAGTTTCATAAAAACCACTCAAAAAATTCTTGACAAAAAGAGACAAATGTCCCATATTTATAACTATGCAGGGACATATGTACCTATAAAATGCCAAAATATTTGGTTACCAATAAATCATCTTGGTTATTTTTAGTTGCCAAACTTATTGTTTTTAGGGTATTTGCTTCGCCAAACACGTAGTGGCGTAGATTCTTATAGGAATTATACCATCGATTGTTTTATTGCAAAGGGCCTTTATGGAAATATCTGAAATTTTTGGATCAATAGTGGGAAGGTTTTTAAGAAACTGTCGTATTCCAATTTGATTTAGGTTTTTTAGGGAGGGTAGAAAAATTTCTACCTGTTTATTGGAAAGAAACATTGAAGTGGGTGGAGTACGACAAATGAAAAAATTGAGAATAAAGAAGGATAATTCGGCAATAAATCGTATGCAAATTTGTGGATTGCCTCAAGAAAAAGAACAAAAAGGTAAAAAATCCAAAGGATGTGGAGCTCGAGGAATGGTTCCTTCTGTGGCGGGTTGGAAGTACCTCTACTGTGGGTTTTTTCGTTACTTCCCACATGTTGACGAAGAACGGTTATGGTCGCATTTTAAGTGGGCTCGAGAGTATTGGAAGGCGTATTATTTTAATGGCAATTATTACATAAATGGTTGTCCCGTATCTTTTGGCGTCGATCCCCTCCCTCCTTATTTATATGACGATTTAATGGAAATTGAAACGCCGGTTTGGTTTCGAGCATTCGCCAATTTAGATGAAGACGATTTTGATCAATATTTGAGTTTATACACTCGTAGTAGTTATTTTGTGGATTTGAGAGAATAAAACTGGGATAAAGGTTTGTGAAAAGAGAAGATTTCGATAATTGGGGCGAGGATTCGGCAGTTTTAGACAATAAATTACAATTTTTCCAGATTGAGCATTTGGACATAATGAATCAATCTCGGTTGGCTCAATATATTCCAGAAAATGGGAGCAAAGAGAGCTGTTTTAAGTATTTGAAGAAGTCGGTTATTGATTTGGAGGATGCAAAATTAACCGATAAACAGATGATCGCTATTAGCTTGGTATTTTATGGAAATATCCCTAAATCAAGAGCTGCCCGGGTTATGAAAATTACTTATCAATCCCTTAACGATCATATCAACGGCGCGTTAAAGAAAATCGAAAGAAGTTTATCTTGTTGAGACAAACTTTAATTATTTAAATTTATAAGTTGAATTAAGGGAACCTCTAAAAATTGAATTTGGCCAAGAGCTGCCTTTGCAAACAAAAGGCAAGCGAGTTGCCTCAAGCTAAAATTTCGAATTATTAGAGACTCCCTTAATTTGTTTGTTCAACCTGGAAATTTATACGACGGTTGAACACTGCGATTAATTAATTTCTTTTTTTCAAATTTTTTAATGATTGAGTCGTTGTGTTTATTTTGTTTTAGATAGACCATGCAAATGAGATCTTGATAAACTTTTTTCCAATTTGATAAATCTTTAAAACCTGTGTCGCTTAAGCCTGTTGTTTTGACGACTGCAATATCCGATTTTTTTAAGATCTCTTTCCAATCTTTTTCCCGTTCCCAAAAGTTCCAGGCCTGGCGAATAATAAGTTCGGGGTATACGGTACGAAACCTTCCATCTATGGCTACTTTTGACTTGGGCCTTTTCCAGATTAAATATTCTCCCCAATCAAAAGGAGAAATGATATTGCCGTTGATATTGTTGTCTTCGAGAAACTGAGCTAAGTAAACAGGATACATATTCGGTTCGACAACTATTTGAAAATTATTTTGTGCGTAAGAATAGCTTGTAAATCCAATTTGGAAAACGATGAATAAACCTAAAGCAAATTGCGAGATTTTTTTAAACGGTATCGAAAGAATTTCCAGATTTTTTTTAATAAGCGAGTTGTTTACTGTGGTTGCTAAAAAGTCGGCAAAATATGGAGCTGAAATAATAGCCGCTAATACTGTGTGTCTTTGACTTTTAAATGCGAATAGTATGGATATTGTTATAATTCCTACTTCCCATAGTTGCTTTTTTTTATTTACCAATAGCGATATAAGAAACATCATCGCTAAAACTTTAAACGTCAAATGGTCTGAATCGAATAACGGAATAGCTCCCCATTCGTTGATTTTCCTGGGTAAGGACAATGATTTAATAAAAAACGTCCAGAGCTCTATTCCGTAAGGGTTTACTAAAACGACAAGACAAGATCCCGCAAATACAAACGCTAATGGTTTCCAAGAGTGAGATTTTCCTTGTTTCGATAACCATTGGACGATTGCGACTGTTCCTAAAATTCCCAATCCAGCAATTACCCCTCCGTGGCAATTGACCCATAAAAGAAAAATTACCGGTATCAAAAAAATACATCGACCCTTTTCTTCGATGAATCGCTTTAAAATAAAAATTAATGTAGCGGCAAATAAAAATGTCGCGAGTTGTGGTCGAACCATAAAACCTGGGCTCATGACAGGTATTATAATGATAGACGATATCGCAAATGGATAAGGAGTCTCTCTGTGGGGTCCTGATTGGCTTAGTATGAAAATTATGGTCCAGCCGAGCATCATTTTAAAAGCAAGTAGCCCGCTCGATCCTAAGTTGGCGTATATTAGGTAAAATATAACTTCAGTCAGCCATTCATGGTTTATCCATTGCTCTCCATTTGCTGTGAAGGAGTAAAAATCTGTATTAGGAATGGAACCTGATTCCCAAATTTCTTTGCCAAATAATATATGGCCCCATAAATCTGGATCCGCCGTTAAATAAGAAAATTCTTTAAAAGCAAATACATAAACGAAAACAATAGTTAATATTTTTAAGGACGCCAAATTTTTCATGATCTTTTTAATCGCCATTAGCTATTAAAAATTCTGCTTTAATTTTTTTTGTTTTGCCGTTGTGTTTTTTTTAAGTATGCGCAGGTTTGCGAGCGCTTTAATATATTATTAAGGGAGTCTCTAAAAATTCAAAATTGCAAAGAGCCTAGCGCTTAAAATTAAGGGCTAGGCGATAGCAAACCAGAATAAATGTTAATTATTGGAGGTCCTCTTAAAAGGCATTTTTAATTTTGAAGACTTTGTTATGTTATATTAGCAAAAATTGTTTAGAGGTTATGTTTTGAAAATCGTCGTTTGCATTAAACAAGTATTAGATACCGCCGCCAAAATAAATATCCAAAGCGGAAAAATTGATCCATCCGGAATTCCTAGGATAATAAATCCTTATGATGAATTTGCGATCGAAGAAGCCATTCGCATTAAGGAGAAAAAAGAAGACGTAGAGGTGACCCTAGTTTCCTTAGGTCCGGAAACCTCCAAAGAGGCTCTTCGTTCCGGTTTGGCAATGGGCGCGGATAATGCAATCCATTTAATGGACCCCGCGTTTGAAACGCTTGACAACTTAGGGGTGGCGTGCGTTTTAGGCTCCTATATAAAGTCCATTTCTTTTGATTTAGTTTTATGCGGTCGCCAAGCTGTAGATGACGATATGGGACAAGTAGGCGGAGCTTTAGCTACAATTCTTGGATTACCTTTAGCTACTGTAGTCACTAAATTAGATTTTTCCGAAGACGGTTCTAAAGCCATCGCGATTAGACAGATCGAAGGAGGTTCTGAAACTCTTGAGTTGGGGTTACCGGCTTTGCTAACTTGCCAAAAAGGATTAAACGAACCTCGATTACCTTCGCTAAAAGGAATTATGAAAGCTAAGAAGAAAGAAATTAAAATTATGGATTCTTCGGCGTTGGGATGGGAAGAGCTTCCAAAATCTAGAGTTGCTCAAGGAAACGCTTCATTGCCTCCTAAAAAGTCTGGAGGCTCGATCTTAGAAGGATCTTCTCCTGAAAAAGTTTCCAAACTAGCTCGATTATTAAGAGACGAAGCTAAAGTTGTTTGATATCGTTCATTTAGGTAATATATTATTTTGTTAGATAGACTCAATTTGAACTTAATGAAAAGATTATGACTAATATAGTAAATCGAGCTAAAGAACTTGGATCCCGTTACAAAGGTGAGATAGGGCTTACCGTTCTCATCTTATACGTCTTTTTACTTGGCCTTGGAACCATTGGCGAATTATGGGAAATAGAATGGATTCTTGACCTTCCTTTATTCCGACCTCCAGGAAAATATTAAAAAAGATAAGTAGCAAACGCCTTCCTTTTTTTATTTTTCAAGCTAGTAAAACCCTTCCAATATTTTATTCTTGATAAATTTTGTATGAAGTTTTTGGTTGCAATTTTATTTAAAAAAGCGAAAATAAAACGAAAATTTATTTATTTCAGGAAATCTCTAAAAGTTCAAAATTGCCAAGAGCCTAGTCTTGAAAGCCAGAGCCTAGGCGATAGCAAGCTATAAATGTTAATTATTAGAGGCCCTCTTTAATATTTGATGCAAAAAATCTCCAAAATTTTTCAGGGAAGAGGGGTTTCGCGGAATTTGCCTAACCGCTTTAAACCAATTTCGAAGGTAATAGACGATTATTGCCATGAATCAGAAAGCTCTAGCCCCGAAACCATTTTTTTTAAAGACGTTTCGCAGTCTATACTTTCTAAAAACGATAGTCCGGATATTCCTTTCGCATTGAGTTTAAACCCTTATAGAGGTTGCGAACACGGTTGTGTTTACTGCTATGCACGGCCTATGCATGAATATCTGGAATGGTCGGCGGGGTTAGATTTTGAAACGAAGATACTGGTTAAAGAAAACGCGCCGCAATTGCTTGAAAAAACTCTTTCCTCCAAAACTTGGAAACCTCAAACGGTGGCGCTCAGCGGAGCTACCGATCCTTATCAACCTGCCGAGCGAAATTTTGAAATTTCCAGAAAATGTCTGCAAGTTTTTTTAAAATTTCGTAATCCAGTTGTCGCTATTACAAAAAACTATTTAGCGACGCGCGATATCGATTTGTATTCGGAATTAGCTCAATATAATGCAACAGCCGTGTATGTTTCTTTAAATAGTTTGGATGTTTCACTTTCTCGAAAAATGGAGCCCAGAGCGTCGCCGCCCGACCGTCGGTTGGAAGTAATCAGGAGATTTAGCCAGGCTAAAGTTCCAGTGGGAGTATTGGTTGCTCCGATTGTCCCTGGGTTGAACGATTCAGAAATACCTTCGGTTTTAAATGCAGCTGCGGAAGCGGGAGCTAAATATGCGGGATACGTTGTTCTTAGGTTGCCGTTCGCTGTGGAAGATTTATTCACTGAATGGTTAGAAGAAGCCTATCCAAACAAAAGGGAAAAGGTTTTAAATCGTTTGCGTTCTTTACGGGGCGGCGATCTTTATAATTCCGACTATAAAACACGTATGGTAGGGCAGGGAGTTTTTGCCAAACAAATAGCCGATCTATTTAAGCTCGCCAAGAAAAAAGCTGGAATTCATAACACAGGTCCCAGGTTGGATACGAATCAATTCATCCCGCCAAAAGGTCGACAATTTTCATTGTTTTAATAATTATGAAATTAATTCGTTTCTTAGTTTTGAGACTCGCTCCAGGCGTCTTGAATCAATGTTAAAGGTTGATGAACCAAATGGCATTTTTTGCATGACTGCATTCCGATAGTTTCAACGCTTTGCCAGAATTTTTCTGGATCTGGTTCTCCCGTCGCTAAATCTTTTTTCAAATCTTGAATAACTTCTAATATGTTGTCGTTAACAAAAAATTGTCGGACGGATACCGCCGACCGGGACCACTCTGAAACATGACATTTAGAACAAACGGATCGCAGTTCCTTTATTCTTTTTTGAAAATGATTAGCCGCTTGGAAAACTTTCATGTATTGCTCTTGAGAAAAATTAACCGTCATTTCTTTAAAGGTTGACGATAAACGGTACATATAAGCTTTGTAGTTCATTTCCTCTTCTGTAACAGGATCTGAGACTTTTATTTTTTTTACGGATGGCATATGAAATTTTGCCCATACCGGTAAATAGTTTTGGGAATGGCATTTAGCGCAAGTTTTTGCTACCGGACTAGACGCTTTTTTAATTTGTTTTGGATCGTGACTTTTCACGGAATCAGAAAAATTTTGAGCCGCTTCTAAATCAAAAAGATCTTTCCACTCGGGAACCCATTTTGAAGCTTCCGTATAACTTTCCAAAAAAGTTTTAGCTCCGGCTTCGGCATTTTTCCAATCGTTTTCTTTCATATCAACAAAGACTCCTCCAAAAGCGCCGCTGATCTTATGCATTTGTTGAATCCAGCGTGGAGTTTTGCTTTCTGGAGGATAGAATTTTTCTAACGATTTAGGCGGGGGAGATATCACATAATCGGCGGCTAAACTGGCGTTGGGCAGCAAAAACGTCAATACAGCGAAAACGGTCAAAATCATTCTAATTTTCATGGGTCCTCTGTAAAAAAACGATGAGATTACTGTATGAATATGAGAAAAAAGTATTTGTCGTATTGTATTACATCGAAAATTCTATTTCTTGATATTTTTATGGATCAAAATAAGATCTAAGGTCTAGTCATAGAAGGTTTCTCGGGCGTTATAATATACAGACCGATTTTTCCTGTCTCCCATTCTTACTGGTTTTTGATGAGTCTCATCAAGATATTTAGAGCCAGATCTTACGACAATGGCCCCTCGCATTCGGGCGTCTTTTTTTTGAGCTATTTTATAGTTTTTTTTGTCGATAACCGCTTTATGAAAATTAGATTGATGAAGGATGGTTGTTCCCAATTCTACTTCTTGAAAATTGGCTCCAGTAAAATCTGCAGCCCTCAAGTTTGCCATTGAGAAGTCAGCTCCGCTAAAATCTGTATCTTGAAAAACAGATTTCGCCAAACTCGCGTGTTTGAAGCTAGATCTTGAAAAATTAGCGCCGGAAAAATCTAAGATTTTCTTTTGGTTGTCTTCCGTTTTATTTTTTAGATTATCTTCCGTCAATTTCTGGCGGTCAAAATTTATATCGTGTAAAAAACGAAAAACAATTTTGGTGGGTAAATTTTTGTAGAGAGCAATTCGTTTAAGTAATGAAATAAATCCATAAGAATCCCTCCAGTCCACCTTTGTAGGTTCTCGGACGCTATTTCCACAATAAGCGCAAAAAGCCAGTAGCGCGGTTGTCGAGTTAGAAAAAAATCGGTCTAAAGTTTCTGTGTCAGATTCTATATTCAATTCGGTTAGCGCTTCGCGAATAGGAAGATTATTTTTAACGGCTTGAGATAAAAATAAACCAAACTTAGTTTGCAAATTTTTAATAGCGTCTGGGTCGTGGCGAAATCGTTTTTCTTCGCCTCTTAATAATCCTATGGTTTGGTTGTCTAAAAGAATTGGTCCTGTCAACTTAATCCACTTTAATAAGGCTTGGTTCAAATTCCAGCCTTCATTCCCGTTAGAATCTTCATGCCGAATTGTTTGAATTCTCATTTGCCACGCTGTATTCGACAAGCATCTCGCTATTAGGTATTTTTGTAGGTTTGGGAAAGAAAAACGAAATAGGCGTTCCCCTGTAGATGTCCATTCTGTTTCAATGAAACAGGTGGTCATTAAACCTAGGATTGGGTTTTCGCATGAAAAAATGTTGGACAGAGATTCAAGGGATTCTTTGCGGCCCGAGTCGTGGATGCGATCTTGAATTTGATTTAAAGTTGCGGCCCCGCCATGGGTTGAGCAGGCGACGGCAATATCTTCTAAGAGACGAAAATAATCTTTTTCTCGAAGAGGCCAGGGTTGTTTAAAAAATTTATTGAATAAGTTAAATAACCGGGAAAAAATTCTTTCGTATAAATCGTTGGCGTCCTTATCGCGAATGCCTTCGCTTAGAGCAATATTTATTAAGGTTTGGTTTATCCAGGGATTGCGAGAGATATCCTCAAGCGGAACTGAGTTGAGTTTGGATAAGATTTCATCGGCTCCTGTTTTTAGTTCTTTTTTTAGAGCGTTTTGCCATTTGATTCGGTTATCAAATGATAAAGATTTCGCAGCGTTGGCCCTGGTTTTGCGGATATCAAATTTAAGCGGTAATAAAGAGAGATATAAAGCTTTTTCGCCTAGCATTTCCGCGAGGAATTGAGCCGGAATATTATGAGAGGAAATCGCTATTTTTAGATTTTTGTTTTTGTCTTCTTCGATAAGTTGAATTATTTTTTTTCTAAATAGATCGAAGGAAGAGCTTGATTCGGAATTTAACCAAAGATCTTCTAGAAACTCCAAAATTAAAACCGTTTTTCTGTCGGGCGGTAATAATCGAGTTTGTTCTTTTTGAAAAAAACCTTGAGCTTGTAAACTTTCCAAAACTCCATTGGCCGGTCCGTCGGCGGAAAGTATTTTTGACGCTGGAACGATAATGGGAAGATGGTTTCCATATGGGTTATTTGGGGAAGCTAAGGAAGCGGCCCATTTTTTTAACATCGTTGATTTGCCCGATCCTGGGTTGCCAGATATAAGGAAAAAGGGCGGTGAGTCTTCATTTTGAAGCCATTCGTCCAAACAATTTTGAGCTTCCTCAATAAAACAAGGCTCCGACCAAGTTTCTTTTGTCAGGCCTGTTCCTGGATTGGGCCAAAACTCCGCTAGGGGTGGAATATAGATTTCTTTTTTTAAGTTGGCGGATGAAATTTTATAGGATACGAGGCTCTTTAAATAAGAAGCAAAATCCTCTTCTACTTTGCGAGCTTCGTTAATATCCGATTTGCAAAAATTCAGAAAGGAACGATATCGATTAGAATTTTTCGAAACAATATTAAATAGATTGGATAAAAATAAATTTTCACAAGTTGAAACAAAAACCTTAGTCTTGGTTTTTTCGAGGCCGAAATTTTCGATGTGAGTTGCTAAAAGTTGTCCTAATTCTGGAATGGGAGGATAGCTTCTTGGACTGGACTCCATTACTTCGGAAAAAGAATAACCTTCGGTTCTTAAAGAAAGATCTTCAAGTTCTTCGTTAAACTTTAACCAATCGTAATTTTCTAATTGCAGTTTATCCAGCTTTTCTTTAGATATTCTTGATAAGGCTGTTTGAAAACCTTGTCTATAAGCGTCCAATAGTAAAAAAGCGTAAGCCTCGCCAGGCTCTTCTAGTTTATTTGACTTAAACTCTTCAAAGAAGGGTTCGTTAGACTTTTCAAAATTATGGGGTAGTTGGAAAAGACTTCCCGAAGCGATGGTTCTGCAAAATGCTTTTAAAGGATTCCCTATAGCCAAATCAAAGCCAATTAGCCAGAATTCTTTATGCGGTAATTCGGTTTTTCCTACTTTATCTTGAAGTGGAACGTCTATGGCGAATATCTCCAAATACGATTAGTAAGATAAAATTTTTTAGCCGCTTTGATAAACTTAGTTAAGGGGATTTCGAAATATTCCAATTTGCTCTCGCCTAGCCCTTAAAAAAAAGGGCTAGGCGAGAGCAAACCAGTAAAAATATTAATTTAGAGGCTCCCTTAAAATCGGTCATTCGAACGCCTATTTATTTTATATTAGAAATTGGTAAAAACGAAAAAAAAGCAGAGGGCTGGATTCGTACTTTTAGAAAATACGAGGAGTTATAAGGTAAGACTAAAAAGCTTAAAAACAAAAACGGATTCTCTGCTTCCTTTGTTGGGAAGAGGAATCCGTCTTTATAATGGCTCCGGAGACAGGACTCGAACCTGTAACACATCGGTTAACAGCCGATTGCGCTACCATTGCGCCACTCCGGAATGGTATTTAAAAATCCCTTAGAAGGGGTTGTTTTTTATGAAGAATTAAAAAAACGACTTAAATTTATAATGAAAGGTCTGTTTTTTTGAAGTCAAGATGTTATTTCAAACGTAAGCGGTTGTCAAGCGGATTCCTTGGGCCTATATGGAGGAATAGAAGGCAAGGAGATTGTCCAGAAAAGCTTTTTAAATCAAAAAATTTTTAGAAAAATTAATAATTTGCCGCCTTGACTAGGGGAAAATAGAGGACCAATCGTTTTAAAATTGATCCTCTATAGCCACCGAAGTTTAATTAGCCGAACAGTAGTTATCAAAGTAAAATTCCAATTCCTTTTTTTTCTTACGAGTTTGCTGAGTAGTAGCTTTTGGTTTGCTTTCTCCATTAGCCTCATCGAAGAAAGCGTTCCAATACCGCTTACTCAATTCATTACTTGAAATAACTTTTTTTAATTTTCCTTCTCTGTCTAACACTTTAACTTGATAAAACATAAGACCCTCCGTTCCATTAGCAGATAACGTACCGATAGATAAAGAGAACCAGAAAAAACCAATGACGTTATCAATCGTCACTGTAAATGTAGCCATCATTGAAAAAATCCGGCTATTAAATTATATATTAATTTAAACAAATTTAAAGTATTTTATTTAAATTAATATAATATTTTTTTCCTGATTAAAATTATGCTTCCATCCTTTCTCAAAATTGTGGGACAAAGTTTGGCTAGCAATTAAATATTCGTTAGAATACTTATATTATGAGACCTAAAAAAAATTTCGCCACTTTTGTCTGCAATTTGTGACAAAAAGTTATATTTGTAACATCTGTAAATTTAAGGACTTACCCCAGATTTGGGACTAAATGGAGCGTCTGATGAGTGTGTTTAAATCGTTTTTAATCGTTATATTGGTATTGGGATTTTCTTTTTTAATCGGCTGTGAAAAGGAATTAAAAGAACATCCGCTTCCCGAATCTGTCAAGCGGCGTTTAGAAATGGCCAATGATCCTGAAGTTCAAAAGAAAAAAGTAACGGGAACAATCCAATTACCGGCTGATATTTCTCAAAAAATTTCTCGAACCGCTTCATTGTTTATCTTTGCTCGTCCTGTTGGCGTAGAAAGCGGCCCTCCCTTAGCTGTAAAGCGATTAGGCGTTGTAAACTTCCCCTTTGAATTCAATATTGGTCAGATGGATACCATGCTTCAAGGAGCGGACTTTTCTGGAAAAGTTACGATTTCCGCAAGACTGGATAGCGACGGCGTTGCTGGGGGTGGTCCTGGAGACGTGGAAGGAAAAGTAGACGCCACTGTAGGAGATACCGGCGTTGAAATTATTTTGAATCAGATGTTTGGCGGCGAAGAAAAATCGGCCCAAGCGAGTTCAAGCGGCGATCAAACCATTTCAGGCAAGATAGTCATAGATCCAAAGATAAAAGATTCTGTACCAGAAGAAGGGGCTCTTTTTGTTTTTGTCAGACCAGAGGGAGTTGTTAGCGGTTCTCCGCTAGCGGTAAAGCGTATGGCTTTTACGGGCTTTCCTCAGAGTTTTTCTATCAGCGAAAAAGACGCGATGAGGTCCACGGTTCGTTTTGAAGGCAATTTAACATTGTCCGCTCGCTTGGATCAGGATGGCGACGCTCGCTCTGCTCCTGGCGACATTGAAGGTTCGTTGGTAACTAAAGGAGGAACAAACAGAATCGAATTAATTTTGGATAAAGTGATTGGAGCTCCGGTCGAGGACAAGGGAGGTTCCATGGAACCTGTAGAGCCTAAATCGATAACTGGAACGGTCGAACTGGATCAAAAAATAGCGAAAGAAATTCCATCCGAAAATTTAAGATTGTTTATTTTATTACGCCCAAAAGGACAGACGAGTGGACCGCCAATGGCGGTTCAATTGTTTGGCGAGGTTGAATTTCCATTATCATTTGAGATAGGTCAAAAAGACGCAATGATGCCGGGAACAACTGTTGAAGGTCCGGTTGAAGTGATTGTCCGCGTTGATAGAGACGGCAACGCCAAGTCATCTCCGGGCGATTTAGAAGGCCAAACCAACGCAGTTGTTGGAGATAAAGATATTAAAATAATGCTGGATAAAAAAGTCTAGCTTCTAAAACAAAAAAATTGTCACGGTGAGGTTCTCGAACCGCGACCACCTTTAAAAAGCCGGGCATCCACCGCCCGGCTTTGTCTGTTAATTGTTAGAGGAACTAAAAGCCAAAATAAAAAAATGTCACATTGAGCTTGTCGAAATGCGACCACCACTTTTCTTTGTGTTGCGTTGGTTCCCAAAGAAATTAAAGTTGGCTGAAAGGCGGCATAGTCCCCTCCGCGTGTCTTCCTGAAGCAAACCTTTAGGTTTGGTGAAGGATCTCGCCTCGATTCAATAAAATCAATTCCTTTTGTTCTTTCTGTAATTACAACCAATTTGGTTTTCCAATTCTTTTAATATCCCTGCTATAATATCGCTTTATCATTAATTTTTCTGGAAAGCAAAAATGAGCGAAGATCCCTTTATCGTCAAACAACCTCGAGAATGGTTTGATAAACCAATCGATTTTGCAATAAAAGAACCGCTAAAAGCTGTTGTATCAGCCGCAGGCAACGCCGCTGGCGGTAACTTGCTTGGAGCGATGACTGAATTAGGTAAAGGTTTAATCGATCTATTTAATGGAGTCAAAACCGATACGCCTGGCGAAGCGTGTTATGCAATGGTTTTGCAAGCATACCAGGAAGCGTTAAAGGAATTTTTTACGACGCATCGCCCCGAAAGAATGCAGGCTAAAAAGGTCCAAGAAAAAAATTTGAATAAGTGGGTTGAAGAATTGAAAGAGGTTTTGGTAGGAAAAGAATACGACGTACGCGATGCCCTCTTAAAACCTCGTTCATTCGAAATGGTAAAAGATTTGGGTGATCTTTTGGGAAAATGGCTGGAAAAAACCAGGTTGAACAAGAGAGAAGTTCAAGGTGTGATCTATAGAATCGAAGGATTATATATAAAGAAGTTTTTGGAATTGTCATTAAACGAAAATGAAACTTTCCAACCCTTTCTTGAATTAGCAAACCAAATTAATTCGCCCTTTTTCAAAGCGAATCTAATTGAGCGTGAATGGGAAAGATATAGGGAAGAATTGAGACAATTGCCAGACGAACCTATATTTGCCGAGGCGTTTGGTTTGCGTCCGATTTACGTTCCCTTACGAGCGAAATTGAAAATTGACGAAAAAGAGTTAGATGGGAAAAAATTCAAATTAAGTAAATATCTTTGGGAATGGAAAGATTTAGAATCTTATTTGACTGCTTGGGTTTTAGGAGAAAAACCTGGACTCCCAAACGTTCAATTTATTAGTGGTGGTCCAGGTTCTGGTAAAAGCTCATTTTGTAAAATGTGGGCTGCTTATTTGGCTGAAAAGTATCCTGAAATTTATCCTATATTTGTTCCTTTACATCGTTATCGTATTGAAGAAAATTTGGATAAAGGAATACGTGAATTTCTTAATCAAAATAATTTTTTTAATCAGGTCGAGTTCAAATTAAACGGAAATAAAAAACGAATTGTTTTGATTTTAGATGGCCTGGATGAATTGGCATTATCGCAAAGAGAAATTACTCATACATTATTAGGTTTTATTGAATCCTTATTACGGTTAGCGGAAAATTGGCAGCATGTGGGTAATCCTATTTCTATTTTGATATCTGGAAGAGAATTTGCAGTTCAGGAAAATGAACCTTTTTTTAATGGGTATGCCGGTTGGTTGAAATTATTGCCCTTTAAAAAGGAGAATAATGACCAAACGATGTTTAAAAATACTGAAAAACTTATTAATCAACGTGATGAATGGTGGAAAAATTTTCAAGAATTACGTGGAAAGAAACCAACAGGAATACCTGATCAAATAGAATCAAATGAAAAGCTTGAAAATTTATCAATAGAACCTTTATTAAATTATTTGTTGGCCGTTTCGATAGAAAAAGGTCTTCAAATAAAAAGCCAGACACGAAATAAAGATATTTATGAAAGCCTAGTAAGCTCTGTGTATAAAAGAGATTACCATGGTAAACGATATACTCTTCCTGGTATTAAACCTTTTGAAGAAACACAATTTTTTCAGGCCCTGGAGGAAATTGCCGTAGCTTGCTGGCATCAGAAAACTCGATCTGCGACGATGGAACAAATTGAAAGGCAGTTTGAAAAACAGAATAAAAAAATACTTTTGGAAGATTATATGGAGTCATGGAAAGCGGGAAGTGCAGTGAAGAGTTTGGTAGTTGCTTTTTTTTTCTATGCTTCAAAAAGTTCTGAAGGAGAGTGGGTTTTTGAATTTATTCACAAAAGTTTTATGGAGTATTTTATTGCCCGAAAAATTGTGAAATCGGCGGTTTTGATCGATGAAAAAATGAAAAAAACGGGAAATAATAAAAATTTAGAAATTGAATTGACTCGTGATAAAGCTTTAGCCCAATGGTTTGAATTGACAGGTCCAACGGTGTTAAATCGAGAAATGATTTATTTTATTTTCGAAGAAACAGAAGCTTTAAACTTGAAAAAAGCAAAAGCACTTCAAAAACGTTTCGCCACTTTTATAGAAGATGCTTGTCAAGAAAATTTGCCTTTGGTAATCCCTGAAAGAAGTAACATGCAATGGAATTATTTCGCAAATAGATTTCGAAATGGTACTACGGCATTTTTTGCAATTGCAACTGGAACTACCCTTGTAACTATGGATTTAACAATGATCAATTGTCAAAATCCTAATCTCATTGGAACTTTTATAAGAAAAATATGCCCTCAAAGAACTTCCAACGAATATATACCATTATTAAGCTGTTTAGCCAGCTTGTATTTGCCAAAACAGAACCTGGCCATGGCTAATCTAAACCAAGCAATTCTCATAAGAAGCAATTTAAAAGAAGCAAATTTGGAAAAAATCCATCTTGAAGAAGCCAATTTGGCACTGGCCAATCTTCAGGGAGCGAATTTAGAAAAAGCTAATCTTCAGGGAGCGAATTTAGAAAAAGCTAATCTCCAGGGAGCGAATTTAGAAAAAGCTAATCTCCAAGGAGCGAATCTAGAAAAAGCTAATCTCCGAGGTGCCAATTTGAAACAAGCTAGACTTGAAGACGTAAGTTTAAGAGGTGCTGATCTATATAAGGTAAACCTGAATGGAGCAAACCTAAAAGGAGCAAATTTGCAAAGAGCCAACTTGGTTTGTGCAAATCTTAGTGAGGCCGATCTTAAAGGAGCAAAGTTAAAATGGGCAAATCTTTTCCAAAGTAACCTTGAAAAATCAAACCTTGAAAATGCTGATTTTTCTTGGGCTAGACTTGTGTCAGCTAACCTCCTTAATTCGAATCTTAAAGGTATTAATCTCACAGAGGCTGATCTTGATTGGTCACATGTTAATTGGTCACAGATTGAAATTGGAATGATTAAGAAAATAAGGCCAATGAGATTATAATTTATAACTAGGTGCTAAATTTTTGATTGAAGATCCTCACTTTTATTTCTAAAACCTCCTGAATTTCCTCTGGTTATTTTCCTTCCATGTAAAAAGTGTTTTTCCCCATCTCTCCTCTAGGTTACAATTGTTGCATAACTAAATTTTGTTAATTCCTTTTCAATCCATCGTTATGAAACCACTTCATAAAATAGCTTTGCCTGTTTTTCTTTTATTGATAATCGGAACTTTTGGATGTGGAGCGCCGCATTCAAAACCCTATGCTGTCGCTTTAAATAAAGAAGCCAATGAAGCGGAAACGTTAGCCGCTTCTGGTAATTATCGCAAAGGGGCGGCGGCATACGAAACAGCTCTTGAAAATTATAAAAAAGAAAAAAACGACGCTGGAATTTTATATTCTCTTGGGCAAATGGGAATTATGCAAAAACGGGCTGGCGATTATGATGCGGCTCTAAAAACTTTTTCAGAAGCTAAAACCGTTGGAAAAAAAGTCAACGGCGACACTGCGGAAATAGACGCGCATATCGGCGACGTTTACATGTTTATGGGCGATTTTAACAAGGCGCGGACTCAATACAATCAAGCATTACAAACTCATAGTAGTTTTGTTTTCCCTACATCCTATGCGGGCCCGCCAAGTAAGGAGGAACTTTCTGAGCTGATTCGAAAATCTAACGCGATTGTGCGGTCCAGAGTTAACTTGGGAGCTTTGAGCTTATTCGAAGGCAAATTGGGCGTCGCTGAAACAGAACTTAAAAAGGCTGAAAAACTAACAAAAGATATTCTATATGTTGGCAATCATCCTATTTATGGAATGGTATACCAACCCGATACGGACGTATTCGAAGGAACCGGTTTTACTAAAACTTTCTTAGGGGCTGTTTATAAAGAAAAAGGCAATACTCAAAAAGCTAAAGACTATTTGCGCGAAGGTATGGCTGCTTTTGAAAAAGGAGATTTTGCTTTTGGAAAATCCGTCAACAACGCTCTTTCTTTTCAATTTGATTGGTTATCCGATTCGCGAAACGCCGGAAAAAAAGTCGCCGCTGGCGATTATCCTTCCGCTGTTGCGGAATATCAAAAACTGATTGGTCGTTATAAGGAAAAAGGCGATTTTCGTCGTCAATTGATGGCTATTGAAAGGGCTGGCTGGCTTTTGCGAGAAATGGGCCAATACAGCGACGCTCTAGAACTACTAGCTCAAGGCGCTGAAATAGGAAGGCAGAAAAACGGCGACGCGGCTGAAATAGACGCCAATATTGGCGATGTTTATCTTTTCGCAGGAGACCGTTCGCGCGCTTTAGAATATTTCGAAAAATCTTTAGCGCCCCATCAAGGATTTTCCATGCCAACAGGTAAGGCTGTAGAGGTTCCGAAAGACGGTCAAATTTACAATTGGATGCGTATCGCGAAAGCGATTATTCATGCACAGGTAAACCGTGGAACAGTTTATTACTTTGACAAAAAACCGAACAAGGCTCTTCAAGCTTTAGACGAAGCAAAGCAAATGGTCGACGCTGTTTTAGAAACTGCGAGTCATCCAATACGCGGCGTATTTTATAGGGCTGATTCCGATTTGTATGAAGGTATTGGGTTTTATCGAGCAATACGCGGCGCTGTTTTTGGCGAGTTGAAGCGCTTTGATCAATCGGCCAAAGAATTTAATTTAGCTTTGGAAATGTTTGTCCAAGCCGGGAGACCTTATGGGGCGTTGATTGCACGAGCGCTTAGAATTCAAACTGAAACTTTACAACCGAACAAAAATTTTTCTCAATCAGATATTTCCAGATACCAGGGTTTTTTAGTCGAAGCGGAAATGTTTGGAGCTTTGGATTTAGTCTGGCGCGTAGGTTATAGAGCCGGTTCTTTATTGACAAAAAACAAAAATTACGCTCAGGCTAAAAACTTTTTGTTAAAAGCGGTTGACGCAATTGAAAAGACTCGTTCAAACATTCGCGAAGACACAATCAAGCAAATGTTCTCTGGATCGGTCCAGGACGTTTATGGAGCGCTGGTAAGTTTGCTCTTTGACATGGGAGAATTTGCTCAGGGTTTTGATTATTTGGAAAGAGGAAAGGCGAGAGCTTTTTTAGATATGTTGGCGGGTCGGTCGCTAAAACCGAAGGTTGCCGCCGATCCTCAAGTTATTAGCCAAATTGCAAACCTGGACAATAAAATTGAAAAGTCGGCGCGGAGTTTGAAGGCGTTAAAAGGCGCAGACAAACGCAACGCTTATAGGCAGTTTAAGAATTTATTAAAAGAAAAAAGTCGAGCGCTTGAAAAAATTAAAGATCAAAGTTTGAGTTACGCCTCTTCGATGTCTGTAGCTACCGCTTCTGCGAGAAAAATTCAAAGCTCTTTGCCGTCCGACGCAGCTTTGATTTCCTATTTTCTAGAAGATTCGCGCGCTATCATCTGGACTGTTGATCGAAGCTCGGTCCAGGCGACTTTAGCAAAAAATGACGGTAAAAAATTAGCTCAATGGGCGGGGGATTACCGGGAAGCTTTAGCGTCTGGACAAACGGAGTTAGCAAAATCACTGGGAAGTAAACTATACGCTAGTTTGATCGATCCGATAAGCGCTCGCTTGAGCTCGAAGCAAAAACTCATTATTGTTCCTTCCGGCGCTTTACATTATTTACCATTTGCAGGGCTTCGCGGAGCCGACGGTAAATTTTTGATCGAAAATCAAACGGTATCTGTACTTCCAAACGCTTCAAGTTTATTTTATGTTGAGGGAACTATCGCCACGGACAAAGGTAAGATTCTCGCTTTTGGAGACCCTGAAAGGGATCAAGAGTCGCGTCTAGAATTTGCTAATAAAGAAATTAAAGTAGCTAGCAAATCTTTTCTTAAAAAAATTACTTTGACCGGCGAAAGCGCCAAGGAGTCGGTTTTAAAAAACTTATCCAAAATAGACGCCGAAGTATTACACTTTGCCGTTCATGGACGTTTTGATAAACGCGATCCATTGAAGTCGGCGTTATTATTGGCTAAAGATTCCAACGAAGATGGCGATTTAGAAACCTACGAAATTTATGGATTAAATTTAAATTCAAACCTTGTTGTTTTAAGCGCTTGCGAATCTGGGATAGGTAAACTTGCTCGCGGCGACGAGGTGCAAAGTTTGAATCGCGCTTTTATATACGCTGGAGCGGGCGGAGTAATAGCCAGTTTGTGGAAGGTTTCCGACGAATCCACGTTTAAATTAATGACTTATTTTTACCAAGAATTGCCGAAACGCGGACCGGCCAATGCCTTGCGTTTAGCTCAAATAAAGTTAATGAAAGAATATCCTTCGCCTTATCATTGGGCGGCTTTTTATTTAACCGGTAGATTGGACTCTTAGCGCTTGGAACCGAATAAAAAAAGCGCAAGATGGCAGGTTTCTGCAGGTGTCGCAATTTTAGCGTCCGTGTTGTCGATCCTATTTTCCAATTGGTCGCCGGTAAAAACGTTAGAGAATAAAACGACCGATTGGCGACTTCGCTATCGCCTTCCTAATTTCGAAGCGGGCAAAGACGTAGCGGTTGTTTTGATAGACGATGCGGCGTTAGACGCTTATCCATATCGAAGTCCGGTGCCGCGCGATTTGTTGGCAAGGTTGATAGACGTTCTTTCAGAAGCCGGCGTTAAGCGCATTGGATTAGATGTTTTTCTAAAAGATTTAACCTGGGAAGATGAAGACGAAGCCCTTGCTGAATCTTTAAAAGCTAGCGGTCGAACAACTCTTGTATCAACTTTTCGGGACGACGACAGTAAGTTAGTATGGGACCTGCCTCACCCTAAATTTTTGGATTCGGTAGATTCGACAGGCGTGGCGGATTTGCCCATTGATCCGAACGATCAAATTGTGCGTGAAGCGACGGCTTTAAAAAACGGATCTGAAGTAGTCGTTCCGACTCTTGCCGCCGCAATGCTTTTGACTTCAGAGATGTCGGAAGTTGGAAAATCAGAATCCCCGAAAATTATAAAAGAAGTTTTGCCTTCCTTTGCTCGCAATGGGCAACGTTTCATCGTTGATTTTTTGGGACCGCCTTCTTCTGTTGCTCAGGAAGAGTATGCGGTTAAAACGTTACCAGCGTCTGGCGTTCTAACGGGGTTTTTACCTAAAGAGTGGTTCGCCAATAAATATGTCTTAATAGGAGCGGGTTTTTCAGATAATACGGATACCTTTCGCACTCCTTACTATAGTGGAAAATATGAATATCCCTTAACGCCGGGAGTAGAGATTCATGCAAATGTTTTGGCAACGCTTTTGGGTAGTGGAAATATAAAACCGTCTACAAACATTGAAAAATTTGGGACCATTTTTTTTGCGACTTTAGTTTCGGTGATTATCTCTTTTAGTTTTCCGCCAATTATGGCGGCTTTTTTTGAAGTTGTTTTTATTACAGGGTTTGTCTTTGCAACGTTTGCAATCTTTGAACAAGCAAATTTGATTTTGCCAATGGTTCCTGTTGGTTTGGGGGTTGGTTTTGCTTTTATAGGAACCATAATTTATAGACTAACCTGGGAAGGCCGCCAAAAGCGATGGATAAAAAACGCTTTTCAAATGTATTTATCGCCAGAATTTGTAGAAACCCTGTCTAAAAGCCCCGAACAATTAAATCTTGGAGGAGAGGAAAGAGAACTCACTATAATGTTTACCGATCTTCAAGGTTTTACCGCTATTTCAGAAACTGTCGAGCCGAAAGAATTGGTAAATCTTTTGAGCGATTATTTTGACGGTATGACGGAAATTATATTCAAGTATGGAGGCACTCTCGATAAATACGTCGGCGACGCCATTATGGCGTTTTGGAACGCCCCGACCGATCAACCGGATCATGCCGAAAGATCGGTATTAGCGGCGATAGATATGATTGAATTTACTGAACAGATTAGTCGTTCATTTCGGGAAAGGGGTAGTCCAGAGATTCGAACCCGAATAGGAATCAACACGGGAAAAGCTATCGTTGGAAACGTCGGTTCTAAAAAGAGGTTTAACTATACGGTGATGGGCGATGTGGTTAATTTGGCCGCAAGATTAGAAAGCGTTAACAAACAATATGGGACTTTTTTAACAATTAGCGAATCGACGCTTAACTTGGTTCGGGATAAAGTTCACGCCCGCAAGTTGGACGTGGTTCGAGTTAAAGGAAAGACTCAACCCGTTGCGATTTATGAATTAATTGGTAGAAAAGGAAGGCCGTTAGATAGCAAACGAGAACAAGTTATTGAATCTTACCGCGAAGGATTGGAAGCGTATAACCGTCGGCATTGGGAAACAGCTATTCATCATTTTATATCGGCTCTTCAAATTGATCCTGGCGACGGTCCCAGTAAAGTTTATTTAGAAAGATGCAGAACGTTACGCGACAACCCGCCGGAAAAAAGTTGGGATGGAGTTTTTAATTTATTGTCTAAATAAAAGGAAAAGTATTTTAGAAATCCCTGGAGCATGGCCATGCAAAAAAATTTAAAATCTGTTTTAAACATTTTTGTGATTATTATTATTTTAGTTTTTTCATTTGCAGAATTATGCAGCGCCGGTTCGGGCGTTTTAATTTCTGTGAAAGGCAACGTTGAAATTGTTTCCGACGGAAAAACAACTATGGCAAAGCCTGGTAGACCGCTCGTTTCAGGAGACCTAGTTAAAAGTGTTGGCGGGACGGCGGTTTTGGTTTTGTCTTCCGGTAAAACTCAGACGATTAAAGCTTCTCAAGAATATCGTTTATCCAAAGAGACTGGCGGCAAAAAAAATGGTCTTGGAGCCCGTTTGGCATCCGCCTTAAGCGAAGCAAAAAATGGAGCTAAAACTCCGTTTGTTCGAGGAATGGTTCGCGCCGGAGATGGTTTTCAAATTCTTTACCCTTCTAATTCCACGATTTTAGCAGATCATTTAAAATTCGATTGGGTTGGACGCGAAAGTACTGCCGAAGCTGAAATAATAGTTAAATCTGAAAATTCCGATTTTAACTTTTCTTTCACTCCCGATTTAGACGCAAAGGAAATTACCTGGCCGGAGAATGGTCCAAAGTTAGATTCAAGTCGGCGGTATTATTGGAAAGTGAGGGGTATGAACTTGGAATCAATGGAAGAGAGTTCTAGTAGTTTGCGTTGGTTTCGGATATTGACCACAAACGAATCCGATGAATTAGAAAAAGGAATAAAAAACATTTTGTTAATAAAGGGTATTGAGCCTGCAGACCAAACTCTTTTAAAAGCGGCCTTGTTTTATTCTTTCCAACTAGATCACGAGGTTCTGAATTTATTACAATCGGCTAGAAAATTAGGAGAATTGAGCCAAAACGAGGAGGAATTGTTAACAGCCGTTAAAAAACGAATGGAAGGCGTTTAACTTAAAGGCAAAATTTTCCTTATTAAGTCAGTAACATTGGGGAAAAGTTTACCCAAATATTTTTCCGTTAATTCCTTGAATGTTTGGATAACTTTATAATTTGTTATAAAATAAAGCCTTAAGGAGATTTGTCGATTTGCTCTAAGAATGGCGCTAAGTTTGCTTTAAATAATTACAATTGTTGATTCACCAAAATTTTTGTCGTTATTTTAAGGAGACGGCCATGACAAAAAATCCAATTTCCGATTTTTGGGATAATTACGATTGCTTACTGCAACGAGATTCGTTTATATCGGCGATTGATGTTTTGCTGGAAGAGTTTCGATTATTAATTGAAAATAGTTCCAAGACCGCTCAAGCAATCGATAAGCGAGAATCTTTAGATTTAATCGCGAGTTACGCTAAAGAAGAAAATTATTACGATTTAGCCGAAATTTTGGGATTGGCAACTTAGCCTAGTTTTTATTAGTTTGTTATTTTGCCGTTGGATGATTTTGGCGAAAGGAATCTATGGCAAAAAAACTAACTATAAAATCCGTTTTTGTCGGATTAGTTATTTCGTCAGCGTTAATTTTTTGTTCCGGTTTTCTTACCTGGGATCTTTCCAATCCAGAGGGTAAAGATGCAAAGAAAGGGGAGTTATACCTTACTAAGGTTGATCCTTTTCATCCTGCATGCATGCCTTGTGAAGATATCTTCCACTTGCGATTTGGCGATAATCGAAAAAACTTTCGCGAATATCCCCTCTATTTACAATCTGGTTACTACAAAATAGATTTATTTGGTCCCGAAGGAACCGAAATCTCTTTTTTCGGCGCAAAAAACTTTCAAACCTCGATGGGTTATTTAAAAGTAATTAAGCGCGATGGAGAAAGGGCTACGATTTCTTATTTAGAAGACTTGAAACCCGAAACATGGATTGAAATACCTGCCCAACCTGGTTTTACGGGAGCTTACGCGATTTATTTTAGTCCATATCCTAGTTTTCAGGAAAACATTGCGTCTATTTCATGGAATTTAGAAAACCCGGATCAGTGAAATAGTTTTTTGTAAAAAATCAAAATGAAATGCATTTATGAGACGGTTCATTCTTTTTAGTTTTTTAATAATATTTGCAGGTTGTAGCGGTTCTTTACCGGCTTCCATTGGCAAATTTGCACCTTGTCCGAAAAGTCCACACTGCGTATCTACCAAAAGCTCTAGCGAGGAGCAAGGTATCCAGCCATTCAAATATTTGGTTTCAAAAGAAAAGGCAAAGCAGGGATTATTAGAAATTGTTCGGAAGATGCCAAGAGCAGAAATTAAGATAAACCGTGAAAACTTTGTACACTCAGAATTTACTTCTTCTATAATGGGTTTTGTGGACGATGTGGAGTTTTATTTTGAAGAGGATGGAGTGATAAATTTTAGATCGTCTTCTCGGTTAGGTTATTATGATTTTGACGCAAACCGAAACCGTATGGAAGAAATCAGAAAACAGTTTTCCATTGTTTCAGGCATTAAATAGAAGCTATTTCAAAGGCTATTTGATCTAAGGATAAAACTTTATCGATAGCCGTCTCGGCGATGGCTACTCTATTCATTTCAAAAACTACGCTTGTTGCTTCGTTTTGAGCTATTGTGACCCCTCCGTAATTTTGAATTGCCCTTATCCCTTTTACGCCGTCTTTTCCCATTCCATTTAAAATAATGCCGACCGCTTTTTTCCCATAGGTTCTTGCAATCGAAGACAATAAAACATCGCAACTGGGATTATATAAATGAGAAGATTTGATAGGGACTGCGTACCCCTTGTGTTCAGGCTTGATTTCCCAATCGTTTTCTGGAGGACAAATATGAACTTTGCCTTTTTCCAAAGCTTTATTTTTTTTGACCATTTCGACGGGGATTGTCGATTCAACATTTAGCCAATGGACAAATTCTTCCGCCGAACCTAAGGCCATGTGTTGAGCGACAATGATAGGATATTTAAAATCTTTCGGAATTTTTGAAAGTATAGCCGCCAATGCTTTTGGACCGCCAGCCGAGCATGCTATCGCTATAATCTTTTGAGATTCTAATTCTTTTCTAAAAAGCCAATCTAAATAACCCGCTGAAAGATTTTCTTTATTAGCCACTTGTTTCAATTATTTTTGTTGTCAAAGAAAATAACGATAATTTGGCAATTGAATTTTTTAGGGAAAATCTTGAAATAGAGTCAAAATACTAAGAAGCCATTTCTTTTTCGGATTGTTCGCCTATCTCGGTAAGTTGGCTGGGCGAAAGATGATCTGTGAGGATATAATAAATTCCTACCGCGCTGACAACAGCCATATTTAAAGCCCATAGGACCATACCATAGCTTAAGGCGACCACTTCGTTTTCTCCCATAATATGGAAGAGGGCTACAGATACGCCTAAATGAAAGGAACCGACAAATCCTGGAGTGGGAAAGGCGGCTATAAAAATACAGACCATCACCAATAATATTCCAACAGATTCTGGAGATTTATTTTGAAGATCAAATGCCCAATAAAGTGGGTAATAACTCAATGCGACCAAAAACCAAACGACGGCAGAATAAAAAGTAATTTTAATGAGACAATTTTTATCTCTAACAACTTCCAGTCCTAGATTAAATTTCTCAATCAAAGTTTGAATTTTGTCTCCCCATCCTTCCGGCAGTATTTTAGAAACCCAGACCACAATTTTTGCGACTAGATTTTTTTGGAAGCACATCATGTATATGAAGGTAGTTAAAATAACGGCCCCAGCGCATCCTAAAACTCCAAATTTAAAAGCAATTTCATCTAATGTCATTCCAGAAAATTTAGCTTCCGAGCTAAAAATATGAGAGTTAAAAAGCAATAGCCAACAAAATAAACCCATGAGCATGAAAGTATCAAAAATACGTTCCATAACAATAGAAGCAAACGATGCTGGAAAAGTGATTTCCTCGCGTTTTGCCAGCAAATAAGCCCGAATAAATTCCCCGGCTCGAGCCGGTAGCATATTTCCCATAAATCCGATCATCAACGGAGATAAAATTTGCGAAGTTTTCACTTCTTTTATGGGGGATAATAAAATTTTCCAACGAACTCCACGAACCGCAAAACTGACGACGATCAAAATAGCCGATGGTATTAAATAGATGAAATTAACGTCTGAAAAAGAATCCAAAACCTCCTTTAACGAAACGTTTCGGAAGGTAAAATAGATAGCAAGAACGGCAACGACTACGCCAATAATGAATTGTTTTAAGTTTTTCAAATTAAGGGAGCCTTGAGAAGATTAAATTTGGGAGCCGGTATTTTTCTGCCAGCTTAAGAGAATCTGAATAGAAGAAGTAAGTTACTTTAATATCGACAAAATGTTCGAGTGTCTTTAGATTTCGGCAAGAATTGTCTTTGCTGTTTGGATATCTTTCTGAATTTGAGACGTTAGAGCGTCAACATTAGGAAATGCTTTTTCGCTTCTAATTCTTCTTACAAAACCTATTTCGATTTCTTGACCATACAACTGCTTATTAAAATCAAAAATATGAGCCTCAATAACCAATTTGTTTCGATTAAAAGTTGGGTTGTTGCCTACGTTGACAACTCCGTTTAAAATTTCTCCTTCAACCTGCACAGTGCAGGCATAAACGCCGCATGCTGGAGTTAAAAGTTCTCCAGTTTCAATATTAGCTGTGGGAAACCCAATTTTATTTCCTCTTTGTTTTCCTTTTACCACAACGCCGGAAATACAATAAGTCCTCCCAAGTAGTCTATTAGCGTTTTCTAAATCGCCTTCATCGACCAATTTTCGAATACGTGTGCTGCTAACGGGTTTTCCTCCAAATTGAATTGGATTGATCATTTCAACCGAAAAACCAAATTTCTTTCCTAATGTTTCGAGCGTTTGAACGTTGCCTTTTCGTCCCTGGCCAAATGAGAAACCAGAACCCACGATAACGACGCGGGTTTTTAATTTATCAACTAAAATTGTTTCGACAAAATCTTCTGCGGTTAAGTCGGCTAACTTCCATGTAAACGGCTCAATGGCTAATAGATCAATACCGCATTCTCCAATTTTTTCAACTTTGACGGAGAGCCTCATTAAAAAACGCGGACTTCTTTCAGGGTCGAGCAGTTTAATAGGATGAGGGTCGAAGGTAAGAGCGACGGCGGTTCCATTTTTTTCGCGAGCCAGTCGAGCCGCTTGGCTAAAAACACTTTGATGACCAATATGAACCCCGTCAAAGTTGCCTATGGCGACAACAGCGTATTCCAACGGTTCGCTTAAATTTTCAACACCCTTAACGACTTTCATTTATCACAATTTAGATAGGCCAATTCTAATACTTGAATAGTATCCAACCTCAAAAAGGGTGTCAACAAAGATGCATAGATCAAATTATTCAAAAAATCACGCTAATAAATGTATTTTATTAAAAGCAGGCAGATAATGCCAATTTTTAAGTCGCTATTGCGCTTAAAAATACAGTTTGTTAAACTGATACACTATTTCATTACAATTCCCCAGAAAAGGAAACGCTATGTTTGATATTGGGTTTTTCGAATTAATGATCATTATGGCAATCGGCGTAGTTGTTATTGGACCGAAAAACCTGCCTAAATTGGCTCGCGCAGTTGGTAAGGGTTGGGGCGAGTTTCAATCGACCTTCAACGAGCTTAAGGACGACTTGATGGAAGAAGCGGACAATTTAAAGAATACCGTTAATATCGACCAACTTGAGCAAGACGTTTCCGCCGCAACCAAAGTTGACGTAGATGTCAACATAGACGACATTAACGAAAAACCCAAAGTTAGTTAATTTATTAGCGGATTTTGTTTTTTTATCGTTAAAAAAGCGTCGAACCAAAATTTGATCCAACGCTTTTTGTGTGTTTTATTCGTTTTAAGATTTAGCCTGCAATCCCCAAGAGTGTAGGAATTGATCCTTACCTTGTTCCGTTTCATATCTACAACGCAAATCCTGACCAGATGCTTGGCCATTCACATCAACGGTTCCTCTGTAGATTCTAATATCCCCGGAAAGAGGCAATCCTTGTTGCGCCATAGGCGTTACTTCCCATTGAGTTCCTCCATTTCGAGAAATATAAAATGTGCCTGGACCATCGGAATTTGTGTGTTCAATACGCGACCATAAGTAGCCTTCTGAAGGAACAAAACCTGGATCGTAAGTTTTACTTCGTAGATCCATTGCGCTACGCTGGGAATCGTAATTCAACTGATACTGAGATACCGAAGGGTTTTGCGATGAATTATCGGAATAAAGAGTTACTCCGCGAACAATTGAGTTTACAGAGGCGGACCATCCGCCGGTTGACCCCCATTGAGTATCGGTAATATCAGCAAGAGCTTTTCCTGTCATGCGGTTGCCAGCTTGCGTTGAGATCGCTTGCGATGTAGCGTGAAGCATATCGTTTACTGTTGCTGGTACCCAGTCTTCTGCGGCAGTATCGGTTGTATCGTTATTATATTTCCATGTCCCGCTCTCATTCTTGGCTATCTTTCGCCAAACTGAAGGTGTAGCTCCGGTATGCTTATAACTTGTTGCAATCTGACCAGTGCTATTTAAAAATGTAACGTCGTTTCCAGTAGGGGCCGCTCCGGATAGATAGGGCCTTGTAATGGGATCGCTTTTATAAAACATAAGGTTATATGAATTTTCAATATGAAAGCCAATACGAATCGTTCCCGATGCGGGAGTTACATAAGGATTCGAAAGAGTAAACCATTCAAGTTCTCCCTCTCCTTTGAGAGTAAAGCCCGCTTCTGAATATAAGACGTCATATTGAGTGGAGCTGTCTTCGTTAAATATCATTATAGTTACGGCAACTGGAGAATTGGATATTGCTCTCATCCCTATTTGAGTAACCGTTTGGGAATTTCCAACTGAATAAAACAAGTCGATTGAAGTTATATCGCCTGAATTTACGGAAGCGGGAATAGTTGACGATGAAGTTCCTGCTGCTTCTGAATCCGTGTTTTTAAATATTTTAATTTCGGTTCCGTCGCCAAATCCTGAAGCCGGGTCAAACGCTAACCAATAAAAAACGTTTTGCGGATTGAGCGATTGTGTAATAGAACCACTATTAATATTGGACCATACAGAAGTATCAGTTTTCTGAACTTCGGTATCGCAAATTGAAACATACTCGTTAGATACATTGGAATCGCTAAGCTTAAAAAGTTTAAACGTTCCCTTGTGACGGTTTTCAGTCCAAGCGCTATTTTCATAAACACTGTTTAATCCTATGCCTGTTTGTACAGTGCCTCCATTCCAATAGGTAGCC
Organism: Nitrospinales bacterium; assembly: GCA_038154245.1. Lineage (GTDB taxonomy): Bacteria > Nitrospinota > Nitrospinia > Nitrospinales > JAJDAT01 > JAJDAT01. Next base: position 799 of record JAYOZP010000014.1, on the reverse strand, counting down.
CACCTGTAATAATTGCTGTCGTTTAACGAACCAGTTCTTTCAACCTTAAAAACATAAGTTGTGCCGGCGGCCAAAGGTATTGTCGTAGCGAAATCAAAGGAAATGTAAGTGAAACTGGTTGAAATGGAAGAACCGCTAACCGTATTGGAGGTACCCAGCAACGTTCCCATATTACCGCCTGCGCTTACATCGTGCGTGTATACTTCAACGCTTACGTTGTCGGTTGGCGATCCAAATTTTTGTATATAAAGATCGATTTTTTTGAGACTAGAGCTAGAGTCGGTAGTAAATTCTTGGGTGGATTTGCTCTGTGACGATGCCGCAGCTAGTCCAATGTTACGACCATTGTCATTAGATGTTTGACTCAGAAATTCCGTGGAACCGCCTGTTAAGTAATTATTTAGCTTTACTTCGCCAGAATCGACCTCGCTCATCCGTATGGTATAATTATAATTACTTGTTGTTTCCGTTGCCGCTGTAGTGAGCGTGATGTTGGTCGCGTCGGTTCGAGTATCAATGTCGTACCAAGTCGAACCGCCGTCAAAGCTGATTCGTCCTTTAGCGCAATTAGTTGGCCATGAGCCGCTTAATAAAGTAATAGTGGCGCTTCCATTCGTTACCGAAGCTTGACCTGTGGAAGGTAATGAATTTGTCCATTCTTGCTGTAAATAATCTGATTCCGTGTCGTAATTTTTATCAGAGGTTAAGCCCAGTCCAGGATCGGCTCCTTTGTATAATTTGTTGGTATTGTCATGTTGGAAACCACTAGAATTTGCTTCGTCCGCTCCTTGTTCGTCTG
>JAYOZP010000013.1:20791-59144 GCA_038154245.1 Nitrospinales bacterium | reverse complement strand
GAAAAGTCTCGGCAAAGCTTTCAAACAAAGCTGTAGTCAGGAAAATATCCCCGCCTGATTCTTTCATGCAAATTAGTGCGCGCTTCCTACCATTATTATCTAATATTTGTCCAAAATCTACAGATTTATTTTTGGCGTTCTCTTGACGTGCTACGTGTATGAAATATTCGTAAACCTTTTCGCGTGGCGAGCCATTTTGTAAAACAGACATCCAATGCTTATATCCTTCACCGTCCGCTGTTTCATTCATTAATAGAATATTTTTGTATAAATCTACAATAAATTCTCCATTATTTTGGATATGTTGTGGAAATGGATAGGTCTCATTCTTTTGCTTCTCGGAGAAATCATAATCCCATTCTGGAATAGACATAGAATCAATTAATTCTTCGATTTGTTTTCCTATAACTTCTACAGAATAATGATTCAAAACCCACTCTCTCGCTTTTCGGCCCCAAGCCGCCCTATCCGCTGGAGACATATTATATACTTTATGCATTTGTTTCTTCAGCGATTGCGGGCTAGTTTGTGCATTAATAAATTGCGTTCCGAATTCGCGTACAATGACATAATCTAATGGCAACGATGCTGCGCCCTCTACATTCATATCTTCGCCACAAGAATAGTTCGTAACGGCGGTAATTAATTCGCAAAGTTTAGCTTCCTGAATTGGTAATTCTTGACCGCCATTTTTAAATGGATGGACAAATAAATCTGATATACCATAGCATTGACGCAATTGGTCTTCAGTCACTCCCTTAGATACATTAATTACATTCTCGGCTTTTTCCGCTCCACAAAACCGGCAATTTACGTCATGCCCTTTGTGCGGGCAAACCTCGAAGTCTCCGCAATTTTTGCAAACATACACGAACAAAATTTCATTCTGTGGCACTCCGTATTCCTTTGCCATCTTCAGAATATCCCATCCCTCTTGGGTAGAAGTAACAAAAAGAAGCCGAGTATTTTTTATCTGTGGGTTATCACGTTTCCAACTTGCATAAGCTTCTAATGTCGTATAAACCGTCTTTCTTAATTGATTACGGAAAACATCAATAATAACAAACGCGTCTTCCGGAATATTAAATTTTCTGCGAAGCGTTCTTTTTTCCTCGGCAGAAATCTTAAAAAATTTTTCGCTTTCAAACGTACCATGCAGAGTTTTTACTCCCATATGTCCCAACTTATGCATCGCGCGTTCGGCGAATTCAGACCAAACATAAAAATGATTAATTTTATTAGCGTTATCGACGATTTCTTGGTAAGGAGGAACAGCGTCTAATGTCGTATGGATTACGCAATTAATTTTATTCCACCACTTACGATTCCAATATCCCGAAAAGGCCCAAGGATCTTCTATCCCAAACCATACTGTTGGTTTTTCTTCTCGGATTAACCTATCAATATTATAACCACCATAAGAAGCATCGCGAGCGCGATGCGGGTCACGATTTAAAGCCTCAATTTCTCGTACATCGTCTGGTAGCGTCCCGTAGGCTTTCCAAGGAAGCTTTTTTAAATCTGGGTTGCTCCATTGTAATCCAGCCGAATATTCTATAATATCGTACTTACCGGTTTTATATAAATATTTCATTACCGCTCGCAAATTTTTTGCGAAACCAGTATTTAATCTTGTAAAATTACTTTGAAAAACGATCTTGTGCCGAACCATGGTGAATATTATAACAAAATACGCAATAAAAAGCAACAAAAAAGGCCCGGAATTTTCCGAACCTTTTTCGATTAATTATAGCGCCAATTAAAATGGAACGTCTTCTTCTAATCCAGCATTAGACGTTTCCGACTCACGCTGAGGCGCCGCCTGCTGTGTCGGAGCGTTCTGTGGCGCTCTTTCCTGACGGTTCTGCTGTTGCTCGCCGGTTGGTTCGGATGCTGCCGGAGCATTTTCCATGAAGAACTTTTCGCGTAATCCAGCGCTCAAATATTCTACGATTGTTGCGGCTTCACCGAATGAAACAGCAACTTTGAATTCCAAGGTCTTGTCGCGATTCAACACAATCGAGAAACCACGTTGAACCTTATTTACGTTATCCACGAAATTTCCCTTTGGATCGCGAACCTTATTCGGGATTAACGGAGATACTGTTACTGTAGTATTAGACTTCGCGCGATCATTGGTATGATATGCCGAAAAACGGTCAACATTACGAAACGCAGCTATCAATCCACCAACTTCCCAATCAGAAAACTTAACATTCATTTTCTTTTCTGGGTTTTCGGCGTTCTCTCTAAATGAGCCAGTTTCAGTTTGGGCGTTCCATGATGCCTGCTTAACGGCCTGCAAGTAAAGCGAAACTTCGCCTGTCTTTGCCGCTCCGAAATTAAATGAAAGGGCGCTACCCGTATTATCCTTGTTTGGTCGATATAATTGTAGTCGTTGCATGATTTACGACACATCATACCCATGATTGCCACAGAAAGCAAGCTATTTTTTACTTTTTTAACTTTTACTGACCAATACCAAAATATTCCCGTTGATTGATATTAATTTCAATGTACGCAGTATTATCCAATGTAAATTCTTCGGTCTTTGAGGTTAGTCCACCTTGTGTCGCCATTGCGATTAATGGATTATTACCATGGTAAAAAGTCCCAGAGAAATAACCGCCAACCATAGTAGTCCCATCATAAATTGGCTCATAATCATGAGTTTTAATAATAGAAACATGAATGCCACCGCCGTCTCCCGTATACCCAACAACGCGGCCATTAAAATCATAGAACATTGAATTGTAAGTTATACAAGCTATCGCTCCAAACGTAGCGGTATTATTCGTGTCGTAAATATATGAACGATTGCCCGTAATGCTTATTCTAGACGTTTGAAGGTCATCCGGATAACGCTTATAATAATCTCTAGCTGCGACGAATGACCGAACTGGCGTCCTTTCGCTTCCTATTAATCCATAAGAAGTATCTAGTGGTATAGCGCTATTTGTCAATTCTCCAGCATTGGTTAAAGATTCGGTTGTTACTGAATGCCCATACGCCCCACCATTGAAATTAATATCATGTAATAACATGAAACCATTAATATTGTATTTATTACTTTCTGTGGCTTCCGGTATATAAAGTCCAGTTGTTGTGGATATTCTAGTAGCGGTGGCCACTTGATTATCTAGTATATTTAAAAATACAGTATGGTTATGTACTCCGTCGCCAGATGGGTGCTTAGCAGACACATAATTTAACATGCCCATCGCGCTCATATTATTTAACTGCGATGCAGTGTTCGCCGCGAAACATCCGGTAATATAATTATATCCTCTTTTCCATTCCAAAACACCATTTGTTCCGCGATTAAATTCATCATGAATCGAATGCGCGTACTTATCTATACGATGAACTATCGCAAATTGCCCAGCTTGGGATGATTGCGCATTAATCGGATATGAATAAAATGGTTGCCCACCAGCGCTAATATAAATCCTATCAGGGGAAGTTTTAGAAGAAACCCAAGCAATAATAGCCGATCTATCTAATTCATTAATACCAGATTCATTAAAGTATCTATTAAACGTATTGTAGTATGGTTGAGTAACTATTTGTAAATTATTCTGGGTTTCGCCCATACCAAAAATCAAAGAGTTCATTATTCCTGTACTATTTTGGTGGTCATATTCATATGTTACGGTCAACCATCCACCTAGTGCATCAAAAGCGCTAAGACCAGCTTGCGGACATACTGTTTCTATTGTATGGGTTTGATTAGTTGATAAATTTGGGCGTTTTAAAATACACCGATATGTGTATGAAGACCTTGCTGCGCCTGAATGTAATGCATCATACTCATAACCCGTTCCATCAAATCCTACGCCAAGAGAATATGCTACAGAAGCGCTTGGAGCAGTATTAACCCAATACTCTAAAAATATGTCTCTATAAATTTTTCCGGTTTCTGGAAGCCATGCATCTAAATTGGGTATTGAACCAGTGTTATTGGTATTTGGTGTCCCGCCTAACAGACGCCCGGAATAACTATTTATAGGTATTCTTACAGTTTTTATTCTTCCAGTCGCCAATGAATCTTCATACTCGTATGTAATATATAATTTAGAACAAACATTCGTATAAATTTGACCGGGCACTACATACCCAAGCATTCCAGAATACCTACAAAATCCAGTGGCCCCCGCGCCGAACCTATTAGTAAATTCAGAGGTTACGTCAGAAGTCCAAATATAAGACATGTTCTCCGCCGAATCAGCTAAAGTATTTTGTATTCCTCTCTTAGTATAATTAGTTCCGCCATCGCAAGAAACACCAAAATCTCTAAACAACAAATCATCGGCTATTGTACCCTCGTTGTCATGAAGCGTAGTCTCTAAAATAACCGATTTAAATGAGCGTCCGCCAGTTTCTGGAATCCAGATTGATATATCTGGTGATATAAACGCGCCTGAGTTAGCAAAATTTCCAGCAGTTAGGTCTCCAGAAATTATAGGGAAAGAATATTCTATAGTCTTTAGTCTTTTAGCCATTAGATCGTTCCTAATTTAAATGTTAACATGGATATACCAGATGTACTTCCTGTCAATGATATTCTAAACATATCATTAAGATTAACCTCCGTAGTCCAATTTGTCGTATTGTTAGAAGATGATTTTCTTTCATTTTCCAACTTAGGCACTACATCGCCCATAATGCTCGTTAATCCATCTGGAAAATTCTCAAAAGAACATTTCTCAACTAAAACATAAGCATAACCGGAAGTTGTTGCGGCAATATGGAACCCAGTGATTACTCCTGTAAACGGCGCGGTATAAATTGCTTTTGAGCCAGTAGTAAGTCCACCGCCATTACCATTAGCAAAAAATACAAGACCATGTTGCGGCTGATAGAAACTTAAATTTTGTACGGTTACATTACTAACACTACAGCCAACGGATGCCCCTGTTTCTATCACGTTAACATTTAATTGTAAATAATTGCCAGTTGGTGCGCTACTTAACAAAGCTGTAAATCCTGTAGTCGTAACAGTTTTAACGTTAACAAAATAAAGAGTATTTGTAGAATTCTCAACCGTAACATTTAATACTGGTTCTGAATAATATCCGGTTGGATATGGAACATAAAACTCAGATTGGCCACTTGGAACATTATAGGTAAAGAAATTACATCCGCTAGAAATAATTGATCCACCAGTAGAAGTCGCAGCCGATCCGCTTATATAGATAGTATTTCCAACATTCGAAACTGTAACAGACCCTGCTCCAGTAATTAAAACATCGTTTGTTAAACTATTTATAGATGAAACTCCCGCACCCGGGCCTGACGTGCTTGTTCCACTTACTAATATTTTTCCCCCAGAAGTAAATACTAATGTCCCGCCTATTCCTGAAAAATCAGCCGCCAAAATATTTGTCGAACCTGTGACTTTGATAGTCGGAATATTTAGACCAGTTTGGGTTAAATTACCAGATAATATTTCTATTCTCGATAACAAACTAGAACCAGTATTAATTAAGTTATTATTTAACGTATTTCCAGTTGTTTTAACGTCTCCAGATAAAGAAATAATTTGCCCTAATAACGCTATTCCAGTATCTGTTAAATGTCCAGAATCAATATTTAATCGAGATAATATATCTGAGCCAGTATTTAATAATCTTTCATTTAAAGAATTACCTGTTGCCGCCAAGTCTCCAGATAAAGAAGTTATTTGATTAATTAAGGTTATACCTGTATTAGTTAAATTTTCAGCGGTAGCAAAATTTCCATTAACCGATATAGTTATAGTACCATTATTATTATTAGTCGATGTAATATAAGAGCCATCAATAACGCCTGTTATTACTCTTTTACCGGAAATTCCAATAAATAATTCTTCAGCCAACCATTTACCACTTAAAATCGAACAAGTATTGTTATATTTTGGAATATAAAGAATATCAGATCTATTCCCATTTGCCCCCCTGCCAATCTGGAACAGTCCAGACAAACCAGTTCTATTAAATATCCCGCCCGCATATGAATAATCTTCTTCTGCTATTGTATAATATCCAGCCGCATTAGATCCATAACCAATAGCTACTGTAAGCATCCCCTCGGCGTGAGAATATTGACCTACAGCTCTTGTATCCCCGCCTTCTGCATGAGAATAAAGACCAGTTGTTTCACATCTATCCCCTTCCGCATGAGAAAAATTTCCTACAGTTATACTTTGAAATCCTTCGGCATGAGAAGCATAACCGGAAGAGGCTGAATACCTCCCCTCGGCATGTGAATAATCTAAATAGGCTATGGTGGAATCCCCCTCCGCGTGAGAATAAAGTCCAATTGTCTCGGTTGACGCACCCTCGGCGTGTGAAGACGCGCCAAGACTTTTTGTTTCTTCTCCCTCCGAGTGCGAATAATCTCCGCTCGCTACAGTCGATGTACCTTCCGCATGGGCACCATATCCAAACGTTCGGCTGTTCGCTCCCTCTGCGTGGGAAAAAGAAGATCCGTTTTCTGTAACGCAATATGACCCCTCTGAGTGCGAATAGTCTCCTTTAGATATATTATTTGATCCTTCCGTATGAGATGTGTCTCCGCTAGCTATAGTGTTCGCTCCTTCTGCATGGGCATATATATTCGCCGCCCAAGTAGCTTGCCCCTCGGCATGTGCTCCATATTCACTAGCTATGCAATCTGCGCCTTCGGCATGAGAATAAGGTCCACCCGCAATTAAATTAGTCCCATTACGTAAACTATTTTCAATAAAAAATGGGTTCGGTATATAATTTAAAGATCCTGTATCAGCAACTCCACCATCCGTACCGCTTACAATAATTTGTCCACCAATATTAAAAACAGTGACTGTTCCGCTTCCAGTAATTTTTACATCACCATTATAATCATTTACTGTATCCACTCCTGCCGCAACTCCCTGTGCCGCGCCGCTAATAAATACCTTATCCCCCGAGTATATAATTAATGTCCCGCCAAGCCCTGTAAAATTAGCGTTTAAAATATTGCTTGATCCAGTAACTTTTATTACCGGAATACTTTGCCCGGTAGCCAATAAATCGCCAGATAAAGAAATTAACTTATTTAATATAGCAACCCCAGTATCCGTTAAATGCCCAGAGTCAAGAACTAATCTAGATAATAAATCTGACCCCGTATCAATTAACCGTCCATTTAAAGAATTTCCAGTCGCGGCCAAGTCTCCGCTTAATGAAATATCACGATTAATTAATGTAATCCCAGTATTCGTTAAATTGCCCGAAAGACTTTCTATACGCGAAAATAAATTAGAACCAGTATTTATTATATTACCATTTAAGGTATTACCTGTAGCTTGTAAATCTCCGGATAGAGAAACTAAACGACCCAATAAATTTATTCCAGTGTTGGTTAGGTCACCAGATAAAGTTTCAACACGTAAAAGAAGCGCCGAACCGGTAGAAATTAATCTCCCATTTAAACTGTTTCCTGTTGCGGCAACATCACCGCTTAACGAGACAATCTGGTTTAATAAATATTCGCCAGTCGCATTTAAATCGGTGATATTTACATAATCACCTGCTGCCTGATATATTCCGCTGCCAACTAGCAGCCCATTGACATATAAATTATTACCAGTTGCCGTTACGGCCTGTTTTTTAAGTACAAGGGTATCTACAGAGAAGAGTTTTGCCATGGCGTTACTATTGTTTGTTTTTACAAAGCTGACGGAGTGATTACCGTGCTAAGTAACGCAGAACCGAGCTATTTATTTTTTAGCTCGCCATTCTGCGATCTTGCCTTTTGTTCGTGAGATACATGTACGTACTTTGTCTGGATTTTTGCGCGCCCATAAAAATGAGCGATCGAATAAAATTCCCAAAACAAAAACTATTAAGTAACCCATATAAGTGTTTACACTGATTTTAAATTTTAGCGAATGTATTTACTGAAACGCCATCTTCTGTTATTATATCGCTAAATAATGCAAAATACCCAGTGGTTGTTCTATTTTTTACGCCAACGAAATACATTACATCGCCAGTCACTTCTATAGTAGCTTGTACTTTGGGAATTGACGAAAAGGCAACCGGGAAAATAATCGGATATAATTCCACTCCTGTCGGAATGCTAGTTATAAATTCTTGAGAATTACCACTTAAAACGTTAATTAAATTAACTACCGCAAGGCCTGTCGCCGCTAAATCGCCAGATAATGAAGTTATACGGTTTATTAAATTAATTCCGGTCTGTGTTAAATTATTAGTAAGTTGTGTAACAGATGAACCAGTTGCTAATAAATCGCCAGATAATGAAACTATACGCGCTAATAAATTCGCACCAGTATTAATAATTCTACCATTTAATGTATTACCAGTGCTTTGAACATCACCAGATAAAGAAGTTATTTTTCCAAGTAAATTACTACCAGTAGACAATAAATCTCCACTTAAGGAAGCTAATTGCCCCGTATTTCCAGAAATAAATATTTGCCCCGCTCCGGTGGTTATTGAAATATTCCCCTGACCTACTAACGATAATATTCCACTTAATCCATTAAGAGAAGATACTCCAGCGGAAGACGCGTCAATTATTCCTTTTAAATAACCAGACGCTTGCGTTAACAATCCTAAATTTACCGCGCCAGATGGATCAACAGGGGTTGGAACGAGCGGCGATGTAAAAAATACTTTCTCTCCACTTATATAACCGGCCCCCGTTGCCAATACATAGCGTTGATCAGCGACCTCTGTGGTAACAAATACGCCAGTATCAGATTGATAAACAACAAGTTCGTTGCCCACCTGTAAACGCGTGCCCGAAACCTTTGTATTTATATTGGTTAGGCGAATTTCCTTAAATGCTGTTACTAGGCTCATTTATTAATAGATATTAAAAGTTGATAACCACTTGCTTGTAAATTGTCGCTAAAATTGATATAAAATCCAGATAGACCTACACCACTAATAGCATAAGTATATAAGCTATTATCAATAGAATTAGAAAAATCACAAGAAATTGATTTGGGTGTACCAGCTAACGTTACTGGGTATGGAATATAATATGATTCCAATCCACTATTTAACGTATGCGTGTAGCTTACGCTAGGTTCAAATCCAGACGGGTTAGAATTCGGGTAGTATTCCCCACTAGCGAAGCCTGTAAGATCCGACAAGTTAGCGATTGGATTGCCGTTCAAATATAGGCGCGACCCATCCGCCGTTAAAACATTACCGGATAAATATAAAAATTCTGACCGTATAAGTTTCGCGAAATACGCGCCCATACGGGTATTTACACTTTTTCAACCAAAAAAGTGAAGACTAATCGGAAATATTTATGCCAGCATCCTTTAAGGCTTCTTTAGCTTTTTCTTTTTGTTTTTCAGGGTGAACCAACCCATTACGCTCTTTAGAATATTGGTCGTAAAATTTCTCTTTAACCGGATCAACGCCATTTATTTTAGCGCGCTGTTCTGATAGTTCCTGAGATTTGTCCATTAAATCTCCCATCGTAAGCCTCTTACCTTCAGTAGCTTTTAAAAAGTCAGATTTTTTAAATGGGTCAATCGCGTTCCCGCCCATATTAAATTGCGGTGGTTCCCATACCCGTTTCCACTCTACACCGTTTTCAAAATAAACATGGTCTTCAGTCATTGACTGAAAAACATCTTTAATCTCACCGGTTTGTTCGTTTCGATAAGAATATAATGGCATATTAAGACATATTTGATAATATTGTATCAACCATGCGGCTATAAGTAAAGTTAGTTTGGATTTCTAACCCCTTTGTATTAACCGTTTTAGCTCTTAGAACAGCCATGTCCATTGCGCGTATAAAATCTTCTATATCAAACGTATAAGTATTGCCCTGATTAAACGGCATTCCTTGATGGAAAAATACTCCATCGTAAACTGGTTGCTTGCCATTTGGTTGGACTAATATAGAATTATCTTCATTTGCCCATTCACGGTGAGCATGTGCATTTACTACACACGACCATTTTCCTAATGCCGTAGCTTGAAACGCCGGTAAACCCCAACCCTCCGCACTAGACATACCGGATAGATCAATATCTATAAAATTCAGTAATTTATTAACTTCCTCGTTCGTCCGCAAACGCGGCAGAATGTTTATATTAGAATATGACTTGCCTTCTAATGCTTGAGCTAATAAAGCATTGTTCTGTTCTGGCGATAAAAATGGATTATAAACCAACAAATGTAACATATACTTAGGATTATTACCATATTTTTTAGCCCAAGTATTGATAATTAAACTAGTATTCTTTCTTTTTTCCCACTTCCCAATAAGTCCAAAATTAATAGCCGAAGATTTTGGCGTCTTTGGGTCTACATAAAAATCAGGATCAAGCCCAACGTGAAGTTTTGCCATCTTGTTTGGCTCCACGCCGAACATTTCGAAAACGTCTAAATTATATGACGAAGCCATAAACGTTTTTGTTTGCAGATTAAGAATATTTAATTCTTCTTGCGTCGGAGAATCGCATTCATAGAACGTATATAAATACTGCTTTTCTGTGCGTAGCATATCACTGCCATTAAAATGCCATAGCCTAAATGTCGGAGTATTGCGATTCACATTTCTTAGCCGCGTGTTGATAGCGTTTTCTAGCCAAGTTTTGAATTCGGGAGTTATTCTATATGCGCTTGCGTCAATGTCTCCAATTGGATAAACTGAGCAAGAAATATCACGGCGATGTAACTCGCGGAGGATGTTCATAGAAACCTGTCCAAATGAGACAGAATTAATAGGCAATTCTAAAATTAGATCAGACATGTGATAATATTTTGTTTCTTAAAGTTTTAATTCCATTATGATAAATACAACGAGCCCATTCGCCAGTAATGTTTAATTTCTTACCAATTTCGGGCCATGTTAGTTGATATGTTGAATCCATATCGTGCCTTAACCGGAAAACTTGTTTAAATAAATTCCCCTCAAATTTATCAACCTCAGCAAAAATATCGGCAATAATATCTTCACGCTCGATTTTAACGGTTGTTCTTTCTTCCAATGATTCTAAATAATCTAAATTATCAGATGGAAGCACAATACTATTATCAGTTATTCGGTTAAGACATGAATAACGCGTGCGATTATATAAATAAGAACTGAATTTTGTACCGCGAGATTCGTCATAGTCTATAGCAAACTTATAAAAGTTAACAAATTTATCGTCGTCGAATTCGTTTATATCTATTACTGGGGACCCCGTAAAGGACGATACGACCGTCATATAAATCCCAGTATGACGAGAAACTAGTTCAACTAAACAATCGCTATCATTGTTTTCTTTAATGCCGCGTATCAACTCATTATCTGGCAGATTAGATAATTCATTAATTTTCATCGTCTTCTTCTCCTTCCTCTTCTATTCCGTCGCCCACTGGGTCTGTTAATAGATCATGACAAATATAAAGTAAGTTAAGAATATCGTCCTCGGAAATAGCTAATTTACTCGATGCTAATCCGGGAATATTATTTACTTGGCGATAATTATTTAATAAATCTGCTATTTGAGAAGCTGTTTCTGCTCCAATAACAACCGTTTGTTGATGTTTTTGCAACGGCATAATTAAAACGAAAGTATCATCGTTAAGTGCTTTTAACATGCCTTGAGCCTCAAAATCTTTCGCTGCAAAAAAAACCATCTTCTTGGCAACATCGGGATTTTGATCTAACTTAAAAAGCTCGGTGTGCCGATCAACCGACAAAATATCGTTCTTCAAAAAGAATGAAACGAGAATATTTTTTACGTCTAAGATCGTTGCCATGATTACTTATCATAAGGTTAATTAAGAAAATTTGCAAGAAAAAAAGACTTGATTTCTTCCAAGATATGTGGTAATATAAGATGTCAGGGTGCATTAGCGCTCTTCCTTAATATACAAAATACGCACAATTACAGTTCAGCCACCGAACGGAGTAAGTTCGGCCAGATTCGTGGATAAATTAAAAATAAGAACGAATTTGCGGAAATCTTGATAAAGGCATGAAGCACGCGACGTTCGCAAGCTACGACGTGGAAAGAATGAATTAACATTCGGCGGCAAGGTCTTTGGCGAGTACAGTTGGCATATTTAAGCCCATGCCAATTGGTTAGACGCACTTATGCGCCGAAACCTAATTGCCAAATAAGACAGTAATTAACCATAAAAATCATGCAGAGCGACTGAAAAAATGGGCGCAATCAAGATTCTCGCGGCGGATAGCACTTGGACGACAAGTAATGCTTGCCTATTGACGTTATTTAATAACTAGAATTGCACGACGGATAATCGCCTCGGGCGAATAATTTTGATCCAAGTTAAACAAGGATAACAAAATACGCCCTCGGATAAGATTAAACTTTTAATCCTTTTAGGAGGAACCTAAAAGGATAGAATTTTTTTAACGCCTTCGGCTAAAAATTCTTTAGATGAATTATCTTAGTAGAAATACTTGTTTTACGCGCAAAAAAGTTTATAATGATTATATGAAGATTTACGTTGGCGGCGCGGAAGGTTATACTTGTCAAATAGATAGGATTCGCGAAGGCTTTACCAAGCTTGGCCATGAACTTACACGGTATCACTGGGATGCCGATTTAATCTTTATTAATAATCCGCCATTTGCAGATAATTTATTAGACTCTCGCGGAGTAAAAATTTATAATGTTCTAGATATTCCTGAACATTTATTCCCGTTTTTTGATGTAACGAGTTTAAAAAATCAATTGGTTAACGCTGACGCTATAACATCTATAAGCCTATTCACGGCTAAACAAGTACGGACATATTTGGACTTGGATTCTACGGTTATCTATAATCCAATGAAACCTGTGGATGAATTACCAGCCGATAAAAAAGAGTTATTATATGATTTTTTGTATGTTGGCCGGGCAAATGATAGAAATAAGCGTTTTTATTTAGTCAAGGACGCTTTGACGGCACTTGGTGTTGACCAAAAAAATTTGGCAGTATGTGGGAATGAAAATCCTATGTTCGGGGATTACCAAGCCGTTGTAACGGATTTCGAATTAAATAGGTTGTATAATGGCGCACAATTTGTAATGTTGCCTTCGAAAATTGAAGGCATTGGATTATCCGCTGTTGAGGGCGCAGTATGCGGAGTTGTCCCGGTTTGTTGTTCAGATAATTATACTGCGCAGGAATTTTTTCCTTATATTGATTTCCCGAATCCTGATGGAGAAAGCATTGCGCGTTTTATTGTTGAAGAAGCAAAAACTGGGAAAATCCGTTCTCAGCTTTCGGAACATAAACATGAATTAATAGATAAGTTTTCTAGCATTCGAGTTGCAGAGAGGATTTTAGGAATTTACGAAAACATTAAAAGGAGCAAAAAATTATGATCTCTTTTTTGGTCTTAGATTTTAATAAGAAAGACGAATCGTTTCGGTGTTTAAAGAGTTTTAAACTAAACGCAAAATTTCCTTATAAAGTTGTCTTTTGTTCTAATGGCGGCCGTCAAGATTATGTGATGGATTTTTATAAAGATGGACTAATAGATGAACTGATACTTAATAAAGAAAATTATGGACTCGGCATCGGAACAAAGCAGCTATTTGGTGCGTGTCAAACAGAACACGCTATGTATGTCCAAAATGATCAGTGGTTAATTCGCGAATTTACCGAGCAGGAGTTAAATAGAATTATTTCGATGCTCGGACTTGGCGATTATGACAAGGCCGGAAATTTCCACGAAGTTAAAAGTATTGGCTTAGCTGGAAATCCATGTAATGGAGAATATTCTGAGCGGGCACATATTATAAGCACTAGATTTTATAATTCTATCCCTAACAAACCGAATGGCGGATGCGGGCCAAGACATGCCGAGCCATGGATTGAGGGATTCATGCAAGATTATTATCGGCAAAAACGTCATATCCATTATATATATCCAAACATATTATTTGGTGATAATGGTAAGAGGGCGATTCGTCAAAATCCAGACGGGTCAGTTTGGACCCATTTTCCAGATACTAAAGCTTTGTTTTTAGAAAGCGGCCCTGTAAAAGAAAAGTATGTTTATCCTTATTTTACCGATGCCGAATGGGAACAAGTATTAAAAACGCAAACTTGGCCAGCAGGTCAAATCCCCGAAAAAGAAAAATCTAACTCTTTCCACGTATGGAATTAAAATCTTCTATTTATTGCTATTTATTTAATGCGGTTGATAACAATTTCGCCTATGAGGAAACATTTGCAAATTTTTGCGCTTTTGCGGATGAAGTTGTATGTGCAACAATTCCAAGTAAAGATAACACTTTAGACGAACTCTATCGTTTAGCAAAAATTTACCCAAACCTAAAGATTGTAGAAACAAATATTTCGTTAAGTGATAATCGCTTCGATGGTGCCTTAAAAACCGCAGCATTACGAGCGACAACAAACCCAATAAAAATAATCGCTGATTGCGACGAACGTTTCCCGCTTTCACAGAAGCCAAAATGGGAAAAATGTTATGCTAGATTGATGGAATCTGATTTCGATGGATTTTTAGTTCCGTCAGTAGATTTATATGGTTCAAAAAACGTCATCCGTTCAGATGCTGGTATTGGTGTAAAATTCCGTATACATAAAGATACTATTGTTGAACGTGGCGTTTGGTATGTTGCAGAATTAGGCGACGGATTATTCGATACTTCCCGAAGCGATTCAACCGAACCTTTACGTTTAGATGGGGAATTAGGTAGATTTGCGCCAATAGCCCCGCCTTTAGCCTTATCTCCGATTTTCGCAACAGAACTTAATAAATATATATTTACGGTTCATTATGGCTTTTTAGATTTAGATTATAGAGTTAACATTAATAAATTTTGGAAACCACATTGGGAAGCACGTTCTGGGCATGAAGAAAATGTTGAACTTAACAAAAAAGTCTTAGAGAGCCACCCCGTAATTGAACATAATCTTATACTAGAATGAAAATGAATTATTGGAGCAAAGAAGATGAGGATTTTGTTCGTTTAAATTACGGCAAAATATCTAGGTCTGAAATATCTAAGAGGCTTCCTGATAGGACTTTTAGTTCTATAATTAAAAAAGCAAAAAAACTAGGTATATCGGCAAAAGATAATAAACTTTCAGTTGCTGAATTAAATAAGAATAGATTGGACGGCAGAGTTCGTAGATATAAAGAGTTAAAGAGGACGAATTCTAAAACTGGAATGTTAAATGACGCAAGACGTAGAGCTAAAATAAAAGGGTTAGAATTTTCTATTACGGTTGATGATATTTTTATACCTGAAAAATGTCCAATTTTAGGCATTCCCCTTAAGCAAGGAAATGGGAAACCGGAAGACGGTTCGCCGTCCTTAGATCGAATTGATCCCGCGAAAGGATATACAAAAGAAAATGTATGGGTAATCTCATATAAAGCCAATAGGATAAAAAACAACGCTACAATAGAAGAACTACATTTATTATCCTGTAATGTTTTAAGGGTTTTACAAGAGAGAAAGTCGGGACATTCCAATTCTAGATCAAAAGACATAACTCCAAAAACGATTTTAGTTATCGGGGATTCTTGCGAAGATAGATGGTATTCTGGCTCTATACGATTAAATCCAGAGGCTCCGACAATTGCGTTTAAAATAAACGAGAGACATAGTAATTTAGGAATGGCTGGTAATGTATTTAGTAATTTATTAACATTAGAAGATGGATATAATCATTTTCTCTTGACTAATGATGATTTTATTTTTAAAACTAGATATGTAGATTCTCAATCTGGATATATATTATTTAGAGTTGATGATAATGATAAAGTCTTCGAATCATTAACTTTAGATAAATTTTATAAGTTCTTAAATGAAAATAAAATACCATTAAAGAATATAGATGCTATAGTATTCTCAGATTATAATAAAGGTTTTCTTACTGAAGAAATAATATATTCTATATCTTTAATTTGTGAAGAAAACAATATAAAAACATTTTTAGATACGAAGAAAATATTGGGAGACTGGAGTAAGAAAATAGATTTCGTTAAAATAAACAAAAAAGAATTTGAAAATCAACTTATTAAATGCCCACATCCAGAATCACTCTGTAAAAATTTGATTGTGACATTGGGCGGGGACGGCGTAATGTTATTTCCAAGTAAAATTATTTTTCCAACTGAAACCGTTGAAGTCCGCGACGTATCTGGATGCGGAGATAGTTTCTTATCAGGACTTGTAATACGTTATTGTGAAACAAATGACTTGCCAGAATCCATAAAATATGCTAATAAAGTAGCTGCGGTTGCAGCTTCAAAACATGGCGTTGTTGCCGTACAAAAATCTGAAATAAAATAATATGGATAAATTTAAACGTGATGAGGATGGTTTAATTGTTGGTGTTAATTATATTCGAAACGCGGATGGTACAATCAATTGGCGCGCAATGATTAACCCGGCACATCTTGTTTTCAACAAACAATATGAAAAAACCATCGTAAAGAAATATGGAGATGTTCCATTCGCATCATTAAAAGTTTCAGACGTAGGCGTTGATAACGTATCTGATAGGGACGTTTTAATTTTGTTGCCCGGAATTAAAGAATTAGCAAAATTGCGTGGCTATACGAAAGTTATCCCGCATGTTGATTTAGCCTTAGATAATCGTTGCGTCGTTACGACACAAATTACTTGGATTGGTAACTTTGAAACTAATGGCGAAACGGTTGAATTCGGTGACGTTGGTTCGGCGAGCATCATTAATACTAGCGATTTCGGTAAAATGTTTTTGGAACCGATTGCGGCTAATCGCGCGTTCGTGCGTGCGGTTCGCAACTTCCTTGGTGTCCATATTGTTGGACAAGATGAAGTAAAATTAGACGGCCCGGCTACAAATCAGCCACAAACAGCAGAAGCAGAGCATTCAGAACAAGTTTCTGGAACATTATCAATTGTTGAAACACTTCAGAATGCAGCCTCCGCGCATAGTTTATCTGATTTTGAGAAATTCCGTGCTAGGATAATTGAAAAACATAAACCCATAATTACTTCAGACCCAGAAACATGGTCTTCTTGGTCTGATATTCCAGTAAAAGACGTGTATAGATTATTAGACAAAATGAAAAGTTCTGGGAAAAAATGAAATTATGGATAAAAGGTCCGGATTTAGAAAAAAACTGCTGTTCTTGCGAAGATAGGAACGGTAGTCCGTGTAACGCTTGTGGCAAATGTCCTAAAATTAATACTTTAAATTCTGGGCGTTATAGTGGTGACGTTCATTATAATTTACCCGCAATTAATCCAACGATTAATTTAGTTTCAATAAAAGAGACCGGGAATATAAAAGAGACATTAAAAGATTTTTTTATAAGTGGCTTATTATATTCATGCGTTACCGATAGAAATTATGTTAAGACTCCCGAAAGTATCGGATCTTATAATGAGTGTTATTTTTATATAGATAAACCAAATGGAGAATATTTTAATGGTACATTCAATATTAATACATTAACAATAAAACATCAAGGTGTTGAATTAAAGGGGTTTGCCTCTAAATTTTTTGGCGAAAATTTCAATAGCTCCGAGACAGATGTCGAAAAACAATGGAATAATTGGCCATTCACTTCTTACGTTAATAAAGAAAATATAATAGTTGAATTACCTAATAATTTAGATAATGAAATAATTCATCCATATTACACATTAGCGACAGTTAAAATTAAAGATAAAGATATTATAACGTTTTCTTCTAAATTTTATAATGTTTTTGATTATAATAATCAAGATAATTCCAATCAATCTATATTTAAAAAAAATATATATCAACCATTAATACAACCAGCAATATTCGATTCGCTTAAATCTCTCGTATATGATTCTGGGAAGAATAATTTATATAATATAACATTTACTCAAAAAACGTCTGATTATAAATTACCTTTTGTATATGAACAAATTTTTTATAAATATGATATGAATCAAGATTCCAAACTTGTTTTTAATATGGAGACTTTATTATTCGATGTAAATGAGAATCGGCGATATATTAGCTCAACTCCTGAAAAATATGTATATGCAACAAATCCAAAAGTATGGGAAATGGGATTTTATACAACAGCAACTGAGATGGGTATTTCGCCTATTCCGCCGTATGGTACGACTACGTATGAATATATAAATTTTGCTCGTAAAATATATACTCTTTTATCATATAGTTTATATCCTAAAACTGGTTGTAATTTATTTAAAGAATCTATATACCCATTACTAATTGATAATTTATATTTTTTTAATTCATATAGTGCTCCGGGAATTAAACCATTTAATTTTTATATTGAAGATTTAGAATACAATAATCAATATAATTCATATTGGCAAATAAAACCGTCTGACCGTATTTATAAAAATGGCGACGAACAACAGTGGTGGCCATATTGGAAACAATTTGATAATTTAACGATTTATACAGGAATGAATTCTTCGTTTTTTCAACGAAACTCAAAGACTACTGCAATTTATAATAATGCACCAACTGATATTAAATTTAAATTCTCTGATATAATAGAAGTAACCACTATTATTAATACCAATTTTAGAAAATATAAAGGAGGAGTGGCATATAGAAATGAACGTGGAAATTGGGTAGAAGATTTTGGTTTTTCTCATTATAATGCATATGCAGAGTATAATTATTCTCAAAAACAGAATTATAATAATACACAAATAACACATACTGTAGAAGCTTCTTTGTCTTATAAAGATAATAAAAATACAGGGAAATTAGATGACGCAACCTATTGCGTTCCTATAATTTTTTGCGGTCCTGAAAGCTCAATTTCTATTAGCGACAAATACGGGAACCCAGTAGATATTAAAAGCCGGTTACATAAATTAAAATGATTTGCTTATCCAAAAAGTATCTGCAAAATAGATACAATAAACGTTGCTTTAAACAATTAGAAGAAAAAGGGGAATATAGTTCCGATATTTTATGCTTGACACCAGAAATCTATAAAAAAATAACTCTCAAATATAATACTCCAAATATATTCATACAAATATTTTCCGTATTAATATCTTTATGTATATTTATTAAAAATCCACAAAAACGCAATAAATTAGAACAGTTACAATGTAAACATATATGCTCCCGATGCGAGTTTTATATAAAAGATCAAGGGCGCTGCGGCATTTGTGGATGTTTTATTAAACTAAAAACCAAAGCTAAGATTTGGAAATGCCCTAAAAATAAATGGCCAGAGTAGCTATTTATTTTTCTTCCGGCGCGGGGGTATAAGTTTGAGAGGCCAGTATAATCATTTTTTTTTCTTCCCCTGAATCTAAATCTTTTTCGTCCCTAAGTTCGCAAATAGAAACTTCTTTCAATTGAAGTTTTAATGTGCCTTTTGGGAAATTTTTTTTATTAGCCTCGTACAAAGTTATCAAATCGTCGCAGCTAATTTCTATTTTCCCAATATATTCTTTCTGAACATTTCCTTTTACGTCAACCGAAGTATCGCTTGCAGTTCCCCATAAATTTATATGGACTTTAGTTAATTCTTCCGGTTGACCTCCCTCTCCTTGCGTAATTATAGTTTCTTGGGTTTTTGGTTTACCAAAAAATAGCCCTCCAATATTATGACCAATAAATTGCGGTAATATAGAAAAATTTAACTTCATGATTTCAAATTAATTGTTATTGGGTTTCGTATTTTAGAACCTGAAATAATAAGTTGCGAGAAATCTTTATTAATACTATCTAACGTATGATCGACTCTAATAGTTAATAAAGAATTAGGTTTTAAAACACTAGTCGTAGAAATAGTATCCGTATATAATTCCGGAATTTTAACTAAATCAAATCTAGAATCACCCGTTAATAAATTCCATGATTTAGTGAATTCTTTTATATATTGAAAAATAAAATTTGAATATCCAGTTTCTATATTAATATATGTACCACTACCTGTATAAATAGTATTTAGAAATCCGGTCTGAATTCCTACCGGGATAATAGCTAATCCGGTTGATCCAATATTTTCGCCTCCAGTTAAATAACGATCACTGAATTTAATATTTCCAACATTACATGGGTTGCCGCTTAGTAGCCATCCATTACCGTTTTGGTCTGGAGCATAATAAGTTAAATAAATCATAGAGCCCGAAAAAGTAGCGGTTACTTTATGATTATCATTCCACGACAAATAAGACGCCAATCCAGATGGAGTAAAGTAATGAAAAGATTTAACTATTGGGTTCGAAGGGTCACCGATATAAATTACATCTGTATTACCAGCCTCAGATAAATCAATAGACCCAGTTGCTCTAATGTAATCAGGGTAATAAATAGATAGTCCGGGCTCCACAGTAATAGACTCTATTTGCTTATTTGTGAATTTATATATCCCGGACCCATCCAAAATGGTAAAAAATATTGAGTCAGAAAGAAAAGTTTGAGACATTCCAGAGTATCCATCCCCAGTCCCGTATCCAGACGCGATTATTGAATAGTTCCCCTCAAAAACCCCAGTTGCATAATGTAGCGCATTACCAGTGGCAATAATATTTCCCGTTCTAAAAACATCGCCGGATGCGCGCAGATATGTCCAGTTTAATAATCCAGAATTCACTATTTCTCCGGAGGTAATCGTAGAATACATAATTTGGTAATCATATGTACTATCAATTTTAATCCCAGAACCACTAATATGATTTAATGACACCGTAAAATCGCTTTCAAAATCAAATAATTCGGCACCGCTATAGTTATTATAATATATATTATTTAATATATAATTATTAATATTCATTCCGCTATTAATCTGAGACTCATTTAATAATATATATAATTGACTTTGGCGCAAATCAATAATACGAAAATTTATTTCGTAATTTTGATAATTAGTATAGAATATTGTTTCAATTGGATATTCTAAATTTATATTGGCAAAATCTCCCGAATAAAGAAAATACGAGCCCGAATAAATCTGTCCAGTAGGCTTAACTAAAGTTAAAGCCACAGAATTAGATTCCATATCAAATAATTTAATCGGGAAAGACGAACGATTACTGAACAACCCAGAAACAACATCTTGCCCAGTATTTAATAAATATCCGACTTCCGCGATAGTCAAAGACGGCTTTGAACCCCCAAAGATAGAAGTATCAAACGTTATTTCTGATTCATCATTCCGCCAAACATAAAAATAATCAATAATACCAGTATTTTTTGACGACGCTAATTTTACCGGAGTATTATTTATAAAAATATTATATGTCCCACTAGAAATTTCATATTTCAAACCGAAATCGACATAAGAATTATATGAACCTAGAAAATCATAATTTTTATCTAATATTTTTCCGCTTTCTAATATAACATAATAATCCCCAGCGTCGCCAGAAAACCCAATTTTAAATTGCCCGGTTGTATTAACGACATTTCCAGTAAACACGAATGAACAATTCCCAGTTTGTGGGTAAATATTACGTTTAATTATAGAATTTGATCCTGAAATATTCATATTCTAGGTTTATATCCACGGCGCTGACTTTCTCTCATATTTCTATCTAATGCGCGGTATAATGAATTGTTATTTGGTATGACTAAATAATTATTACTAAAATTATAAGTTGAACGTATTCCGTTGTCGCCGACTTCAATACTCATTGAATCTAGCCCTTGACTAATTGGATTATAAATTGTGTCGAGTAGATAGTTAGTCGAAAAAGACATAGACCTAGAAGTAAAAGCGCGTGAAAATGTACGTTCTGATAAGAATAATCCCATATCTATATTAGATGTATTTATTACCTTTTTTCCGTAGCTAGTAGTAACATATGTTGGAGTATCCGATGAAATAGTCATCGCATCAAATAAATGACTCTTTACATTTTCATTTACCCCCTCGGAAGCGCTATTGCACATCGCTACCTTATTATAGTAATCGCGAATAGGTCTTTGCCATGTTCCCTTAAGGTTCCGATATGTTGTCCATGTTGGAGTAATTTGTTGTTTTAATGTCTCAATAGCAGAATTTAAGAAGTCAAGCCCATTCGTTAATGTTTCTAGAATATCGCACATTAGATAACCGTTCCCATCTGGTAAAATAGAGGCGACCGCCTGCATTCCTCGTGAACCATCTATGCCGTTAGCTATTGATCCATAAATAGAGTCTAATGTTGTAGTTTGTTCAGCACTTAAATCAAATACAGAATATTTATCCTTATAAGCAGTATCTTCAAACATCATCCTAGACCCAGCCGTTAAAAATCCACGGAAATAATCGGAGTCTGTTCCGGGGAGAGCATACACATTATCTCCACCGGAGTCTCCGCCGATATTACTAAATACAGTTGTCGCGTTTTGAGATATTTGGTCTATTACGCTATTAATGTAATCGCTGACATTTGATGGAGATATAGAAACATTTTGAGTCGGCGGCATTATTGGTTCAAGTTTTGCCGGGGATACACCGTCTTCTTGAACCCAGGTGAATTGTTCTAAATACTGCATATTGGTTCCAACTTTATCGGATAGATAATATCTGCCATATAGTTCCCCAATATTTCTGAAAAAATTATAATAATAATCTAGGGTAGATTCATCTATAGATGCAATATATAAATTAGTCGTATCTACCATTTGTGCAAGCAATGCGAACGTATCCGCTAGATTTTGGTTAGCATAATAATAAGCCCTAGTTAGTCCTAAATATTTATAATAATCTTTATTGTCCCCTAGCGATTCTTTACTTATTCCGTTATTATATATATATGCAAAAAATGCGCTCTTGCCTAATAAGCTAGCCGCGATAACGTCTTTTGGTAAATCAGCGACAGGTTTTTGTATACCGTCACGATCTACATAAAAAACATCTGACCTAGAGCTAATTGGGGAAACTTTTATATAAGTAATTACTGGGGTCGTTCTGTCATATACCTCGCCATTTGCTTTAAATATATTCGCAGAAGTTTTAGAAAAAGTTCCATCAAGACTTTCTGATTGTGCAATATTAATAGCGTCTGCTGGTATATCAGGGAAAACGGCGTCATTTTTAGTTGCGTCTACAATTTTCAATGTAGAATTCTCAAAGAAATAAGCTAGACCTAAATCAGAACACCATGAATTTAGTACATCCGCGAATGATCCGGTATAAGCATTTCTGGCGTTCAAATTTGCCCCGCTAATAGACACGGTAAATTTTTTCTTTAATAGAGAAATGAATGACCCAAACGAATAATCTTGGTCGGCGAAATAAGCCGCCTCTCGCATGTTTTTTTCCGCAATCCATGCTTTTTCTTGGGCGGAAGTCATCCCCGGAGGCGTCAATTCTCGCAATGGTGTCCCTAATTGATAAACATTTGCCCCGCAACCCTCATCTGTTAGGACTACATAATAATTTTCAAGTTTGAAAGTTGAATCAATAAAATCAACTTGTAGAATTTTTTGGCCGGACGAAAAAGCAGTTCTCCATGTAATTGGGTACATTCGGAACATTATACTTCCGATCTTAATTACGCAAGGGTCTTTAACGGATAAGAATTTTGTTTGATAATTTCCAGATTCATTGACAAAAAATAAAGTCATACGTACACCCTCGCGAGGGGTGTAATTATAGCTTAGATTATAAATATAACCTAAATTTAAACTACATGTTATACGGGGTATACTTTTAATAGCCATTGATTATTCCCAAAAATTATCAGTGTTTAGCTGCTCAGTCCAATAATTATTATACTTATATCCGCTGCATAAATCAAGTGAAGTGCCTTCTATATATTGCGCATTAATAATTTGACGAATTCCATTCAAATATAAATTGCTTGTGTTTTTAAAAAATCGCTCCGAGATAATATAATCAAATGTTCCAGTTGAACCAGTTAATGTTGTGGAAAATGTTGTTATATATCCAGTTACCAAAGCGGTATTATTTACCAGAGTAATAGAATTGGCTTGGGCTGTAAAATCTAACCCGCTATACATTAATACACCATTAATAAATAAATTTTTGCCGGTACTGTAAATTATTGGCATTGTTGTACCGGTAATTAAAACAATCTCTCGGCTACCTGTTTGTGTGTCATAAATCATAGCATCTAAATAGTCTGTTCCGGATGCGCTAATAAAATTGCCAGATAGGCTATTTGTATTATACTCGACAGAAATTCCATTAATAAATGGATGATTTAATCCCGTACCAGAATAATTGTCTAAACTAAATCCAGATAACCCACGGTTTGCTATAAAATTGAAATTATTAGATTGTTCTTTAGAATAAAAATATTTAATATTATCTTGCGGATCGACGAAAGAGAGTAAATTAATTTTATTAAAACCCAAAGAATTAAGGTAGTCTATATTAATATCATAAAGATCGGTCAATGCCCCGGTAACTATGCCCGTTTGAATGCCAGTTACCCCGCTTAAGAAATTACCAGATGAAATTATGCCGGTTAATGGTATTAATGTCCCAGAAGTTTGAAATTCGCCATCGAATTCGTTTAATCCAGCCCCAATAGACCCGCTTAAAAAGTAACCCGTAATTCCGGTAGAAACAACAGGAACAGTTACATATGACGTGATTATTGGTTGGTAAGTTTGGTATGTTTGGAACCCTTGACCCGTATATTCCGCGAAAACGCCGCTAACTAATTGTTCTAAAGCATTGCGGCTTGTATATTCGTTAAAATACAAAAAAAGATCAATAGAACCATTTAACTGTTCTCCAAGAACCCAGTTATTTGACTGCGTTAGATTATATGGTAAATTAAACGATTCCGTCTCTATTGTAGAACTATTAGCATTATAATATCCTAATGTTAAATAGTTGTTTAAATAGTTTACTATGATAATATTTTTGTCGCTTAAACTACTCGATAAGACAGAAACAATCGGTTCTTGATTTAACGTTTCAAAATACACTTTATTTGAATCGGTTATTCCTACCTTAAACCCAGAATTTGCGCCTAAACTATTAAACAAGACCGATTCACCAGAAGTATTTTTTTTATATGAAAAAACCGCGCTCCAATTGTCACTATTTAAAGCGTTAGAATTTTCTATAGTAACAGAGTTATTGGAAAAATCTCCAGAGCCGCTAAACCGCCAAAACGTGCCTAAATTAGCTATTATTCCAGTAAATAATTGGTTGCCCGGAGCATGGCTGGTAACCGACGCGTTACCCGACTCTTCAAAAGAATAAAAAACTTTAAGACTACCACTCGGTAGTCCAAGTTTTGTAAAAAAGTGGGTTATTCCTGAAACCTTGTTCATGACCTTAGACCTAAATTAATTTACACGGAATTCAGAAATTGTATTTTTATTTGCGCTGTTAGTTACACAGTTCAACGAATCAAAAGACCAGCTAAACGTAAAAGATAAAGATTTAGCGTCGTTATTAACTTTAGAAACGTTATTGACATCTAATGTTAAATTAACATTTCTTCCGTATTGCGTAATAATTCTGTTAGAAAACCCATATAATGCAGCTAAACCATCTGAGGCGGTTACATTATCTGGTATCGTTGTTCTACCCTGCAACGTAATTCCAGCGCGGTTTTTATAGCCTAAACCCACAACGGAATAAGCACCAGTGCTGCCGACACATGGTTGCATATCTAATTTTTCTGTAGGCGGATTAAACGAGATAGTATAATCTACATAACCAAGCCTATCGTCAATTTTTAATGAATTGTCAAATGACGCGCGTAGATTAATTGTGCCATTATATATATTTTCGCTTCTGCCGCTCGATAAAGCCTTCGTATTAAGTGGATAAGTAGCAGCTAACGGATAAAAATCAACATAATGCTCATTTGATAAAGCATACAAATCAATTAACGACGCATATCCGGAAACTTTTTCAAAACGATCTTTTAATGGACCGCGAGCGCGTATTTGCCCTTCGATATTAACTGTGATTTTTGTGCCACTTTGGATTTGTGTAGTATAATCAAAAATTACATCTGGAGTTAGATCATTATCGAAAGTAATCGAGAAAGATAGGTTGCCGTTAATTGGGTTTTCTCTTATTCCGCTAGTTATTGCAAAACTGTTCAAGTCTGTGCGCCCGAATAATTTATTGTATGCAGAAAGCGCCGTAGCATATGGGTTAAATGACTTATAAATTTGTCGCGCAGTCTCTAACGAATTTTCGCAAGATGTAACCTCGCCATCAATTGTCGCTGTTATATAGTCACCAGATTGGAAATCGGTAGAATAGCGCAATATTCCCGGGCCAAGTCTAGCCAAGTCATTAATATATGTTTGCGTCACAGAATATTCGCCATTAAAACGATTAATACTTTCTGAATGTCCGCGCAAACATAAATTATTGAAATTACCCGTGCGTATAAATGCTGGTAGGACTTCTAATCCGCCCGTTTTTGCTAATACCCAAGCTTTAGCATTTTCTAAAGCATTATTAGCTGTTGAACTCGTATTTAATCCCTTGCAACTAATAACATGAGTTATTGTGGCTGTGTAATCTTCATTTTCTACAAATGACCATGAATTATTTGGCGCAATAATATGATTATCGCCACTAAAATATCCAGATGGATAATTTCGAATGATTATTGTGTAAGGTAATGCACCGACCCATTTATCTCCGCCGATAGTTATATCAGTAATTTCCGCTAACTCTCTTCTGAATACTATCCCAGAATCGGCGCCAGTAAATTGCCAAATTTCAAGGGTTTTATAATCGGTATTAAATTTATTGACAACATTATTATATCCAGCGATTAAACCAGAAAATGTACAGCCAGTAATAAGCCCTTCTAAAGAAAATGTTTCTACTAGCCCCCAACGCGAAGCATAAAAAATTGGGGCTTCGGCAATGCTTATAAATGGCGTAGGCTGATCGCCAAAAACATCTTCTCCATTATAAAATATTTTAACTCTATCCATTATAGAAATGGGTTTTTTGTTGTTACTTCATTATACATCCATTCGGTAGTAATATCAAGGGCGTTTTGGTCCGGAGAGAACGCGTAATTTGACGCTGTAATAAATGAATCGTCCTGTACAGGCTTCAATAAATTTAACTGTGTCTTTGCGACGGATAAATAGTCATCTAGCGATGCTTGCTTTTCCCCAAGGATATTTAAAGAAATTGACTGGGTGCCCGGAGTAGAATTGCCT
Source organism: Nitrospinales bacterium (assembly GCA_038154245.1). GTDB lineage: Bacteria > Nitrospinota > Nitrospinia > Nitrospinales > JAJDAT01 > JAJDAT01. Next base: position 32,079 of record JAYOZP010000013.1, on the reverse strand, counting down.
CCGTCTTGTAATATTTCACCATAATTAAATATAGCAAATCTACCATATAAATATACTGGTTTATTATTTGTATTAGAAATTGTTGCTGATTTAATATTTGACGACCCGCCAATTATAGATTGATTAGAATAGTTATGCTGATAGGTAATTGTTGCGTTTTGTTTATTAAAAGACTCAGACTGTTCATTGAGCCATAATGATGGCGCAAGAGGCATTATATTCGTATAGAATGCTTGTACTCGTGTTAGTATATTTGGTTTGATAGTAGAGAATCCAGTTTTTGCCGCGAGAAATTTTTCATCGGTAGTTGTACCAAAACCTTTGATCGTTCCATTCTCGGATACTGTAGCTATACTATAGTCGGTGTTTAATGATGTTTCGTATTCCCAAATATAAGAACCTTGATTTCTTGGATCGTTATCAAATGTTATCGAATAGTCTACAGACCCATTAAATATATTATAACCTCGGCTTTGGCTATTAGGTGTAGATTTTAATGGATAAGAATTAGCTGGGCCATATTCATTAAATATTCCAGAACAACGATTAAATGCATTTTCTAATTCCGCCAAAGCTGCATTCTTCGCGGTTTCGCCAGCGGGCACAATTATACCGATTATCTTTGACGTTTCAGTAATTGTAGTAATCCCAAGTGCTGAAGTTTCTATATTATGTTCGCGGGAAACGGAATAATTACCACTATTCGAATCTAAGCCAAAAGATTCTTCGAAATCGCAAGAATTAGTAATTAAATTATAGTTTTCTGTATAAATTTTACGCGTTTGGCCTGTATAAAAGCCCGAATAAGGTGCAAGAAAACCGAATTTTACGCCGGTAAATAATGTTTTAGCAAACCTTTTAGCGGCAGAAATAGGCCCGTCGCTAACTCCGCTAGCAAATTGAATAGTAGCGTTATGTGTTTGGCTATATCCCCCATCTTGATTTTTTTCTAAAGAAAAACTCTCACTAAACTCTTCTAATAAACGGAAATCTACTATGTTAATACCATTATAATATTCGCCAGTAAAATTAAATAAATTACCAGAATCAAATATCTCAATTTCTAACGCATATTCTTTTTGGCGTACATCTTGAGCCGCGTTGAAAGAAATATTTGTGACTTTTCCGCTACCAAAATTATAACCATTTAAAACTATCGGCTGATAATCATGAGCAGATTCAATAAAAGCATCTTTTTCATTCCAAATTCCAGTAATACCAAATCCATTTGTCAAATCTAATAATAAGCCTTGGATGCTTAATCGTTTAATAGACGAATAACGGAAACCGGCATCAAAGAACCGGTTTTCGTGATTAATGGATAATATTGTTGTATTATTTAAATTCATTTTCTAACTTGAGGAGGCGCCGGTGGCGCATTTCTCTTTAGATCATCTACAGCTTTCGCTATCGGTGCAATTATTTCTTGTACGCTCTTTTTAATAGCTTCGATTTGAGATTCTGTAAGTTGTTCTTTTGCAGCGCCTGTTATGTCTATAGCTACTTTATAAACTTTTTCTATTGGTTTTTCTAATAAAGCTTCCGCTTCTGAGCGCATAGCGTTAAACATTTCTTGCCATTTAGAAACTTCTTCGGTAGACTTCATTTCGCCCGGTATAACTCTTACTGCATTTTCGGTCATTATCGAACCGCCAGTTAATGCCGAGCGATTTGTAATAGCATAATTAGAACCTAATAGTCCGGAAGATAAAGCTTGAGAACCATATTTATAAACCAATTCCGCGTTCATACGCTGTTGGTCATTCATATTGGCCATTATAGATTGTCTATATTTGGCATCGCCTAAGAACATTTGACGATTAACTCCAGCTAATCCGCTTCCACGCTCCTTGAATAATGCTTCAAAGTTTGCAGGGGCATTAATTGTAGCACGGCGCGAGCGTAAAATATTAGCTTCTTCAGTTACATCTAAACCTAAATCCGTAAAGCGCTTTAATATATTTTCTTCTTTATCGAAATTAATATTTGCAGCTTGAATGCCAGTTCGTCCAGCGCCACGGCGCGCGGTTGTAAACGCGTCAAAACCTAAGTTACCCTGACGGCCGATAAAGCGAGCATTACCAGATTCAAATTGAACTTGACGTGCGTAATTTATTTCGGCCATCTTCATTGTATTTTTATTGATAGCCTCAGTTAATTTTTCTATCGGTGTTTCTGGGAAGATTTTTTGTAATTCCTCAACGGTAATACCAATAGCTTTTTCTGGGGTTAATGCTTTTAACGCCGATAAACCAGCCTCACTAGTTGGGACCCCTAGCCCACGAATTTCATCTAGTGCAGCTTTTTGTGCTTTCGCCATATCTGATCCGCCCATTAAACGAGCAAAGTTTTTAATATCTTCGTTGAACCATCCTTGACGTAATTCGCGAGATTTGATTATAAATGGCTCGCGTGTAGCTTGTGTTTCGCGTAATTTTGTAGAACCAGCGATAGCTTCTTGAATATTTTTAACAATATCGGCAATTGTTTCTGGGCGTGTTAAGCCAATCTTCTTTAAGCTTTCAAGAGCAGGTAATATATCTACACGATTTTGTGAGATAGCCTTTGTTGTTAATTCATCTATTGCTTTTGAGAAAGCTTCGATTTGATTACCAAAATTTGGGGTTGCAATCGCATTGCCAGCTAATCCAGCAAATTCATTTCCATATTCAAAATTAGAAATAATCTCTTCAATTTGTGGTAATACTAATCCCTTAAATATATCTTGCCCACCAGAAATACCACTAATTGCATTAGCAAATTCGACGCTACCAGCACGAAGTGCCGCTTGTTGCTGTGGCTTTGTGCCTTCACGTAAAATAGCACTAAGCGATTCAATATTTTTAACAGACTGCGCTAATAATTGTTCGGATTGTGCGCGATCTTGCGCCTTAGTAATATTTTCGAACGTTAATGGCCCAGCCATCAATTCTTTATATACATTTGGCGATAATTTTTGAATTTCCGCTAAAGATTGTTGCTGGGTCTTAGCTAGGCGAGCGCGTCCGGAAGCGGATTCTGTATCCGCCATTCTAGAAGTCGCGTCTAATAATGCGCCGAAACTTCCGTCTAAGCGCGAAGATACATCATTAATTTGTTCTAATTCGCGAGCAAATTCTTCTAATGACTTCTTAGATTTAGATAATGCTCCTATTACTCCGCCAATAACCAATCCAGCGCCTCCGCCTATTGCGGCTCCCCAAGGGCCACCTATAGAGCCTAATCCAGCCAATGTTCCACCAAGTTGTAGCCCTCCAGAAGTCGCTCCTAATGCCATACCCCTGCCAGTTCCGCCAGCGCCTTCAGGAACAAACCCAGCAACCATAGGCGCAACAAATGATGCCGCGAAAGCACCGCTAGTTATACGAGCTGAACGTGTATCTAAACGACGACGGTTAGCTTGTGTGAATGCTGTGCGCTCTTGTTCCGTCATGCTTCCACCTAATGCGGCTAAAGTTTTTGCTTCAATCTTTCCTGTTTTAGAAAAGACGCTAGAACCATAAACAGATTCGTCGATTAATTGTAAACGGCGCAAGGATTCTTTTTGCGCATCCGCAATTCTACGTTGTTGACGTATATTACGCCCCTTACCCGCATTGAATTGTTGCCCAGCTAATAATTTAGAATATTCTTCTTCGCTTTGGCGTTCAATTAAAGTACGTACATCTATATTCGTTAATTCAGACCCAGTAGGTAATCCATAAATATTGCGAGCACGAACGTCGGCTTTAGCACGCAATGCGCGCTCACGCCCAGCCGCTATGCTTTCACGCTTAGCTATGGACTCCATAATTTGGCGTTCGCGGACTTCGGACGCCATTTGTTTGGCGGATTTTCCTTCCGGTGGAATATATTGCCCGCGTAAAGCTATCCTCTCTTCTGCTGATAATGACCATCCGCGAGCAAGTCCTTGTCTTGATATTGATCCTAAAGCTTGACGCCTTCTAATTTCAGAGGCTATTTGATCCGGGGATTTATTTGATGGCGGAATATATTGACCACGTAATGCAATTTTTTCTTCAGCAGATAGAGAGAATCCGCGAGAAGTTAAATATTCATTTTTCGGTAATACAATTTTTTCTTCAGCGGATAGGGGGAATCCGCGAGCAAATGGACGATTATATCCCGGCTCAAAACGTTCACGCAATGGATTTAATGGTCCCATGCTCATCATTTGAGCATAAGTTGGCATTGGAGGACCATAAAATGTTGGTTCGGTAGGAGTTGTACGCCCGATTCTAGTACGACGACCAGTTTGCCAAGCTTTATATGTTGCGCCTTCTTCTTCGATAAGTTGCTGGCGCAAAGAACCAAGTCCAGCCCCAGATTGAATTATACGCTCTTCCTCGCGAGTTAATGAACGGCGTGAACGCGGAAGATTTGGTTCAATAGTCTTAGCTGTAGCCGCGCGTTGTTCAATTAAGTCAGCCAAACGCGTTTGTACACCTAGTTCTTTGCTAGCCTCTTTATTAATAGCTAATTGGGTTTTAAATATTCCTAATTTTTGTTTAAGAATAAAAGCTTCTTGCTGCGCACGCTTAGATGGATCGGATAATTGGAATTGTTCCGCTTTTTCTAGGTTAGTGCCTTTAACTGGGAAATTTATTTCGGACTCTGGAATAGCCTTAAATTGTTTACGCAAGAAACCCGCCGCAGTACGACGCGTGAATTTACGCCCCGTTTCCGCTTCCATACGTTGCCCAATGGTACGGAATTCTTCTTTAGTCATTGACTCTATTTCTCGCGCAGATTCCTCAAAGCCGCCAACCAACGCTGTTTCAGGCTTGTATGATTGCAATAATTTAGCGTAGGCCATGCTTACTTGTTGGCCAATAAATGTCTTTATTTTCTTAGCGGAAACCGGTCTTGCGCCCGCGCCGAATGTTTTACGCGAACGCAGATTTTGAATTATTTGTTCTTCAGTTAAGTTTGGAGATAACTTAAATTCCTTACGTAAAGGTTCTAATACTAATTCTTCTATTTGTTGACGAGTAAGAGCATCTGGCGGGGCGAAATTAGGAATAAGGCCGTTAGCCGCTCCATGCGTTGTTGGATCAAGGCCATATGATTTAGCACGGGCAATACCTTGTTCTACCCCATGTGGTTCATCAATTGTATTGGTAATAGCTAAGCCTAATGGGTTCTTAGAGGTGCGAAGTTTTTTTGATTGTTCGATGCGGATTTTGTCGATTGAAACGCCAGCCTTGCGCTCGCGTCGAATTGCTTCAGTTAATGGAGAAGCGAAGTTAGGAATAAACCCATCGGAAGCAAATCTTACCGGGAATTTTTGGCCCCTAATTTTGTTAGTCGGTATTTGTATCCCGAAATTACGTAAGGTTTCTGCAAATACAGTGCTACCAGTTGGATGATGGCCGCGTTCATTTTTTAAATCTGGGCCAAAGTAGGTCCAAGCTTCGGGCTTATTGTCCCAATCTTCCCAAGTTCCTTCATAACGGATTTGTGAACCTTTAATTTTATTGCGCCCGCTTTTTATTCTACGGCCGGAATTAGGTATAAAACCATCGGCCATAAGCTTAACGGGTATTACAGGGTCAAATATACTGAACTTAGCCCCCGCCTTTCCTATCTTATCAAAGAAGGTTCTACGAATATCCGTGTCTTTAAATAGTTTTTCAAATAAGTCTATTTTTCTTGTATCTACTACTCGGCCAATATTATTAAAAATTTGAGCGGCCCGATCATTAAACCCGAAATTCCCGCCATGTAAATCCAAATCATAAATATTGGCGTTATTAGCCATAGCCCTCGCTTCTTTTGTCACAGCAGCAAAAGCATAGTCAGTAAAGGGACCACGAATTTTTGAATAGAAATTGTCAACGTTTGGTATAAATGGCTTACCTATATAACCGCGTTCGACACTTCGTTTTAATGTACCAAATGGCCTTACGTATTCAATAGCACCGCGCGAAGTCTTTGAAAGCTTGTCTAGGCTAACAAATTCGTTGCGAATTTCCGTGTCACTGTCTCCTTTACGATAACCCTTAGTTACAATGTCTGGGCGTTTTACATATCTAAAAGCCGTGCCTAAATATCCACGCCCTAATTCTGGAGCTAATCCGCTTTCGCGTAGTCGTAAATTTGCAAAATTCGGTATAAGGCCGTTAGCTGCTACATCATATTTTTGGTTATTAGCGTGAACAGCTAAAATATTTCCCAATTTTAATCTACGGAATCCAGCCTTGCTTTCTCCTTCTTTGATTCCATGCAATACGATAGTATTTGTTTCAGCGTCGAAATTTCCCCAACTACCATATCCAGCAGGCGCCGCAGCGCCAACAAGTTTATCACGGCGTACATGATGTTGCGCCGCATTTAATTTGCCGATTTCCCCGGCCTGATTCTTATAAATAACGCTTTGGAATTTTTTTGAACTAATTAATGAGCGTAATTGTTCCTGATTAATAATTGGCGCGAAATTAGGAATTAATCCGTTTGGTGTAATTTTTTTCGCCTGAGACGGAAGCCCATATTGGGCAACCATTGCCTGATTGAAAATTGCCGAGCCGCTAGAACCAGCGAAATTTGGAACAACATATTCGTTGGTGTTGGCGACAACAGTTCCACGCTTGCCTTGCCCAAAATTAAAATTAGGAATTACAACCGGGCGAGCGTTGGATTGCGCGCCGCCGACGCCTTGACGGATAGATTGTTCTTCTTTCGCAATCGAAGGAACAAAACCATTAGCCGCACTTAATGCCCCGCCTTTAGTTTTACGAGTTAATACAATATTACCACCGTCAACTTTGCCGACAACTCCAGATGCGCGCAAAGCTTGAGCTAAAGCCGCAGTTTCGGTTGCCGCGATACGTGATGTTATAGCTATTCTCTCAAAAATTGACTCTATAATTTTCTGTTGTTCGGCGACGCTCTTTGCGGCCATAAACATTCTATTTTCTTCTTCCGTAGCTTTACGCAATAGATTATTTATGGCAACTTGAGTATTTTCTTGTTCTTTTTGAGTCTTGTTAAAAGTTAATAATGACTTAAAAGCTTCGGACGCGAATTGACCAATTTGATATGATACTTTACCAAATAATAAAGCACCAATTGCAAGACCGGGGCCAGATAATACATTTGTGATTCCGTCAATAAGACCTTCGGCAAATGTTTTACCGGCATCCGTGCCTTTCAAATCTTTAGTGATATTATTAAGCCCTGTATTTAATGAGGTCAATAATTCCTGAATCCAAGACTTATCCATGAACGACGTACCAATTTCCGCCGCCAATTCTTTGAATCCTTGCGCGGTTTGATTAAACATTGCGCTAATGGATTTATTCATTAACTCGTTTCGACGGTAAGCGTCTTCTGAAGCTAAACTCGCGGCCTCTGTTGCGCGTGCCGCGATACTATTCTGGCTAGCTAAGTCCTTTAAGCTAGCCTTTAAAATATTGATTTGGTATAAGCCCGCGACCGATTGAGAAATTTGTGATTTTTGAGCGTTAGACAAATTATCATATGAATTTGCCAAATTTGACATAATTTGTATCGCTGGAAGTGTTTTTCCATTGACATCATTTATGGCGATCCCCATTTCTCTTAATTGGTCTAATACCTCTGGGCGATTAACACGAGTAAAAATAGTTTTGAACGCATTACCGATAACGGCGCCGCCACGGGCAGTTCTTTGCTGTGCTGCGGTGATTATGCCTAATAGTTCATCAAATGAAACATTCGCATCTTGCGCTACGGACGCAACGCGCTGTAACCCATTGGCTAGGTCCGCAGTAGAAACCGCGAATCTTTGGTCAACAGCAACTAATTTATTAAGAATTGTAGAAGAGTCTAATACTTCATTAGTAAATCCGTTTATGGTAGCCGTTAACGTGCTAACTGAATCTTGTGCGTCCATACCGCTTAGGCGCGTCAGAATCATAGCGTCGCGTAAGCGTTTTAAGGTTTCTTCTGCGCTTAATCCTTGACGAGCTAATTCTAGGGCGGCGTCCGCTACAGAACCGAAGGACTGTTCAGTATCTTTTGCTACGACGAATAGACTGTTGCCGAATCGTTTAATTGACTCCGTAGATAGTCCAAAGGTTGCATTGATTTGACGTAATCGTTTGTCTACTTCAATTGTAGAAGTAATTAATCCGTCAATTGCCCGGCTAATGCTGGCAAATACCCCAACAGTAGCGCCGAATGCGAAAACACGCGCACTAGCCGCCGTTAATGATGTATCGAAGGCTTTAGCTTGCGCGCTAATGCGGCCTAATGGCAATGATGCACGATCATCAACCGATAAACGAATTGGGCGAATATAGCGCTCGGCTTCCTTAGCTTGACGAACAATGCTTTCGGTAAGCCCATAACCTTCTACAGAAACTCTGACAGCGGAGTTAGCCATTTTTATTTAATCCTCGGAACCTTTAGTAATAATTACACCAAAAAAGAATTATCCTGCGCCCGTAAGCTTCATTATGTCTTGAATAGACATAGAACCTTTACTATCTTGTATTTTTTGGTACATGTCTATACTTTTTACCCCGAGAGCATCATAATCTGCTTTTGTACCGCCTGTAAACGAAGTCATCCCTCCGCTTTTATCACCGGTTTTAGATATTGTTTCTTTTGCTTTTTGTGCCATAGCATAAAACTCTTCTAGTTTATCTGGATCATTACGAATATCGTCAGATACCGCTGGCAAAGAAGATAGTATTCTATTAAAGTATCCAGCGTAAGATAATAAATTAAGTTGATTATATGTTAATTCGCACAAAGGTTTGCCGAAAAAATGCGTGGGATTATCAGCGCATAACAAATAATAACTTAAGAAAAATGTAGCTATAGATATTTTCTTAATATTTTGTATATTAAATCTATTAGTAATACTAGTATATGCTTCGGATAAATTATCTAATTCTAAATCGGTTAAATTAGAAAACTCATCGCGCGTAAAAACAGGCGTTAGTAATTTATTATCTTTATACAACGATAGGTAAATATAATAATCTGATTCTCTTCTTGCCGCAAATAATTCACAAGTAAGACCTAATAATGAATTTTTCTTATGAATCATTTTCGCCAAATTAATTTTTTCTTCTTCTAATAATTTCTTATGTTGGTCTAATTGGGATTTTATTGGGTAATTTTTTTTGGACTTTTCGAGGTTATCAACGTATACGCGCTGAGTGTTTAATTTATCATTGTCTGCCCTTGTCCAGACCTTATTTTTATCGAGCCATTCTAGCTTGTCTTTTTCGGTTGGTAGGCCACGCCGCACGGCTAATTCATACATGCTATCATAGTATGATTCCACGTCAACTTGATCGTGGTGCGTAATATGTTTAATATAGAAAAGGCTACCCTCATAATTTAATAGAGAGTAGCCTTTACAAATATCACTAAAAGCTAGACGTAAAACGTCCTTATTCATTATCCATTTTCTTCGTCTATTTTCTTAAGCTCTGCTTCGGTTATTGCGCCGTCCGAAGATACTAGCACGGAGTATAAGAAACTAAGGCGCTCTTTTACGGCCAAGAATAATGGATCGTTATTTTCTTCCATTTTTTCGGCAGAAGCAAGCTTTTCGCGGTAATCTGCGCCAGCGAAAAATGGCTTTGGGTCCGCGCCAGATTCATCTTGGAAATAAGTAAGGAGCATCATTAACACTTCAATGTATTTTACTTTAGCCTTGGTTTCCGCCGTATTGCTAAAGAATTCTTCTTGTTCCATTTGGAAGTCAATGATTTTTTTACGCGTAGACATTAATAAGTCGAAATTCGCGCGTTTTTCTTCTTCTGTAGCCGTATTAGATTCTAGTGCTAATTTATGGAATTTTTCGGTTTCTTCCTTTAATGTATAAAGTAATCCAGCGTAATATTTTTGATCTTCATTACTTAGTACGCCACCTAAATTAGCATATGTTTTGCTTAATACAGCTTCTGTAATAACCCCACGCTGAATGCAGTAACTTAAATGCGCGGCGCGTTCAATATCAGCCTCTTCGCGTTCTGCGCGGCTAGGACGTTTCAAAAAGAAAGTATAGGATGTCGGAATTTCCTTTTCGACTTCCACTGTGGTTTTTGTGCCATTTTCCTCTTTAACATCTTTCACTACTTTTTTCTGCTGAAGTGTTACAGGGAATTGGTATACTGTTTTAATCATGATGTGGTTCCTTTATTTTAATATCGAAATATTCTAGATGGCTTTCTAATTCTCGGATGCTATCATTACCCTTACCCAAAACACGACTTCTTAATGCCTCCCATTTTTCTTCAGTAAAATGGTCGGCCGCATCAATTTCTTTTTCGTTTTCTGACAGGGTTTGTTTTAATTTTTCTAAAGCGATAGTATGGTCCAAATCAAGTTCTTCTAATATGCATAGAAAATCCTTAAAGAGATTTGTTATGACTCTTCTAGTTTGAAACCTTACAACGTCTTTTCCAATATCCTCGTTCATCCTTATACCTAATTATAGTACCCGTTATTTTCGCAAAACACAATAAAAAATAAACCCCGTATTTCTACGGGGCTTATTTCATAGAGCTTCTAAACTAGCTTTAAACTTTACCAGAGATAAAGAATCCACGGTCGGTCACATTAGGTCCGCTCAACTGAGTCGAGAGATTTAATGTAACTGAGGTAGACCCGCCTAAATCATTGGAAAGCGACTGTGAATCAAGCTTTACCTTTTTAATGTCATACTTTACGGCGACAGGGCCAGAACCTTGGCAAGCAGGCTCGCGGAGCGTAATAGCTAAATCGTACTCTTGGTCATTGCAAAGAATATCAGACAACTCACCAGTAGTAAGATCACCGATGTTCGCGGTAACAGATACAGATACAGTAACTGGGAAACGAATTTCCTTCGCGAATGCGAAGCGTGAACCCATCTTGTTAAGATTTTCGCGCGAAAGATCGAACGAAATATTATAAGACTGAATTTTAGCGTCCGAAACAGAGAAACCGAGGCCAGCATTTCCAAGGTCAACAGTAATATCGCCCGGGCGAAGCGCAGCTACAACGTTTGTTCCTGTAGTACCTACAGGTAAGGTAAACTGACGGCCGGTAATTGTGGAACCGTCAATTGGATTTACAGCGGGAATATTCTGTAAGGTAGAACCAGTACGAACTGCGAACTGTAAGCCCTCAATAGATACTGAAGCGGTAGGAACGCCACCAACAGCGGCCTCTGTTGAGTATGAAGACAAGAATCCGTTGCCTACGCAAATAACGGCAGAATTGCCAGTCCAATTATAGAAATCTACGCCTTCTGGAGCAACGCCTAAGAAATAATTCTTTTCGTCTTGAGTCTTGTTGAGTAAGTC
>JAYOZP010000013.1:0-20781 GCA_038154245.1 Nitrospinales bacterium | reverse complement strand
GTCTTTGACGGCTGTGTAATCGCCAGAAACATACAATCCGAGTTTTCTCTCGTTAACAGCATTTGCAACATAATAGGAAATATCAAGACGTACAGTTGGTTGTTCAATAATTTCGCGGCCAATTGCGCCTAATACGCCTAATTCGTTAATGTCTGTGCGTGTAACAGACGCGTCAAAATTCGCCGACTGTACACGGATTAATTGTTTTACTAGGTTATTGCCTGTATTACCGGCCGAGAAATGGTCTCCGGTGGCAGGGGTAGGACCAACTAAAACAGCATTTGTTTGATAGAAAACTCTATTTCTGCTCATAGTAAAGTTATGTTATATTGTTATTTACACTAGCTGTCGAAAAAGGGAAAAATTAGATTCTAGGGTATCGTAAGACCTCTACTTGGAAATCGTTAATAGTAATTGTGAAATCTGAATTATTATTACTTTTTTCATTCAATTTCACGGAGGTTACTTTTGATATAAAAACATCAGGAGAAATATTCAAAGAATCGAAGTTATAATAACCAGTTTTAAGATCATTATTAATATTCAAAGGAATATCTTCATCACTAATAAGTGCGAAATGTTTCCTAGCGGAGTCAACTAATAACGAGTCTACAGCTTCCGCCGAGTAATTATTATCATTAATAACAAACGCTCGTAGTGTTTGAATACTTTGATCTAAGCCTCCAAATGCATATGGAATATTTTCTTTAGACGTGTTCGTTAGTATAACGCAGGGTGCAGCAAACTTATATGGTGCTATTCCAGTTGAATCATAATTTATATTTTTATCTTGTTGATAAACTTGTTGCAAAAATAAATCAACTTCTTCTTCATTACTTAGGTAAACATTATATTCTTTTCTAGCAATAACGCCGCTAAGAGTGTCTCCAAAATCTGAAAGAGAAAAGGCTCGGCCATTAATGAAATCGAAACCGATTCCACTAGTTTTTGTTATAAAAGCTCCAGCCGCATTATAAAATCCAGTCGGTATATTAGCGCCGGTAATTGCCGAGTCGTAAATCCAAGATTTAAAAGGTGACGCCCAATAATAACCAGTTTTGGATGTATCAATCTGGCGATATAATATGACGGATTCATTTACAAAACCTTCTCCATCATCGGTTAAACGGTTATCTAACCATAATGCAAAACTAGTTAATAACTGGTTGGAAAATTGGGCTTTCATTTTAGTCTATTACGTAAATTTTCTAATATTTTAGACATGTAAGGTATACGCGGGCATCTACCTTGACGAAGAGGGCGTTTACTTTGTACCGCCGTTCCTGAACGTGAATTTTTGAAGTGGTTTAGTAACTTGAAGACATAATTTGTAAACCCCGGGACGCCATTTTCGACGGCTTCTATCCATGATGTATTTACCCATTCTAATATCGGCGCACCTTTGCCTAATGATTCTACCGATGGTGTCTTTACGACCATTGTATATACAATTGTGCCGTCGCTTTTTACGGTTTTGGTAATTATTCCTTTATGTATGCCTTTCTCTAATGACCTTCTCAAATCTTTCTCGGGGTGTTCATTCGCATAAAAACCCAACAATGAGAATAAATTGCCGCCCGTTTTAGTAGTCAGAAATTGACTGTCTGCCGATGGTCCTGCGGCCATTTCTTGCGTTACTGGATGATCATCGAATTCTTGTAGGGTTTCTTTTTTGGCTTGATCGAATTTTCCATTTAATTGGTCTATAAACGCATTTTTAGGCATATTTTTCAATTGCCTATTTATTTCCTGTTGAAGACGTATGCGATTGATTTGGGCCATTATTTTAAGCGTTTTAGATAAAACGTATAATATTTAGGATCGAATAACCCATGCGGGCGAGAATCAGTATCAATCGCAAAGATCGTGTCATCTATAATTATCCTTGTCGCATCTTTAATAAAATTCGCGCCAGAAACATCTACTTTTATACGGACTAGACCTTCAGACAATTTAACATTTGTTTGGTCCTCTGTGCGTCCCGCCTGTGTAGTAGTTATAGGCGTCTTTAATTGCTTGTCGCCATACAAAATGCGAGCTTTAAATGTCCCCGAAACAACAGTATTTTGTACGCTGGTATTATTTGGCGCGCTAGAAAACAAGAAGTTATGTTTTGGGTTGGTGTTTATTACGACTTGTTGGGACTGTTTATAAATAACAATATCACGCGCAAAAGTATCATGAACATCGTTTAACAATTGTTCAGCGTTAGCCTTGATAGTTGCGCTTAATCTGTCCATAAATTAGTCCTGACTAAAATCCACGGAACGCGGGCCAGAATGACTATTATTGTAAGCAAATACTAAATCAGCTAATGATTTAATTGCGTCCTTTTTTTGAGAATCGTAATAACGGGCAACTTCAGTTTTGGACGCCAAACGAATTTTGCTATCCCCATCATTTACTTCAATAACGGATGTTCCTGCCGCGCCTAAATTTTCATTAATCTTTCCTTCATAGTAGCGGATTCGATACATTTCTTCTAAAATAGCCGCTTCTTCAATATCTAATTCTGGAGAAATTTGGTGGTTATCTAATGTGTAGCAAGAACCAATCAGGCTATTTAATTTACCAATTTTAGTTTCCATCCAAAACGCAATGCTTGGTAAGGCAATGTCATCTGGTTCACCTAAATCATCATAAATCTCTAATGCCGCATCAATTATTTTCATATTATAAAGCGTGTGAGTGCAATGTTAAATCAGCAGTATTTATTGGCGAAGAAAATTCCGCCCAGAATCCAGTTTGCGTTACTCCATAAATTGTAAAAGCATAATAATCAATTGAGCCGCCATTAATATCCGCGACTGTAGCCGTAACCGTGGGAGAATCACCAGTAAAAGCAACGGGGAATAAAACGGCAAAATTTGTTTCTCCAGTAGTTAAAGGTGTTATATTTTTTTGTATGTTAGCGGAACCATAGAAATTATTAATAGTGTTTTGTTGGACTATTGAATAGTTAGTTGAAACAGACACCGTGCGATTAACTATTGGGTTAACCGTAACAACACGTTGCGCAGTATTAATTACAACTGTAGTTCCACAACTCATTAATATGTACTTTCAGGCCAAACATTTACCCTTCCGCGCAAAAGTTCAATGACTTCTTCGCCCGGTCCGCTACCTGTATTATAAGCTTCTAAATCATACACCAATTTGGTTGGCGGAAGCAAAGCCGTCGCAGCGGCGGTTATAGAAATAAGGACTACTCCGCCAGTTGGGTTCGTCGCATAAATTTGTGCCGCGCCAGTAGTTTGGCATGTCAAAATCGGAGACGAATCTCCAAATCGCCCGCGAAAATAGCCCGAAAAATTATAGTCCGTTAAGTCCAATGGCAGACCATCGGACCCACGAGCGGTAATTGACAAGCTAAATGGCTTGCCCTGTGTAATGCAAAAATTATAATCACCAGAAGCCATGTCATTATTTACACTAAAACATGGCTATTACTGGTATTATTTGCCGCGTTTTAAGATTCTCTCGGCTATCGCCGCGTCCTCTGGAGACATTTTGACTCCAGCATTTTGCTTTGCACTATTAAATATGCCTTGGTATTGTAAGAATGCTTTTTCTAAGCTAACCACAAGTTGTTCGCGGTTATCATTTGGCGCAACGCCCACCTCCATAGCATGGGCTTCTAAATCGGAAGGATGCATAGCTCTTAATGCTTCTAAATATACTTCAACATTAGAGGTCTTATATGGGCTATGTTTATAGCCAATAATATCATAAATGCTATTTGGGCCATCTAAGGCACCATTGGTTTGGTTTCGTGGTAGATCCATATCTATATTACCTATTTGTTGTAGAGAAAACAATAAAAACAAAAGCGGAGCCGATTGGCTCCGCTAATGTGTTCGTAGCTAGTGTTTTGTCAGCTTAGAAGATTAAGCCGAAGAGAGCACGGTCATCAAGGATAACACGTCCCTCGCGAAGTTTGGCATGGTAGCCAACCTTTTCTGAGCGAGCCGCCCACTGGTCATCTGGGAATACCTGTAATGTTCCACCGTTCTCCGAATCAGTTAAGACCGGGCGAACAAGGGCATCACGGCTATTGTCAATGCCAATGACGAGTTCTTCGGCCGCTCCGTCAAACGCCGCAGCGCTTCCGGTGCCGTAGCCATCATATGTAGTTGAAGAAGCAAAGGTATCAAACAACGTGTTGAATGGCATACCCTTACCAAGCTCGTTGATCTGCATAATGTTAATGCCGTAGAACGAAGGAACACCAGCATTATCATAGATGGCATCACGAACCTTATCGGTTGCGGGAATAGCACCTACAGAAGTATTCTGGGTATTTATCGGTTCATACGCCATAGCGCGAATCTTCTCAACGAATTCCGGAGAACCAACCAAGTCAGTAACGCGGCGTGCCGCACCAACTGGAGTTCCACCGACCCAAGAGCTATTTACGCGAGCAGCGAGGGTTAATAGACGATTGAAGTCGTCAAGAATAACCGATCCCTGAGTCGCGGTGCGGATGATATGATAAGTGTCAGTTCCGTCACCTCTTGGGGAAGAAGCGGCAGCGAGAGCATTTAACATTACAGACGCAGCATTAGTTTCCTGCTTGAGCAAGAATTCGCCAGCCATGCGTTCGAGAGCCTTAGAAACTACGTCCAAACGGCCCTGACGCGCATAATCTTTCAAGAATGCGAGCGCAGAAACTAATGGATAAGTAGCAACCATTAACTCGTCGATACCATGTGTCATTTGGGTAGGAAGTCCACCCGGTACGGTTTGGCTCCAAACCTTGATTAAATTCTTCTCGCGTACGTCATAGTACAAATCGAGCGGAATTGAAGGTTGAGAGAATTCGTCATACGGCAAGTCCTTATACATGTTGGACACGGTAGGCGCTTGCTGTAAAACTACCTGAACGATGTTAGCAATAAAAGCCGCGAACGACTCCATAGCGGGCATCGCTTCTGAAGATTTCTTAGAACCTAAAGCCTTGATTAAGGCAACTTGTTCTGGGGTCTTGTCAATTGTAATACGCATTTTAGTAATTCTTTCTAGTATTAGACGTTAATTTCGAATAATGCGAATCCGCCGTGCTGGGAACCAGACGATGAAATGAAGCGTCCAATAACATGGGCTGATGTCCAACCGGTAGTCATACCAGTTGCGGTTGCACCAACAACGCTACCCGGGGTAATAGAGAGAACCTTACCAGCATTGCCGATAACGCCAACATTACCAACCGCAGGAGTGCCTTCATACGCGTCATGAGACAAAGTAACAAGGCCGCGTTTAAGGACTGGAACCGCTTCACCCGATAATACGCATTGCAATTCAGCTTTACGCTGCGGGTTGAATTTCAAAAGAAGGCCATTGTTGTCAACTTCGCGAGTATCAAACAGAGTAATACCGGCGACCTGATATTTACTCATACCAGATGTTGCAACCTTAACCTTAGCTTTAACTTCGTAACGGAGGCTTGTAACCCCGTCGTAACTCGCGCCAACAGCCTGAGTAGTCCAGCCGTCAGCATTCGATGGGTCATGAGTCTCGAACGCTACGAATGTGCCAGCCAATCCAGTGCCATTAAGCGAGAATAGATTTAATACCTCGTGTTCGTCATAATCGCGAAACGGAAGTAATTTATTCTGTAATGTAGGCATAGTTTATTATCCTCAAAAATTATTATTTAGTTATTTCTATTGTTTTACCGTTAACTTTTATTTTACCTTCGAAAGCCTTGCCAATCTTATCCTTTAGGGATACTAAAGGCTGCGCGCCAGTAGAAATTTCTGCCGGTTCTTCTTGAGCAGCGGCAAAAACTTCAACAAACTCTAAAGTAGTCTCGTCAACAGATGCGGTAACGCCCTTTTCCTTAAGATGCTTTACCATGCATTCAGCTTTGGCCTTCTTAACGGCCTTGCATTTTTCTTTAGCAATTATTTCAAACTTATTAGCATAAGCTGTAAATTGCTCCTCGGTCATATTTTTAATATCGTCCGCAAGGATTTTACGATCATCATCCGTCAAATCATATTTTTCATCAAACGCGGACATACGCGCTGTGAATAAATCCTCGCTTGCTTTTGCTTCGGCAGCGGCATTAATAGCATTTAATTTTTCGGTTGCAGCGGTAAGCGCAGCGGTAGCTTCCTCTAATTTTTTAGCGGTAGCAGCAGTAGCTTCTTCAGCAGCCTTTAATGCAGCGTCTTTGTCTGATAGTTGTTTAGAATATTTTTCGGATTCTTTTGTTAACTCGTCAGATATAAACTTTGCTAAAGACGCAGAATCTTCTAATTGACGGATTTCTCCCCAATTAGACTCAATATCTTTAAGAGATTCTAGTTTAGGCATAGTGATTATGTTGTTATTTACACTCGGTTTTTCTATTTGGGAAATAATTTGAACTGCGGAAATATCTGGTTGTTCAGGCTTTGGGGCGGTTATAGTAGTAATGCCTTCAACAAAAGCAGCAGGTTTTGTGACTAATCCCGCGCCCAATGGAAGGATACCCTTTGTTAAGACCTTAAATACATAATTGCCTTCGCCATCAGTGCCTCTACCTTTATTAGCGATTAACATTCTAGAATATTTAGCAATTTCCTTTTCGTCGGTTATAATATGGGCGTCCGCAAGATTTCTTGTCGGCCCAACAGCTATTACAAATTCATCGTATCCAACTTCAAAAGATAAACTTACCGAACCATATTCCTCGGCATTTTCATCGGAAGAACGAACAAGGTATTCGCTTAAATTTTTATTCAATATTTTCCATAATACGCCGCCAATGGTTACATTAAAAGGTTCGTTGCCTAATGCCGCAGCTTCTTCTGGCGTTATTAAAGTATTATCACCGAATTTAGACAAACTAGCCCTATCAATAAATCCATGAATACGCTTTCGGTCGTGCTCCAAGTCAATGAATTTTTTTTCAAATAATTTGAATAATTTAATCGTATCGGCATTAGATATACATACGCCGTTCCTATTTACTATATTTCCAACCATTAAATTGCCCGCAAGAAAAAGTAAATCTATATTTTCTTCTGGGTTTACGTGTTTAAAAATTTCTTGTAATGGTTGTAAAGAAGCCAACGCCAAATACTTATCCTCACTTTGGGGGACTAAAACCTTTGCGGTTGTGATAAAACGTTCTTTATATTGTGGTTCGTTCATATTATATAGAAGATTACACGAATTATTAATATCGTATTAAATTTAATGAACGCATTCCGCTTAACAATTGTTCGGTTAAAACGCGTAAATTTTCATAGGCTGTGCGTAATTGATTTGTTTCATTTAAACTAGCATAACCACTTAAACCAGTAAAAGATGAATTTTGAATATTTGGAATATATGGGCTTATTAATTTGGGCGATAATCCCAAAATTTGTTCCTTATAAATTGGTGAAACGGGGATTATTTCAACTATTCCGCTTGTCCCCGATAAAGACAAATTTAATATACATTTATGATAATTATCAGAATATAAACTTAAAGAGTTGAACTGACAATTTATTTCCGTTTCGTGGCTAGGATCAAAATTTTTAGTGGTAAAAGATCCCAATATTGACCCAGTTGTTCTTCTATTATATATAGCACGGGCGGGGTCAGTAGGATGCACGATAATATCTTTTCTAATTTGGCTGATCCCTAATAAACGCCCCCAGAATTGGCCATTACTAGATTTATAAAGTGCTGCCCCAGTAGTCGGAGACGTGTAGCAGCAATTATCGCTCAAAAAAACCGTGCCGCTTAACCCTGTGATGTATCCAACATTTCCGCTAGTCCAAGTAGAACCGCCATCGTATGAATTAGTAACGATTCCACGATCACCAACCGCAACCAACGAGTTTCTCCCATTGTAAGAAATACTATTTAATCGCCCGGAAACGGAACTATTAACATACCCGAATACATTATTATATCCTGTTTTTAATAGCCCTCCTGTCCCGACTACAAAAATTTTAGAGTTACGACTTAGATACGCGCTGTTCCCGGTACCCGGTATAACACAGAAACTAGTCGGAGAAAAACCTAAATCAGTAATCAGCAAAGACTTGCTCCCAGTAAAATCAACCAATTGGCCAGAACTTGTAAGTCCTAATGCGTCCGCCGAATTCGGCCAAGAAATAATATCTATAAATGTATTTGGTCTATAAGCTGTATCTTGCCTAACCCATGATTTTAAATCAGTAGATTTGTATATTATTCCAGTATTATTATTTAAATCATTACCGATGCAGATATATTCTCCAATTTTATCTACATAAACAACTTTAGATGGCCTGAAATTGTCTGCTATAACATAAAAATTGAACTTATCAGAATTATTTATATAGTTCGGCGTATTATTATATAAGTTTATTTCATCCCTTATATTGGCCATTGAATTAGCCGAGAGACCATTAACACGATTTAATGAGAAATCTGTGGAAATTAACAGCCCAAATTTATCACTAAAACTATAATCCCGTATAAAACTCGTCAAATTGTTGTTGAATTCACTTCTAATTTTATCCGGTAATAAAACCGAATTCCATTCGTAGCCATTAACAGATTCGTAAACTTTAGGCAAAGAATAGGAACCATCAAACAGTAAAAATAATTTATTGTTAAAAAATTGTAAATTTGTTGGGTATACTTCGCTTCCCGAGTCCCAAGACTCTCCATCCAAGGTTCTGTTATATTGAACCCAAGAACCAAGACTTCCATCAACCGACGTATAATAAAAAGAGCTAGTAATTAAAATAAAAAAATCTCCAGTTGCGGATGCCGCAAAAATAGTGCCTCCTAAACTGGGTTCTACAATAACAGACCATATCTCGCCATGATTCTCTGTTTTTAAAATTACACCGCTAGAGCTGAATACTAATAGAATATTACCGCGATGAGCAATAAATTGTAAAGGGTCTGTAGTGCCAGAATTTTTTTTAGACCATGTAGAGCCGTCTTCAGATACAGCTAAGAACCCGTTACTCCCGCAAGCCACAAATATTTGGCCGTCATAATATATATCATATATTGTTTCTATTGGATCTATAATAATATTTGTCCAAGTAACACCATCTGTCGATCTAAAAATTGTTTGAGCGGTCGTGAAAGATAGTATTTCGTTTGAAGATTTTATAAACTTTTTCGTTCCATATATATTTTGGTTAATATCATTAAAAATTTTACCAAAACCATTAGAATATATTATTTTTGAATAAGGCCATGCGTTTGATGATACAGAAGAGATAATCTTATCTTTAAACTCCGTAGCTACAAGGGTAGTCTTCCCGCAATATATTTCTTCCGTTGTTTGGTTTTCTTCAGTATAGATTGAAGTTGCCGTTCCTATTGTCTTCGAGATTAAAGTTGTACCGCCACCTGCGCCAGTGCTGCCTTGGACAATAGAGCCATTAAAATATAAAGAATTTTCACTAGCGGTTATTTCTTGACCGTTTATGAGCAATTTATTTGTTGAGAGAGGAATTTCAGCCATATTTATAAAATGTAGTTACCAAATAATCCGACGCTAAAATCTTTAGCTCCAGATACTACGTCAGTAATATCTAGCCCAATTCTATTTGATCCCGTAATTAGGACTTCAAATCCGCCAAGAGAAACAAAATATTCCCCCGGATTAATAGAAATAGGGGTTATTATTTCTCTGATATTATTTTGAAATTTTCTATATATTGATCCCGTTATAATTCCAGTTGTATTCAAATTATATAAACCTAAAGAATATCCGGTAAATAAACAATTCTTCGGAATAATACATTCATAAATACCTGATCCTGTAGTTAATATTCCACGAAAATAATTTGTTATATTAACAGATTCACCCCGATTAAATCCACTAGCTATTGGTTGCCAATTAGTTCCAGTAGTTGGATTACTATTATTATTATTTTGAATTGCCAAATAGGATGATCCACTATTATATACTATATTTCCGCTCGTATAACTAATAATTGGGCTCCAATTTCCCGCCCATGTATTTCCAATAGAATAAGTTTGTGTGATTTCCTGAGTAAGCGTTCCCATGTTTTTAAACATACCGCTGCCAGTAGTAGCATAATATGTTAAAACATACCCAGTCCCAGCTTGTGCAGAAAAATTAGCCGTAAAACCACTAGTAGTTATATATGACGGAAGAACTGTAATCGCTACCGGTGAATTAATTTGAGCTACTTCAACAGTAGTTAACACCTTGGGGGGCGAAACGAATAATCCTGGAAATTCGACAAATTGAGAAAAAGTACCCGATTCAATATTTACTGACGCGAATGCATAATCAACAATTAACCCCGAAATATCTGTAAATCCAGAAATCTTAAATACATCACCGCATTGAATCAGCGAAACCGTCCCGGCCCCCTCAAGGTATACATGGCCACTTGCGCCCGAAGTTCCATTTAGAGTAAGCACTCCAGCAAATCCAGAAACTCCGCCCATTGTTACGCCAAGCGCATCTAATTGAGCCTTTTGTACTGCTTGATTTGGATTGGTCGCGACGGGAATTATTGGCGAATTTATAAAAGTTTTCGCGCCAGTAATTAATTGACTACCCGAAGTACGGACAACATTAGTGATAGCGATGGTCGCAGATGTATCTACATAAGATTTATTAGCAGCATGAGTAGCCGAAGTGGGCGTTGGGACAACCGGGGAACTTATAAAAACTTTATTATTATAAATAGTTTGATCCCCATAGATATTAACCGCGCCAGTTGGGGATACTAATAATACTGTATCATCTACATATTTGCGAGATACTGTTTGTCCCGTTCCGCCAGAATATGGTACAGTAGGAGATGCATAAAAAATAACATCGCCACTAATCCAACTATTTCCCGAAGTTTTAACAAATAATGGGTCAATTATTGAATATAAATTGCCTGTTTCTGTTATAAATTTATCATCTACATATTTTTTAGATGGTGCTGTTCCAGACCCTCCAGAATATGGAACTCCGGGAGATAATGCAAAATCTTTTTGCCCATAAATAGTTTGCGCTCCGCCGCTAGAATATACAATATATGGTCCAAAATAACCGGAACCATTAATATATCCAGTTAAAGCGTTTGCAAAAGAACCACCGCCCAATACGCCTGTAATAAACGCCTGTAATTCCCCCGCATCTATTTGTTTTATGCGAATCATATTTTTGGTTCCTTATGCCTTATTCTTTATTACACGGAATTTGGCTGCGGTATAATAACACGGCAGTCATACTATCCGTATCATATTGAACGCATAAATCATCAATAACATGAGCGACTTCTTGGTTCATTTCTTGTGGATCGGCAGAATAATCGGCAATTTTTTGTTCCCATGATTCTGGCAACTCGTTGGCCATTACATTCTTAACTAAGGTTTCAATAACGGAAATTTGTTCTTCGGAGAAGGCTTTTACTTTAAACTTTTTCTTGAAAGCCGCAGTTGCGATCTTTTTTAAATTCTCGCTTTTGCTAATGTTATTCGCTAACATTTTTGTACTAAAGGAGGCTCTACTAGAACCAATTGGCGAGACATTCCGAGTCCCGCCCTGTCCAGTTGGGCGCCCGCCAGCTTCATTAGTGGGCTTAGAACCGCCAACTAATGGATAATAGAAACCATCATCGCGCTGTTTCTTATAGTCCTTTTGACGCTCTAAGTTTTCATTCTTATCTGGCAGTACGCCCGTATCTAATGCCGTGAATAATTCTTCGGGATTAATTAATCCTAATTCGGCTAATCGTAAATAAATACGATTAATTTGGACTTCATCTTTGAAGTTAATTGGTTCAAAACCTACCTCTGGCAGACTTTTTAAGTTAAATTCTTTAGCGAGGCGACGTAATTCAGGCATTAAGAAATGTCTAAGAAAAGCTTTCTGGCCTTCCTTAAGCCGCTCAATAAAGATTTTTATCTTCATCTGGGAATTAGCGAATTTTTCCTCGCCAGCTAAAATAAGCTGCAACCCTTCTCGAATGTCTTGGTTAACTACTTGATATTTTTCCGGTCCAAGCAACTCTTGAATATCAGGGATTAACCATTCTCCCCTTGTCGTATGATCAGCAACCAATACGCGCCCAATAGTCTGATTTTTAAATATTTCCTGTAATTTAGCTATATTGTTTTTATTAATCCCGCCCTTATCTGGTTCCGCGCCGTTAGTAATTAAAAGGATTGCGTTTTCAATTGTGCGAGAAAGAGCCATATCCATTTTCTTTAACGATAGTTTCCATTCAATATCGTTCAGAACCGGGAAGCCCATAGGAATAGATAAAACCTCATAGCTTTGCTTCTTGTAGAAAGCTGTATGCAGTTTAGTTTTATCAATTGGGATATAAATTTGCCGATAACTGCTTGTACGTTTCTTAAGTTGTTCTTTAACATTCTGCGGCAATGCCTCGAAAATAGCTTTTTCTTCTTCTGTTTTTGGATTCCTTAAACGTTCTATTTCATAGGTAGATAACATCTTAACGTATGTGCCGTTATACCCAATTCCACTTTCGACCCCAACTGTTGTTGGATTAAGGATTACATATTGGACGGGAATAGTTTTAGCCTCAGAACCAAGCGTATCTTTTATGCTTTTTAAGTCGCGATTATTAATTTTACCATCAAATCTATAAATAAATACATTCCCAGAACGATACCATTCACGGAAAAACTGTTCGGCTAATGATGCAATATCCACGCGCTCAAGCCAAGCCTTGACGAATTCTTTTGAGGTCTTATTTCCGCCGCGTACATATAAGTCTGCGGTGCTAAATTCCGTCATTATATCTATAGTATTTTTAAAAATAGCTACATTCGCATACGCTCGCTGGCATAATTCAATTGCTTCAGCGATGGTGATATTGCCGCCGCTAGATTCATATGGCAATAAGCCCTGACGAATATTTTCGTATCTATGGAGAGAACCTATGGAACTTATGGGAGAATTTACATATTGCCCCCTGTATTCAATTGAAGCATTGCCTCCACCGCAGGCAGCAACTTCAGTAAAATGTTCTCCGCCAGTAAATTGGTAATCTAGGTCTGGGGATGTCAAATCCGTTACTTTGGATGGATTAACTGGTTGTGCAGCTTGATTCGCTGCTTGACTTTTCAAATTCCAAAATGGACTTTTTTTCTCGTATTTGCGTGCCATAACAATTAAAGTAGATATTGTACTTTACACTAACTTTACAAGAGCATAGGTTCGAAAGTAGTATTTTCTTCTTCTGCTGGCATATTAGTAGAATCTAAATATATGCGTAAAGCCCAGTTAGCGAGTAAGAGAGATGAGTAATTATCTTTACGGGGGCGCTTTGGATTTGTTTTATTTCGGCGCATATTTTGCGGAAGGTCGAACGATTGATTACCTTGCGCCGAAGTAGAAACTTCAATTAATACGCATTCCTTTTTAGTTAAATCAATTAAAGAATCTTGCCAATCAATTAAATCATATAATTTAGACCCCTTTTCCTCGTTAGAGCGGAAATAGGAGTGCTTTTCTAAAATATCTAATTTTAATTCAACATAATCAGCTATTTTATTTTCTACTGCCTTGGCGGCGCCAGCAAACCAAATTCCCTTAGAATCATAGCAAGCTTGTAAATATTCATTGGCCGCGCGCTGGAATGAACTTGTAAAGGACTGCTTTTGGGCAATGCGCTTATTCGTAAGGCTGTAACTTTTGTGTACTTCCTGCACGATAGCTCCATAATCTTCTTGATTAAAATTTGCGTCTATTGCATTTAAATGAAGTTTCCGTTCTTTAAATATCGCTGATTCATTAGCGGTGTTAATAAAATCAAAATTATCACCTTGCGTTGTATCGCAGGCGACCCATACGATATTAAAATTCTCCAAAATAAAAGCTAAATATTGAATATGGTCTTTTAATTCGACGCCTGATAAAGCATATGAATGAACTAACATTCCCATTCGTTTCCCGTCTCGGTTCTTAATTATTTTTAAGACGGACATAGCGAAATGGTCGGAACAATCAGAAGACGAAAAACTTGGATCAATCGCTAAAATATATTCCGCACCTTTTTCGCCTACGAGTTCAATGCATGGTTCTTGTCCCATTGGGACGGTACAAGCGTCCATTTTTTTAGCTGAAAAATAACCGTCAGAACCATCTTGGAATTGTGCTTCATATTCCATTTTTACTACGCTTTGCGACGTTGTACCGCTAGTAGCTTCATTTAAAATAGCTTCATCAAGAATTTCCGATGGAACCATTTTATATGATAACTGGGCTATAAAATATGATTGCGGTAATTCTGCGCCTTCAGCTATTTTCTTGAGATAATCTGTGTATAATTCATATAAATATTGCCATTTATAAGAAGCGGATGATAATAATATTAATTTAGAAGTAGCCGGAAATTCTGATCGGTCTTCTTCTTTCATCAATCCTTTAGCTATTAATCTATCCTCAATGTCACGGATACGCAATTTATCGCCAATATCCGCGCTTGCTACAAGGAATGGAATTAAGATTTGAGTGATAATTTGTTTTGGTACAAGTAACGCTTCATCAATAATTAGTACGTTTGCGCGTAAACCACGAAGTCCTTCGCCGTTTGACAATGGGACACATACCACTTTAGACTGATTAAACATTTCCCATTGATACAAATCATTTCGTCTAGATAAATCGCCATCAAAACATTCGCGCAATAATTGCCCGCCCGGATTTCCTTCTTGACGTGGAGCGGTAGCTAATTTTTCAATTGCTTCTAGAATACGCCTAGAACTACGGAAATTAGACGAAACAATTAATACTGTAGTCCCCGGATTAAATATACAATATAATACAGCAAAAATTCCGGCAAGCGTGCTTTTTCCGCAACCACGTCCAAATATATTTAAGCAAAAGTTTTTAGTAAACCAAGCTTTAATAATTAAAACTTGATAAGGCACAAGTCTAAATCCCATCAGCCAATAAGTTGCTAACTTAAGATTATAACGAAGAAATTCAGTTAATGTTGTTTTAGCTGTTTCCTCGTCAAGTTCACCCTCTAGTTTTTCCAATTCTACGTTTACATCAACCGGAGTCGTTTTTTTCTGGCAACCTTCAATCCACATTTTTGAAATCCCCCGCTTCTAAACGATATTGTAAATCTGTTTGTTTCGCTAATTCTCCTAAAGCTAAAATTCTAAGAGTACATTTTGCTGCTAATGCTCGGTCTTTTAAGAATATTACTTGGAAATTATCGTATTTTTCTAACAAACAGCGCAAATTATGGAAAATATGGCTTGGAGTAGACTGGGAATATTGCATGCTGGGCAAGAAATTAAAAGACATTGCTGTGGTTAAGTCGTTTTCAACAACCATAACCACATAATGGTTTAACCCCTTTGCGCGGTCTAATTCTCGACTAAAACGCTCATATCCGCCTGACATTGTGCCAACAAAATCATTTAAGGATTTTCTCTCAATATAAATATTTTTATCATGTTCAGCGGATAACGCATAATCTCCGCATTCAACTTTTTTGTGTTCTATTGAATATTCGTTAAAATGAAATGGATTTTGCTCTCTAGTATCAATTATTATGCCAATATTTTTTGGTAAATTTTTCGCCGGTAATATCCCTTCATTCGAAAATCTAGGTTTTAGACCATAACACTCACATACTTTATTATATCCGCCGAACATTTTAACATAATAATGCATAGACGGCATCATGGTACTACGTAATTCTACTTCTGTTGGAATTAACGTTAGTTTTTTGCGTTCAATCCGTTTAACCATTAAATCTAACGCATATCCTTTAGCTTGCGTAGGATTCCGGTCAAACCATAGCTTCATATTCTCCTTGTTAATAAAATCAGATTCGAAATATTGTTCACGATTTTTGAACGGTAATAATTCTCCAGTAAGCTTATCTTTTCTTGGTTCGTATTGTTGATAATATGCTTCCTGTTTTATTTTTAATGCACGTAAATGAGCGTTAAAATCGGCTAATGTAGCAAACTCTGAATTATCTACTTTACATATAAAAGCCATATTAATTATACCCTTCTTCTTTACTGATTCCAGCGATTAATGCAGAAACATCATCTAATGTTTCAATTCTATCTACTTCGCGGCGTTCTTTATTCTTTTCGAATTTCGCGAGTTCTAGCATTTCTTTACGTTTCTTTTCGTTACGCCAAGCCTCTACTAAATTTAAGATCGTGGCATTAGCCTGCTGGCGTTTCTTTATACGGTCTGCACGCGTAGCCGTTAATGTTTTGAATCCCTTGTCTATACGTTCTTGCGCGTCTTTTTTCTTAGCGCGAGCTTTGTCTATCATTTCCACGAATGTTAATGATAGTTTCTTTTTTTCGCCGTCATCAGATTCCTTAAATTCATCATATTGATCGTCCAAATCGGCGATATGGCGGTCAATTTGCGCAGCGCTTACAATTTCAGAACACAAAGAAATATATTGGTCAACCTCTTCTTCTAATAAATCGGGTTTATCATAGGCGTAACGTATAAAGGAAGACTCAAAAATTTCTCGGTCCATTTCTTTATTAAATTTATTTATCTCATATCCAAACCGATAAACATTCATATAACCTAACAAAGCCTTTAATGCTTTTTCTTGTTCTGGCTTTAATTTATCGGCATTAAAGAAAACCTTATCCTCGGCGAAGTCTCTTGTAACATATTTATTCACTCTAGGAATTAATCTTGCAATAGATTTTGGCGCAACATATTGCGCTTCAGCTAATTGACTTACTGGCTTTTGTACATTAATCCCTAAAGATTTTACGTAATCATTAACTGCTTCAAATTCATTATTTAATGGACATATTTTAGGATTATTGAATAATGTTCGCGCCATACTTAATGCGGATGTAGATTGCGCGTTATTTTCAATGTATTTTTTCTGATCATCCGTTAACACTATTGGATTACCTTTAGGACTGCCAGCAGTTTTAGCGGTTAAATTACGGCGAGCTAACCAATCCTTAATGGCGCGCCCTTCTTCGCTGCGGCCATCTAGCTCCGGATTATTAAATGCTTTCTGAGTTAATTCGGCTAGTGGTATTTTATCCCAAAAATCGCGAACTAATTGTTCTTGTTCCGGGGTCAAGATTATTTTATCAGTTTTTTTGGGAGTCATAAGTTGGCCTCTTATAATACTTTACACCAAATCTTCTTCGTCTATAACTTCTTTGGCTTTAGCAATAATATTCTTTTTAATATTTTGAAGCTGTTTATAACGATTTTTACCATTCCGTTCTAGAGGCTTATACCCTAAAGAAGTGGCCACCTCTTCATCGGTCATACCATCTATATACAACATTTTATATATTTTATATTCTAATGGCTTTAATTTTGCGCGTATATGTATATCTATTGACTCCTTAGCCCCAGCAATATCAATAAAATCTGTTTGTATATTTTCGACTTCTTGAACATGGTTTTCTAAAGCAAGCGGAGATTTTATATTATAATGATTTTGTTTCTTAGAACACCATACTTTATATAATGGGCATTCTGAACACTGCTTACCGCTTTGCGTTAGCGCGCAGTCCTCACCACCGAGATTATGTTTACATGCTGGACGACCTGTTCCAGCCACGCACGGACGCGCAAACTTAGTATAATTATCGCGACGTATATTGGCGATGCATCTAGTAATTAATCTATTTACCCATGGAGAAAACGCGCCTTTAGTTGGGTCATAAGTATGATATTTATTATAAACACGGATTCTAATTATTTGCGCGGCATCTTCCCATTCTATAAGTGCAAAATTCCATTTAGATTTACGCTTATTTATTTCGGTTTCAATCTCCGGGACACGTTCTGTATAAGATTTATTCTCCATGTGGACCGGGGTTATCTTTCTTTTCCTGTACGTCCTTAGCATGCAAATTGCTCAAAAATGCTTTGAGTTCAGTTTCAGATACATTTTGGCGTGCTCGCCCAAAACCGTTAGTTACCGTAGCTTGTTTTTGTAATTCCTCTATTGTAAGTTTTTTATTTTCAACGCTTACAGAAAATTTTGGATTCGTAATTACTGGAACATCTACGAGTTGTTCTTCAGCAACTTCTTCGTGCGTAGGGGCTTGGAATGTTTGTGCTGGAGCTACGCCAGCAAATGGGTTCCCGCATTTAGAACAAAAATTAGGCTTTGTCGCGGCAACCGTATATTCATGTTTTGCCCCGCATTTTGTGCAATAAATATTCATACTATATTAATAGTACGATTCTATACACTAAAAAACAAGAAACAGCCTAAAAATTAAGAGAAAATCGCCCTAATTTTTAGACTGTTGGGCTAGAAATATTACTGAATAGTTTCAGTAAAAACTTTAATCGCGGATTCTAACTTAGCTAAGCGAGCCTTTAAAATAGTAATTTCTTCTTGATATTTTTTGCTATTTGCCGCTAACTGCTCGCCATTTTGTGAAAATAAAAGGTCTTCCACTTCGCACCAAATAAAATTCTCATTCGCTGTTAAATTACCTTTAGATTCTATAATAGAGACTGGAAATGAACCATCGTAGGTTTTCGCGTCAAATATTTGGCGTAAATCTAAGGTTATTAATGGTTTGGTCCATTCTATTGGTAAATCGCCATCAGTAAAACCACCGCGTAATTTTTCATATTCGTCAGGGGTAACAAATTTCGAAGCTCCCCCAGTTAATACATCATCGGCGGTAGCATACTCGCTAGCATATTTTTTATCGTTAAGGACAAGGGCCATGCCGTCGTCAGATACTTTACCCTCTAAGAATGAATTTCCCGGGAAATATATAAACTTTTTAGTACGTACACATAAAATATGGCTTAAAGTAAGTCCAGTGATACTTTTTGTGAATGTAACGACGCCCTTTTCTGGATCATATTTCGGCCCATATTCGGAAAGCTTAACTCTCGTAAATTTATACAATGGAAGGTTTGCCGGTGGAACTTCTATGATATTATCTACAACGAGATTATGCGCTTTGGCATAGTCTTGAATCTTTTTGAATGATTCGCTATTTAACGTAGCATTTAGATTGTATGTTTTCCAGTTCATATACTTATATTACACTATTTCAAATTTAGCTCTTTAAGCTTCTTCTCTACCTCGGCTTCTAGGCCGGGAGTGTCCTTAAACCAATCTAACAATTTGGCCTTAAGAACGCCATTATAAACTTCTGGGTTTTCGTACTTTAGTTCTTGAACAGCGCCAACAGCATTGTCGGCAATTTTCTTTTCTTTGTCATAATCTTTTTTATCTACCGCGTGCAGACCATTAAGCACATTTGGTATCCAGCCAAAAATAAGTTTTAGCCCACCTCCTACAACCGTGCCCATTCCTTTGACAAATACTTGTAGGACATTCGCACCCGGAAATAGCACAGAACAAACTTTTAGGATTAGTCCAAGTATAACAAAAATCGCAATCCATCCAAATAATTTGCCTAAACCCTTGCCCAAATCATGGAATGGATTAATACGATTCCAAAACGTATTCTCTTTGCGCCACGCTTCTGCATCGGCTTCGTTTTTACTAGTAATCTCGTTTTGTAATTTAATAACCTGTGTTTGTTTTTCGTTTATTTCAGTATCTTTTTTAGCTAAGGCTTCTTGTTTTTCATTGTTAATCTTTTGAATATCTTCTTTTAATTTAAGTTCATTGCCTTTGGCTGTATTTACTTCGTTTTTCAATATACCTATTTCTTGTTTGCCTTTAGCAACTTCCTCCGCTTGTTCGGATATTAATTTTTTTTGAATATGTATAGCTTCAATTAGGTCTTTAGTCTCAACCTTATCTAATAAAGCTAATTCCGTGACTTCTAATGCTGCAATAGCGGCGCCAGTATATTTATTGGCGTCTTTATTAGGGTCTGCGTTTAAAGTTCCTAACGCTGCAATAGCTTGTGCTCCGCCCGTGCTAATACGATTGTTTTCGGATTTAACGATTTCTTCCTTCTTGGCGTTTTCAGCGTCAATATACTTTTGTTCCGCCGCGTCACGCTCTGCGCGCATTGTGGCGACTTCCTTTTCTTTGTCAAGTAAGCGGGATTTTTTTACAGGTAAACTAGAACACCCACTAAACAATAACATTCCTATAAATGCAAAATGTAATAATCTCATTTGTTAATAGTCTTTTGATAAAAATAGTTTTTCTTCCAAAATGCAATTAGCCAAGGCAATTGTGTTGGGTCTAACTCTTCTAAATATACGTTTTGAATCCCATGTTTTTCAAGGAAATTTTTAGAAAAGCGCGATGCTGATTGTTCAGCCAACATTGCCATCCTCATGTTTTGCGGGGTATACTTCATCCGGTCAGAATAGAAGAATTTTTTAAACCTCCCATTTTTAAAATCCATATGGTGGCCCAACTCATGAGCAAAAACACATAGCCCGCGTTTTGTTCCTTTTAATTTAAAATCAACAACTATTGTTTTAGCTTCCCAGTCATATTGCCCGGCTGTATCTGAGCGTAGGTGTCTGAAATAAACTTTCAGGCCGTTCTCCTTACAAATCTGAAGTAATAAATCAAAGACTTGTTTTTTGCTCATGGAACCTCCATATATAATTACACTAGAGGTTCTATAAGCTAAAAAACTAAAAGTAAAGAAATAACTGTTTTGCTTAAAGTCTTGGGGATTAACGAATTTCTTTCTAAGAAATAGCTCTATATACCGTACTATTTCTACCCAATGCAGTAGCTAATAAACTAACATTAAATATTTAAAATCAATAAAAATTACCTAGATACTGTTAACTGCGTACCTATATAATCGACAAATGCATCACGATTAGTTGTGCCTGCGGTTTTTATCATTGATACTATTGGACCTAACCCTGACGTTGGTATATTAGTTGTTACGGTTCCAATA
>JAYOZP010000012.1:60490-62610 GCA_038154245.1 Nitrospinales bacterium | reverse complement strand
GTTTTTTCTGTCATCAAAGCTTGACAATAAAGACGGTATCTGTCGAAGCACGACCTCATTATTTTAGTTCCTTCAGCCCTTCTCGAACCACGCCACGACCTGTTAATCTCTCGCATTGATTGAAAAAGAAGCTGGAGTTTCAAGGCCCCCACTCGCGCGTCATCCTGAGCGAAGTCGAAGGATCTCGCCTCGATCCAATAAAATCCCCACCTCTTAATTAAAAAAAATTGATAATCCAAAGTAAATCCGCTAATTTGGTATGCAATAAAATAAACACTTGATCTAAATAATCAATCTAAGAAAATTTATGGAACCGGAATTAAAGAAAACTTTAGAAGAAATGGCCAAGCTAGCGGCTAATTCTGAAGCGGACATACGAGAAGAAATCATAACTCCCATATTTAAGATTCTTGGATATAAAACAGGAGGAACCCATGCTATTGAAAGAGAAGTGTCTGTCGATGCAATAGGAACTCAAAAAAAAGCGGATTATATTTTTTCAGTATCTGAAAACCGAAAACTTGTGGTTGAAGCAAAAAAACAAAATGCTAGTAAAAAGAAGCTTCAGGATAGTAAAAAGCAGGCAAGATTTTACGCTTTGAATTTAGGAATAGATTTGTATGCAGTATTAGACGAAAGGAAATTACGCCTTTTTTCAATTCAACACCACGACCAAGAAATATGCGAAATCAATTTAAAAAAAATTGACAATGAAAACCAATGGAATGAATTTAAAAAATATTTTTCACCGCAAAGACTTTACTACCACACCTTAGAAAAATGGGACGAATTTTTTGAGATCCCGCCTACCGACGACATCGATTTAGGAAATTTAAACGATAAAGAAGAGCGAAATTTAGCGGATTTTTTCCGAGGTCGCTTGGATAATTGGACCCCTATTTTGGCAGATAGCATTGTTTCGCGTGAAATAATTGAAGACAAAGGTGGAGCAGCATTTGCAATTGAGCAATGGGTTCAAGAGCTTCTAAGACAATCCGAATTTCAAGTTTCGCTGTTATTCGCCCCAGGTGGAGCTGGAAAGTCTACAGGAGTTCGTAAAGCGGCGGTTGAATGGCAAAGAGCGGGACAAATTGTTCTTTACCGGACTCCTCTTTCAGGTTCCAAAACACTGAGTTATGGAAAGATTAAAAAGCTTGCTCAAGAGTTGCAGGAGGTTAATTTAAAACTCTTTATAATTTACGACAACCCAGTTCAAAATGCTCAAGTACGTGAATTGTTTGATGTCGCTAAGTATCTGCAAGACGATGATAATGTGACCGTTATTATTGCCGTAAGAAAAGACGAATGGTTAGAGGCTTTCCGACGAAATAAAAATCAAAGGTTTCGCGGTCAAAGAGAATTTACTTTAAAAGAAACCGTTGTTCCCGAAGACATGGATAAGCTTGTTGACGTTGTCCGGAAGTTGGAGGAAGGCGCAATTGAGATCTTAGGGGAAGGACAAAGCCTTGAAAGCTTTGAGACGAATATAAAAAAGGAAAAAGATAAACCGCTTTTATCGATAGTTTACGAAGCTACTTTTGGGAAGGATATAGAAGAGATCCTTCAAAACGAATTTGATAATATTCCAAGCGGTGAAGCTAAAGAAATTTATAAATTAGTTGCTGGGTTAAATTGTTATGGGTTACGTGTTTCTATACCTTTATTAGAAGCGTTGTACGATAGGAAAATGTTAAATAAAATTTTTAAAAATGAAAAACATTTAGAAGGGATTGTTTGGAAGGCGAGAGGTCAATACAATATTCGCCACCGCAATTTGGCTGAAATACTTTGGAAGTCTATTCGGGGAGCGCCTGAAGACGAGATTGAATTTTTTGAAGAATGTTTTTATGGGCTTCGGAAATTCTCGGGCGACAGTAACCGAATGGATATTCAAAACTTTGTTTTTAAGTTTTTTGACTTATTTGAGTACGATCATCGATTTGCCAACGTTCAAACTAAACTTTTTACCGAATTATTGAAGTCTTTAACACTTTTTGTCCCAGATAGAAAGGCTCTCATATTATTTGTTAAATTGGGACAATTATGGCTAAAAAGAGGCGATATGGAATTTGCAACAGAAGCATTTAGATCAGGGATTGAGCGGAGTCCTGGTCCTGAAT
>JAYOZP010000012.1:36355-60390 GCA_038154245.1 Nitrospinales bacterium | reverse complement strand
TGTTTACAGCTTTGGGTCAAGCGCAATTGAAAGATGGCGATACGAGCGGAGCGATAGCGACGTTTCGCGATGGACTGCAAAAGAGTCCTGGTCCTGAATTGTTTACAGCTTTGGGTCAAGCGCAATTGAAAGATGGCGATACGAGCGGAGCGATTGCGACTTTTCGCGATGGAATAAAAAAAGATCCAGACGCTAAATTATTTTTAACGCTGAGCGAAGCTGAATTTGAGAATGGTAATAAAGGTGAATCTATAAAAGTCCTACAAGATGGGATTAAAAGGTTTCCAGACCCAGAGTTGAAAAATAAACTTGAAAAGCTGCAATCTGAATAAGTTGGCGACGGAAGTTGTTTGATTTTTGCTTAAATTGTTTTTATGGACGCAATTGAAAATAGGAGACATTTTACTCGATAGTTTATATTTAATAGGTGTTTGTTTAAAAAATAGGTTATGATTTCCTATAGTTTAAATAAGGGAACTCTTGTTGGTTCTCTGAGGTTTTACAACCCATTTGATCTCGTGACTTCTGATGTTGAAAAATCGTTCCGTTCGACGGGTTCTTTTCAATTGCGCCGCCGCTGGCTTTTTATTGGTCGTTTTTTTATCTATTTTGGAGGTAACTTTACGCGGGCGCGAAGCGGGAACGAAAGTCGTCGACAAAGAGTGGGTTCAAACTAATATTTCCTACAACAAAGACGGATTCCGCGATAAAGATTATTCTTCCAAAAAACCCGATAATGTTTTTCGTATTTTGATTATTGGCGACTCGCAAACGTTTGGTCATGGGATTGACCGGCTTGAAGATACCTATCCAAAAAAACTAGAGACCCAGCTTAATACCGCCGCAGGTTCTAAAAAATTTGAAGTTTTAAGTTTTGCCCGCCCGGGTTGGAACTCCGATTCTCACTTACAATATCTATATAAAAAAGGGCTGAAATATCAACCGGATTTGATAATGTTATCTCTTTATCATAACGATATCCTACCGCCAGCCTTTTTTGATTGCGATAGTACAGATCTTGACCTCGTTAACGACTCGCACTTCCTACATCCAATTTTAAACAGTTCCGCTGTTTATAGTTTTTTAAAATTTAGGATCAATCGCGGACTTGAAGCTTCTGGAAGCAAGCCCGATTACATGCAATGTCGAAAACAGATTTATAATTCTCGAGGCTGGGATATGCAACGGCTCTATTTAGACACCATAATAGGGACCGCTAAAAAATATAAAATCCATTTCATGATGACGGTTATCCCGGTTTTATTTAAACTGAATAACGATTATCCGATGCAATTTGCTCACGATAAGTTAGCGAATTTTTGCGAAGAACGCGGTTTACAATGTATCGATTTTTTTGAAAAAGGAATTCGCGGTTCTAACGCTCAGGATTTTATTGTTTCAGAGGGCGATAGGCATTTGAATGTAAAGGGCGCCGAACTGATTGCCAATGTTTTATTCGATGCATTAAGACCGTTAACAGAAATAAATGAATTGGAACGCTTTCATAGAGCTTTTGAGTTGAACGAATTGCTGGGTGGAGGAGCTTATTTTCAAAAAGTTAGCGATGGATTAAAACAACTTGATTCTCCCGACGGAATGATATCCGCTTCCACAGATGATTTTCAGCTAATGGCGTTTAAAAACGTGGAACAATATTCATTTGTAAAAACTGTAATAGAGCCTAAAATAGGCAAAAGAAAATCGCTCAATCAAATTAACCTGGATAAGCGAGGGAATTTTTTGTCATCTGAGACTGCAGATTACTCGCCTTTAGACGGCAAACTGATAAGAAAAGAAAAATGGAATAATATGGAAAGTGGGAAAGAGCGTAGAGTTTTGTTAGCGAATAAACGAGGTAGATTGAGAACCGACGAAAAAGAGCTTTACCCGTTTAAGTATGTATCGACTTTTCATGAGGATTTGGATAAATTCTCTTGGAGTTTAGAAATCCGTGAAAATGAGTTTTTTCTAGATCCTTTCACGCTTGAGTATTCTATATTTTATCCTGAAAAAGCTAAACTGAAGCGACCCGAGGGAAAAGAAATTTTCCAAGCGCTCCGGTTTTATAAAGACTTTTATTTTTATGAAAAAGGCGGCAAATATTATTCCGATTCTTTGGCTCAAGAAATTATTGATCGAAGACCTTATCCGGAAGCAGTCCGCGCTGCAAAGAAATATTTTCAAGCCCCTGCCGAAGTTATAGCGAGTCTTCAATGACATTTAAAACCCGCCAAGGGTTTTCAGCAAAAAATCTAAAAAACGATTCAGTTGTATTGTTTGCGATAGTATTTTTTGTCGCGCTTATAGTCGATTGCGCATCGGCTTGGGGACCTATGGGGCA
Organism: Nitrospinales bacterium; assembly: GCA_038154245.1. Taxonomy (GTDB): domain Bacteria; phylum Nitrospinota; class Nitrospinia; order Nitrospinales; family JAJDAT01; genus JAJDAT01. The sequence continues at coordinate 58,049 of JAYOZP010000012.1, read as the reverse complement.
TTCGGTTATAGGCGAGATTGCTCAATCAAAACTATTACCGGAAGCTAAGAGGAAAATTAGACAACAACTTCAAACTCCTTCGTTAGCAAATGTGGCTAATTGGGCGGATCAAGTGAAGAAAAGACGAAAGCAAAAGCCCTGGCATTATACAAATATTCCAGAAGGTGTCCTTAAGTATGATCGCCGTCGCGATTGCCCAACGGGAGATTGTGTGACCGAAGTAATTCCCAAAATGGCGCACACTTTGGGGAATCCAAGAGAACCGTTAAAAAGTCGCAGGGAAGCGTTGAAATATTTGGTGCATTTCGTCGCAGATATTCATCAACCTCTTCATCTTGGGTACGCCAGCGATCGAGGGGGCAACCGGATTTCTTTACGGTATAGGGGTAGAAATACGAATTTACACGCTTTGTGGGATCAGGGATTAATCGAACGTGGCGGGAAAAGTTTGGTACAATACGCTCGGCAATTGAATTGTCGAAGGTTTGCCAATATTCGCTTAGAAAATTTACGCGAAGAAGTTATCCGATGGGGACTCGAATCGCGACAAATTGTTTTGAATTCCGTTTACAACTTCAATAAAGGATCGGGATTATCTCGGAACTATATTGGAAGGAGTCGGATAATTTTAAATCGAAGAATGTGTAAGGCTGGAGCTAGATTAGCGGGTATTTTGAATCAAATTTTTGCTTCCGATAGGAGATAAGGTTTTGACCGAAGAAAATCCATTTTATTTCAGACAATTACTTTCTGGTAGAGATTTTGCTAAATCCGACGTTCCCGCCCAACAAATGGCTAATTTTGTTTATTTGTTAGGCGATAAAAATACTAAAGAATGCATGGTTATAGATCCCGCTTACGATATTGATGATTTGTTGGAAATTGTGGAAGCAGATGGCATGAAATTAACGGGAGCGTTGGTGACCCATTATCATCCTGATCATGTTGGCGGTCATATTTTTGGAATGGATATAAAAGGGCTTCCCGAATTGATGGAAAAGAATCCTGTCCCAGTTTATGTGAATAAACACGAAGCGGAAGGCGTGAAACAAGTTACCGGTATTTCTATGACTGATATGAAACAGTTGGACGGAGAAGATAAAGTAAAAATAGGTTCTATAGAAATCGCTTGTTTACACACTCCAGGGCATACTCCTGGGTCGCAATGTTTTCGCGTCAAAGACAATTTAGTCGCCGGCGACACTTTGTTTTTGCAAGGGTGCGGTCGGGTTGATTTACCGGGCGGCGATAGCGAGACGTTGTTTCATACGTTAACTACCAAGCTCTCTAAAATTCAGGACGAAGTTATTTTATTTCCTGGACATAATTACGGCGGCGACGGCGGCTCTGCCCCTATGAGCGAAGTTCGAGAAACAAACTCTTATTTAAAGATCAACCGACTTGAAGATTGGTTTATGATGATGGGACGTTAATTTCAAGGCATTTACTCCGCTCAATTTAGTCTTTCAGTTTAAGCGATGCGATGGCCAAGATAATTTTTTATACAGCTTTATTTAGTTTATCACTTTTAATTTTTGATCCTGCCACTGCGATTGGGGCTATTCTTTTTGCAGCTTTCGCACTACGCCATTTCTCGGAACGATCTTCCACTAAATAATTTATAAAGCACGATTAAGGTAAAAAAATGACTTCGGTCTCTGGACAGTTAGAAAAAATGGCGCATGAAGATGGTCGTCCCATTGAATATAGCCTCGTACTAGACGAAGAACTCATTCCTATCTCGCATAGAGTGGGACAAAAAACTTCGATAAAGTATTTGGGCAAAATCGAGTGTGTCGAATGTAGGCGAACCATCAAAAAAACTTATGGCGATGGTTATTGCTACCCTTGCTTTCGCGATTTACCTGAAAATGATCCGTGTATGGTGAAGCCGGAGCTTTGCGAGCATGAATTTGGCGATGAAACCGACCGAGAATATTTTCAGAAGTATTGCAATATCGATCATTTTGTATATTTGTCATTAACGTCTGGGGTGAAGGTTGGCGTTACTAGGCATTTTAATATTCCAAGTCGCTGGATAGATCAAGGGGCTATTAAAGGGCTTATAATTGCTAAAACCCCGCAAAGAAAATTTGCCGGTCAGATTGAAGTCGCTTTAGCAAAACATATGGCGGATAAAACCAATTGGCGAAAAATGTTGACCGGAGAAGTTGAACCGATTGATTTGGAAGAGTTTCGAAAAAAAGCTTTAGAGTGGACGCCCTCGGATCTAAAACAATATATTGTTAGTGGCGAAACTTCACGCGAATTAGCTTACCCGATTAAAGAAAGTCCTAAAAAAGTGTCCAGCCATAATTTGGAAAAAGAACCGGAGCTTTCTGGAGTGTTGACTGGAATTAAGGGGCAATATTTGATGTTTGGCAATAAGGTAATTAATTTGAGGAAGTATACGGGGTATTTCGTAGAATTTTCTTTCGAAGACTAATAAAAAAAGCCCGGCTCCCATAGGGAACCGGGCTTAAATAATTTAGCGCTTAAGCGGTCGCTTTACGAACCATCGTCGCCATAAAGAACGATTCTGCCAAGATTTCCTCTGGCGTTTCCGTTTTTGGAACGAGTTCCGCAACTTTAATATTTTTAGCCAGTCCCAACATTCTTAGGAAGCAAATGGCCATCCAAGTCATATCGATTTCCCAAGGGCGTAAACCGTGTCGCGCCGATTTAGGAAATGCATGGTGGTTATTATGCCAACCTTCTCCATAGGCTAATAGTCCAACCCACCAACAGTTAGTGGAAAGGTCTTTTTCTAATTTGAAATTTTTGTAGCCAAACATGTGCGCCGCGCTGTTAACAAACCAGGTGCCGTGGTAAGCGACGACTAAACGGGCAAAAATGCCCCATACAACGAAAGACCAACCGCCAATGGCTAATAAGGTGAAACCAAAAGCAAATTGAATGATGATAAAGTATTTTTCTAAAAAATTATAAAAAGGGTCGTCTGCTAAATCTTTGGCGTATTGCTCTATGATTTTAGGATCGTCAAACTTTTTATGTTCGTAACACATCCATTTAAAATGCGACCACCAAAAACCTTTTGCCGCGCTATGCGGGTCGTCGTCGGTATCTGAACCAGCATGATGCATACGATGTTGAGCCACCCATTTAATAGGGCCGTTTTGGCAAGCCAAGGCGCCAATAAAAACTACAATGTAAGCTAACCATTTAGGCAAATCAAATCCACGATGCGTGAGGAAACGATGATAAGCCAAGCAAATTCCTATTGAGCAAGTTAACCAGTGTAAGAAAATAAATAATGCAAAAGCCGTCCAGGAAAAAAATGACGGAAGAAAAGCAAATAAAGCCCCAACATGGATAAAGGTCAAGAATAAAAAAGGACCGGTATTAAATCGATATGGGGAAGCGGTTGATTCAGACTGATTCATGTCTATCCTTTCTACAGGTTTCTCGATTATCAACTTGGGCAGTATAAGCTCCTATACGCAATATTTATGTAAAACTTATGTAAAAATACCCTGATAAAAAATCTTGCAAACTGGCCCAACTATTGAAAAAATAAAGTATTAACAGTTTTATTAATCGTCGCACCGAATGAAGGAAGTCGTCGGAATTTCTTGAATTATGAGTCCCAAACTTAAAGCCTTATTTCATCCCGTTATAATATTTATTGGCGTCCAGATTGCCTGGGTAATTTTAATGGCAATCGGAATTGATTGGTATTTTGAAAGGAGCGCAGAGTTTCAAGAGTTTGCTCGACGGTTGCGTCCAGATTTACTGGCGACTAAGCTAGATTGGATTGTTTTGCTAGAGGGTAGTTTTTTAATGCTAACGATCTTGGCGGGAGTGTATTTGATTTTTGTTTATTGGAATAAGCAAGCGAAGTTAAATAAAATGCAAAGCAACTTTGTTTCCAGTGTTTCCCACGAGTTAAAATCCCCTCTTGCTTCGATTCAATTGTATCTAGAAACTTTAAAGTATCAGGATGTTTCTAAAGAAGAAACCAAGGATTTTATAGAGACGATGTTGGCCGATACAGATCGGCTTTCAGGGCTCATAGAGAATATTTTAGAGGCGAGTAAATCTGATCCTAAGAGTATGGAATTAAAAATGCTTCCGGTGAAGATGGACGAGTTTTTACAAGAAACGATTCAAGGAAACGAAAGTCGACTGAAAGCCAAAGACTGTAACTGGAAAGTCGATATAGTCGATTCTCCAACCTTATTGATCGATAAAAGAATGATGGGAATGGTGTTTAACAATCTATTAGGAAACGCGTTGCGTTATTCGCCTAGCGGTTCGGATTTAAAGATTGAAATGAAGAATTCCGGCAAAAATTGTGAAATTAGATTTCAGGACTCGGGAATTGGAATCGACAAAAAAGATTTTAAAAAACTTTTTAGGAAATTTTTTAGAGTTCAAAATAACCAAACGCAAAATATTGAAGGCGCGGGCTTAGGATTATTTATTTCTAAAGAAATTGTAAAGAATCATAAAGGAAAGTTAAAAGTTTTTAGCGAAGGTCTTGGTAAAGGAGCGACTTTTACCGTCGCGTTGCCATTAGGCTCCGCTTTTAAGGGTTTTTAATATTGAATTGATTGAGGCTGATTTTAGTTTATGGAAAAAAGCTTGAAAAAAATCTTGTTAGTTGAAGATGAGATAAACCTTGCCAAAGGGTTGAAGTTTAACCTGGAACGAGAAGGCTACGAAGTAGTATTGGCCGATAACGGTCAGTCCGCGCTGGAGTTTTGGGGCAGTGAGCGTTTTGACATGCTTATTTTAGATTTGATGTTGCCCAAAATGGGAGGTATCGAAGTCGCTCGAAAGATTCGCGAAGAAAATATTCGTTTCCCAATTTTGATGTTGAGCGCTAAATCTACCGACGAAGATAGGGCTTTGGGTTTGGAAGTGGGAGCCGACGACTATATAGCCAAGCCGTTTCATCTGCCCGAGTTGTTGTTAAGGGTCAAAGGGATTTTGCGTCGTCGCGATTGGTACGGAGATTCGGAAATTGAAAAAGATATATTTCATTTCTCAGATATGTGGATCAATTTTGTGACTGGAAAAGCTATGGGGATGAGAGGAGAGATTCAACTAACGGCCAGGGAAACACAAGTTATGCAACTTTTGGTCAGTCGTAAAGAAGAGCCTGTTTCTCGCGAAGAACTATTGCAGAAAGTTTGGGGCTATATTTCCGCCACTGAAACCCGTACAGTCGACAACTTCATTGTTCGTTTAAGAAAATATTTCGAAAAAAATCCCAAAAAACCCAAGTACATAGTTACAGTTCGAGAAAAGGGCTATAAGTTTATCCGAACTTTTGAGAAGAACGTATAGTTTTTATTCAGATCGACTGGCTAGCTCCATCCGTTTATTGAATAAAGACTAGGATTTTATGATCCTCTCTGCATGTCATCCAGAGGCGAACCTTTAGGTTCGGCGAAGGACCTCGCCTCGATTTAACAAAATAAACTCCTTATCCTTAAAAGAGCCGTCGCGCCCAATCTGAGAAATAAGAAAAAGCGGCCTCATTCCCATTTTTCCAATCTTTTTGAGAGAAGTTTGTTTTTGGATTGTCGCCCATAAAGGGACATATCGCGATGACTGGTACTTTATAAATTTCTTCTAAAATCTCAGGATTGTATTTTTCTAAATCTGTAGGTTGATCTTTTTCCAGGCAATTAAAAACAAGTCCTTCGATTTTAAGATCTCTAGCGCGGGCGGCTTCAATGGTTAATGCCGTTTGGTTAATGGTTCCTAAATTAAACCGTGCGACAATAATTAAAGGCAGGTCCAAATCTTTGGCTAAATCTGCCATTAAATAGTCTTTTGCTATCGGAACCAAAAGACCCCCAGCTCCTTCCGCCAAAATAACGCTATATTTGCTCCTAAGTTTTTGATAAGCCTTAATGATGGTTTCTGGGTTGATGGGCTTGTTTTCTAGTCTGGAGGCGAGAAGAGGTGCCGCCGGTGTTTGGTAACGATAGGGCGAAATATCTTCCATAGAATCTGAGATTTCAAGAACGGTTTTTAACAACCCTACATCGGAAAGAGTGGTAGGGACTAATGAACTGGAAACCCCGGTTTCGATGGGTTTCATAATCCCAAGAGAAATATTCTCTTTTTGAATTGTTTTACCAATTTGGGCTGTTACTAGAGTTTTCCCAACGCCTGTATCTGTTCCAGTAACAAAAAAACCTTTATTTCCCACAAGACCTCGCCATTTTACTAAGCAATTTTGGTATAATTAGAGCGAACAATTTATAACTTTTTGTTTTATAAAGCCAATGGAAAAACACGAAATTATCTGTCCCTGTTGCGAAACCAAATTACAAGTAGACGCGAAAACTGGAGAAGTTATTTGGCAAGAAAAAAAAGCCAAAGAGTTTGGAACTTTATCCGATATGGTGAAAGGTCTTAACGCGCAAAAGCAAGAACAAGAAACTTTGTTTAAGAAGCAGAATGAAATTCAAAAAGATAGAAAACGGTTATTAGACGAAAAGTTCAAAGAGGCAAAGAAAAACGTCGATAAAGATAAGAGCAAACCGTTAAGAGATTTTGATTTAGATTAGGAAAGAAATCTGAAAGTATCAGGCAGGATTAAATTTCCACAGTCATCCCATCGTAAGCCAATTCAATCGGACTTGGCGTTTCTTTGTTTGCTTTTTCATGATCGACTTCATGATTCATGTGCGTGAATAAAGCGCGCTTAGGTTTTAACCTCTCCACTGTTTTTATAGCTTCCTCAAAGTTAAAATGCGTAGTGTGCGGCTTATAACGCAGCGCGTTTAATATTAGTAAATCCAATCCTTTTAACTCGGGTTCCGTTTTTTCCGGGACGTGATTACAATCCGTAATATAAGCGGCGTTGTTGAATTTGTAGCCGATTATTTTTAAGGAGCCGTGATCGATTTCGAGCGGTTTTATTTTTAATTCGGCAAAATTGATAAGCTCGCCGTTGACGGGAAGAAGGTCCAATTGAGAGACCGTGCCTTGGTAGTCCGTGGGTTCAAAAATATAATGAAATGTTTTTTTTATTTCTTCAAACGTTTCTTCGTTACCATAACAGGGGATCGCTTTTTTTTGAAAGAAATAGAACGCGCGAAGCTCTTCAATTCCCAATATGTGATCGGCGTGATGGTGCGTGAAAAAAATAGCGTCGACGTTTTTTACGTCGTTTTTTAAGCATTGTTGGCGAAGGTCGGATGAAGCGTCTACTAAAAAATTGGAGCCGTTATTTTGGACTAAAATGGAAGCGCGTAAGCGCTTATTTTTGGGATTCGGAGAAATGCATACCGGACATTCGCAACCCAACATGGGAATACCAGGGGAAGCGCCGGTCCCAAGGAACGTTATCTTCATATATATCAATCAGGAATGGCTCGCTTCTATTAAAAAACGAAAACGGAGACGTTAAAAGAGAGGTAAACTGCATTCATTTTAATTGGCGTTTGGAAAGTATGTCAAGAGGATCAAGACGCTAAACTAATAAAACGGGAAAAACGGGTCCGTTAAAACTTATAAAACTCTATCAACCCCCCATTGGATTAGAGTTGGAATTGTGCTAAATTGATTACTTTCCAAAGTTAATTAGGAAAACAATTTACAAATGAACCTGGCGTTCAAAGCGCTAAAAAAACTGGTTTCGATCTAATCATTTGTTTTGTTTTCGTGAATTTGGGTATCAGATTACCAATTTAAATTAAATATATTATAGGAGTAATCAATGGCTACATTAGTTTCAAAAGAGGCTCCAGATTTTACCGCCTCAGCCGTTATGCCAGACGGTAGTTTCAAAGACGATTTTAAATTATCAGATCACCGTGGAAAATATGTTGTTTTGTTTTTCTATCCATTAGACTTTACGTTCGTATGTCCAACGGAAATCGTTGGTTTTAGCGCTCAAGTCGATGAATTTAAAAAACGAAACACCGAAGTTATCGGCGTATCCGTGGATAGCAAATTCAGTCATTTGGCTTGGAGAAATACCGACACCAAAAGCGGCGGAATTGGAAATATCCAATATCCATTAGTTGCAGATATGGATAAATCTATCAGCCGAAACTATGATGTTTTGTTAGGCGAATCCGTTGCATTGCGCGGATTGTTTCTAATCGACAAGAATGGAATTGTTCAACATCAATTGATCAACAACTTGCCGTTAGGAAGAAACATCCAAGAAGCTCTTAGAATGGTAGACGCTCTTCAATATTTTGAAGCAAATGGAGAAGTTTGTCCGGCTAACTGGGAAAAAGGTAAAGATTCTATGAAACCAGATCCTACAGGTTCTCAAGATTATTTCCAGAAACACGGTTAAGACTTGGAGTTTTAAAGACTCGACTAAAGGCGGCGCCTACAAAGGCGTCGCCTTTTTTATTTTAAGGTTTTGTTGATAATATACGTGTTTGGTTGATTCAATTAAAAACGTGGATTGCAAAACTCCCTATGCGTGTCATCCAGAGGCGAACCTTTAGGTTCGGCGAAGGATCTCACCTCGATCTAATAAATTAATTCCTTATTAATTTCTGTTTATAAAAAACCAAAGAACCAAATAACATGATACTTTTAACAAACGACGACGGAATTTTCTCAGATGGCATCCGCGCCTTAAGGGAAGCGGTAATCGCAAAAGAAGAAGCGATTGTTATCGCACCAGATTCAGAGCAAAGCGCAGTGGGGCACGCCATCACTATTTCGAATCCATTACGAGTGAAAGAGACTCATTTTAATGGAGAATTTTGGGGATACGCCGTAAACGGCACTCCTGCGGATTGCGTTAAAATCGCAGTCGGTTCTATTTTGGAAAAACCACCAAAGATAGTGATTTCGGGTATCAATCATGGAGGGAATTTAGGGACTTGTATTATTTATTCTGGCACCGTTTCAGCGGCGACGGAGGCGGCTATTTTAGGAATTCCATCGATTGCGGTTTCTTTGAACGATTTTGAAAATTTAGATTTTTCGTTTGCCGCTTCATTTATTGCAAAGTTTTACCCGCAAGTTTTAGCGATGAACCTGCCAAAAGGGATTGTGATAAATGTAAATGTGCCAGCGGTTCCAGAAAGCGAAATTAAAGGAGTCGTATTTGCAAAGCAAGGAGGCTTGAAAGTAGTCGATCAATTTGATAAACGAGAAGACCCGCGAGGCAATCACTATTATTGGATGACTGGCGACGTTGTATTAGATTCCAATGAAAAAAATACCGATGGCGATTACGTTTCGCAGAATTATGTAACCATCACCCCCGTCCATTACGACCTCACCCACTACGAAACCCTAGAAAAACTCAAAGATTTAAAAATTGATTGGAAATAGAAATCTATTAATTAATAAGTTTTTCTGAGGTTACTTTATAAGTAAACCTGGCGCGATTCGAACAAATTATTCCAAATTTTGGAAGATTGGAATTAAGTTTTAAAGAGCGCTTCTTTAAATGATTCGCCATCTCCCTAAAAAACAACGCTAGGAGATTTTCCCCCGGTGAACTTTTCTAACCCCATCAAAATTTAATTTTTTCAAGCTTCTGTTTCCTAGAATTTGAGGTAAGGAAGAAAAGAATGAAAGATGGACAAACAATAAAAAAAAATGAACATCTTTTTTTTAGGGGGTAAAGAGGGTTTAAATACTAAATTATTGGCAATTTTTGTCATTTTTTGTCATACTGTGGGGGAAAGGAGATATAAAAATATGGCTACAATGAATGTTTCCCTCCCTGATCCAATGAAAGCATGGGTGGAATCCCAGGTTGATGGAGGACAGTACGGTAATGCAAGTGATTATGTCCGCGACCTTATTCGCCGCGATCAAAAAGAGCGCGATCAAATAAAAACATTACAAGCCGCGATTACCAAAGGTATTGAAAGTGGGATCAGTGATCGTTCAATGCAGGATATTTTGAAGGAGGCTCGGTCAAAAGCAAAAGCGACCAAAGATGCTTTATAAAATTACGCCGGAAGCGGATAATGATATTATCGGTATTTATATTTATGGCTTCCAGAATTTTGGAGAAATTCAGGCTGAAAAATATTTTTCGGCGTTGGAGGATTGTTTTCAGTTTCTAAGTGAAAATCCTTTAGTTTGCCGAGAGCGTACCGAATTTAAACCGCCTGTTCGTATTCACCACCATGGCCGTCACCTTGTTGTTTATTTAATCCAAGATGATCGAGTTTTAATTGTTCGCGTTCTACATCAGAGCATGGATATTTTGAAACATCTCTCTTCTTCCTGAAATTAAAAATAAGACGTGATGATTTAGAACACAAGTTTAATTTGTTTTGAAAAATTTGCTTACCTTAACGATTAAAGGTCGTTAGGGTTATTGAAAAAAATCTGAACATCCTAATAATTCTTAAATACTTTAGTTTTAAAGGTACTCAGGAAACTGAAATTATGCAAAGTACGCCTGGCGCGATTCGAACGCGCGACCTTTGGCTTCGGAGGCCAACACTCTATCCAGCTGAGCTACAGGCGCGTTTTTTTAGATTCCTTCTTCGCTCATAGGGGCGATGTCTTCGGAACTTTTCTTTAGTTCATGCCCGAACTCTTTGATCGCGGCGATGCGCCAGCGCCACCATTTAACTTCCTCTTTTGTGGCTTCGTCGCAATCGTCTGGCAACCCAATGCTGATCTCTTTATCCACTGCTGATACATTGACTTTGGCCGATTCCGGTATCTCTAGCCCGTGTTCTTTTAAGGTTCCGAGAGTATCTTTCAGTAATTGTTTCTTAAACTCTTCTTGAGTCACTGCTTTGGCGGCAACTTTTTGCCATTTTGCATCCATATCTGCTTTTTTCTTTGGGCTTAAACTCATGAGGCTTTCCTTTTTTAAACGCAATAAGTTCTAATTATAAAAAATCTATATGTTGGACTTAATTATTTTCTATTAGTTTAGAAACTTGTTCTAAAGCTTTATCTAAATTTTCAGGTTGAGATCCGCCGGCTTGCGCCATGTCGGGGCGTCCGCCGCCGCTGCCGCCAACTGTTTGGGCGATTTCTTTTAACATGTTGCCTGCATGGTATTGTTTGGTTAAGTCTTTAGTCACTCCGGCAGCTAGTAGCACCTTTCCATTTTGTACGCTTCCTACGACAACGACTCCGCTTTTCATTTTATTTTTTGCGTTATCGATATAGGTTCGTAGAGTTTTGGAATCCATGCCCTCAAGATTTTTGACCAGAGTTTTTATACCGTTGATTTCGGTAAATTCTTCGCCTTTGTCTTGTCCTCCTCCAAAAAGCATTTTTTCTTTTAGCGATTGAATTTGCTTTTCAAGCTCTCGATTTTTTTCGATCAGTTTTTGGATTCGGCCTAGTTCTTCTTTGGGTTGCGATTTGAGAACGTTTCGGATTTCGCCCAACGATTCGCTGTCTTCTTGAATTTTTTCAAGAGCGGCCGACCCGGTGATCGCTTCTATTCGCCTAACGCCGGAAGCGACGCTCCCTTCCGAAATTATTTTAAAAATTCCGACATTGCCCGTCGCTGAAATGTGAGTGCCTCCGCAAAGTTATTTACTAAAACCGGGAACGGATACCACGCGCACGCTAGAACCGTATTTTTCACCGAATAAAGCGGTTGCTCCCTCGTCCAAAGCTTCTTGAATACTCATTTCTTTTGTGTCCACGGTCGTATTTTTTCGGATCTCATCGTTAACTATAGCTTCAATTCGCGATTTCTCTTTTTCTGTCAGCGGAGAAAAGTGAGAATAGTCAAAGCGAAGGCGGTCTGGAGCAACCAGGGAACCGGCTTGTTTAACGTGATCTCCCAAAACCGTTTTTAAGGCGGCGTGTAAAAGGTGAGTCGACGTATGGTTTAATGCCGTATTTTTTCTTCCAGTTAAGTCTACTTGAAGAGAGATCTTGTCTCCCTTTTTGATTGAACCGCGTACTACCTTTGCATGATGAGCAATTAGTTCGGCAACGGGTTTTGTGGCGTTGGTAATTTCTAGTTGAACGTTTTCATTAAACGCTTTTCCAAAATCTCCTACTTGACCGCCGGATTCTCCATAAAACGGAGTGGCCTTTGTAAGAAAAGTAATTTCTTCTCCTTCGGACGCCGAATCAATTTCCTCGTCGTTTTTCAAAATAGCTGTTGTTAGGCTTTCGGATTGTGTTTGATTGTACCCTTTAAACTCGGTAGGAGGAGAACTTTGTAAATAGTTTTTGAAAAAGGGTGAAATTTCTTTTTCTCCGGAACCTTTCCAGGAGGCCATAGCCATTTCTTTTTGGTTTTGCATGGCTTTGTTAAAACCGTCGAGGTCTAGAGAGTAGTTTGCGTCTTGCGCTATATCTTGGGCTAAATCAACCGGGAACCCATAAGTGTCGTAAAGTTTAAAAACTTCTTCGCCAGGGATAACCGAACCGCCCGATTTTTTGACTTTTTCTAAAATTTCGTCTAGCCGTTGAGTTCCATAGTGTAAGGTGTTTTTAAAACTTTCTTCTTCATTTTGGGCGACTCTATTAATGAAAACGCGATTATCCTCTAGTTCTGGATAAGCGCCTTTAAAATAAGAAACGACCTTATCGGTTATTTTGTAGAAAAATGGAAACTCTATGCCAAGCATTTTACCGTGTCTTAAAGCGCGTCGGATAATTCTTCTCAGCACGTAGCCTCTACCTTCATTAGAAGGAAGAATACCGTCGTTAATCAAGAACGCGGCGGCTCGGGAATGGTCGGCAATTACTTTGAGAGAAACGTCTTTAGATTCGTCGGACCCGTAAGAGAGTTTCGCAATTTCAGCGGCATCAGCAATAATTTTTGATAGTAAGTCCGAGTCGTAATTGCTGGGTTGTTTTTGAACAACGGCGGTCAGTCGTTCTAGTCCCATCCCGGTATCTATACAGGGATTTGGTAGAGGAGATAAGTTTCCTTTTTCGTCTCTATCGTATTGCATGAAAACCAAGTTCCAGATTTCCAGATATCTATCGCAGTCGCATCCCACAGCGCAATCGGGTTTGTCGCAGCCTAAGGCTTCTCCTTGGTCGATATGAATTTCTGAACAAGGACCGCATGGCCCGGTAGGTCCCATAGACCAAAAATTATCTTCTTCTCCTAATCTGCAAATTCGTTCCTTTGGAATTCCAATGTCGTTGGCCCAGTGATCGAAGGCTTCGTCGTCGGTTTCGAAGACCGAGACATAAAGCTTTTCTTTAGGAAGTTTTAAGACGTCTGTTAGAAACTCCCAACCAAATTCGATAGCTTCTTTTTTGAAATAATCTCCGAAAGAAAAATTTCCTAACATTTCGAAAAACGTATGATGGCGAGCCGTTCTGCCGACCATTTCGAGATCGTTATGTTTCCCGCCTGCGCGAACGCATTTTTGAACAGAAACGGCTCTTTTATAGTCGCGCGTTTCTTTGCCTAGAAAAACGTTTTTAAATTGAACCATCCCAGCGTTTGTGAAAAGAAGCGTTGGATCGTTCTGCGGAACTAAAATGTCGCTTTGAACTAGGGTATGCCCGCGTTCTACAAAATAGTCCGTGAATTTTTTTCGAATTTCGTCGCCTGTCATAGTTCTAATCAGTTAAGTTCAAGTTTTCAAAAAGAGAAGAGTTTTAAACAATTCCAGCTTTTAGCAAATCTTGTAAATGAATAATGCCGTCGATTGTCCTCTGATCTTCCGAAACAATCAAGGAGGAAATCGCATGTTTTTCCATTATCTGAACGGCCTTAGCGGCCAAATTATTTTTACTAATTGTTTTGGGATTTTTGTGCATCATTTCTTTTGCACAAGTTTCTGAGATGTCTTTTTTTGTTTCGATTAAGCGTCGAATATCGCCATCGGTAATAATCCCGACAATGTGACCTTTTGAATCGACTACGGCTGTTGTTCCCAAACCTTTTTGACTCATTTCGGAAAGAACTGAGGAAATATCGGTTTCTAATAGAACCGAGGGGACTTCGTTTCCCGTTCGCATTAAATCGCCAACGCTTGTTAAAAGCCTTTTACCAAGACTTCCGCCTGGGTGATTTTGCGCAAAGTCTTCTTCTTGAATTCCTTTTTTGTTAATTAAGGCAATGGCCAGAGCGTCGCCCATAGCTAGAGCTGTTGTTGTACTTGCTGTTGGAACCAGATCTAATGGGCAAGCCTCTTTATCCACTCCAGTGTCAAGAACATGATCGCTACGTTTTGCTAAGGTGGATTGAAGGTTTCCCGTTAGTCCTACAAGAGTCGCTCCAATGCGACTTACAAAAGGCAGAATTTTGAGAATCTCTTCAGTTTCTCCGCTATTGGATATTGCAAGAATCAAATCTTTTTTGGAGACAATTCCCAAATCGCCATGGCTTCCTTCGGCGGCGTGTAAAAAAAACGCAGGTATCCCAATGCTTGAAAATGTCGCCGCGATTTTCTTTCCAATCAATCCTGATTTTCCGATTCCAGTAACAATAATGGTTCCGGAACGTTTATCGATCAAGTTGACGACTTTCACAAACTCGTCAGTCAAACGACCTGCGAGAGAGGCAATTGCTTCGCTTTCAATTTTGAAAACGCTTTTGGCCGATTGAAGGATAGCCTCTTTTTCTTTATCCATATCCGTTGAAGCGGGTGGTTTTAAGTGAACCATTTAATGTCAAAACCTATTGATTTTTTTATGAAAACAAATAGCTTACCATAATTTATTCGGTCCAACAATTGAACGATTTTTTATAAATACTAAAGATTTGATTTGATGATACTGGATGGGTCAAATAGGAAGAAAAGAGATTTTTCAGACATTTTGGGATAAGTTGGTTGAAATCTCTTCAATAAAGTTCTACTGTTATGTTTCGTTTAAAACAGGCAATTATTCATTCAATAAATTCAAGTTATGGACACGGTAGAAAATCAAAAGATCAAGGTTATGATCGCGGACGACCATGAAATAGTCCGAGAAGGATTGATTCATGTCGTATCTAAAACAGACGATATTGAAGTAATTGGCCAAGCTGAAAACGGAAAAGAAATAATAGAAAAGTTGGCAGATAATGAGCCGGATGTTTTGCTATTGGATTTAGAAATGCCGGAAAAAAATGGCTGGGAAGCCCTAAGGTATTGCCAGGAACATCTTCCAAGCTTGGAAGTTTTGATTTTAAGCGTTTATCCAGAGAGTTTTTATGGAATTCGCTTAATAAATGCTGGAGCGTCTGGTTATTTGAACAAAAATACGGCGACTAAGCAGGTTGTAGAAGCTATCCGTACAGTAAATAGCGGCGATATGTTTGTTAGCGAAGAGTTGGCTCAACAAATAAGAAAGCGACCGAGAAAGAAAAGTGGCGATGCGCTTCACGATATGTTGTCAGCGCGAGAATTCGAAATATTTTCTTTGATTGTTGGCGGAAAAAAATTGATAAATATTGCCGAAGAGCTTTCTATTAGTGTGGGGACGGTAAGCACTCATCGAACCAGAATTCTCAAAAAATTTAATATGGAAAGCAACGCCGAACTTGTGAGTTATGCTATAAGCACAGGGTTGGTAAACAAACCCACCATTTAATTCCTTCCAACTTTTAATTCCAATAAAATAAATTAGGAATTTTTAACGCTTCGGTTTTATAAAGATATTTACTTAATAAGATCAATTTTTTGAAAATGATTTTTGTCAATATATCTTATCTAATACTCGACGATTGCGATTGTTTGGAGATAATTTGAACGCGAAAAAATCGTTATATTTAATTGACGGCTCCTCTTATATTTTTAGGGCTTTTTTTGCAATTCGGCAAAATCTTTCTAACTCTAAAGGTATGCCCACAAACGCCTTATATGGGTTTGTGAATATGCTTCAAAAGGTAGTTCGGGAAAAAAAACCGGATTATTTGGCTGTGATATTCGATTCAAAAGAAAAAACATTTCGGCACGAAATTTATTCCGAGTATAAGGCCAACCGGTCGGCGCCTCCCGAAGATTTAGTTCCTCAATTTCCTTACTTTGAACCTTTAGTGCAATCTTTCAATATTGTTTCTCTTAAAAAACCTGGGTTTGAAGCGGACGATATTATTGGGACTCTCGCTAAACAAGGAGAGTCGTCTGGCTATGAAGTCACTATAGTTAGCGGCGATAAGGATATGATGCAGTTGGTTTCGCCCAATGTCTGCATGCTGGACACAATGAAAAATAAAACAATTGGGATTGAAGGCGTGATAGAAAAATTTGGAGTGCCTCCTGAAAAGGTGATTGAAGCCATGTCTCTTATAGGAGATAGCAGCGATAACATTCCAGGGGTTAAAGGGATAGGTCCAAAAAATGCCGCCGACTTAATCCAAAAGTTTGAAACGTTAGAAAATTTATACGACAACCTTGATTCAATCGATAAGCAGAAACAAAGAGAAAAAATTGAAAACGATAAAGAAAACGCATTTTTAAGCCGCAAGCTTGTCGCGATAGACACAGATGTAAAATTAGAAGTTACTATCGAAGATTTAAAATTTCAAAACCCTAATCAGAATAAAATAAATGAGTTTTTTAGAGAGTTAGAATTTGATTCCCTAATCGTAGATACAGAAGAAGAACAGGGAGCAGGTAACGAAGAAAAAGAGTATAAGACGATTCTCGACGAAGAATCTTTGGATCAATTGATTTTAGACCTAGAGAAGGCTGGAGAGTTTGCTGTGGATCTTGAGACGACAAGTAAACGTCCGATGCAAGCTGAAATTGTAGGTATATCGTTTTCTCATCAAGCTTCTCAAGCGTACTATATTCCGCTTGATCATAGATATCTTGGCGCTCCCAAGCAATTAGATAAAAATGAAACCTTAAATAAATTAAAACCCATACTTGAAAATCCAAAGATCCAGAAATACGGGCACAATATTAAATATGATTTAATTGTTTTTCGAAACGAAGGCGTTAATTTGAATGGCATTGGTTTCGACTCAATGCTTGCGTCTTATGTCTTAAATCCGTCGAAAAATAATCATAATATGGACGATTTGGCCTGGGAACTTTTAAAACATAAGACTATTCAATATAAAGACGTCGCAGGGTCTGGAGTTAAACAGATTGGTTTTGAAGAAGTGGAAATCGAAAAAGCCACAGAATACGCCGCTGAAGATTCCGACATTACTTGGATTTTTAAACAAAAGATGGAACCGCTTCTGAAGGATGAGACGCTTGATTTATACAAAAATATGGAAGTCCCGTTAATTGAAGTTTTAGCCGATATTGAAATGGTCGGAGTTTTATTGGATATAAGTAAACTAAAGGAATTATCCAAACGGTTAGAAGGCGATTTAATTAAAGCTGAAGAAGAAATCTACGAAATCGCAGAAGAAAAATTTTCGATAAATTCTCCAAAGCAATTATCTAAAATTTTATTTGAGAAGTTGGAGCTTCCTGTAATAAAGAAAACAAAAACGGGATATTCTACCGATGTTTCGGTGTTGGAAGAGTTAGCCGCTAAACATCCTTTGCCAGAAAAAATTTTAACCTATCGACAGTTATCGAAATTAAAATCAACCTATGTAGATGCGCTTCCAGAAGAAGTGAATTCTAAAACGGGAAGAGTTCATACTTCGTTCAATCAAACCGTGGCCGCCACAGGCAGGTTGAGCAGTAGCGATCCCAATTTACAAAATATTCCGATAAAGTCCGATGTAGGTAAAGAGATTCGGTCGGCATTTATAGTGGAAGACGGAAACTCCATGTTTTCGGCGGACTATTCTCAGATTGAATTGAGGATCATGGCCCATTTATCGGACGATCCAGCTTTGATATCCGCTTTTAAAAAAGGAGAAGATGTTCATTCAAGAACGGCTGCGGAAATTTTGGGACGATCTATTGAAGATATAGGCGAATCTGAAAGGAGAATGGCAAAGGCGGTAAATTTTGGAATAATTTATGGTCTCAGCGCTTTTGGGTTGTCTCGGCAATTAAAAATTTCCCCTAAAGAAGCAAAAGCTTTTATCGATCAGTATTTCCAGCTTTATAAAAATGTAAAAAAATATATGGAAGAAACGGTCCAAGAATCTGCAAAGCGCGGTTATACGATAACTTTGATGAATCGAAAAAGGTATTTACCGGATTTGAATAGCAAGAACCACCAAGCCAGAAAAGCGGCGGAGAGAATTGCCATCAATTCTCCCGTTCAGGGAAGCGCCGCAGACTTGATTAAAGCGGCAATGATCAATTTACACAGAAAACTCAAAGAAAAAAACATGCGCTCGCAAATGATCTTACAGGTTCATGACGAATTAGTTTTTGAGTGCGCTCCAAATGAAAAGTCAGCCCTGGAGCCTCTAGTAAAACGAGAAATGGAAGGCGTTTACGATTTGAAAGCTCCTTTACTAGTCGATACTGGATGGGGTTCTAATTGGAACGAAGCCCATTAGTTTTTAAATATTTTTCATATGCCAGAAGACCTTGAAGAAATAAATTGTAATTTGTGCGGTGGAACCCGACAGAATGAATTGTTCGATTTGGATCCATTTAAGTTAGTTCAATGCAAAGATTGTGGCTTGAGCTATGTAAGTCCCCGGTATACGGAAGATAGAATTTTAAAGCTATACGACGATAGTTATTTTACGAATCCAGGTTTTTTTTCTGGGGATAGTTCTAGGATTTATGGATACTCTGACTATGGAGAGAGCCGCGACAATGTTGAAACAATGTATCGAAAAATTGTTGGGAAGATGGAGCGGTTTATACAGCCAGGAAAGCTTCTCGAAATTGGGTCGGCATATGGTTATTTTTTAAATCAAGCCAGGATAAAAGGATGGGAGGTTTCCGGTATTGAGCTTTCAAAAAATGCAAGAACCGCCTGCGAAAGTGAATTTGGTATTCAACCATTTGCAAATCCCTTAAATGATTTTGAACCTTCTCAGCAATTCGATTCGGTTGTTTTTTTTGATGTGTTAGAGCACATGCATGATCCAGTGAAGACTTTGAAAAATATTAACGCGATGCTCAAACCGGGAGGTTTATTAGTTCTAGCGGTTCCCAATTCCGCCTCATGGGTATTAAAGTTCTTGGGCGCTAGATGGGAAGACCTGCAAAGAGCGTACTCCGGCGAACACTTGTATTTTTTTAATAGCGAAACGCTGCGCCAGATTTTAGAAAAAGCCGGGTTCGAAGTTCTTGAGATAAAAACTATGGGTAGGTATTTTAAATTAGGACATTTATGCAATAGACTCCAGATTTATAACAAGTTTGTTTTTTCTTCTTTGCGGAGTGTCGTTGGATTCCTAGGTTTGGAAGAACGTAATATATACGTAAACCCCTTCCTCAAATTAATTGCTTTTTCTAGAAAAGCCGAATAGCTATTTTGTTGGTTTTGTGTAATCTCCTTGGATGATATTGTCGGCGGCGTTGTATGCCATTTTCATTGCGATATGAGAGTTAACATAACTGAATGCGCCCTGTCTCCCAATAGATTGCATATTAGAAATCCCGTCTATCCAATTAAAAACGGTTTCTAGATTTTTTTCGTAACCTAATAAATAAATGGGATAGGCATTTGGAGCTTTAAATACGTGGCTATCAATTATCTCGTCGCGATTAATTATTTTCTCGGTTTCTAAATCGTCTAAAACTTTTTCAATCGCTTTTTCTTCATCGTTCCAAATCGCTTCAGAGATGTCGCAATTCACTTCTGCTATTAGAATTGTGGCGGTCGGTGGATTTATATCAAACCCGAAATAACTTAGGTCCATTATTCGGTTGAAAGTTATTTCTCGGAAATACATGAATGAAGCCGGTAGAGCTTTGGGTTTGTCAACCACAATTCCCACGAAGAGCGTGGCTCTTGATTTTAAATTGTTAGCTGCGCTAACGATAGCTTGATTGGGAGCGGGACTAGATAATTCAGTCAAATATCTTAATGGAATAGTTGAAATCAAGTGGTCGCACGCAATAGTTTTTTCAATGTTGTTGCAAATGATTTTGACTGAATTGGCTTTCTGATCAACGTAGTTTATTTCAATTGCTCTATGGTTTAATAGTATGTTACCTCCAGAGTCTTTAATCTCTTTTCCAATTTTTTCCGCAATTAGTGAAAAACCATGTTTTGTTGTGAAAATTTCCCCTTCAACTTTTTCCACATAACCCTTAATCTTTATTTCTTTGGTTTTTTTGGGTTTTAAGTTTTGGATTAGTTTTTCAGCCACCTCAAGTATGTTCATCTTAGGAATTCGTTGTCTTGCAAATTCTGGAGAGAATTCTTTAGGCGGGACTCCCCAGACTTTTTCAATGTAAGACTTGAAAAATATTTCGTATAGCCCCTTACCGTAATTCGCCAATAATACGGTTTCGCTATTTTCTCTCTCGGGACGACTAATCTTAGATTTTATATTGTGGTAAATAAGGCTAAACAAGCACTCCGTAACAGTTTTTAAGGGTAACTTCCTAAGAATATCTGTTATTGAAAGGGGGAAGTTGAAATATTCGCCCATAAATTTAATTTTGACGGTTCGTGTGAAGCGAATTAAATCTTCGCCCATGATGTTTTTAATATCGTTTAAAATTTCTTGATCGGTTGTGTGAAAAACATGAGGACCGAACTCGTAAATATTTCCGTTCCATTCAACGCCCCCCGCGAGGCCGCCGGGTCTGTTTGAAATTTCAACGATGTGGACTTCAAAATTTTTTTTAGAAAGGCGCCAGCCTGCGGCTAAACCAGCGATACCTCCCCCTAAAATGACTACTTTTTTTTTGTTTGGCATTTACTGTAAGGGCAAAGGATTTGGCGTCATCCGAAGTTTTTTATTGTTTCAATGACTTTTTGGATTTCGGAATCGGTGAGATTTGGATGAAGTGGAATGTTGAGCGCCGTTTCGTTTAGTTGTTCGGAATTTGGCAATTTTGCTTCAGATTGGTATATAGGGTTTAAATGAAGAGGATGATATCGTAATGTCGAATAAATGCCGTTGTCCAAAAGATACTGGGCAAACTCGTCGCGTTTTCCATTTGTTAATTGAATACAGTAAGTGAAATAGGAATGTTGTTCGTCATGTTCAGGATCTTTGGGAAGAACAAGCCAAGGTATATTTCTAAAAGTCTCTTGATACAAATCCCAGATTTTTTTTCTAAGTTTTTGATTGGTATCTAGTTTTTTTAATTGAGCTAACCCAACGCTTGCGCATACATCGTTAGGGATTAATTTGGGGTAAATGTCATGTATATGATATTCCCACCACCGTTTTGATTGTGTTTTGGAAACTTCAAAACCTGATTTGGCAATTCCGCAATATCTTAGATTATGGGTTTGTTCGTAAAGCTGCTGTTTTTTTGCAGTAATTCCCCCTCCTTCAGGCATTGGCAAGTTTTTAATGGCGTCAAAACTATAAATACCAATGTCCCCAATACTTCCGCAATATTGATCTCCTAATTTTGAGTCTACAGCGTGCGCGGCGTCTTCAATAATAGGTAGTCCCAATTGAGAAAGAGTTTCCATTCTCACAGGTTTGCCTGCATAATGGACTACCATGATGGCCTTGGTATTTTTAGTAATACAAGGTTCAATTGTTTCTAAAGTAACATTTTGCGTATAAAGGTCGACATCGCAAAAAACAGGTTTAAGCCCAGCCAGAAGAATTGAGTGAGCGCAAGAAATCCAAGTGAAAGATGGAAGAATGACTTCTGAGTCCTTTGGCAAGTTTAAAAGCTTAACTGCCATTAACAATGAATTGGAGCCGCTGTTTAATAAAGTAAACGATGGCAGGTTCAATCGTTTTGAAAACGCTTCTTCAAACTGCTTCGTTTTAGGACCAATTCCCATCCACTGGTTTTCGAGGCTTGATTGTATTTCAAGG
>JAYOZP010000012.1:33338-36345 GCA_038154245.1 Nitrospinales bacterium | reverse complement strand
ATTTCAAGGAGCTCTTCTTGGCCTACTTTTGAACCAAAAACTGAAATCATTTTTAAAGGCTTAATCTATAAATATTCAATGGAAAGTTTGTGGAAAAATGCGGTTTTGGAAAAACTACAGGCAAGCCAAACTCCAACTCTTTTTTTGAAAATCAACGCTTTGAAGCTTACTAGCTAAAGATGGAGCTTAAAACTGAAATATAACAATTCCAGAAGGCTAATAATATCATAAAAAGTATAATTGTTTTATATTAGCTGAAAGCGTTTTAGAAAATTATGAATCGCCTCTACATCATTAAACATGATAGTATCCAAAATTGATAGATGAGGGACGAACTCGTTTTTGAATTGTTGGTAGACAATCAATTCCGGTTTCAAAAAGTTTAATTGGATTTGATGATTTAAAAATTTTTCTTTGGAATAAAGACTAGTCCCTCCAATTGGATTTATGTAACAACTTGCGTTTTCGTTTTTGCAGATATCTATAATTCTATCTTGACCTTTTAAGTGTGAATTCTTGTAAATTGTTGAAGAAGGCGTTAAATCCGTTTGGATATTTAAATAGCTACAGATTTTTTTAAGGCTTGTAAACGCTAATCTTGAGATGTGTGTTTGATTTTGGTTAACGATACTTTCAAATAAATCAAATGCCTTTTGAAAATGAGGAGCTTTTCGATAAGCAATTTCTATTTTTTTCAAAATTTTTGTTTTCCAATTTAAGTCGACAGCAATTTCGACATCTTTAATCAGTTTATTTTGACTTATTTTTTTCAACGGAACGACAAAAAAGTTTGGTTGGCCCGACACTAAAACGTTATTGCGGTTTATCCACTTTTTTTTCATAAAGTTGACGTCGTCGTAAACGATAAAATGATCTACGGCGTTAATTAATTGAAAATAACCGATGTAAGGCAAAAAATAAGGTTGTACGATCGCAATTTTCATGTGTTCACTATGCCAGATTTACTAAACCCTTACAATATAATGTTAAGGTAGTAAAAGTGTCCATTCAGCCAATGGCTATTGGCGACATCTTATGTGGTTATTTTTGTGCGTAGGAATATTATTTTTTGTAACGATCAAAGTTTTTTTAAGTAGAAATATTTATTTCAACAACGCGATTAAAAAATGGCAAAAATAATTGTTTTTGGGCTTTTAGATAATTCGTCTTTAGCCCACTTTTATTTGAAAAACGATACTGAACATGAGGTCGTCGCGTTTTCCGTTAGTAGTGAATATATGACTGGTATTCAAAAGTTTGAAGGATTGCCGGTCATTCCTTTCGAGGATGTCGAGAAAGAATTACCTCCCAGTAGCCATAGGTTTTTTGCTCCCATGTCTTATCGAAAGATGAATCGCTTGCGGGCGGACGTATATAACCAGATCAAACAAAAAAATTATGAAATGATTAATTATATAAGTTCAACAGCGATCCTTGCTCCAGGAATAAATATTGGAGAAAACTGTTTGATACTTGAAAAAACGGTGATCCAGCCCTTTGTTAGTATAGGGAGTAATGTGATCATTTGGAGTGGAGCGCAAATTTCTCACCACGCATCTATTGGCGACCATGTTTTTTTGGGAGCGCAAGCCATTATTTCTGGTCATTGTAAGATCGATTCTTATTCGTTTTTAGGGGTTAATTCATCGGTTCGAGAGGGGATACATATAAAAGAAGGAGTTTTAGTTGGTATATCCTCGTCGATAATTGGAGAAACAGAACCTTGGAGCATATATAAAGGAGTTCCTGGTAAAAAAGATCCAGTTTCTAGCAAGAATTTTGGCGCCTAAATTGATTGAACTTTACTTCGAGATTTCCCGACCTGATTTTTCTACACTTAATTTTTTCATAAATTTTTATTTTAATAAATTATGAAAATTCGATTTAGCATACCCCTCGCCTTCATTAGCTCTTTCTTCCTTGTTTTTTTGCTAATCACTCCTTTAGGCGTATTTAATGATTGGATTCCCCCTTCATTGCATACCGGAGTTTATTCGGTTGTCGATATTGATCCCGGAGATGATTATGGATATTACGTGTATTTAAGATCCATTTTTTTTGATGGCGATATCGATTTTTTAAACGAAAGATTTTACGCCCATATAGAACGATTTACAGAATCAGGTTATGTGTTCAACAATTGGCAAATAGGATTAAGCATTTTATTTTTTCCTTTTTTTCTTTTTGGGCATGTATGGGCGCTTATCCTTAATGCGCTTAACTTCCCAGTTTCTTTGGATGGTTATTCATTTCCATATTTGATGTCTACAGCATTAGCGTCCCAAACCTATTTATTTGTTGGGCTTTTATTGGTCTATCAAATAAATCGAAAGTTTTTTGACAAAGGTGTGGCGTTATTTAGCGTTTTATTAACTTGGCTATCTTCTCCAATGGTTTATTACTCGTTTGTTAGACAACGGATGGCGCATACAGCGGAGTTTTTTCTTGCGGCGTTATTCATTTGGGTTTGGGTCGATAATCGAGACTCTTCGGATAAGTGGAAACATGCAATGTTGGGGGGGATATTAGGAGTTTTGGGTGTCGTTCGAATAACGGCTTTGGGGATTGGGGTTTTATATGTAATTGATCAGATTGGAAAAATTTTAAAGAAAAATAAAAGCAAGTTTTCGTTGGAAAACGTTAGTTATTTTATCGTATTTTGGTTTCTTACTTTTTCGGTACAGTTTTTAACTTGGTACAAAATAGAAGGGTATCCCCTCCCGGTTCATAACTTAAGCGTTAATAAAGACTATTCGGGAGGATATTCATTAGGGCTTTTTCTTGATAATTCCGTAGATTTTTTTGTTGGCTTTCAATGGGGAATTTTATGGTCTTCTCCAATAATTATTATAGGAGCTTTAGGAGTGATTCTAGGTAAAAATTTGATAGCCCTTCGCTTGCCGATGATCATGACTATATTCGCCTATTTTTTTCTTATTATTTATGTGCTGAAGACATTGGCTTCTTATCAGTATCGATATTTATCCCCTGTGTATCCATTAATAAG
>JAYOZP010000012.1:0-33300 GCA_038154245.1 Nitrospinales bacterium | reverse complement strand
CTTTTAAGAAAAAGAGTTTGCAGGTATTGGCTTTTATTTTTGCCTTTGTTTTGATATTTGCTCAGTATTTGATTTTGATTCAATATAAAGTGAGTATCCCTTATAGCGATAATGAGTTTTCAATTAAAGCGTTGTCAAATGTATCTACGATATTAACTTTAAACCCTGAACTGCTTTTGCGATCATCGAATTTCTTTAAACTATTTTTTGGAGATTTTAAGTTTGACTGGGGGTATAAAGAGTTCTCATATCTTATTTTATATCCGTTATTACAATTAGTTTTTGTTGTTGGAAGTTATAAACTTTTTTGTAAGGTCAAGTTATTCTTTGAAAAAATTAAAGATGGGGAATCAAAGTCGATTTGTGTTTTAGGAGTTTTGGTAATTTTTATTTTAAATATTGTTTTGGTTTTAACGGGGCCAGAAAAATCAAAAGCGGAAATTAATGCGAGGAAAGATTATACAAAATTTAAAAAGCAGGCAATGGAGGCTGAAAAGAAAGGAGATATAGACGAGGTCATTTCGGCGATGGAGAAGGCGGTTAAAGCTGTTCCTGATTCCTGGCGCGCAAATTCTAAATTGGCTTTATTTTTAAACTCTAAAGGGGATATTGAAAGGGCGAACAAATATTATCAGGAGGCTTTACGTTTGAACCCTCAACAACAAGTTAGTAAATTTAATTTGGCCAAAAATTTTGTTGCGCAAGGAAAGTTAAAAGAAGCTGAAGATTTATTTCGTTCTTCCATTCAAGATAATCCTATGAACCCAAAGCCTTACCAGAGTTTGGCTCAATTGCTTTTTAGGCAAAAAAAAGTTGAGGAGGCGGAACGTCTTTTTATAACTGCTATTAAGTTGAATCCAAAGTTTGTATTAGCGTATTCGAACTTGGCAATTTTACTGAATAGTCAGGGGCAATATGAGAGAGCCGAGAAGTTTTTTAAAAAGGCTATTTTATTAAACTCAAAGTTAGGGGTCGCTCATTTAAATTTGGCTATATTGCTCACCAATTTAAAACGCTATGACGAGGCTATCCATCATATAAAGATCGCATTTGACGAAGGCGTTTCTAGCCCGGCTATGGGGAGTTTGATGAAGTTTTATGGAATTCAAGCTTATGAGATCAGAAAATAGAATAAAAGTTTGAAAAAAATTAGGGATCAAATTGTAAACTTTATAACTTTAGTTTCATTAAATAAGAATTCCCTCCAACCCTATTAACAATCTTACCGTGATTTATAACGTTAAAGCCAAACCGTTTATAAAGTTTTATTGCGGGATTTGATTCGCGAACGCTCAAGCCTATAGCTTTAATTTTTTTTTGAGCCGCTTCTATCAATAAACTAAGAAGTTTAGAGCCAATTCCTTGATTCCTATAATTTTTGGCGGTAGCCATTGCAAGTTCGGCCGTTTCGTTATCTATAAAAGAAAAACCTTTTGAGTCGTTAATAAGAAATCGTATCCAAGCCGCTCCAATTTTTTCATTTGTAATTTTATGAAACGCTAAAAAAACCCATATCATTTGGCTTATGTCCAAAACTATCGACATATAAGGACAGAGTTGAATTTGATTTGGCTTTTTCAATGGTTTCTCCAGATTCTTCCATATGAGCCGCTTGAAAAAGCATTTCCCATAAAAATGGTTCGTCATTTTTGGTAAGTGGGCGATACAAAACTTTTTCCATAAATACGGCGGTGAAAATAAAAAAGGTTTGGAGATACCATCTCCAAACCTTTTTTTTGGGTAAAAGTATTACTTATATTATTTGCAGTAGTCTAAACAATTTTTAAAGGCTTTGTCATAGCAAGTTTGCGTATGTTTACTCCAGCATGCTTGACATTCCGCTTCATGGCTTCCTTTGCATTCCCTATGCAAATGTAAAAAACCCCAATCCATATAGGCCATGCAGTTATTCCAAGCTTTATCGTCGCATGAGCTAACCTCGCTTCCTTGCCCATAGTTAGCCAAGCATTCCTTTTTGCAGGAGGTTTTTTCTGGAGAATCTGTTGGCAAAATCCCCTCCCACGTCATGCGTTTAGCGCCTGATTGTGGGTTTTTATCTCGATTGAAAATGAAACTTTCAACTTTTCCAATTTTTGTATCTGCTAATTGAATCCACTTAGAAGAAGGATTTAAATTAGACGAAACGCCATCTCCTGAAGAAATTGTTTTTTCTGCAAAGGAGTTTACGCTATTAAAGATTAAAAAAAGAATTGTGAGAAATAAAACTTTAACCTTATTTGAAACTACCATTTTCAATCCCCCTTAAATCGCTAGGCATTTAACAATCAACTACAAATGAAAAAATCTAATTGGTTTACTTTTATTATGGCTCTATTATCGGTAGTAAACCATTTCAAATCAAGGGTTTTTTGTTTACTTGGGTAAAAAGAAAGAAACTGTTAAAAAAGCAGTTATAAGTGAAATCGGTTGGAGTTAAATGATTTGCGCCTCCGAAACTCTCATCTAAAAAAAAGCGTCTCGACAGCCCTGGTTAGAATAAGGGAAAAGGGAGAAACAGTACTTAATGTATGGAAAAACATTTATTAGGGGTTCTTTGTTATTGGAGGTCGCAAAAAATAAAGGTTTGTACTTTATTTTCCAAGCTATTTCTCCCACATAACTAAGCTTCCATAAAATCCTAATTTGGCTTGATCTACGTTTCTAATAAATTAGATGAAGCTGGTTAAGAATTTTATTTTTTAGTATACTTTTTTTATAGCTGTTCTAAATGTTTTTTGAAACTTGTTGTTTTTCTTAATCAACAAAGATTCAAATTTGAATTATGAAAAGCTTTAGAGAGAAAACAACTGTTATAATTTAGTAATTATATTTTTGTCATCATTTCTTTGTGTTTTTACTTATTTGAGGTTCTTGAAGTTAGGGCTCGAAAGAATATCGTTGGCCAAATCTTTATTTTGACTTTTTGAGGTGTATTTAAATTTCCTAATAATTTCGTAAATTTATCAGTTGAAGATAAAAATATTATTTGCAATAAATTAAGTTTAATAGGTTTATGTAAAAGGTTTGAAAACAGTTAACAGGTTATTGATTCAAGCTTTCAGTTGGAAAAAAAGGTTGACCTTTTTGGGGGATTGGGAGAAGCTTTTATTAACAAAACATATGTTTATTATCATACGAGCAAGGAGTTTATGAGACGTTTTCAAAATCTATTTTCACTTTTTGTTATTTGCTTTACCTTCTTTTTTATAAGCTTTTCATCTCTTAGTTTTGCGGAAACATTGTACGTAAAAAGTTCAAAAACGAAGTTACGATCGTCAGATAATGTAAAAGCGTCCGTTTTAGGGCTTTTGGAAAAGGGAACCCCCGTGACGGTTATCGTAAAATCTAAGAGATTTTTTAAAGTCGGTTTGGACAATGGCCAGAAAGGTTGGATTTTTAAATTTAAACTTTCCAAAAAAGCTCCAGCTGGAGGCGGCAGTGGGGGGGGCGGTTTTTCCGATGTATTAGCGGGAAATCAAATTAGCGCAAATGAATCGACCTCGGCCTCAAGTATTCGCGGACTCAATCCTGTTTCTGAAAATTATGCCAAAAGCAAAGGTATTTCTACGCAGAATATTCAGGCTGTTGATAATATGGAGGCTTATAAAATAGATTCTGCAGAGCTCGATAAATTTCTCCAGGAAGGTCGGTTGGGAGAGTACGGTCCTTAGTCGTTTAATTATTAAACATAATTCAAAGGCGTTAGCTAAATGAAAAGAAGTTTATTAACCATAACTGCAATTGCTGTTTCGATTTTGTTCATTGTTCAGTCTCATGCTTTCAACTTGGGCAACTTTTTAGATAAAATAGATGAAAAAACAAAAGAAGCTCAAAACGCTAAGGACACCGTTGATCAGACTAGGAAAGTCATAGAAGATCCAACCGGAGCCGCTTCTAATGAAGTTGATAAAGTAGTTCCAAGCGGTATAGGCGGTGTTAATACTCCAGGTATTGGCTCCACAGGAACCGAAACAAATGGCGGTTTGCTAGGAGTTGGCGAGTCTTTTGGTTTGATTGATAAAAAGACCGCCAATATAGCGCGTCAATCGCTTAATACTTACAAGGCGATGCAGCCTATAGAATATGAAGAAGAGAAAACTATAGGTTCTACTCTAGCTGTTGAAGTTTTCAATCGATTTGAAGGAGCGCACAACGATCCCAATCTTTTAAAATATGTCAACCTAGTTGGCCAAACAGTAGCGAGAGTATCGGATAGACCCGATATTGATTATTATTTTGCGATAGTTAATTCGGAGGCGCCAAACGCTTTTGCCACTCCAGGAGGCTATGTTTTTTTAAGTATTGGGTTATTGAAGATGATTCAGAACGAAGCTCAATTAGCGGGGGTATTGGGGCATGAAATAGCTCATATCACCCATAAACATGCTTTAGGTACAATCCAGCGGAGTAAACAGCTACAAGGAATTGGAGCTTTGACAATGTCTGTGATGGAAAAAGACCCCGCCCAATTTAGTCAATTGATTGATCAAGTCTCAGATTTACTTTTTACTCATGGGTTGGATAAAAACCTGGAGTTTGAAGCCGACCAAATGGGGCTTGAATATGCGGTTCGTGCGGGATACTATCCATCGGGTCTTAAAGACTTTCTAAAGATCCTTGGTAATTCTCAAGAGTTGCAACGTTCTGCGATTTTAAGCACACACCCTTCAGCCCGGCAAAGATATCGATTGTTGGTTAAACAATTAACTAAATATGAAGACTCCCGGAATAACCCTTTGCTGGCTGACCGGTTTAAAAGAATGACCGAAAATTTATTATGAATCAAAATCGAATTTTTCGAGAAGAGCGTCCAGGAGAAAGAAAAACCATTTCAACGTTGTTGATGACAGGCTATTTTGTGGCTGTATCTTTTATAGCGTATATGGCATTTTTCCTGAATATCGAATTGACCCAGATGGACCGAATCACCTCCCAAATGAATGTAGAGAGCCTTTCCGCTGAACAGTTTAATTTAATGAAGATGCGAGTAATGCTGGCTTCCGGAAAAATTCGTAAAGATGTTATTTGGCTAGCGGTTGTAGGCGCTATTGTTTCGATTATGGGAGGAATGTATACTTATAATCTAGTGGTTAAGCCATTACGAAGATTGGTTTCACATACAGAGGATGGAGGAGCAACAAGCGCTCCTGAAATAAAAACCAACAATGAGATAAAACAGCTAATGACGGCGATTCAAGGAATCCAACAAACGCAAGCCACCAACCGAGAATCTTAGTTAAAAAAGTTAAAAACTTAGCGAATAGGCGTATTCTTTTAAGAATCGATAAAGTCGCCCACCAACCTCTTAAATTGAGAAGAAAAGTTAAATACTTTTTTTTCTGGTATTCCCAATTCTTTCAAAATAGAAGTATAGCCAAGATAATTCATTTTTATTTTTAAGTTTTGTAATCCTTTATCAACAAACTCTTCTTTATGTCCAACAGGAACCCATTTTTCGCATAGTTCCGAAGATGCCTGTTTTCTTTTCAAGTTTTCTTGTAAGCCATCAAATCGAGTAAGGTTTAAACTTTCGTTTCTTTCCTTATTTTTTAGATTTTCTTTATTTAGATAATCAAAGCATTTTTCTCGTAATACCAATCCTTTTTTCCATGGACTCATTTCCCCCCATTCATTTAGTACCCAATTGCCAGGTTTTTCAAAAGAATCGATTACTTCTTTTTCCCCTTTGTAAACATAGGACATGATTTCTCGGTGCAGTTCGCGAACAATTTCTTGTTCCTTTAGAACCTCTTG
The DNA here is from genome assembly GCA_038154245.1 of Nitrospinales bacterium. Taxonomy (GTDB): domain Bacteria; phylum Nitrospinota; class Nitrospinia; order Nitrospinales; family JAJDAT01; genus JAJDAT01. The sequence goes on along the minus strand of JAYOZP010000012.1, from coordinate 27,546 downwards.
ACGGAATTCAGGATCTTTTTGCCAGCGAGCGTTGAATTTATTGTAATTCAATATGGCCACTTGTGTTGAGGTCATGGCGTCCAGCTCAAAAAACAATTTTTGCGCTTCCGGCAAATGCATCGATTTTGCTTCCTTTACCATTTCAAAGTACCTAACGGTGTCTTTTTCTTTAAGTTCGGCCAGCTTGGGTTCAACTTTATACTTCCAGACGGCATAACCTCCCCCTGATGCGACAAAAATCGCTAATAAGAGAAGTCGAACTAGCAGCTTTAACAGAAAGTCCATGGTTTACCGAAAATGAGAATATGCTTATTAAAAAATAAGGTTATCTCATTATATTCGGATATTTAAATAAGAAAGTTAAATAAAACTTTAGATTAGTAATAGTTTTGAAGGTAAGGAGATGGGAAGGAAAATAAAATAAAGCGTTAGAAGTGAGCGGAAACCAAACGCTAAAATAATTTTAGACTTTAGTTAAGCTAATAGTTTTTAGTGCTTGAAATGCCTAATTCCAGTAAAAACCATAGGAACTTTACTTTCATTAGCCGCTTGAACGACCTCTTCGTCGCGTATAGAACCGCCGGGTTGTATTATGGCTGAGATTCCCGCTTTAGCCGCAGTATCGATAGAGTCGCGAAAAGGAAAAAACGCATCGGATGCCATTACGCATCCTTCAACTGGTTTATTAGCTTTTTCAACCGCTAATCTTGCCGAGTCAACACGACTCATTTGTCCTGCGCCAACTCCCACAGTTTCTAAATTCTTTGCATAAACGATAGCGTTTGATTTTACGTGTTTTGCTACGGTCCAAGCAAATTTGAGGTCCTGCATCTGGGCTTCGGAGGGTTCTATGTCGCCAGCTACTTTTAGTTTTTCGGGGTCTAGATTAATGGAATCCTCATCTTGGAGAAGAACTCCGCCAGTTACTTTTTTAATATCTAATCGAGAGAGTTTATCTTGACTAGGCAAAGGTAATTCCATCAATCGAATATTCTTTTTTGCGGCAAATAACTCAAGAGCTTTTGGCTCGAAACCCGGCGCTATTACCGCCTCAACAAAGTTTTTTAGTATTTCCTCGGCGGTACTTGCAGTTACCGTTCTGTTAAAGCCAAGAATACCTCCAAAAGCGGAAACGGCATCGGTCTCACGAGCTTTAATAAATGTTTCTAATTGGTTATCTCCGCAAGCGGCTCCGCAAGGGTTTGTATGTTTAATAATAGCTACAGCCCCGTTTTCAAAGTCTGTAACAAGTTGCCATGCGGCTTCAATATCAACGATATTATTAAACGAAAGTTCTTTGCCTTGAAGTTGTTTCGCCGAAACAATATCTGATTCATGAGCTCCAACTTCGCGATAGAAAGAAGCTTCTTGGTGAGGGTTTTCACCATAGCGCAGTTCTTGGATTAATTCGTAAGTTTTTTGGAATTTTGGAGTAAACTTTGATTTATCCTCCAATTGACTTGATAGATATTCGGCGATCAACCCGTCGTACCTTGCAGTATGAGAAAATGCGTCTCGGCTCAGGCGTTTTCGAGTTTCAAACGACACTTCATTGTTGTTTGATTTCATTTCTTTCAAAACTATTTCATAGTCACTTGGGTTCACTACTATTGTGACATAAGCAAAATTCTTAGAAGAAGCTCTTACCATTGCAGGTCCGCCAATATCTATATTTTCAATAGCGTCGTCAAGTGTGCAACCATCTTTAGCCACGGTTTGCTCAAATGGATATAAGTTAATAGCTACTAAATCGATAGATTTGATGCCATTTACGTCCATTGCTTGAGTATGTTCTGAATTGTCTCTTTTTGCTAAAATTCCCCCATGAACCCTTGGGTGCAGAGTTTTAACCCTGCCGTCCATTATTTCGGGGAACCCTGTATAATCCGATACCATTGTCACCGGAATACCTTGTTCTTTTAATAGACGAGCAGTGCCGCCTGTGGATAAAATTTCTATCCCCATATCGCTTAATGCGCGAGCAAATTCAGAAATACCAGTTTTATCGGAAACGCTTATCAGAGCTCTTTTGATAGGGTACATAATTTAGGGAAGCCTTTTATTATTACCTGTCTTTATTTTTGAATCGCAGGATTTGAGATTTAATTTTTAAAGATTTGTTTAGGAAAACCATTTATTAAGGCATATCTGAGTTTCTTATGAAATTTCCCCCGCAACAATTAAGTCGTCTAAAAGTTCTATTCAGTCCAAATAATTTTTGGAAAAACGCCGGGTTATTTATTCGAGGCGCCCTTAAAGTCGGTATTTCTTTTTTTCAGGAGGGGTCCTCGAAATTAAACAATTGGGGGTGATTAACTGAATAATTTTTAGCATCCAGACTGGGAAAGTCCCGAAGGAGTCTAGTAAGCCTGGTTCTTCAGCAGGAATCCCGGCAGACTCTGTTTTTTTTTCTTCAGATTTTACTTCTTTGGCCATCATTACCTCTATATGTGATAGCAAAAATTAATATAATTCTTCGTTTTTTCAACGGAAGTGGGAATACTACTATTTTTTTTATGAATTTTAAATATTTTTTTAATTATTAGATCTATTTTCCACTCGATTTTTAAAATAATTTAAAGAGACCTTCTAATAATTAGCATTTTTACTAGTTTGCTATCGTCTAGCCTTTTTTTAAGGACTAGACTGCTGGCAATTTTGAATTTTTAGAGATTCCCTTAATTTATCAATCCCGATTTTAGGTTTAATTGGACAATCAAAATATTAACGTATTCCCAACGTATAGGTTTTTTAAGGTTGATCATTCCAAATTGACTTTCTAATTCTTGGACAGTTTGGGCCAATAAGTCGCCTAAAAATTCCCTGTCGTCCTCTGTCCACGCTAATGGACGCTCTAATAATGCGGCATAAAAATCCCCAACGACTTCGTCGTCGCAAACCTGAACGGGTTCGCCAGGAATGGGTGGCACCCTGGGAATGAATATTAATTTAAGAAAAGATTCTGCGGCCGACGCAGATAAAGGTTCACAATTGATTTTTTGAAACAAAGCGAACCTTGCTAATGCCGTTGCAATTAAGGAAGGTAGCGAAGCGTTGTCAACTTTGTTTTCAGCGTCCTTTGTTTGAAGGATAAGTTCGAAAACGGTATCAGAAAGTTCTAAACATTGTTTTGCAAAACGTTTAAAAAATTTCAGTTTTTTAAGAAATTTTGAAGATTTTGCTACTTCGTCTAAAGATTCAAAATCCTTTAACAAATTCTCATAATTGTTTTCGCTAACTTTAGTCATTGGTATTGGGAGAACTGTTAAAGCGGATAGTATATTTTTATCTGTATCGTTGATTATACGATCTAGTAAAACTCCTTCGTCTTTCAGTAATTCTATGGCTTCTTTTTTTAAATTGATTAAACGCCCATACCCAACTTGAAAAATAGGTTGGACCCAAGTTCGTTCTAAGATGGCCGAACCCTTTTGAATGTCTTCTTGAGCTGAAATTTCAAGACCAAGGTTCACAAAGCCTAACGCTTTGGCAATAGCTTTTTTATGATCTTCAAACTTGCCAGGATCTAAATCGTCGGCAACCATTAATTTATTAGCTAAATAAACCAATTCCCAATGAATTATTTTTTTGCGGTCTTCGTTTTTTAAAAAATACCAGCATTGAGAGAAGAAACTCTTTGGATTGGAGTTTGAAATAATATGCGAAGGAGGATTGGATGGGCGCTCCTCAAAAAAATCATCTTCAGAAGCAGGCAACTCCTTGATAGCTTCTGGATCTAATCGACTATATATTTCTATTGCTTCTTCAAATTCAGGGATGCCTCTTAAAGAAGTTCTGGAGGTTCGCCAACGATAGGCAGTTTCCTCTGTTGGTTCTTTTTGATACCAAATAGAAGCTTCAATAATGGTAAAGAATGGTTCAGGATATTGATCTCGTAATACCTTCAAAATAGATTTTAGAGGTTCAAATGCTTTCGAATCTAAAAAGAAAAAGTCATAAACTCCGTCGGGGCTGTAATGTTTTAGACCTGCAGCGCCTGCGTAGGAATCCGTCATTTCGTCGTTTTTATAAACTAAGGCTAAACTTTTTATTAAAGTAACAACTTGGTCTATTTCTTCCTGTAAAAACCAATCCAATAGTTTTTTGGGGTTACATCGGTTCATAATCAATATCCAATCTAACGCCCTTTGGGGTGAGAACCTGTCTCTTTTCCACCACTCTAAATCAAAAAAATATTGCAATTGTTCGCTAGTAGCGGCAGACAAAACGGGGGTGGAGTCAGATTCTCCATTTTCTTTAACCAGGTAATATGCTTCTTCAGGAGATAGACTTTGAACTACCTGTTCTGATTTTGCGGATAAATATAGAAAATTAAGTTTTTGTTTGCTGTTTAGCTCCGATAAATATCTGGCTTGTTCTTCAGCCGGGAGCTTTTTTAAAGTTGCTTCCGCTTTTTGAGGATCGTTTTCCAACCAATCGGGGTCAAAGAGTATTTGATCTGTTTCTTTATCAGAATTTGACGGAATGGGACTCATGATTTAGAGAATTTACAATTAACTGGTTAAAGGACGCAGTATGTCAAAAAGAGAAAAAATATCCCGGACAATTCATGAACGACGCCCAAAAAGGGTTTGCTAAAATCGCGTTTTTGTCCCGAAGTTGCTTTTATGATTAGCGCTAGAAATAAGGTTATTATAAGTAGAATTAAGATCCCGTTCAACTTTAGAAGAAAACCAAAACATGCAAAGGTCAAAGCAAAAGATAATGTTAGCGCCGAAAAACTTTCTTTTTTGGAAACCATATCATTGTTTTCAGGTTTATTACTTTTCATGAGTTTCCACGCATTATCAAAAGTGTATAGGGCTACGCCCCAATTACAGGCGATAGGAATAGTCAAGATAATCTGATTTTTTAAATTGAAAGGAACCAGCGACAGGCCGCAAACCCATAAACATAGGATTGCGATAACCGCTATTCCAACTAAAGGAGGCGTTTTAAATACCCTTTTTAAAATTTTCCAAAAGGGTTTAGTTAAATCCCAAGTTAAAAATTTTTGAAGGGTTAAAGTTAATCCTACTAAATGTTTTCCATTAGAAAAAAAAGCAATACCCACAATAATGAATAAGTCTGCAATGCTCTCAGGTAAAATTGAGTCGATAGATTTATGTAAAAGAACTAGGAATATTCCCGAAATTAATCCAACTAAAGGGTAAAATGCTTTAGCTAAAATAGATTGCCTATAAGGTATTGAACTCCTACTAATAGAATTGCTTTCAAATAAGGTCAGCTCGTGGAAAGCTAAAGCGGGTAAAGAAAGTAGATTATTCATTTAGAGTTCTAATATTATTTAAGACAATAACATGGCAACAGTCATCGTTCTCCCAACGTCTTTTTTGCGGTGAGAAAAGAACAGGTCATTATTGCAAACTGTACAAATATCGCAATCAAAGATGTTTTCTTTCAAAATTCCTTCGTCTAAAGCGTCTAGGAGATTGGCCATTTTTAAATCTAACATATATTTTTTATTTTCCTTCTCAATCGCAAACCGGTCAATTGATAAATAAGAGTCTCGAAATGGTTCTAAGCATTCAGAGTCAACTTCGTAACAACATCCTCCAACCCCAGGTCCAAATCCAACTGTAATATTTTTGGGTTCGCTACTATATCTTTCAACCATCCTTCGAATGGTTTTACCAACAATTTTTAAAGAAGTTCCTTTTCTACCCGCGTGGACAACTCCAACAACATTAAGGCAGGCGTCGTAAATAATAACGGGAAGGCAATCGGCGGTAAATACCGCAATATTTTTATTGGGAATATTTGAAATGATGGCGTCTCCCATTAAAACGCCGCTTGTAAGGGATTGGTCAATTTCATCAAGGCAATAAATTTTATCTCCATGAACTTGGTTTAAGTAAAATGGTTCTTGTTCGATCATTCCCAAAAAGTTAAGGAAATGTTTCCAAAGAGAGCGCTGGCGCCAATCGTTAGCTTTTGGGTTTAAATTTAGTCCTGCTTTGATTTTGTTCTTAGTCAGGTAAAGGCGAGGGCTTATTCCGTGAATCAGTTTATTGAATTTTATTAGGCCTGGTATTCTTTCGGCGTTAATTTCCATTTTTGGGTCTCTAGGAACAAAAAAAATAAAAATCCTAAATGGGATATTTTGATATTGGGATATTGAAGTAAAAAGCCAGAGTGCAAGTTAGGGCTTTATTTCAAGGGATCTGCGTGTGTGTTTCGGTATTTCTATATCCGCATTTGGATTGACTTGTTTTTGTCGTTTTTTTTAAGTGTGTATGGTTTTGAGCGGTTATTATTTTCTTGACAATAAGTATCTATCGCATAAAATGAACTAAAAAATTGGGCGCTGAAAAAAACCAATTTTTTTTGAAAGGAGATCTTGATGGCAACCAAGACAAAAGCAAAAGCAAAATCTAAAGCCAAGGCTAAGGCAAAAACTAAAACCAAGGCTAAGGCAAAAACTAAAACCAAAGCTAAAGTAAAAACTAAAGCTAAAGTAAAAACTAAAGCTAAGGCAAAAACTAAAGCAAAAGCGAAACCTAAGGCAAAAGCAAAAGCGAAACCTAAGGCAAAAGCGAAAGCGAAACCTAAGGCAAAAGCGAAAGCGAAACCTAAGGCAAAAGCTAAAAAGAGGTAGTAGATGGCTTAAGTCAAAACTTAAAGCTTTCCCACCAGTTCAAATAGAAAATACCTCCTATAAAGTTAGAAATAAAATTTATTCAGCGCCCAGTTTTGTACTCCTTCAAACGGTTGGGTTTCTAATCCCAACCGTTTCTAAGAATCACGTTACCAGATTTAATTTTTATTTGACAACCGAGTCGAAAACCTTGGGCGATTTTTTCTTCGCCCAAGGTGTATTTTTCTTGGTCGTTAACTTCGTTTAAATTCTCGGCCCCTTCTTCCACTATTACCCTGCATGTTTCGCAAACGCCTTCATAGCAATCGAAAGGTAGACTTGCTTTTGCTTTATCCGCAGTAAAGCAAATTTCCGAACCGTCTGTCGTTTCAATCGTAATTTTGTCTGAAGCAAAAATAACTTTAGCCATAGACCTTTTCCAATATATTATTAGCTTTAATATTTGAATCGCATTGATTATAAAGAATTGCGTCGTTTTTTTTAAACTGGATAAATTTACGAGCATTTTTATATATATTGACTTAATAAAAAGTTAGCCTAACCTTCGCCGAATAAAAAATCTATCCAAAAAAAACAAAGAGGGTTTTAAGTTTTATGGAGATTGCTCCCGGTCGTGTAGCGACTATTCATTTCTTTTTAACCGACAACGAAGGAAACCTTCTAGATAGTTCTGAGGAGTTTGGACCTTTGACGTTTGTGCATGGAAAATCTAAGGTTCTTCCCGCCTTAGAGAAGAAGCTCTCAGGAAAACAAAAGGGAGATAAGTTTGAAACTACACTTTCTCCTGAAGAAGCTTATGGAGCATTTGACCAAACGCTGCTAAAGGAGTTTTCTGCCGAGAGTTTACCTGGCCGCGTCCGGAAAATAGAAATTGGAACTCTTTTTGAAACTAAACGCGATAATAAAGAAGTTTTGATGAGAGTGGTAAAAATTCAAGGAAATAAAGTTTTTTTAGATGGTAATCATCCTTTTGCGGGGAAAAAACTACATTACACAGGAAAAGTTTTAGAAGTACGAGAAGCTACCGTAGAAGAATTGAAGAGTGGCTTTGCATTTAGCTAAAGGAAAAATTAGTTTTATGCCTTTTTTAAGATAGAACTTCGGAGATATCCTTAACTTTTATCTGAGTATTTAACTTTTTAGCTTTTAGTCCGTCTTCAAGCATTAGAACGCAAAAGGGGCATGAAACGGCAATAGTGTCGGGATTGCTTTCCATAAGTTCGTCGATTCTATTATGACTCATCCTCGTTCCCGTATTTTCTTCCAATAAAAAGCGAGCTCCCCCCGCGCCGCAGCAAGTTCCCCTTTCTCGGCTGTTCTCCACTTCTTTTAAGTCATTGGAAACGGTTCTTGGAGGATCGTAAATCCCGTTATGTCTGCCTAAATAACATGAATCGTGAAAAACGACAGTCTCTTTGTTTGAGTTTACCGTGATTTTTCCATGATTTATAAGATCAGCAATGAGTTCTGAGTGATGAATAACTTCAAAATGTGCGTCAAACTCTCGGTACTCATTTTTTAGGGAGTTAAAGCAATGAGGACAATGAGTCACAATTTTTGTTACGCCAGATTCTTTCAATAGCTCGGCATTATCCGCAGCCAACATTTCAAACAAATATTCATTCCCGGCTCTTCGAGCAGGATCGCCCGTACATTTTTCGCAATTTCCTAGAATTGAAAAGTCGACCTCCGCTTGCTTTAAAATTTTCACAACAGAAGTTGAAATTAGTTTACCGCGATTATCGAATGAGCCGTTGCACCCTACAAAATAAAGATATTCTGATGGATTATTTTTGTCCCAAATTTTAACGTCCAACCCTTCCGCCCAATCGGCTCTACTATCCTGTCCAAACCCCCAGGGATTGCTGTTAACCTCCAGCGATTTAAAAGCGTTGTTAAACTCTTGAGGGAATCGGTCTTCGGACAAAACTAAACCTCTTCGAAGATCTATCATTTTATTTACATATTCGATTTCTACTGGGCATTCTTCTTCGCAGGCTCCACAAGTTGTGCAGGACCAAATTGTTTCATCTGATATAGCGTTATTTGCCAATGCGGGAATTGTTTTTAAATTACCATCCAAAAGGGATGGACTCATATCGTTTAGATGGTTTCGGAGATCTACAGTGAATTCTTTTGGAGAAAGAGGTTTGGCGCTATTTAAGGCTGGACATACGAGGTCGCATCGACCGCATTCTGTGCAAGTATAAAAGTCCAGCAATCGTTTCCATGAAAAATCTTGGATACGAACGACTCCAAATTCTTCTTTCGATTCGTCTTCAAAATCAATTCTATTAATTGGTTTTCCATTTTTGGAGATGTTTGCAAAGAATACATTTGGAAATGACGCTATCACATGAAGATGTTTTGAATTTGGCAAAATATTGATGAAAATTAAAATACTGCAAATATGAACCCAATAGGACGAATTGTGTAAAACAATCCAAGTTGTATCTTCTAAAATTCCAGAAAAAATAACATATAGAGATGAGCCAAGAGGAATTTCCCATAAAAAAGCTTTTTGGTTTTCATTTATGAAGGCGGCGTCAAAAACAATATCGCTAATTAAAATAAGGGTTATAAGCCCTAATATAAGTAAACCTTCAATTGATAAGGTTAATCTATTTGGCTTTAAAACTATTCGTCTATAAAAGGCAAAACCGACCGCTAAAAAGATTAAGGCGATAAAAAAGTCTTTTAAAAGCAAGTATGTAGACCAAAGAAAACCCAGCTGAGGAAATTGAGTTGTAGGAAAAAATCCAATTATAAAAAATTGTGTCGCTCTAAATAAAAGAACGCAAAAGCCCCAAAATATAAAGGCATGCATCCATCCTGTTTGGGCTCTTTTAAATAATTTGGCCTGAGCAAAAGCAATCCATAACATATGTAGAAATCGTTTCCCAGGTCTTTCGAACCGATTTTCGGGTTGAGCCAAGCATAAAATTTTAACTTTAGTCCATATTTTATAAGTAAATAAGACTATAGATAGTATAGTCAGCCCGCCTAGCGCCCATGGTTGCATTTCTGGACCGATCCAATCTATAGCCCGATTGGGAATTTCATTCATAGTTTCTTAATTCTAACTGTTTTCAAATTAATAAAACGCTAAATACTTTTGAATTCAAATACCTATGTAAGGTATACTATTAAATATACTCTGATGGGTAATTTATTATTTTTTTAAGAAACGCCATGCATTTTAACGTTAATCAAAGAGTTAAGAAAACTGGTAAATTATTTTTCTTTTTAGGAATTATAGTTTTTTCCCTTGGGATTCAACCGTTTAATAACGAGCCCTTGAATCGTACTTATCAGGCTGATATTCCTCCCGCTGCTGGGTGGAACCCAGCGCCTGGCTTTGGGCCTTATCTAGGCGTTAATAGTATGGATACGGCATATGGTGTAATTAAGCGAGAAAATAGTACGAAAAAATATAAGACTTTTCAAAGTATAAAAGTTAACCCAAGTAACCCAAACCTTTCCGATGCGATTAATGAACCTCGTCCTTTTCCTGATAATTTAGATCAATTAGCCGTTAAAGGCGACCTTCAAAACTATTATAAAGAGTTGATAAAGAAGGAGCCGATTGATTTTATCCAAAGTAAAGTATTTGAAGCTGGCGAATTAAAAAAAGTTCGTCGAATTTTGGTTAAGGAGTTTGAGAATAAAACAAGTTTAGTTCATCGCGATGAAAATGCGGGTAAAATAGTAGCTCGGTATATTTTCCAGCAGTTGCGTAATAACAATGAATATGCGGTTATGTCGGATAGATTAGAAAGCGATGGGTTTCGGATGAAAATTTTAAGCGATCCATCTTTAACCGCAGATTCAGAAAGTTATATAGACGTTCCCACTCAACTTACTGGAACAACTTCTAAAACTACTCCAAATCACGTTGACGCTATTATGGTTGGCGCCGTTACAAAGTATCGAGATTCTTATATTGATGAAAATGGCAACAATCAAAAAAGCCTTGCTAGCGGTATCGAATTTGGTTCTTACTTAATTAGCGCTAGGAATGGTAAGGTTCTTTGGGGGGCTCGATATGTGTCTTCTCAAAGCCCTGGTTTTTTTGAGTTTTTTAAAAATGGCGGGCAATGGAAAAGTAAAAAATCACTTTCTCGTTTAGCCACGCGCAATGTTTTGAAAGCTTTTAATAACGATCGATCCCAAAATTAATTTAGCGCCATGTCAGAGTCGTCCAGTCCACATCCCCACGTTTCCGATTTTAATGAAGAAATCGCTTTAGAAAATCAAAAAAAATGGAAAAAACGTTTTTTGTTAAGTCTAACAGCCTCCATTTTTTTGGTTGGAATGTTTTGGTTGCCTTTAAAGGCAATTGAGGTCAACGACTTCTTTAATTCTCCCAGCGTTAATTTGCCAAAAACTGGCGAGGTGGCCGAAAACAAAAAAGATGAAAAAGCCAAGCCAGTTACGATTAGACTTCCCAAAAACTTATTAATGCCTAAGTACATTACGATAAATGCGTCTTCAGAAACTGATTGGGTCTATTTTAATTTATCGCAAGGCAAAACTGTGGATATAAAGGACGCAACTTCTCTGGAATGGGACTTGGCATTTCGCAGAGGTAAAGTCATTACAAATGGAGGGGCAACCAATAAGTTTGGCCAAGGAGCCGCCTTAAACTTAGGTGAAATGCCATTCCATGATGTTCTCAAAGTTCAAAGAGATGGTTATGTAGAGGATTCTAGGCGAAAGACTGAGTCCGAAAACAAAGAATTAAACAGCTGGTATAAATATAATTTTTTGACTCATAAGTTGACCGCTAGGGAAAATGTTTACGCTTTGAAATCTGCGAAAGGGAAGTTTGCTAAAATTCAGTTTTTAAGTTTTTATTGCGAAAATGGCGAAACGGGCTGTATAAAAATGCGATATGTGTATCAAAGTAATGGAACGAGCGGTTTTATAAATGCAAGTTAGCTTAATTACTTCTAAAATTTGAAAAAATAATAATTTTAGCTTTGACCCCCCGTCAAATTAGAGCTATCTTTTAACGACTCGTTTAAGAATTTTCAAAAAAAAATTAAGGCAAAATTTTTAAAAACCCCGTGGTTCGCCTCGGGGTTGTTTATTTCAAGACTAAATTTAATTATTTGTATTTTGTAAAATTGTCATATTTGAGGTAGGAGAAACTTCATGGCTAATCTTAAAGGAATCCTTTTCAGTCAATTCGCTAGCGAGGGCTTTAATCTTCTAGTTAAAGAAATGCAAGATAAATATAAGCCTAAAAAAGGTCGGCGATTTCATCACAATAACATCACGTATGAAATAGGTCGACCTGTTTTAAAGGAAGATAATATTGAGTTTGAAATCAGCTCAAAAATTCCAGAAGATGAGTTAAGTGGTAGTAAGGAAATGAAAAGCTATTTTAATTCGATCAAAAAAGTTCTTAACCAAGAAAAGTGTAAACCTCTTTCGGTTGAAATGGAAAATATTATCTGGGACTCCAAAAAGGATACGGAAAAGGAAAGAGATTACGTAAAGCTTATATATCAGTATTCTTTAAACGATCTTTTTGACGATGATGAGCTTATAAAGCGATTTGAGTCTTCAAAAAAAGGCGAATATGATCAAGATGTACCAGATGTCCCGGGGATTTTTACTATGCAAGGTAAATTAGTGCTAATGATGGTTCGTGAAACCATGCAAAAACTGGGCAAAGAAAATATTTCAACTCTGATTAACGCAAATAAACAAGTCAGATCGGCGTTAAAAAACTAATTCATGAGTCCTATAAAATATTTTTTTGGGAAAGCTCTGCAATTTGTGGGTTTAATGACAATCACTGCAGTTGTTTTTATGTTTTTTTCTCAAATGAAGATGGAGCCATTGTTATATTGGTCCTTATTAGGCATTGTTGAGTTTTATCTAGGTACTTTCTTGTTAGGTAACGGAGAAGGTTAAGTATACAGCGGTAATAGTAATAATTTTTTGCGGTCAACTTAGATCGCTAACTTTCGTTAGGAACCTATGAAAGAATTCTTAGGAGCGGCTGGTTTTTTTGGTACGGCAGGTACAGTAGGCGCAGACTTGAGTTATTTGCTTGCCGTTGTTTTTACTGCTCTATTCACCATTGCCTGGGCTCAAGCCAAAAAAGGCGAGGGAACCAAACACCATAATTTGGTGTTCATTTCTATGGTTTCCATGGTTATTTACTTTACGGTTTACTACTTTTTTCGCCAATTGGGAGTATTAGCGCTAGAAGGTAAAGAAGGATTTGGCGGCCCAGATGAAGTTTACAATGGTGTTTTTGTTCCCATTTTGAGCCTTCATCTGTTTTTGGTTACTATGGGGCTTATTCTAGCTTTCTACATGGTTATTCAAGGGTTTAGGAGTTCGGCAAAGATTGAAGGAAAGTATGTCTTAAAGGAAGGAGATTTAAAAGTTCGTTCTACTACCTTTAAAAAAGTAATGCTTATTTTGCTGGCAGTTTGGGGGATAAATCAAGTTATTTTAACTTTTGTTCGTAATGCTTCCTGGCAAAGTAGTTTAGCTTGGGCATTGATTTTTGCGACAATAGCCTTAGTAATAAGTCTTGAGAAAGCCATTGAAAAATGGTTGCCTGACGGCGCAAAAAGGCATCGGGTGCTTGGTAGAGGCACAATGGTGGTTTATATCCTCATTTTGGTTACAAGTACCCTAACCTATTTAATGCTTTATGTTATATATCCTGCTAAGCCAGTCTAGGAAACTTGTAGATTCCCTCCTAAGATACCTTGTTTTTTAAAACCTAAGGGGGCATAAATGCTGTAATTTTGGTAATTTATGGCTTGACCTGCCACAATGCCTATGGTTTAATATGCCCTTTATATTACTTCGAAATAAGTCAATAACAAATAAATTGCCGTTAAGCAATTGACGCCAAGACCAATATAGACTATAGTATCGAAAATTTTCCCGTCTTTGCTTGCCATATGTTCCTCAATACGTGGTGTTAAAGAGGGTTAGAAATTAACATTCAAAATTTGACTCTGTCAAGAATAAATAAATTAACCTTATAATTAATTTTTAAGAGGGGCCTTTTTAATGGACAATTTTAAAGAAAAAGCTGGACCTTGGATTTACATAGGGACATGTATTTTTTGTCTCTGGTTCTTTTACTGGTTCGCTTCCGTATGGCGGTAATTTTATAATATTCGACAAAAAAATTTTTGTTTATTAGGGGGAAATGATGGAAGAGCAGAAAAAATTTATTACGCCAAAATCCATTATGCATTTTATTATCGCTTTAATCGGAATGGCGGGATATTACTTTATGATTAACGTTGGCTTGATGGAAGTACAAGGCCTGGATTTCTTTTATTTATGGAGTTCTGGCGGAGAAGTAGCCGGCGGTCACTAAAGTTTAAGGTTTTTAAGCCTTCGAGTTATAAAGACAAGCCTTTTATAGGCTTGTCTTTTTTTTTGTCTTCAATAGGTAAAAACGAAAGCGTTTACTGTAAAAGGAATTAATCTAAGTTCAAGTTTTGTCTTCATATTATGGAAAAAACTAAAGGTTGTACGATTTATCTATTGCGTCATGGTCATGTTGAAAACTCCGATAGAAATTGTTTTAACGGTCATTTTGACGCCGATTTGTCTGCATTAGGACTAGAGCAATCCCAGGCGGTTGCGAAAACTTTATCTGATAAGCCAATAACAGCCGTTTACTCTAGTGATTTGAAAAGATCCCATAGGGGAGCTCAAGAAATTGCAAAACTTCATGGAGTAACTCCTGAGCCATTAAAAGAATTACGTGAGATTTCTGTAGGAAAATGGGAAGGTTTGACTATGGATGAGGTAAACGAAAAATATCCAGGTGAGATAGAGCGTCGATTTAAAAATATTGAGACTTCCAGAGTAGAAGGTGGGGAAACAATCGAAGAAGTTCATAATCGCGTTGTCCCGCAATTTGTGACTCTAGCGCTCAAGCACTTGGATGAAACAATTGCGATAGTAGCTCATGGTGGGGTCAATCGCATTATACTCTGTCACTTATTGGGAATTCCGTGGAAAAATATTTACCGCATGAAACAAAGTTTTACCTGCATAAATTTAATTCATTATTATGCAGAGCACCCGATTGTGGAGCTTATTAACGCTAAGCTCGACATAAACTAAGCTTCATAAATTCTGAAACTATATACGTGATAAACTCTCATGCCTTCAGATTCTTTCATTATTGAAATTGAAAACGCTTCCACATATATCCAAGGCGCTCAAATTCTTTCAAATATTTCTTGGAAAATGAAGCCCGATGAAAATTGGGCAATTATTGGAAACAATGGGGCGGGTAAATCAACTTTCATTCGACTGGTATTTGGAGATTTGATACCAATCCATGGAGGGACGGTTTATTGGTTTGGACAACGACAATTGATTCCCATTTTAGAGATTAGAAATAAAATTGGAGTAGTTTCTGCCGAATACCAGGCAGACTACTACCGAAATGCTACAGGTCTAGAAGTAACGCTTTCAGGTTTTTTTTCCAGCGTTGGTTTATACAAAAAACCTGGCCATGTACAAACTCGAAATGCAATGGAATGGATGGAATACCTAAATATAACGCATCTTTCAAAAAAAAGATTTCATTCCATGTCCTATGGAGAAGCTCGTCGAGTCCTCTTAGCTCGCGCTTTAGTCAATAAACCAGAGTTGTTAGTTTTAGACGAACCTTGTTCGGGTTTGGATATTCCTTCAAAAGAAATATTTTTACAGACCGTCCAAAAAGCTGCAAAACTAGGTTCTCAAATGATATATGTAACTCATTATATAGAAGAAATTATTTCAGATATAACCCATGTCCTTTTTATGAAAGATGGAACAATTTATGCGCAAGGTGAGAAGAAAGAAACCTTAACGGAAAAAAAACTTTCCAACGCTTTGGGGTGTTCTATTAGCCTGAAAGAAGATTCTGGCCGATACTGGGTTACGGGGTGTAATGCTCTGGAAAAGAAATAGTTCTCTATTTTACAATTTAATCATTGGTTGATTGCTCTATTTAGACTTAGTGAATACTTTTTCTTTGAATCTTGATATTCAGGTTTTGTAACGTCTTTTGGATCATTGGGTTTTTCGGATCTTTTTCTAAAGCTTCCTCAAAAAAATTGACCGCGTTGGCTTTTTTCCCGCTAACAAAATACGCTACCCCCATAGTCAAAATCGTTTTAATGTCGTTTGGAAAAAGACGGTTGGCTTTTTCTAATTCTAAAATAGCTTCTTCAAAACGATTTTGAAGCAATAAAAAGTTCCCAAAATGTAAATGCAGAAGTGCGTTCGTAGGAGATAAACTAACTGCTTTTGAAAATAAAAGCTCGGCTTTGTCGAATCGCTTAAGCTTTAAGTAATTCATGGCTTTCAAACTATAAACTGCATCAGATATGGGATAACCGTTTAAAGTTGCTTTTTCAATAAATTCGAGGGAGGTTTTATATTTATTAATTTTAAAATATAAATTTGCTAAGCTCCATAACGCTCCCTTATCTTTTGGATTTGCAGTTATAAAGCTTTTAAGGGATTCCTCGGCTTTTTTGAATTTGCTCTGGCTTAAGTACACTACTCCTTTAACGAATGAATCGTGGCCTATTTTTTTTAATTGAACTGATATTCTTTCGTTAGACTCTTCTATTTTTTTGAATGACTGATTGTCTTCCACGTCAAAAAGCTTTTCCCTTGCGTTTTTTATATTGGGAAGGATATTTGTCTCAATCATCGAGTTATAGGCTAATTTAGATGCAATGTTATGTCCGGCGGGGGTCCAATGGACGACATTCGGAAAATTAAGTGGGATTAAGCTCCTTTCTTGAAACTTTGCTAATTTTGTAAATAAATTGAATATGGTAAATGTTTGTCGTGAATTTATTTTTACAGGGTTTAAATTTTTAGGATAAATTTGGAGTTTTAATATTTCTTGTGGCGATGGGACAATGAGGAAAGCTAATTTTGAATTGATGCTATTGAGCAAAGAATAAAACTTGCTCAGTCCTATGCTATATAAAATTGCTTCTATTTGGCTGACTTGGGTATTTTTTATTTCACCAAACTCTGTTTTCCAACGAATCTTGTCAGTAGGTTTCAACCGCCAGTTTTTCATGGCTTCAACAAAGCTTATTTTGTGTGATTTGTTTTCCAAACTTTTTCTATCAACTAAACTTCCCCTAATTTTCTTTTCTAAAATTCTTAATGAATGTAAATTGTTAAATAAATCGTCATAAAACGGAAGCTGCTGGATAAAGTTTAATTTGGAAGCCGACAACTTGTTCAAATGAAGGTTAAATGCGATTCCCAGAATTTCAATTTCAACTTTATTGGGGGACAACCTTGCAAAATTAATTGTGTCAGCTTCTAACTTTGACAAATCCATCGTCGATAGCTCGCCAGTACGGAAATAAGCGATTACAAGATCAGGGTGGTATTTGTATCCTTCGTTTTTAATGAAAGTATAAAATTCGGCAATTTCCCAAGAATTCTTCGCCGCGTTTATTACTTCAAAGTTTTGTTCAGGAAATTGATTTTCCAGAGTTTTTTGCAAATAATAAGCAAAAGT
Source organism: Nitrospinales bacterium (assembly GCA_038154245.1). GTDB lineage: Bacteria > Nitrospinota > Nitrospinia > Nitrospinales > JAJDAT01 > JAJDAT01. The sequence continues at coordinate 10,381 of JAYOZP010000012.1, read as the reverse complement.
TTCGTCGTTATTAACGCCTGAAGCTGCAAAAATTGATCCTCCAACGCATAGAATTCGAAATGTGTTTTTAGGTTTTTTATAAGTAACCTTAAGAAAATTTCTAAAGTGTCGGGAATCTGTTTTTATAAGGTAAGGGAACTTCACAAATGAATGTTGGACTCTTATGTTAGGGCGAAAAGCGGTTGGGATCCCAAAAGCTGAGGTCGTATGATTTTGGAATATGGGTTCTGGAGAAAATATTCGAAAATATCCCTCTACAATTCCTATAATCCCTATTGGTAATAGGATCAGGACAAAAAATAAGTTTTTTATTTTAAACGAGCCTTTTTTTTCAGTGACCATTAGCTGTTTATTGAAAGGAAATCTGAATAAATATAGATGGATAAAAATATCGCAGGTTTAGGTTATTGGACATATAAATATGCAAAGTATTTGTGGTTTGATATGCGATTTAATTAAATCAACTGTTTGTGATAGGGGGAATTAGTTTTTAATGTTTAAAGTTTTTGCTAATTCAGAAACGCTGGAATTTAGATTTCCGTATTCAATCGATTTTTGAAGGTGAAATTTTGCTAATTTTAATTTGTTTTCAAAATAATATAAGATTCCAAGGCTTCCATGCGCCTGCCAGGAGTTGGGTTTTAAAATTAGAGCATTTTTAAAATTTAGTTTAGCAAGATTCCATTTATTAGTTTTAAAATAAACTCTCCCAAGAAGATCAAAAAAAAGAGAATTTTGTGGATAAATGCGAATAGCTTTTAATGCAAAGTCTTCGGCTTTAGAAAAATTGCCTTTATCTAGCATAATGCTACCTAGATAAAATAGAGTTCCGGAGTGATATGGGTTTTCTTTGAGGATTTCATTAAAATTCATTTCGGCTTTTTCCAACTGCCCAAGAGCAATCCAAATTTTCCCCTTTTTGAAATATGGGCGTAATTGATTGGGAAACAATTTTTGAGCTTTTGTGAACAAACTTAATGCCAACTCCTTACTTCCTGCTTGGGCCACAGTATTTCCTTTTTGCATAAAGTCGGCGTATTTCAATCTTTGTTTTACTTCGTCATGTGATTTTGAAGGAGTCAAAAACGCAATAAGAATTAGCAAGAACGTTGTAATAGACACGCTAAATACGACTAGTTTCTTATCATTTATTTCATTGAAAAACCGATTGATTGGAAGTTGTAAAATTCTTATGGCAACCCATAGTAAGACAAATTGTATTAAAGGAAAGACGATCATAAAAATAAAGTCGATACTATTTTCGAAAAGCGCTCCTCCTTTGAGAGTTAATAGTTTTATAAAGTTGGTTGATCTCAGTAATTCATCGGTGCGTTGAAAAATTAACGAAGGGCTTTCTGTTAAAGCAGTTAAAGAAAACTTAGGGTTGTCGTATTTTAGAGAAGTTTTATATTGTACTAACATTAGATATTGAGCGAAAAAACACGTTATGGCAAAAAACAAAACAGTTGGACGGATGAATTTAGAAGACCAACACTTTTTAAAGAAATTGGCAAGACCAAACGCTAACAAGGGTATAGCAGGAAACAGATATCGTTCTCCATAAGCGTTTGGAGCGGGAAAGACGATGCTAATAGTTAGGAGGAAAGTGAAAAAAATAATTATTCCCGGCTTTGAATCCGATATAAAACTTTTTAAAAAAAATAACCCATATACCGCCAATAGCATAAGCGGCATAGAGTAAACTATTCCCCAGTCAGCCCCTATAAATATATCTAAGAACCGGTCTAGGTATTTTTGAAAATTGAAGCTTCCAATAGAATCGCTTGCCATCCCTGTAATATGTTGAGGAAATGGAACTCCATTAATTCTTTGCCAAATGAAAAGCTGCGGTAAAAAGCCTAGAATAAAAACTCCAGAAAATTTTAAGAGGAATTTTAAGTTTTCTTGTCTTTCACTTGTTAAATTTAGATTTTTGTATTGGAGTAGAAACCAATCGACTAAATATATAAAGATATAAGCAATATTTGTCAGTCTAATCGTCGATAAAAAAGCTAATAAAATTCCCGCCAATATAGGGGAATTAGAGAAATTAGATTTTCGATCTTTGATCCAGATAGCTAAAAAGAGAATTGCGCTAAAAAACTCTGGAACGTGAGCCATCCTTTGACGGATAAAGGTGTAGTAGATTAGCGAAGAACCCAGCCAAACCCCCAGGGTTGAAATAAAAGCTATGGTTCTTGGATAATGGTTTTTTAATATATTGAATAAGATTAATAATCCTGCAAACATATAGACATGAGCGGCTAGAGCGGTTGACATATAATATGGGAAACTGTAACCGTCTAAAGAGACTGGGATTCCAAGTCCATTTAAAATTTTAGCCGTTACATGTCCAGCTAAAAAAAACGGAAAGTATAAGATCGCTTGGCCAATTTGCCAATTATTAAAAACATAGCCAGTCGGCATTATCTTTTGGGAGTGGGCGTAATTTCTTTCGTTAAAAAAATCAAAGTCGCCGTCAAAAAATGCCGATCGTGTAAAAGCGTAATACCCTGTATCGTCTCCTTGGTCTACTACTGTGATTGAATAAAAACCTTTTTGAGTTAAGGGCGGTATCCAATCGTTAAAAAGCCCAAACGGAGTTAGTAGGAAAAAAAAGAAAAGAAAAATTATCGCGAATATTTTATATTCAAGCGATATTTTTGATTGGGGAGAGATAGGAAGAGGAGGGGGTTCTTTCATCCATTTCCTTTTCGAAAGGAAAATTTAAAATTTAGCTTTTAACCGCAACTCTAGGATAGAGCATATCTTTTCTAAGCATAACATCAATTAGCGTCTTATCTCGGCAGGTAGTAGCTAGGTCTAACATCCCATCGTTATTGAAATCTCCGATAGCCATTCCTTGCGGATATTCGTCGACAGGATGATAAATAGGCGGATAGGTGAAACTACCGTCGCCCCTTCCTAATACCATAGAAATTGTGTCAAGTGTGGAGTTTGATACGGCAATATCATCGTGTCCATCTCCCGAGAAATCGGCTGCAATAATGAATTTTGGAAATTCTCCAGAGGCAAATGGTTTCAATCTTTTAAATGTTTGATCGCCTTGATTTTCGAAGACTGCGATTACATGAGTGGAGTTGCTGGCTGTAACAAGATCCATTTGTCCATCTGAGTTAATTTCGATATTGGCAATGGCTAAAGGCTGCCCACCGCCGCGAAAAACCTTTGATCCTTCGAAACGATTATTTCCTTTTCCCCAATAAATTTGCACTCCCACATTTCCAGAACCGGCTAAAGCGACCGCTATATCGGGAAACCCATCATTGTTATAATCTCCGCTTACTAAACCGGTTGGTTGTCCCTTTACTGGGTAAGATTTTGGTTCGGCAAAATGACCGTTCCCTAACCCCAATAAAATAACAATCTTGTGATAACGCATTGTGACTACGATATCAGAGAGACCGTCGGAGTTAACGTCCGCAGTTATTAAATTAATAGGAATTTTCCCAGGTGTAAGGAATTTCCCAGTATTTTTAAAACTGCCTCCTCCTGTATTTAAATAGATATGTATGTTCTGGTCGCCATAATTTAAAACGGCTAAATCAGGTAATTTATCTCCATTAAAATCTGCGTGACCAACGCAAATTGGATTGTTGCCAGTTTTAAGAGAAATTTGGTCGTTAAATGTACCGTCACCTTTCCCTTTGAAATAAGACATTGTATCGTCGCCGCTATTCGTTGAGATTAAATCGACGTTTCCATCTCCTGAAAAGTCCTCGGCGATAATATAAGAGGGTTCTTTACCAGTTTCCAAAATTGCGACAGGGTAAAACATTTTAGGCAATTTTCTTGGTTTTTTTGATCCCGAACAGCTCAATAGGGAAATTAAAATGGCGAAACTAAAAAAGGTAAAGAGTTTCCTAGTAATGCAACTTTTCTGAAAGGGTAAGCTAATTGACAAACTGGGTAGATCCTAATTAAATGATTTTATTTCGTAAGGAGTAAGGTATGAGAATAGCATAGGGAACTTGATCACTCAACTTTTTCCAAATCAATTAATTTGTCGCGATCAACTCTTTCCAATGTTGTTTTTCCCATAGTAAAGCTTCTCGATAGAATCGATATTCCCGTTCCTTTTTTTTGAATTCAGGGTGGTGAAAGCGCCATTTACCTTTGTTTTTGATAGGAGGAACAAATTGGTGACACATTTCGTGAAAAACGGTTAATTCCAATACATAATGAGGAACAAATTCTTGTCTTAAAGCAGGGTTAATCCGGATGCGTTTCTTTTTTATATCGTACGAACCAAACCGAAACGATCGACGAGCTCCACGGCGATAGCCTTTGCCCCATTCAATTTGAGCTTCTACTTTGTCGTTAAAGTATTCTTTGTTTAAACAATTAAAAAGAATTCTTAGATCCACTTCTAAGTTTTTGTTACAGCTTATTTCTTCTGTTTGGGTTTTAAAGCTGTTATGTTTTTCCCATAGCGCGCTAATTTTTTCATATTCATTGGGGGGGATTTTACTGGATGTTTCTAGCAATTTGAGTAAGTTTTCTTCCAGTAATCTCGAAACCATGTCTTTATTCTCAACACGTTCCCAAAAGCTTTCGCTAAATAACTCGACGATAATTCCTTTTTCTATTGGGCAAAGTTTAGCTTGTCCCAAAAATGCAAATCCATCTTTTTTGCATTGGAATAAAATTCTTTTTCTTGAGGAGTATTCTATTTTTCCTAACTTTAAAGCTTCAAATTGAAACATTCAGAACTCACTAAGGAGGGGAGATAGTTCGCTAAAACGTAGAATAAACTTAAAGTTTGCTTTGATTCTAGGTAGTTAAAGACTAACTGAGGACTTAAAATCAGTCTTTGGCTATTTTATATCGTGGCAAATCATATTACAATTTAATAAATCAAATGGACTGTGGCGGGCTCCCTCTCCCAACAAGGTCAATTGTCTTTAATTAATCTTTCTTAAATAGATTGCTATGAAAAAAATTTTTAGACTTATTACAATGATAATTTTTACTGCCGCCTGTGCAGGGAGCCCACCGTCTACTCAAAATGAAGATAATTTACTAGTAGCGCCAGTTAAAGCTTATGACTTTTCAGGAGATATCGAAGCTTTTTTAATAGCTCCGGATCAAGAAGTGGAAGATCATATTTTAAATCGCTTAAAAGAAAAAAAAGTTTCTCACGAATCTGTACGGGCGGCTTTAAAAAATAGATCTATTGGATCGGGAGGTTCCGCTGGGTTAAGAAGGGGATTAAAACTGAAATACCGAGGTAAAATCTACTCTTACGCCTTATTTGCTCCCACAAGCTCGCCGATTGAAAAGCCTCTTCCAATGATTGTGGTGCTACACGGTATGGGAGGTTCGGGCGATGGCACGGTTGAAAAATGGGCTCAAAGATTAGGCGGGAAATTCATCGTTGTTTGTCCTACTTATCCGATGGGCGCTTGGTGGTCTAAGACTGCGGAGGAAATTGTATTGCGATTGATACAAGAGACGCAAGAGAAATACCCAGTTGACCGAAATAGAATCTTTTTGTCTGGGCTTTCTAACGGAGCCGTCGGCTCTTTTATGATAGGAATGAATTACCCAGATTATTTTGCTGGCATTGTTCCGATCGCTGGAGGTATTACCGAACGACTCATGACTTTTTTAGTGAATTTAAATAATACGCCTGTTTATATGATTCATGGCGCGAAAGATCCTATATTCCCTGTTGCTTATTTACGCAGAGTCAATAAAATTTTATCGGATATGAAATATCCGGTGATTTTCCGAGAACATCAAGAATCGGGAATGGCTCATGGAGGACACTTTCTACCAGAAGCTGAGATTGCTCCGATGGTTGCCTGGTTAAGCGTTCAAGAAAGAATTTCTACTCCGCGAGTTATTCGTATGACAAGAGAAAGAAATCACTTAGACTCTATTTTCTGGGCTCGAATTTCTAAGGGAAAAAAAATGGCCGCTTTACAAATACCAGGTCCAGAAAAAGAGAAATTGAATATCCAAGATGGTAAGGTAGCCACTTTATTCGCAACGCTTAAAACTAATAATCGTATAGAAATCATGGGCAAAAATTTGATCGATTACGAAGTATATTTAAACTCGGAAATGATAGATTTTTCAAAATCGATTACGGTTTTAACTCGTCAGATTATAGACAAAGGCAAGGAGCTAGTTCCTGGCGAATCGAAAGTTGGTTTTAACGGAATGGTAAAAAAAGATTTAGGAGTTCTATTAAGAAGTTATAAAAAGCGGAGAGACCCAGATTTAATATTCGACGCTGTTTTACCAATAAGTTTAAAACCGACTACGCAAATTGCATGGAATCAATGAGTTCTAATAAAGTTTCTAAGGATAGCTTTTTGTCTAGTTCCATGTCGACTTTGGGATGGGAACACATCCAACAAGTTTTGTCTGAGTTAGTCTATTCCTCTGCAACACAAAAACGCTGCCGTTCTTTTTTCCCCGAAACAGAACTTTCTTTAGCTCAAAGTTCATTAGAAGAAACTTGCGAAGCTTTGCAATTAGAAGAATCAAACGCTCGAATTCCTTTAACTCATTTTGAAGATCTAGAAAAGATTTTAACAGGATTGCCTAAGGCTGGCGTTTTAGAAGCTTTTGAAGGGTTAGAAATTCTAAATTTATTGCGCTTGATTCGCACGATAGATTTGTTTTTTAAAAAAGCTGAAAATGCGCCTAATTTGTCAAGCCGCGCCGCTCAATTAGACCCAATCCCAGATTTGTATGAAGCTTTATCGTGTTGTATTAACGATGAGGGAGAAATTAAAGAGACAGCGACTCCCCAATTAAAGCAAGCTTCGAAAGCCGTCAAAAACGCTAAAGAAGAATTAGATATAGCGGTTGAAAGGTTGCTTTCTCAGCCGAAAATCAAAGATTGTTTGCAAGACTCCTATGTAACTGAAAGAGAAGGACGCTTTGTTCTTCCTATTCGTGCGGAATTTAAATCTAAAATTGAAGGGGTTATTCATGATACTTCCGGTAGCGGAGTGACATTATTTTTAGAGCCTTCAAAAATTGTTCCTCTCAATAACCAGTTAAAAATAAAACGTATTGAAGTTGAAAGAGAAAGAATTCGTATTTTAAGACAACTTGCCAAAACAGTTCTTCAATATTCTGAAACTCTCACAGCCAATTTTTCGATTCTTTGTTCGTTTGATTTAATCAACGCTAAAGTAAGACTGGCAAAAAAGATGAAAGCTCGGGTTTTTAAATTTTCAAACGATGGGGAAATCAAGCTAAAACAAGCTCGAAATCCCGAGCTATTGCTCAATGGACAATTTGTTGTGGCGAACGATATTATTACGGAAAAAGGAACGTTTACTGTTGTGATTTCTGGTCCGAATACCGGCGGTAAAACGGTTGTTTTGAAAACCATTGGCGCTATGTCTTTAATGGCGCGAGCTGGTTTATTATTACCTGTAGACGAAAATTCAGAAATACCGTTTTTCCCAAAAATATATGCAGATATAGGGGACGATCAAAATATCGCAGAAAACTTATCAACGTTTTCGGCTCATTTGAAAAAGATGATTCATATCTTGGATCATTCTCTTTCTGGTTCGTTAATTTTACTAGATGAGTTGGGGGTAGCGACAGACCCCGCGCAAGGAGCTGCGCTAGCGGAAGCTATGTTAAGAGAGTTAAACGAAAGAGGCATTTCCACATTTGTGTCGACTCATTATCTAGCTTTAAAAACGTTAGCCCAAACTGAACAAGGTTTTATAAACGCCTGTATGGAATTTAATGAAGGCGAATCTAAACCGACTTTCAAACTTATCTTAGGCGCGCCAGGAGGAAGCGCTGCTTTAGAAACGGCGCAAAGATTAGGGCTTGATTCAAAAGTTATTTGTCGCGCCAGAGAAATTTACGACTTGAATGATAATCGCGCAGCGTCTCTTTTGGAATCGTTACATAGACAAAAGTTGAAATTAGAAAAGGATAAAGACCGCATCCAATCCGATCTTCATAAAGCTCAAGAGTTGAGAAGAGAGAGCGAAATAGTCGCTGCTAGATTGCTTGAAAAAGAAAAAGAATTTGAAAAAGAGAAAGCGAAACGCTTGAAAAAAACGGTTCAAGAGTCCAAACGTGAAATTCGACAAATTGTGGACAACGCTAAAAAATCTAAAAGCTCAGGTTCGATAAAACGAGCTAAAAATAGAATTCATTCCGTCGATAGATCTATGCAAAACGCTAGTTTATCCGATTATTCGGATTGGAATGTACCAGTAGAAGGACTTAAAGAAGGCGATCCTGTGGTTCTTATTGAATATGGAACAAGAGGACATCTTTTGGAAGATCCGAAAAGTAAAAATAAATTGAGAGTTCGCATAGGTAATTTAGATTCCTTAGTTGATGCAAAAAAGATTAAAGGGCATCCAAGGGAGAGGAGTAAAAAAAATAAGGCGGATCAAGAAATAAAGTTCACGGTACATGCTGAAGCAAATTCTAATCCTCAGTTTTCTTGTAATTTACATGGAATGCGAATTGAAGAAGCCAAGACAACATTAGAATCTTTTATAGATCAGGCATTATTAAATAACGTCGATAGAGTAAAAATTAATCATGGGCATGGTATGGGAAAAATTAAAAGATTTGTTCGTGATTATCTGCAAAGTTGCGGAATTGGAAAACGGGTTGTCCCCGGTGAAAGAGAAGATGGTGGAGATGGAGTTACTATCGTTGAGTTTTGATCTCAAATTCTTTTAAATGAATATTCCTCCGATATATTTTGTTTTATTGTTGCTCACTGCGGGCTTGTTTTTATATATAGCAGTCTTATTCTTTTATTTTAGATCAAAGGCAGCTTATATTTTATTGGCTAGTTTTTTAAGTCTTATTAGTTTAGGAGCAATTGTTGAGGTTGGAGGTCAAATTCTTGGTTATTTTATTCCCATATACAAAAGCTTACCAATAATCCCAGATCCTGTTTTGGGTTGGAAATTTTTACCAAATTCACAACATACTTATACTGGAGCTAGTAAGATCTGGTATGAACGGGAGTTTAGCTCCCAAGTGGATATAAACTCTCAGGGATTTAGAGATTTTGAGCGAAACGTTAAAAAAGAAAAAAACTCTGTTCGAATAATAGTTTTAGGGGATTCTTTAGTTGCTGCAAGAGAGGTGAATTTTGATAAAACAGCGGGACAGTTATTAGAAAAAAGATTAAATGAAGAGTTTAGCGAAGCGACGGGTAAAAAATTTGAGGTATTAAACTTTGGAGGCGCTGGTTATGGGGTAGAACAAATATATTTAACGTGGAAAAAATTCGCAAAAGCTTTTAAGCCAGATTATGTATTTGTAAATGTTTTTGACAAAAATTATTTCAGAACAATTTCAAATACTTGGTGCCAAACCGCCTTTTTTGGCCTTTATGGTTTGAAAGAATCACAATTTTTATATATTAGACCTTTTCAAAATATTAAAAAACAACTCCCCCATGATTTATCTAATGATGAAACTGATAATTTTATTCTCGATTATTTATATATAAAAAAAATCGACTTGGAACGTATCAAAGTTCTCGTGAATAATAAAAAAAGTTCGGAAGTGATTTCGGCTTTAGAAAAGTTGCCTCTGAGTATTTTTCTCCCAAGCGATTATGATAAATTTGTTGAACGGCAAAAGTTATATATTGAGAAAATAATGGGAGGGAAGCGTATAAATAAAACCTCAACAGGTTTTTTTCTTCCACATGTTTTTGCCTCTATTTTTAAAAAAGTCAATTCGCTTTCTAATGACGAGAAGTTAAGGGATGAGCATAATGCAGAGAAAATGTTTATTGGAGACGATAAAAATTTTCCCACATGGCTTACGACAAATTTGGTGAATTTAAAATTATTTCAAGCTTTAGGTGGTTTGGTAAACCAATCTGGGAGTCGTTTTATAATTTTGGATTCATTTCAATATTTTAGCCATTTCACTCGCTATATGAGGTTTTCTTCTATTTGGTTAGAAAAGTTGTCTCAATTGTATGGATTTAAATATATACCCTTTTATAAAAGGTTAAATGAATCTAGGGAAAATGGAATTCCAGTTGTGTGGGGATATGATCGACATTTAAACGAAAAAGGGAATGAGATATTTGCGGACGTAATGTTCAATTTTTTACAGAGTGAATTTGTAAAATAATTTTAAAAATTTGATAATTCTTTAACCTAATTTACGAGACTTAAAAGACAAATCAAATAATCAATAAAGAGGACTTATTGTTATGAAAATAACTTCCCTGCTTTCAAGTATTTTATTTTTTAGTTTTTTTCAAATTTCGACTGTTTTCGGAGATGATGTTGTCAAAATTTCTTTGGGCGACGTTTCTTTAACGTTATTTGGAGATCATATAAAAGTGGGTAAAGCTTTACCAAAAATCGAACTTCCAAAT
>JAYOZP010000011.1:0-65124 GCA_038154245.1 Nitrospinales bacterium | reverse complement strand
AAAAAAATAACAAAACAAACTTTTAAAAATTTATTCCGATTTTTAGAGGTCCTCTGAATCTATTTAAAAAAATCTATTAGGATTTAAAGGATAAGAAATTTTCAAAAAATTTTGGCTCAACTGGTTGAAACCAAGTCCAAAGTTTTGGAAATTCCATCAATCACTTCGTCGGCTGTAATCAACCTCTTGCATTCAGAGTTTCCCTGAAAGCATTCTTCTTTTCGAGAGGAAACGTTACATGGCGAACATTCCAGCTTCTTATAAAATACAAGATTAGGATCGACTTGGGGAATCCAACGATCTGGAGATACGGGTCCAAATAATGCGAAAACAGGAGAGCTAACAGCGGCGCCCATATGCATTGGTCCGCTATTATGGGTTAATAAAAACCTTGCCTGCTTTGTCATTGCCGCAAATTCCCGTAAAGTTGTTTGAATCGCCCTTGCAGGCGTTTTCATAAATTTTAAAACTTCTCTAACTTGCGAAGCCTCGTTTGGAGCAAAATCGAATAACACCTGGATCTTAAATTTTGACTGAAACGTATCCGCAACTTCGGCAAATTTTTCAGGTTGCCATTGATTATGAACAGATTCGACGCCTGGATGAATCACTGCAAATGGTTGTTCAGGATTAATCCCGACTAATTTCATTTTTTCTTTAATGCCTTGTAATTCTTTTTCTAATAAATGAATTTTAGGAGACTGGCGACTTATTTGAAGCCCAAGTAATTCGAGCATTTTAGATTGAAACTCTACTGCAGGAACGGAATGATCAAATATTGGGTCTACTCTTACATTGTAAAACCGCGCCCGTCGGCTTCGAGCCAAGCCTACTTTATATTTCGCCCCCGACATAGCTGCAAATACTGCGCTTCTAGGACCTCCATGCATATCAATAACCATATGATAGCGAACTTGACGAATTCGTTTTATTAAATCGAGCCACTGCATAGCTCCTTTCCATCCCGAAAATTTGGAAAACTTTAAAACTTGATCGATATTGGGGTCATGAGAAACGATTTGATCGCATGGAGTCATAGCTAAATAATCAAGTTTGCATCCAGGAAAGTTTTCTTTAATTAAAGGGAAAACAGCGGTATTTAAAGTAACGTCGCCAATTGATTTTAACCGAATCAATAAGATCTTAGCTTTCTCAGGAAGGTATTCTGGTTTAAATTTCATAAGCTAAGTTTCTAAAAATAATCTTTAATTTTATTCATCAACCTATCATATCAAATAAGAGATGCAATCGACACAGCGCGAAGGATATGCTAGATTATTTTCCCATCCCGTTCAACTGAACGATTAGGAAAAATATTTTGGACTCATTTCATCTGCTCCACTCCGAAGCCGCTATTGGCTGGGGGGGCCAGGAAATTCGAATTTTCCAAGAAAGTCAGGCTTTAGTAGAAAGAGGATATCAAGTTTCTATCATTACGCAGCCAGGAAGCCCTCTAGCTAATAAATGCAAGGATTTTCAGCATTCTAAATTCGCGGCATATTCTATACCTATGTCAGCCTCATGGAATCTTTTTGATTTCTGGTCTATTTATCGAATAGTAAAAAGAAATCGTCCGGACATTCTCCACACTCACAGTTCTATTGATAGCTGGCTTTTTTCAATGTGTGGAAAAGCATTAAATATACCAATAGTTAGAAGTAGACATGTCTCAATTCCCGTAAAAAACTATTTTCCCAAAAATGCGGTTTATTCTTACTTTCCAGATAAGATTATCGCTAGCGGCGAAACTATTAGGTTAATGATGGCTAATATTTCTGGCGTTCGAGACATTGATACATATTCAATTCCGGCAGGCGTCGACACAAAACGTTTCGATTTTAATATCTCTCCTAATAAATTTCGAGAAGAAATCCAGATTGCTCCAAATCAACCATTAATCGGAAAAGTAGGAGTTATAAGAGGTTGGAAAGGTCATGATTACTTTTTAGAAGCAGCTACACTCATTTTAAAAAAAATCCCAAATGCAAAGTTTGTTATAGCCGGTTCTGGCCCTGGTTTTGAAGAAATCTCCCAGAAAGCTATCGCAAAGGGTCTTGGAAAATCCGTTTTCATGTTAGGACACAGAGAAGATATTCCAGAAATAATGGCGGCATTGGATATTTTGGTTTTAGCTTCTACTGGAGGCGAAGCCACCTCACAGGTTATTCCCCAAGCTTTCGCAATGAAAACTCCAGTTGTAGGAACACGCGCCGGAGGTATTCCCGAAATTATAGGCAATGAAGAACGAGGATTACTCGCAGAGCCAAAAAATGGATCAGATTTAGCGGATAAAATTCTCTACTTATTGGAAAATCCTACTATAGGAAAAACCTTATCTGACGCAGCATATGACTATTGCTTGCAAAAGCTTACTTTGGAAATTCAAATCGATAAAACGCTATCTGTTTACCATGATACTCTCAAGAATCGAGCGTCATTGTGAAAATCACTTTTATCTTACCCCATTTACGAATAAGCGGTGGAGTCAAAGCTTTATTAGAATACGCTAATCGGCTAACTTTTCTAGGAGCGGAAACGTTAATTGTGATCCCTGAAAAAACGCTTAAATGGTATCGCGTCTTAGAATCTATTTCTAGAGCCCAAAAAGGAGCTATTCCAATCGACCCGGAATCAATCGACTGGTTCCCAAATAAGGTTCCAATCATTAAAGTCCCAACGATCAAAAACTCAAATATTCCTAATTCCGATATCCTAATTGCGTCGTCTTGGGAGACAGCTTATGCGGCAGAAAAGCTATCTCTCAACAAAGGCCGTAAATTTTATTTTGTTCAACATTATGAAACGCTCTGGACTCGAAAAAAAAAAGAAGCGGAAATAACCTATCAAATGAACTTCGAAAAAATAGTTATCTCCGACTGGCTGCAATCCATATTACTTGACAAGTTTTCACAGTCGTCAAAAGTTTTAGTCACTCCAGTAGACGAAAAGCAATTTATTAAAAAAGAAAAAAATTGGAACGCTACTCCAAAAGTCTGTTTAATGCATCACGATTACGATTGGAAAGGATATGATGATGGGATTAAATCCGTTCGCCAATCTTTTAAGCAAAATCCAAACTTTAAGCTAATGGTTTTTGGGGAAAAATTAAAAGACCCAAACCCTTTACGCCAAAATATTGGTTTTGATTTTGAATATGTTTATCGTCCAACAGGCGACGCTATTCGAGATTTATTCTTCAACTGCGACATTTATCTTTGTCCTAGTTGGTATGAAGGACTTGGCATGCCTGCCATGGAGGCGATGGCGGCTCGTTGTGCATTAGTCACGACCGATACAGGAGGCTCCCGTAATTACGCTATTCACGACAAAACAGCGTTAGTCTCTCCTCCTAAAAACGCTCAAGCTCTATCAAAAAACCTAAATGAACTAATTGACAACTTTGAGCTTAGGAAAAAACTTTCTGAAAATGGATATAATAAAATTAAAGAATTCGATTGGGATAAAAATTGTCGACAATTACTGGAAATTTTTGAAAAATCCCCTTAAAACAAATGAAAATTGCAATTATCCGCCAAAAATATGCATCTTACGGGGGAGCTGAAAAATTTTCAGCTCAATATATTGACCGTTTAGCGCAACTAGGTTACGAAGTCCATGTATTCGCTAGAGAGTGGAAAACTTCCGGGCATCCAAACGTCCATTTGCATCCAATATCCGTAAAATCTAAATCTTCAACGTTAAGACTTCTAGAGTTTAATCAAGAAATTGAACGAGAGCTGTCAAAATATTCCTTCGACTTGATTCAAAGTCATGAAAGAACGACATTTCAAGATATCTATAGAGCGGGAGACGGATGCCATAAAGAATGGCTTTCGCTGAGAAAAAAATATTATCCAATCAAAGGTTGGTTATCTTTTTTAAATCCTTTCCATTGGGCCGTCCTTAAAATCGAGCGAGAAATATTTGCTCCAGAAAATTATAAAAAAATCGTCGCCATCTCCCAAATGGTAAAAAAAGATATCCAGTATCATTACAAATTGCCAGATAAAGATATTTCCGTAATATATAATGGAACTTCTTTAAAACGTTTTCATCCAAGTAACCGGTCTGAATACTATCGTTACATTCGGCAAAAATTAGATATACCGCCAAATGCAATTTCGATTTTGACAGTAGGGTCTGGGTTTGAGCGAAAAGGACTTAAATTCTTAATTAAATCTTTGAAGTACTTGGAAGCTAAAGATTGGCGATTGATTGTAATCGGAAGAGGTAATTGGAAAAAATATCGACGTTACGCATCTTGGAAAAATCGAAATAAATTAATTCACATTCCGCCTCCTATTGAAACAATAGAACAATATTACGCTGCAGCGGATATATTTGCCTTGCCATCTCTTTATGAACCATTCGGTAACGCAAACTTAGAAGCATTGGCTTGCGGTCTACCTGTTGTTACAAGTAAAAATAGCGGAGCGGCCGAACTCATTACTCATAAACTTAATGGTATGGTTGTTCAAAACCCAGGAGATCGCCGCGAAATTGCCGCACATCTTAATTACTTAAACGACAAATCAATTAGAGACTCCATGGGACGTCAGGCTCGGAAAATCGCTGAAGAATATTCGCATGAAAAAAATATCGAAAAAATGGTAAGACTATATAAAAATCTAGAATTAACTTCATCAAGCTGATTTAACTTCCGGCAAAAATCCTTTTGTTGTTTTATTAATATTACTTTCCTCAATTTTTAATTAGGTCTATATGAACGTTTTAGTTACGGGGGCAACTGGCTTTTTAGGAAAATATCTATTGCCAAAACTAAAGAATCGCGGCCACGAAATAACGATTCTAACCCGCAATACAAACTCCGCTAAATTTTTTCTTCCAGTCGCTTGCAAAGTTTTAAAGTGGAATCCTCTTCACGAAGAAATCGATCCAAACCTTTTTAAAAACATTGACGCTGTAATTCATCTTGCCGGCGCGGGAATAGCCGATAAAAGGTGGTCTCTCAATAGGAAATATGAAATCGAAAGATCCAGAATTATTTCTACCCGTAACTTAATAAATGCAGTAAAAAAATTAAAAACAAAACCAAAAATTTTTTTGGGAGCCTCCGCTATCGGCTTTTATAAAGAAAGCTTTGAACACGCATTAGAGGAAGATGGAGCAAAAGACCAAGGTTTTTTATCTAACTTATGTGAAGAATGGGAAAAAGAAATTTTTTCCGCAAAGGCATTAGGTATTAGAACGATAGCGTTTCGTATTGGTTTTTTAATAGGACGCGGCGGCATTGCAATGGATCGGCTGTTACCAATTTTTAAAATGGGTTTAGGAGGTCCTTTAGGCAGAGGACGTCAAATCGTAAGTTGGGCCCATGTTGAAGACTGCGCCCAAATGTTTTTACATGGCCTAGAAAACGATTCGCTTAAGGGCGTTTATAATGCCGTAGCTCCAGAACCTGTATCAAATAAAACATTTGTAAAAACCCTTGCAGAAAAATTAAATCGACCTAGTTGGATGCCAACACCAGCTTTTTTCATAAAACTAGCTTTAGGCGAAATGTCTCAACTATTACTGGAAAGTAAAAATATTTCATCAAAAAAAATTCAAAAAAGCGGCTTTTTATTTAACTATCCAGACATAAACTCAGCTATGAATGAAATATGCTCGACCCCTAATTACCACATTGAAATAGAGCAATGGGCGCCATCTAAAATTAACCATACTTTTAAATTTTTTAGTAATGCATATAATTTAGAAAAAACTATGCCGCCTTCTTTAAGATTTAAGATTAATAGGCAATCAACTTTAAGAACAAAAAGCGATTCTCGATTATCTTTTTCATTTAATTTTTTGGAAATTCCTTTCCGTTGGAAATCCAAAATATCCGAATGGGAACCACCTTACAAATTTGGGAGCACACAATTAAAAGGTCCTTTTGATTATTGGAAACACACACACAATTTTGAAAAATCTAATGGCGGGACGCTAATTCGCCATAATATCGAATACCAGTTTCCATTTGGTCCTATTGGCGAATTAATTGGTAACATCTTGGTAAAAGAAAAACTTAAAGATATTATTGCCTCTCATCTGAAAATAACTCAGGAGTTCTTATTTCATAAAAACTTTTAAATTAGCTAAAAAAACTCAAACGCCCTTTAAACTACCTTTACAAGAATTAACTAATTTGCCTTGCTAAAATTGACAAAAATTGTCACTCCTTACAAAAATTATAAGGAAAGTGACTTACATGATTACTTTAAAGTCAAATAACCTCATATAATTCAACACTAAAAAGAACTACCATGTGGTATTATATTTGCATAAATATTAAAAATTATTTAAATAGGGAGGATTACGATGGAATCAAGAGTAACAAAAAATGAAAAAGGCTTTACCCTGATTGAATTATTAATTGTTATCGCAATTATAGGAATTTTGGCGGCGATCGCTATTCCCCAATTTACTCAATACAAAGAAAGAGCCTATAACTCAAATGCTAAGGCTGATTTACATAATATTTATTTGGCCTGTAAAGCATATTGGTCTGATAATACTTCGTCAACTGCTTGTTCCACAACAGCTATTACTGCCGCTTCATATGGATATACGCAGGGAACCGATTTAACAGTAGGTATAACTTCAGGAAGTGATACAGAAACTGCTTTTTCCGCTACAGCTCAACATTCGAGCAGTACAACCACCTACACAATAGACAGCGCTGGAAATATTACATAAAAAACACGATTTACTATAAGCACGCAGCTTAAAACTAAAAAGCCATTCCTCAATCAAGAGGAATGGCTTTTTTAATATAAATTAACCCAAGCGTTTTGTTCGAAAAAATCAAACGCCTTGAGGCAAGGTGTAGGATTCGGCAATCATTACGATTTGATTTTTATTTAAAGCCAAAAAGTCAGATTGAAAAAGCAACTTCTCTGTCGCTATCGAATACACTTTTGCTTCACCCAAAGCAATATATGACTCATCTTCCCGGTTCAAAGCGTCTAATAAACGGGTTCCGGGTAAAATTTGGATTTCCCCTTCAATCTTTTCACTGTTGGTTCTAACAATAACTTCCAACTTTTCTTTTTTTAGATGAGCCTTATAAACCATTCAGTTTGCTCCATGACGAAATCAATGCGAAGTTTTAAAATAAAACTTTTTTTAGTTTCACCGTGAATTTCTTCATTAAAACTAATTAACTCATTCAATCATTAACAATTTTGGCTAACCGCAACAAACGAGAACTAATTTTCAAACCTGCATCCTTGGATTTTTTCAAATTAATTTCCATTCCAAGCTTCCCATCCAATTCAATCAGATTGATCATACCGCCCATTTGAGCAAAGTTAGGGATATCTCCCATTAACAAAACAGGTATATTTTCAAATTTTTCTAATACTTTCGGTAAAATTTTACTTTTAGATTTTGAAATGAAAAAAACGTGGCATTTTTTTTTATCTTTATCATGATCATTATATTTTTTTAAAATTAAACTTCGTCTTTTTATTTTAATAATTTCTAGACTTTTAAAACCATTAAATAGCTCCTCGTCTCCTAACACAGAAACCACAAATGTCGTATTTTCTTCATTCGGCCATTCCACAAAATCAATTATTTTTAATACAAAAGCCGCTTTAACCTGAGAAGCAAAAATGTCGGCAAAAGATTTAGAAACGACAAAAAACCATTGAAACGATAAAACGCTCGCTAAAAACCAGCCGAAAAAAATATTTTTAATCTTTAACGAAAACAAATACGCTCGCTAATATTATCCAAAATTAGAAAAATAGTGAGAAGTTAAAGCCTATCAAAGCAATTACCTCTTAACTTAAATAAATGACTTTTTTTGTGAATATTAGAATCGATAGCTAAATTTACCAAGAGCGCTCCGAGGAACCTGAGTGGAAAAACCTCCCCGATCTGGGCCAAACTCAGGATGATCTGGGTCCAGAATATTAAAAACTCCAAAACTGAGCTCTATATCGTTAACTGGATTCCAACCCAAACGGACATCTAATCGAGTATAACTAGGAATACTACTTCCAGCATTAGAACCACTCCCCTCTAATTTGTTTACAAAATAAAGCGCTGAGTCCAACTCAAAGTTTTTGGGTAAGTCTACAAAAGATCGAAGGTGAAATTGAAATTCTGGACTTGTCCCCTCTAAAGGTTGTAAAAATGTATCGGAGCTGGAACTTTCAATATGTAATTGAACTTCCAGCCAAGTAAAAGAGGCATTCAGTCTCCACCAATCTGTCACATCCCATTTTCCGCTCAGCTCTGCGCCAAAGGTTTCGCCAAATCCTTTATTTTCAAATAAAACTGGCAACACTAATTTGGATGGCTGAGGCGAGGTTTCGAAAAAAATACTGGCAGGCTCGGCGGTTATCAAATTATCGTAATCGTTATAAAAACCAGTTAAATCTATTAAAAAGTTTGATTTAAACCTAAACCGGTAACCTAGTTCATAGGCGATTAAGTCTTCGGTATCAAAATTGTGGCTGCCTAAATTTTTCAAAAAAACAGATCCACCTGTAGAAGGAATAACCGTACTCGTAATATCTATCCCATCTTCCGCCCTAGAAGGCGTTCGGACAGCTCGGGAAACCGATCCCCAAACCGTGTGGTTGTCATTTGGCGATACAATAAACCTAAAATTAGGTTGAATTTCAACTCCAGAATAGTTATTCCAAGAAAGCTTTGAGCCAACAATAAGTCGCAGCCTATCCTCAGCTAAACTGATCTCATCTTGTATGAAACTACTCGAAATTAGACTTAATCTTTCTTCATTAGGAAAGGAAGTAGCGACCCCTCCATTCAATTTGTCGATAATAAAGCGCTGGCCTAACCCCCAAATTAGGCGTTGGTTTTGAATAATTTTTTTTGAATGCTGAAAATCTAAATCGGCAGTATGAATATCTTGTCGAAGCACCCTCTCTTTTCGTTTGGCCACATCATAGTAAAACTGAAACCGCATATTGGAATCTGACGAAGGATTTCTTTCTAATCTGGCTAATATATTACCCCCGCTAGTTTGGACATTCTCGTCGGCAGTTTGACTAAATGGAGCGGTAAAAGATTCCACTAATGTGCTTTTAGTTCCTGAATCTCCTTGGTAATAATCACCTTGGATGGTAATCGAATTATTAGCGGATACTTTAGAATCCATTCGAAACCCTCCGCGCGTCGCATCCCAACCGTCGGCGCCTTCAATACCGCCAAGGTCGTCGAAATTATCCCGATTAAAATACTTTAAATATCCCCTATAATTTCCGCCGGATTCTAATTTTCCTCCATACCTTAGAGCCCCAAAACCCCTTTCAATAGAACCTCCTCCACCCTGTATAAGCTCCTTGGGTTTCGGAAGCCTTTTTTGTAATTATATTGATAACCCCATTTGCCGCATTTGCCCCCCAAAGAGTCCCGCCAGGCCCTCTTATGACTTCAATCCTATCAATATCTTCTAATAAAGTATCTTGAACGTCCCAATAAACCCCAGAAAAAAGAGGCGTATATACAGATCGACCATCAATAAGAACTAATAGTTTATTTGAAAATCTTTCTTGAAAACCACGGGAAGTTATAGCCCATTTGTTAGCATCGATAGAAGCCACTTCAAGACCCGGCACCATACGCAATGCTTCAGGGATATTTTGAGCTCCGGAACGACGAATATCTTCTCTCGAAATAACATAAACAGCTGCCGCTGCCTCAAAAGAACTCTCTTCCCTTTTAGAAACGGAAAAAATGGATATATCCATTAAGCTTTCAAGACTCAACTTCCGTAAATCTTTGGGATTTTGTTTTAATTGGTCAATATCGTAACCAATTGCCATAGAAGGAAAGAAAAATAAAAAAATAGCCAAAAAAATGGAGTTTTTATGCATAAACATTGAGCTATCAAAAACTAAAAAAGGTTGATATTATGAAAAAATTGAATTAAAAACCCAACAGTTTATCGATACTTTATCTAATTGTTCCGCGTTTTTCTTAAGGTTGCAATATTTATATACACATTTACTTATAGCGCAATAAAATCTATTTAATTGTGCTAAAATTCAAACCATAATTTAAGATTTAGCAGAATATTCATCTATTAGTTTCCAATAAATAACAAACAAAAATGAAAAAAAACTCAAATTCGCTCCAAAAACCTGATTTTAGATTACAGGGAACGGATGGAATCCGCAGCGACGCCCGATTAGCCACTTTAGATGAAAAAAAAGAACCCTTAAAAGTCTTTTTAGAGCAAAAAATTATTACTCCAGAGTTCATGGAGTTGTACACCTACGCCTGGGTCAAGTCAATCGTAAGCAAAAAACCTAAAGTGAAAAACCCAGCCATTGTTTTAGGCTGGGATCCTAGAGATAAAGATACTAAGTTTGCCGAAGCCGTAATGAAAGGCATAAGAAAAGCGGGAGCAAATGCTATTTCCTTAGGTATAGTTCCCACTCCTTTGATTCCAATATACCTTTTATACTGCCAAGCGCAAGGCGGAATAATGATTACCGCCTCTCATAATCCAAAAGATCAAAATGGGATTAAACTATTTTCTAGCTATAGAGGAATGAAACCGCTTCCTCAAAATGACATTGACCTATCTAAATCCGTTTATTCTCTCAATTTTCAAGAAATATCCAAAATAAAACTTCAAGGTCAAAAATTTGACCATAGAAGCCAAGCTCTAAAGCTTTTTTCTAAATTTTGCCTCGATCCTAAAAACTCTTGGGCGGAGAGGATTTCATTTCGAGATATTATTTTGGTGGTCGATTGCGCAAACGGTTCGCTTTCTGGAATTGCCACGGAAATATTTAAAGAAGCTGGTTTTGGAGAAATTTTTGAATTTAACGCAAAACTTGACGGTAATGTAAACCAAAATAGTGGCGTTGCAGATTTAGAAGGGTATTCCCTCATTACTCCCGCTATGATTCGCGAAGAGATTGGAATTTTTAGTAAGCATTCCGCTATCTTAGCTATGTTCGATTTAGGAAGGAAACATACTAAACAAATAATGGATGGCAAAACTAAAATCTCTGGAGCCGTTTTCGACGCAGATGGAGACCGGTTTTTTAGATTGGAATACCAGCCTCTAAAAGACTCGGTTATAGTTCAAAGTGGAGACGACACTTCCTGGCTACAAGCCCATTATCTAATGAAGCGAAAACCCAACCGTTTTAAAGGATCTCAAATTATTAACACCGTAGAAAGCGACTTGAACGCATTTAATGATCTTCAAGAACAGGGGTTCCAAGTGCAAGTAGCCCCAGTAGGCGACAAATGGATTTTATCCCGTTCTACCATTGCCGATCTAAGAACTAGATTAGATTATCTTGGGGAAAATGGGAAAACCACGTCAGAAAAAACTTCAAAGAAATTTGAACAAGCTAAAAAACAAATTGAAGAGTTTGAAAAGTCGGGAGTTTCTGAAATTGAACAATTGGAAAAATTGGAAAAAAGCGTGAACGAGCTAATAAGCTCCCAAAAAATAGACCTTAATGATATCTATCGCCCCGATGCGCATGAAACCTTCGCAATTGGCGCAGAAGTTACGGGGCATGTTATTACTAGCGGCCAAATTTCTGGCAAAGACGATGAATTAATTCCTGTTTATTGTGGCAATGGCCTAAAAAATGCTCTCAATACTTTTGTAGCGTCTAAACATATCGGGTTAACTCTAAGAGCCTGGTATAACCGAATGGAAAATCCTTTCAAACCAGGATATAAACAAACTAATTACGCTTATTACGTCGATAAAAAATTGTTTTTCAAAAACTCCGATATGTGGAAGCAAATCAAAACACTTGTTGAATCAACAGTAAAAGAATTGGGATGGGAATGCCATCAAACTGAGTTCCCTGAAGATCACGATATGCTTTATTTAAACCTATCAGTTATATCTCCAACTGGCAAATTAGATCAGGCCGCTATTTTTATTCGAAATTCAGGCACTGAAAATAAAATAGGGGTAAATATTAGGGGCGCAAAAAGGCTCAAAAAACATCTTGGCCTTTTAGGAGAAACTATTACTCGTCAGCTAATGTCCGGAATGAAAGATAGCGAAAATGAATTTTGCAAAATGGAATGGGAAACTGTAAATAACCTTTACGGACAAAAAATTCCAGAAGAAGAAATTTTGATCGCCCCAGATAAACGTTCTCGGTTACTCACAGAAATGAAAAAACAACAATTTATTGATTTGACTGGGAGAGGTTATGGGTTAACCCTAAGAGGCAAATGGTACGTAGAAAAACATACCAAGTAAAAAAAACATATCAAACGTCTAAAAAATAATTTATATTTTATCCTTCCTTTGGGTTTATTAAAAAGTCAAAATAAACTTCCGCATTTTGATCAAACCTTGAATTTGAAAAGTTAAATCCTTTCATCAATTAATGTCAAATTTATTTCAAGACTTTTTCGGTTTTTTAGACGATTTCGCTCATAGAGATTTATTTCAAAACTCCGATGTTTTGTGGGACCCATTAAATCGCCTAGGAGCTTATATTCCTCAAATTTTAACAAGCCTTAAATCTGAAAATTCTTGGGAAGAACCTTCGACAGGTATTAAGAAAAAACTTTTCCAAGCTAGGGAAGACCAATTCAAAGAATCTTGTTTAATGATCGAAGATTGGTTCGAAGCTAAGACCCCCATTTTTTTTCCTACACTGGGAATTTGGATTGGCCAAGGAACAATTTTAGAACCAACAGCAATCATTAAAGGCCCGGCAGTCATCGGAGAGTTTTGCGACATAAGACAAGGAGCCTACATTAGAGGAAATGTGCTAACTGGAAACCACTGCGTAATTGGTCATGCTACAGAAGTAAAAAACAGCATACTGATGAATCATTCGGAATCGGGGCACTTTAACTATATAGGAGATAGCATAATAGGTAGTTACGTCAACATGGGAGCAGGATCTAAGCTAGCTAATTTACAATTTCGCACATTAGAAGAAAAGAAAGAAGATTCCATTCGCCCTATTATTATTAAGTTCGATAACAAAATCATTGATACCCAAAGAGCAAAATTGGGAGGCATTCTAGGCGACAATGTCGAATTAGGATGTAATGCAGTTGTCTTTCCTGGAAGCCTCGTGGGTAAAAACAGCATAATCTATCCAAACTCTAATTTACCTAAAGGTTATTACCCTCCGGGAACCACTTTTGGAAAAATTTCTAAATCTTAATTCAATTAAAAGTTCTCGACTTTCACCTTAATTGAATTAACTATAAATTTGATTCTCCAAAAAAAATAAAACGATGAAAAAAATATCGGCAATCGTTGTCAACTGGAATGGGAAAGAAGTTTTGCTCGATTGCTTAGAGTCTTTAAGCAAACAAGATTACTCAAACTTAGAAATTATCGTTTCCGATAACGGTTCCGAAGATGGATCAATTGAAGCCGTTCAAGCAAAATACCCAAAAGTTCGACTTTTAGAAAATGGGGAAAATTTAGGCTTTGGCCCGGCTGTAAATAAAGGTTTAGAAATAGCGTCGGGCGATTATTTTATATTCCTAAACAACGACTTATATCTAAAATCGGATAGCCTTAAAGAACTTGCCGGCATGCTAGACCTAGAACCTGACACAGGGGCTGCAATTCCAAAAATTCTTTATTATGAGAAAAGAAATATAATTAATTCCTTCGGGGTTTTAGTTCACTACACATCTATTTGCTGCCCCAATTTAGTAAACGAAACAGATCCAAATAATTTGGAGCCTATAGAAACGGCATGTGGCGGTATTTTCATGTTTCGGAGAGAAATTTATGAAAAAGTAGGCTCATTTGACCCCGACTTATTTCTTTACCACGAGGACCACGATCTTTCTTGGCGAATACGTTTATTCGGTTGGAAAATTCGGGCTACTCCCAAGGCAGAGATTTATCATCACTATCATTTTAATAAAGGAGTTTTCAAATACTATTCTTCAGAAAAAAATCGACTTTTCCTCCTATTAAAAAACCTTGAGTTAAAAACTTTACTTCTAATTTCCCCTGCTTTATTTTTAATAGAAATAGCGCAAATAGCTCACGCAATAACCAATGGGTGGTTTTTTTTAAAAATAAAAAGTTATCCAGAAATCATAGACATCCTGCCTAGGATATTGGTCAAGCGACGAAAACTTCAGCGGCAAAGAAATACTTCCGATCAAGAAATTTCAAGACTATATGAGGGCAAATTGAAAATCGCTGGAATTCAAAGTAATTTATTGGACTCGCTACTAAACCCAATCCTAAACGTCTATTGGAAGATAATCCGCCGTTTTATTTAGCGGCCCTCTAAAGTTTCCATATTGACCTCAGACTTTTTATTTTTAAATTTATTATAAATAGTAGGTATTAGCGCAAATACTCCTAATAAAACAAAAGCGCCAATGACGCCTGGAGAAGCCACGTCGCTTAGCGATTCGATTGAAGCTAAATTGCTCCCAGCATTTGTATAAACAAACGTCCCAGGTAAAGTTCCAAACATAGTTCCAAAAAAATAGATCCTAATTGGCACCTGAGTCAAACCTGAAACCAAGTTCACTAAGAAAAAAGGAAACAAAGGAACTAACCTTAAGAAAAGAATGTAATTAACCGCATTATTGGAAAAACCCTCGTTAAATGGCTTTAGCCTATCTCCAAACTTTTGTTCAACCCAATCGCGCAACAAAAAACGAGCGGCTAAGAAAGCAAGCGTAGCTCCAAAAGTTGCCCCAACATTAACCGCCAAAGTCCCCATCCAAGGTCCAAAAATAGCCCCGCCCGCTAATGTCAAAATAGTCGCTCCGGGCAATGAAAAAGCCGTCGTAGCTATGTAAATTCCAATAAAACCTAAAATCATAGCGGTCGCGTTATTTTGATAAAAAGCGTTTAGCTTTTCTTTATTCTCTTTTAGACTTTCGAGAGACAAAAATTGTCCTAAATCAAAATAAAAAAACGAAGTGATTCCTACTATCGCAACGATTACGAGAAGGATTTTTTTATTCATTACAGCTTTCCTTTATAAACTTCCGTTTCTGGGTGAAAGGCATACCAAGCAAACCAATAACCCACCACCGATGGATATTGTCGACCTTTTAAGTCGTATATACTTGCAGTTTGAGTATCTGCGTCATAAAAAACTTTTAGCGTAATTCCTCCCACAACGTCCGTAAAGGGAACGCTAACTTTCGACAACTCGGAAAATGGATAGACTTTCGAGGTTTTACCCACTTCTATTCCTATAACTTGTTCTTTAGGGTGATACCAATTTTTCTTTTGATTAACTTCAAACATTAAATCGGGGCTTGAGTAATATCCTTGATAAGGATCTTTCTCGTAGTTCCTTCTAAATCCCGTTTTAGTCGATAAAACTAGAGTGTCAGGGTGTTTTTTCTTCCAATCCTTCCAGGTTGTCTGAGTTGAAGATAATAATTTCAAACGAGTTCCAGTCAAATTCCCGGCTACCGAAGAAGATTTGATTTGCGACCATAAACTTTCTGTTTCGCGGTCATAAAGCAACATGTCGCTTTGATAAAGCAAACCTGAAACGCCAAAACTCATAGGTTTGCCATTTATATTAGAATCAAAAACCATTCCTGTTCCGCACAGTGGGCAAAATGTCACAACGATGTTTTTATCGCCGATTCGATCATTAACGATTTCATGCCAGTTCAAAATCCGAATAGGATACGCTTTAGCTCTTCCTCTCAAAAAAAGCCCAAGTACTCTATCTTTATCATTTAGAAAATCTTCTTCCGCTTTAGCTCCGGAAACAAAATTAGGATTATCAATCGAAGGAATGCCGTCTTTTGGAGGACCGCCGCTATATATTTCATTAAGCGGCACCGAATGTTTTGTAAAGTCAAAGCCAACTAGAAAAAAACACGAAATCAAAACAAAAGAGAAATAAAACGTGATTTTCATTGTTTCCGCCCATTAAATTAAAAAATTCTATTTGCAATTAGTCGGACGAAAACCTAAGACCTTACTTGCTCTTAGGAAGGTATTATGAAGAAATTTATCAAATCAACAACTTAAGTTATCTGAAAGACTGACTAGACGTTCATAAAAAACCGAATCAATGTCGTTTCGCACAGCTTCTGAATCATACTGTAAAACAGTGCCGCCGTTATCCATATAGTCGATTTGATCCTGAATTCTGCGGCAAGCATCATGAGGACTTTGCTTCAAACTCTTAACTTTCAAACCGGCTTCCATAGTTTCAGTAAATCTTATACCGGCTTGAATGGATTCGGCTTGTTGAGGGTTAATAGGAAAATTCATTTCCTTTTTTAGCGTTTCAATGATTTCTAAAACTTTTAAAAAATTTTTTTTTCCATTTTCATATTCGCCATCAAGCAAATCTTGAATAGCTTTCATCATTGCCAGTTCTTTATTTCCCGGAAAACCGGGCACGGAAGACTGAGATAAAAATTTTCTTTCTAATAAGTCCATAAGTTCCCTAGATCGGACTTGGGACACTTTTGCCGAAAGAGGATGGTTATCATCCAAACCTTCGTTAGCCGGGTTTATTTGCTCTGAAATATAAAACCAAATCAAAGTTTTAATAGCTAAGGGCGCTGAAATATCGTCTAGGCGCACTGACTTTTCCAAATGTTCGATACCCACTTGTCGCAGATCTCGCCCTCCTTGCATAATAAAATTCCCGATGCCTCCTACACGGCTATTCCCATATCTATAAATCCCTAAACCCAAATAGGCTTCTTTTCTACCTGGATCCAAATTCAACGCTTCTTCTAAATGACCGTCGGCTTGAAATCCATTAACCAATGCCTGAAGCAGATTACCGGCTCCATATTCAAAAATTCCTAAATAACCTTCCGCCGCTCCAAGATATAAGTAGCTTTCGGCTCTTTGCTTATCGGTTAACCCCTCTGAATCTAACAGTTTTTGGGCCATTTCCTTAGAAAGCTTAATAAAGCGGTAGCAATTGTCAGCCAATGAATCTATTTTGTATTGGCTAGTAAACGCTAAAGCATGCGACCACTCAACATTAATTCCAGCCATAAAAAAATAATATTTCATTAATTCTATTCGATTTTGAATAGATTCTTTTTTAGATTCTAATTTTGCAATACGTTTTTCAAAAAAACTCGCCCATTCCTGAAACCTATAAAATAAAGTTGCAGCTAAAGCTTCTCGAGCTGCATCTTCGGCTTTTGCGATTGATTCGTAAGAATTGTATTTTTCAGCCGCCTTAGTCGCAGCTCCTAAAAAAGAAACTGAAAAGAAAAAAACAGCAAAACTTAATAAAACAATTATGCGAAATTTGGTTTTAAACAAGTTCTTTATCATATTGATCATTCAAATATTTAACGCATTTAAATTTAACTAACTGACAGTTAATCATACTCGCGGTATTATATATTAAGACAGCCTTAAATAATTATTATATAAAAGATTTCACAAGGCAAATATTGAAAAAATCGCCTCTGACTTTTTTTTCTCATTCATAAATTTAATACCTAATTAGGATTAAATCTATTTACATGATTAATAAAACTAAAATTAAACTAAGACTACTTTTACAACTTATAGCGGTTGTCTTATTTTCATTCGCTTTTTCCTTTGAAATTCATTTAACTCAAAATGCCTTTGCTTCCAACGGCAAACAATCGACAAGCCGAAATCGTTTAAAAGGAGAGAAAAGTCCTTATCTTTTACAACACGCAGACAATCCAGTTCACTGGTATCCCTGGGGCAATGAAGCCTTTAAAGCGTCAAAAGACCAGAACAAACCAATTTTTCTTAGCATTGGCTATTCAACTTGCCACTGGTGTCATGTAATGGAAAAGGAATCTTTTGAAAATGAAGAGATAGCCGCTTTCTTAAATTCAAATTTTATTTGCATCAAAGTAGACCGCGAAGAATTGCCCGATGTCGATCAAATATACATGGATGCCGTACAAGCTATGACTGGAAGCGGTGGCTGGCCTATGACAGCTGTGCTTGATCCAGGTAAAATCCCATTTTTTGGAGGAACCTACTTTCCAAAAGACGAACTTCTGGAAATCCTTCAAACTTTAAGTTCCGCTTGGAAAGAACAACCTGAACGAATAGCGTTAATCGGTCAACAAGTTAAAAAATTTTTAGAATCTCGCAATAAGCTCTCAATAAATTCTATCGATCTAGACGAATCGGTTTTTAGAATTGCGCATAAAAAAATTTTAGACTCATATGATAGTCTCCATTTTGGATTTGGAACAGCGCCCAAATTCCCACCTATTACGAAACTTGCCTTATTAGCTCGAATCGCTCGAAGAACGAAAAATAAATTTTCTCAAGAAATTGTGGTTAATACTCTAAAAGGAATGGCAAAAGGAGGGATTTACGACCATTTGGGAGGCGGTTTCCATCGATATTCTACAGATCGCAAATGGATGATTCCACATTTCGAGAAAATGCTTTACGACCAAGCGGCCTTATCTCGCTCTTATTTAGAAGGATTTCAAGTAACAAAAAATCCTTTTTTTGAACAAGTCGCGCGTGGAATTCTAGATTATGTTTTAAGAAATATGACCAGCTCAAACGGCCGGTTTTATTCAGCGGAAGATGCCGATACCGAAGAGAAAGAAGGTAAATTCTACATTTGGACTGAAAACGAGGCGAAACAAGCCCTCAAATTAAGCGAATGGGAAACATTTATTAAAACCTATGGCCTTTCTCATGGAAACAATTTTGAGCTTGTAGAAAAAAAGCAAAATGTAATTCATTTAATTAAAATACCCAAACCTCAATCTCCAGCAAAAGCTATCCTAAAAAAACTTTTTATTTATAGATCCAACCGTTCCAAACCCTTTAAAGACGATAAAACAATTACCGCCTGGAATGGTCTTATGATTGGATCTTTTGCCAAATCTTACCAAATACTAAACGATAAAAAGTATTTAGCGGCCGCTCAAAAATCCGCTAATTTTTTAAAGGAAAATCTAGATAAAAATGGAAAACTTTTAAGACGATACCGCGACGGTTCTGCGCAACATCCCGCCACATTAGACGACTATGCATATTTAATTGCAGGTTTAATCGACTTATACGAAAGTGACTTTGATCCAAAGTGGATTCAATGGGCTTTAGATCTTCAAAAACGGCAAGATGACAATTTATTGGATAACGAGGATGGAGGCTATTACTTTGCAGAAGAAAATGCCCACTCGCTTCCCGTCCGAAAAAAAGAATTTATGGACAATGCACGACCTAATAGCAACGGCATGTCAGCATTAAATTTGTTACGTTTATATAACCTAACGCTAAGGTCAGAATATAAAAATAAAGCAAAAAAAATATTTGCGGCTGTCGGAGAAAGACTTATTAAATTTCCCCAAGCATACGGCCAAATGTTAATCGCGTTTGATTTTTTGAACGATAACTCCAAACAAATAGCTGTCATTGGATCTTCAAAAACTGCTACCCCAATATTAAAAGCTTTGAATTCCGAATTTTTACCCAATAAAACTTTAGCTTATAGCGAACCTAACAAACCAACATCGCTACCCATCTTAAAAGACAAAATTACAGCTAAAGGAAAAACTACCGTTTACGTTTGCGAAAATAATAAATGTAAATTTCCAACAGGTAATTTTAAAAAGATTTTGGAGCTAGCTAACGAGAAAAAAGAATTCAAACTTTAATTAGCTCCACAGAAACCCTTTTAAATTATTTAAAATCCCAATCCAACAAAATCTCAACTATAAAAATATTGTAAGGATTAACTACAAATAAGGACTAAGCAGAACTAAAGAAATTTCAATTTTTTCGCAGAACCAAATAACAAGCGGAGCGTTTATGAAATCGTCAAGACCAACGCGAAAATGGATTAAGTTTTTTTGCTTATTAACTATTGTTGGAATCTTTTGCTTACAAGAATTTGTTTTCGCTCACTCGGATAAATACGACTCCAAATGGCTACCTGTAAAATTTCAGGCTCCAGAATTCGAAGGATTGACAAACTGGTTAAATACTCCAGGTTATAAATCAATGAAGGACCTGGAAGGTAATGTAGTGCTAATAGATTTTTGGACGTATTCCTGCTACAACTGCGTTAATACATTCCCTTATGTTCAAAATTGGCATGAAAAATACGCTGAGAAAGGATTAGTTGTAATTGGAATCCACGCTCCTGAATTCGGATTCGAACGAAAATTAAAAAATCTAGTAAGTGCAGTTCATAAAAGAGGGCTAACTTTTCCAATTGTTCAAGATAACGGTTTTAAGCTGTGGCGGAGATATGGAAATCGGTACTGGCCTGCTTTCTACTTAGTCGATAAACGCGGTAAGGTACGCTATTCCCATTTTGGAGAAGGGCGCTACAAGCAAACTGAGTCGGCTATTGTTGCCTTATTGAATGAACCTGCCTAACGGCTTAAGTCTAAATTATTAGTTTTCTAATTTATTAAAATGATGATTTAGACTCTAATTATATGAATAACCTACTCCCTCCTTTTCAAATGTAGTTTTCATTTTTCTTATTTAGACTACTACCCCACGCAGAACTTAATAATTTAACGAAAAACCCACCATTCATCCCAAAATTCAACGCTTTTGAATAGTTAATTGAATTAATAGGCTAATAATTTCAAATTAAAAAAATAGATTTTATGCGCCTTCTAAGATTCAAAGCTTCAATAGCCTTTATTCGACTTTTATATTTCGAAAAAAAACTAGAAAATTTGTCCTAAACCTGTAACAATTTTGTTTCGAGCCTCGCTTAGCGAACTCTATAGAACCATTTAAGTCTCGCAAATTCATGGCAAAAGACAATCCTCTATATTGATTCGAATTCTGCCCAAACACTATGCCAATTCTTAATCAGTCTTTTATTAAGTTCCCTAGTTGTTTCGCTTTAAAACAAATTCTCTATATTTGTTTTTTTTCTTCAGTTCTGATTTTCTTTCCATTAAAAAAATCAGAAGCTATATCCATCGAAGACTTACAAGTTTATGGTTATTTAGACGAGGTTTATTCTAAATCCAACAACGCGCAGGGAAATAAAAACGGCTCGTTTGATTTAGCTCACTTCAATTTACTTTTTGATTTCCCTCTAAATGAAAGATGGATTGTAAAAAGCCATATTGAGTTTCAACATGGAGTAGATACTGAAAGAGACTTTGGAACCGTAAAAATTGAATGGAATTATTTTCAACATAGCTTTAGAGACGAATTAAAAACCAGAGGCGGACAAACAGTCACTCCTTTTGGAATTTTTAATGAAGTTAGAGACACCGCTCCGGCTTTTTTAACAGTAGAAGTCCCACAAAATCTCGTATTACCGGCAACTCGCGGAGGATTTTCCTTTTACCCTGAGCATAATAAAGGATTTACAATTTTAGGAAATTTTTTAGGTTCGAGCTACGGTCACCCCGATCTGGATTGGGACTACACGTTTTATATAGGAAACGGTGAAAATAGAGATAGCGTAAACGCCGCTCAGTTGGACGATAACACCAACAAAGCTATCGGCGGTCGCTTCCAATTTATGTATAAAGAAACTATTCAATATGGAATTTCATTTTACTCGGGAGATAGAGCGCTAACAGCCGATCTCGACAGTGTTCATCACTCTTTGGGGAGTCATTTTGTAATCGACAACGGTCTAT
The DNA here is from genome assembly GCA_038154245.1 of Nitrospinales bacterium. GTDB lineage: Bacteria > Nitrospinota > Nitrospinia > Nitrospinales > JAJDAT01 > JAJDAT01. The sequence continues at coordinate 43,569 of JAYOZP010000011.1, read as the reverse complement.
TTAATGTCTCGATAGAAGGCGCTTATTCAAAATTTGACCAAACTGAAGAATGGGGTGGTTTTGCGCAAGGCTCTTTTACTATATTTGACAACTGGTTTCCTTACTATCGCTTCGAATTCCTAAACCCAGATGTCTCTGTTGTCGACGACAATTGGGAAACTCATATTATAGGCATTAATTGGAATCGGTTTTCGGGAGTCTTCATGAAATTCGAGTGGAATTTCCATGATAGAGGTATTAATAACAGTTTAGTAACTTTAGGACAAACCACTTTCAATGAAGTTCAAACTTCCATTTCCATTGCTTTCTAAAGTTAAGCGCTTGAGAGCTATCATTTCCATATCAATAGTCGGCTCATTTTCTTTATTTGCTCAAATTGGTATTTGTAATGAATTACAAATTGTCGTAAACCCTAAAAACCCTATTTCAATTATTAGCAAAAAAGAATTGACGCAAATTTACCTTAAGAAAAAAAAGTTTTCAAACGACGGAATGGCTCTGATTCCCATGGATTTGCGCTCAAACAAAATGGATTTTTATGAAGGCATCTTAAATAAACCGTTTACGTTAGTTAAACGCTATTGGACTAGAGCAATTTTTTCAGGCAAGGGCACCCCTCCAAAAGAATTTAGAGATGTGGATAGTTTGCTCAAATACTTAAACGACATGCCCGGAGGCTTAGCTTACGTTCCTGAAGGTTCAAAGCTGAAAAATTTAAAAGTCCTAAAAATAGTTCCATGAGCGAATCTTCCTCCAGACGTAATTCTTTTCAAAAAAAAATATGGATTGGGGCTTCCGTTATTATTTTCATTTTCCTGATCGAATCGGGAACTTCTATTTTCATTTCTCTACAAGCCCAAAAATATCTTAATACTACTAGGGTCCAACAGGTTTCTTTAAATAATGAACTTAAATCTAAAACTCAAAAACTTAGGAGTTATTTAGAGGACTATACAATTACAGGGGAAGCTACAACTCTTGGAGAAATAAAAAATTTAAAAAAAGAATGTGAACTCATAATTTCTCAAATTCTTGCTAACTTATCCAAAGAAGACGCTCCTTATGAAAAATTAGGAACTTTACTGGATACTTATGTAGAGAATGGAATTAAACTCGCCGAAATGGTCCTAAATTCACAACCTTTAGACCCTGAACTAAACGAACGAATCGGCAAAAGTTTTAGTTCTTTGATAAACCTTGTCAATAACCGAATTGCCCTAGAACAAGACAAATTAATAACAGCATTTCAAGACGCCAAAAAAAACCTAGAACAAAATATCCAATTATTTATCTTTGAAACATTGCTTATTTGTTTGCTGAGTTTTTCTCTAATACCATTGTTGATCAGAAATATTACTAAACCCATTGCTAGTTTAGATGAAGCGACACGCTCTCTAAGTAGCGGAAATCTTGATTTAAAGGTTTCGATCAATACTAACGACGAATTTCAAGACTTAGGCGAGTCGTTTAATTTCATGGTTAAAAATTTAAGAGATAAAACTAATCATCTTGAAGAAACTCGAAACGAATTAGAAATCGCTAAAGAAGACGCCGATAAAGCAAACAGGGCAAAAAGTAATTTTCTAGCCAGCATGAGTCACGAAATAAGAACTCCCATGAACGCTATCTTAGGTTATGCCCAGATTTTAGATCGGGAAAAATCTTTAACCGAAAAACAAAGAAAAGGCGTTGAAGCAATTTATAAAGGCGGAAATCATCTTTTAAGTCTCATCAACGATATTCTTGATATCTCAAAAATAGAAGCTGGTAAAATGGAACTAAATACCACCTATTTTGATTTAACGAGTCTACTAAACGATTTAGCTTCTATGTTTAAAATCCGTTGCCAACAAGCCAACTTAGATTGGAAAATTGAAGGAATTGATTTAGGATCTCCTATTTTTGTTCAAGGCGACGAAGGCAAGCTTAGACAGGTGTTAATTAACTTACTAGGGAATGGAGTAAAATTTACAGAATCTGGAGAAATTGTATTAAAGGTCGCACAAACGACTACCGATCAATTTCTATTTGAAGTAATTGATTCTGGAATGGGTATCCCTAAAGAAGCTCAAGATGCCGTTTTTGAAGCCTTCAATCAGGAGCAGGCAGGCTTCAAAAAAGGAGGAACAGGACTGGGTTTGGCTATTTCTAATAAACAAGTAGAATTGATGGGGGGGAAATTAGAACTAGAATCTGAATTAAACAAAGGTTCTCGATTCTTTTTTTCATTACCTCTACCTTCTGCGAAAGAGCAAACCTCAAAAGAAAATGATCAATGGATGAAAGTTTCTCGGCTCAAACAAGGAGAAACTGTCCAAGCCCTTGTAGTAGACGATAATCATTTTAATCGAGACGTGTTATCAGAATTATTGGCCTCAGTAGGAGCAACCGTACGACAAGCAGAAAGCGGTCCTGACGCTTTGGAGAAAATCCAACAAAGTTTTCCAGACATCGTATTTATGGATTTTCAAATGCCGGGGATGAACGGTCTAGAGGTCGTTTACCAAATGCAAAAAAAATATGGTAAGGATAAAATTAAAATTGTTATGATTTCCGCTTCCGCATACCATCATGAAGCGGAAAAGTATCTCAAAGGCGGAGCTCATCACTTTATTGCAAAACCATTTAAAACTTGCGAAATATATGAAACTATTAATAAGCTTTTAAACGTCGAATTTGAATTTGAAGAATCAGAAGAAGAACCCGATAATATTGATGAAAAAGACAAAGCTTTAGATTATGGGGCCTTGGAACTGCCTGACGATTTATTATTGTCGCTAAATGAAGCCGCAACAAATGGGGATATCGGAGAAATAGAAAACTTAATCATCGAGCTAAATGGATTAGGTTCAGAGGCGGTTAAACTAGCAACGCAGCTAAAAAGTCATGCTGAGAACTTTGATACAGACGGCGTTTTGACAATATTGAAAGGAATCTCGAATGAGTCAGTCTAATTTGAGTTTAGAGGGATTAAAAGTTTTAGTTGTCGACGATACTCCAACTAATCTAGCAATTTTACGACAGACATTAGAACCTGAAGGTTACAAACTCTTTTTCGCTAACAGCGGAGAAAAAGCGCTCGAAATTGCCACAAAGAACTTACCCAATCTGATTTTGTTAGACGTGATGATGCCTGGTATCGACGGTTTTGAAACATGCAATCGCTTAAAAAACCAAGAAGAAACAAAAAATATTCCTATTATTTTTGTAACCGCCAAAACAGAGATGGAAGATATTATCGAAGGTTTTGAAAAAGGCGGAGTCGATTATATTCTTAAGCCCTTCCAACAAAAAGAAGTCTGCGTTAGAGTTCGCACTCATTTAGAATTATCTGAATTTAGAAAAAGTCTAGAGCAAAAAGTAAAAGAGCGCACACAACAATTAAACGACAGTCGGCTAGAAATAGTTAGGCGTTTGGGAAAAGCGGCTGAATTTAAAGATAACGAAACGGGATTACATGTCATTCGCATGAGTCACTACAGCGCTCTATTAGGTAAAGCACATGGTATGAGCGAAGAAGAATGCGAGATGATTTTGAATGCCAGCCCAATGCATGATGTTGGAAAAATTGGTATTCCTGATCGAGTTCTTCTAAAACCAGGAAAGCTAAACGATGAAGAATGGGAAATAATGAAAACCCATGCGGAAATGGGCGCAGAAATTTTGTCCGAAGGAACTTCAGAGGTTTTAAAGATGTCCCAAACTGTTGCCATCACTCATCATGAAAGATGGGATGGCTCTGGTTATCCCAACGGCTTAAAAGGAGAAGAAATTCCATTAGTTGGTAGAATTGTTACCATAGCGGATGTTTTTGATGCTTTAACCTCTGAAAGACCCTATAAAAAAGCATGGAGCGTTGAAGACGCCATAGGCGTATTAGAAGAGGAAAGCGGGAAACATTTCGACCCGAACCTTGTGCCGCTCTTTAAAGAAATCCTACCTCAAGTTCTAGAAATCAAAGAACGCTTTAGCGAACCCCAGTCGTCCGAAAACTAAATATAGGAATATTCGTCAAAATTCCTATCTCCTTATCTCAATTGCAGGCAAAAAAATGGGACATGTTTACTTAGTGATTGCCGTTGTTGCAGAAGTGATTGCAACAAGCGCGCTTAAAGCGTCCGAGGAATTTTCAAAGCTTACCCCCTCGGTCATAGTTATCGTGGGGTATGGAATCGCTTTTTATCTACTAACGCTTGTATTAAGAACTATCCCTATAGGAATCGCATACGCCTTATGGTCTGGCTTGGGAATTGTTTTGGTTGCAATCGTTGGGGCGCTTTATTATAAGCAAAGTCTTGATTTACCTGCCATACTTGGAATTGGATTTATCTTAGTTGGAGTTTTCATTGTAAATCTATTTTCTAAATCCGTCGTTCACTGACCCCACATTTCCTGCCCCCCAACCTCTTGGGAAAAAAATTCCAATTTTCCCAGATATCCCCAGCAAAACTTTCCGAAATCATAAAATAAAGACTCTATCCACGCAAAAACCTAGAAAACAACCTCATATTATTCAAATACTTATAAAAATCACCCGAAAATCAATTTTTTGGTACAGTTCTTGCAATTAAATTCCGATAAAGAGATAGAACGTCAAAATTTTTACGGAGTTTTTGAAATGAATACGCAAGAAACCAATAAAACGATGCTAGAAACCCCAAATATTCACAATGAGTCAAAATTCAAAACAAATTGGGAAAAAGAGCTTCACCAAGAAAACGTCAAAGTTTTTAAAAAAATATTTGGCGGAAAAAATTTAGATAAGAAACAAAAATATTTAAATTAATACGATTAAGACTAGAATTAATTTCCTAGTCTTTTTCCAGGGATTAAATAATTTTTTACGTAATCGCTAATTCCATCTTCTAAAGACAAAGCAGGTTTATCGTACCCTGCTTTATGAATTTTTTCCATTTTAGCGCAAGTGTAATATTGGTATTGATCTCGGATGCTCACTGGCATTTCAATATATTCAATATTTTCTTCAATTTCTAAAGCCTTAAAAATCGCTTTAGCCAAATCATTCCAACAACGGGCTTTTCCAGTCCCAACATTAAATAGTCCGCCAATTTCTGGCCGATCCAAAAAATACAAAGTCATATTCACAGCGTCTTTAATATAAATAAAATCTCTGACTTGCCCCCCATCAGAATATTCCTCCCGATGCGATTTAAATAATTTCAACTTTTTCGTTTCGGTAATCTGCAAAAACCCCTTACGCACCATACTCTGCATACTCTCTTTATGGTATTCGTTTGGACCGTAAACGTTAAAGTATTTTAGCCCTACCATCCGACTAAGAATATTTTCTTTCTTAGCCCAGAGGTCAAACTGTTGTTTACTATCTCCATATGGATTGAGGGGAATCAAAGTTTCTAACAATTCCTCATCGTCGTCATAACCTTTTTCTCCATCCCCATAAGTTGCGGCGCTAGAAGCGTATATAAAACGAATATCTTCGTTTAAAGAAAATTTAGCCAGATGTTGGGTGTATTCAAAATTATTGCTTCTTAAGTAATCCAAATTCGTTTCTGTTGTAGAAGAACAAGCTCCCATGTGTATGATAGCTTCAATGTTTGAAACTTTTCGTTCCAAGACATTTTTCAAAAACTCTTCCTTATATTGGATTGCCGAAAACTTAAGCGCTTCTATGTTTCTCTTTTTTTCGGGCTCGTGTGCTTCGTCTACTATTAAAATATCGTCGCGCCCTCTACTATTTAATTCATGAACAATGGCGCTGCCAATAAACCCAGCCGCCCCGGTTACGACAATCATAATGTTCCTCCAATTGACTTATTGGATTGCAAGTTGAAATCCCAAAACATTTTTCAGTTTTCCAACTCCATAGTCATTTTCTAAGCTTCCCGCCAGGACTAAAACTTTTCCTCCTTGCGACAAAAATACGTTCGGAAACCAACGCCTAGAAAAATAATTATTTGCGTAAGGATGATCCATCACCCAGTCGTTGACAAACCAGGTTGGAGCAAACTTAACTTGGTTCGATTGTTCCTCCGCCCCTCCAAAGATAGGATAAACTCCCGGCAAATAATTGGTTACTAAAAAATTAATATTCAAACTAGAATCAAGGCGTTTAAACTTTCGTGGATAATTTTCAGAAATAAAAAAAGAATCCTTATATTCCAAAATTATTGAAGAATCGCCTTCACTATTCGTTAGTCTTATCTTATCTCTAAATTGTGAGAAAATTGTCCACTGTTCTTTGTCGCTTAATTTATTTAGCGACAGTGTTTTTGTAAAGTGTTTTGATGGAATCTTATAAATTTTGAAAGCTCCAAAATCTTTTTCCAACATCCAAACTAACTTTGAAATTTGAATATGCCCGTTTTTATCATGAGCTAATGGATGAAGAGAAAAATGAGACATATCTATTTCTACAAAGCTTTTAGCGGCGTTCACTTTAAGATCGGATTCCTTATGCCCATGATCAAAATTTTCTACAAAATAAACGTCTCCTAATACGCCCGTTTCTATTATTTGTAATACCCGTTTGCGCATTTCTTTAGCGCCATACAAATAGAACCAAACATGAGTCTGTTTTGAGACTAAGATTAAATCATTAGATCCTAAATTTCGAAAAAACTTTAATCCCTCGCTATATGAGGGTCTGCCGCTTCTTTCTATTATTTGCCTAGCTTGAAAATCTTTCGCTGAAAGCCATAGCGCCGAAATAAAAATAACGCTAAAAGCGCAAGCAACCGCTATTTTAATATTTTTATTCTCTTGAAAACGAGATTTTAGTTTAGACGCCAGAATCAATACGCCATTGGAAGCGCATATTAAAAAAAATGGTTGTAAATAAAATAATATCCTTGGATGAGGGATCTTCTGAGAAACTCCCATCCAATAAGACAAAAAAATAACCGCTAATGGCGCCGCAAATAAAACCCCTAACCAAACTGACAGGATTTTATGAGTTTTATATATCGCAACAAAACCTATAATGGCAAAAATCAAAATTCCATAATCAAAATGGACCTGAGGCCCCGAAAAAACCTTTAAACAATCCTCAAAAAATTGCGCCAATTCCACTTCGGCTCCATTAGCAATAGAGCGCGCGAGCATCGCCTTTGGAATAAGGACAAAATACTGAATGTATAAGGCTCCTAGAGCGAGTAGTAAAATTGACAAAATCCCGCTAAACGCTCTGATCCGTTCAAAGGCATAACTACGATAAAATGTAAATGAGCAAACGATTCCTACTATCAAAGATCCTTCATACAATCCGAAAGTGGGGATTGTCCAGGAACCTAAAGAACAAAAAATAAAAATTAAAAAATAATTTAACCAACTGAAGTCATAGGCTTTTACGATTTCATCATTTTCCGGCTTAACAATCAAAGGAGCGATCAAAAGGAAAACCGCCAAAGCAAAGACTTGCGTAAGCGTATATCCTCTAGCGTTGGTCGAATAATAAATATGCTCAATATTAACCGCCATCAAAAAAGCGGAACCAAGCGCTACCCAAGAGTTGTTAGTTATTTTTTTTGCGCAAACAAAGATCAAGAAAACACTCAACAATCCTCCCATTAAAGCTGGAATTCGAAGAACAAAATCATTTACGCCAAATAGCTTTAATAATAAAGCGACTAGGATACTGTGAAAAATATGGTTATTTGGAAACTGGTAATTTTTAGGAATTTGATCTAGCGGCATCTGTCCCCAAATAGAAGCCGAAACTAATTCATCGCTTATAAGAGGATCGGCAATACCAACTAAACGCAAAACCAAAGCAAAACCAAAAATAAACCAAAAACCCCTTAAAAAACTGGAATCACTTTGTAGGTTTTTAAAAGAAAAAACGTTCATTAGCTGAAAAAAGGGATGAAAAACAAATTAAGGGAAGGCAAAACTAAATTATTTGGTAGGTGTTTAGGAAAGGTTTTTCTCAATAAAAATCGCTTTATTTATTTTGGTCTTTGAACAAAATGCACGTACTCCACTCGATCATTTTTATCATAATAAACTTCAAACACGACAACTGGCATTTTTTGGGTAGCAGGATCGGCTACAATTTCAGATAAACCAATTGTCGAAACAGCAAGAAAAGCGGTTAAGCCCCCTTTCACAAATTTCGAAAGCTCTTTCTCTCCTTGTTCTAATCTATATAGATCTACTTTTCTACCTTTTAAGGAATTTTTAATACTTATTTAATTCAAATTTGGATAATTGCTTTACTACTGGCAAATCCCATTCCCGTTTCAGATCGGGTTTTTTTTGAGGGTCTCCATACCCTTCTACGATAATTGTTCTAGAAGCGTCGTTAGCCTTAACAATTAATTGCCTTCCCCCATCGGGATTTGTTTTTCCGGCAAAAAATTGCACATTTCTTGGAACAATTGGAGCGCCTTCTTTAAAGGCTTTATTCCGCACAGTGGGATTGGAATCGTCGTTGTCTAAAGAGTCAGGCCATTCAGCTTTTCCTTTTTCAGAAAACAACCATTTCACAAACTCCGATGGAAGACATTTGGGATAAAGAGCGGGAAAAGAAGTTTTTTCTAACTTATTTTCTTCAGACATAAAGCGTATCACTTTCGCAGCCCTGTCCAGGTCTGCTGGGACAGCCCCTTCACATCCTAAAAAACCAGTTAGAAAAACCAAGGATAAAATAAAAAATTGTCGTATGGGCGGTTTCATTTACTTTACAAAATGCAAAAACTTAATACAAAACCTATCTATTAGGTAAATAGGCGACTTTGCCTCTAACCTCATTTAAGTCTAAAAAACATACGAGTTAATTGTAACAAGAAATAGTGTTCTTGATAAAGAAAGGTTTCGTAAATACTAAAAAGACTCAATTATAGCAAAACAAAACTATCCATTTCTTATCAAGCTAGGTAGGGGGCGCAATTAAAAAAACAAAACTTCCAGTTAATTAAAACTATTTAAAATCGTAGGCAATTTGTTGTTGAGCCCAGCCTCTGAAGCCGTCTTTTTCTGGAACACCCGTAAATGGGTCCGATTCTTTAACCCAAGTTTCAGGCTTATCCCAATTATCGTTATAATGATAAAGGAACATCTTTTTCCGGATTTCGGGACTCAATGTCATAAGTTCATGATATGAGGCATGAACTCCTCCTACAAACATCTGACAATCATGAAACATCGTTTCTGCTTGTTTAGCAAATCTGGTGGGATATTCGTAATCAAACATAGTATCGCCAGAAATCCATACTTTTCGATTAATAAACACTCCACAACACCATTGGGATTCATCCACATTAACCGCGCTATCCGGAAAATGCCTTGTACGCATAATAATTATTTCAATAGGACCATGGTTATAAACCCAAACTTTTCTACCCTCCACCTGGTCGGTATTAGGTCGTAAAATATCGAAAAAATCGGTGATTTGTAAACTTCTACCTTGATTTGCTTCGCAAAACTCGGCTCCGCCCGCCAGTGTTTTACTCCACAATAAATCTTGATAATCGCGCAAAATAATCATTTGCGGCTTGCCCTCTGCATGAGGCGTGTATCTATTACTTAAGGCAATTTCCTCAAAACCGCCAACATGATCGGCATGGCTATGAGTGGGCAAATAACACCTTACGCCGAATACATTTAGACCTAGATCGTTTAACGCAAGCGGGCCTTGCGTTCCGCAGTCAATCAAAACGTGATGATCGCCTTGGATAATTAAAATATTCGATTGGCGTCTTCTTTTTGCAAAAGCAGATCCTACGCCTATAAATACAACTCTTAAATGACCGTCTGTTTTTAAGGATAAAGGTTCGCCGTTTTGGCAAATCTCGTTTATCTCCATCATGAGATTAAATTTCCTTTCTTAGCTCCTTGAAGATAAAGGAATTTTTAGCCTTTAGCCCCCCCATTTTCCACACGGAAAAATGCCAAAAACTTAAGTAACTTAATATTTTTACTCGTCTCTAAAATTATTCCACAAAACCCTAAAAAAGTCTATAATATTTAATTTCAATAAGTTACAAAGCATTCAAAAACCGAGACTTTGAAATACGGATAGAATGACAACATTTTGCAAGGTCGAGAATTTATATCCCCTTCTTAAAAAAATTATGTAATTGTCTTCTCTAATTTAATTTTTTCTAATACAGATTTAAGAAAACTAACCTCAGAATAACGCTATGGTTAGGTAAAACAGATCAAAACCGTTATAATGTAAAATTTTATTAAATATTACCGAGCTAAATGAAATACCTAATCATTATTGCCAATGGGTTGACTGACGATCCAATAGCTGAAAAAAATAATCTAACCCCTTTACAAATTGCGGAAACTCCTAATTTAGACCGTTTAGCTTTTGAAGGACGTTGCGGTTCCACGTTAACAATTCCTGAAGGACTAATTCCAGGGAATGATATCTCATTTCTTTCTCTTTTAGGATACGACCCACTTAAATATAAGGCTGGAGCAGCGTCTTTTGATATTTTAAGCTCTGGAATTTCTCTTGAGCCAGGGGAAGTTCCCTTGTGCTGTGATTTTGTTTCATTGCAATCGGGTCACAACGATATGGTGATGAAAGACTATACAGGTGGGCAGCTTTCTAAAGAAGATTCTGAAGATTTGTTGAAAGCATTACAAGAGCAAATATTTGACGCTAAAGTGCGATTTCATTCGTTGGGCGGTTACCATAATGTAGTAACTATCCAAGAGTTATCTCTTTCAGAGCGATTGAATCCCCCCGACGAATTAATTGGAGAAGGAATTCGAGATTATATGCCTGCTGGAAAAGAAGCTAAAGGGTTAGTTTTTATTTTAAATCAAGCTCAAATCATCTTGCATAATCATCCATTGAGCAAAAAACTCAAAGAGACGGATAAAGACCCTGTAAATAGCGTTTGGTTTTGGGGAAATGGCCCGATGCCGAAACTACCCCCTTTCGAAGAAAAATATACTTTTAAAGCCTCTGTGGTGTCAGCCTCGCCATTGTTTCAGGGAATGGCAAAAGCGGCGGGAATGGATTTTATCGCTAAAGGCACAGGATTCATGGACACTGACTATCAAGCTAAAACCACAGCCGCCTTAGAAGAGCTAAAAACAAAAGATGTTGTTTATTTACAAATTTCGGCGCCCGAGCGAGCCTCGATGCAAGGTTCTGTGGACGACAAAATTTTGGCAATTGAAGATTTCGATAAAAAAGTTTTAGGACCGATTATGAATACTCTTGACGATGATAAAGAATTAACCGTTTTATTGACCGTCAATCATTTCTGTTCGGCTAATAAAATGAAATTTGGCAAAGATCCGGTCCCATTTGCAGTCTGCCCTAGCCGCTCTGGCTCAGACGAAATAGAAACTTTTGACGAACAAATTCTTTCGTCGGAAACTTTGCAATTTGAAAGCGGCCCTAGCTTAATAGCCGCTTTGTTCAAAGGCGAACTATAAACCAACTGTCAAATAAAACGCTTTTCAAAACTCTTGATTAACTCATTTAAGACTTTTAGAGTCTCTCATAAGTAATTTAAAGAAAATCCAATGTCCAAATTAATTGTACAAAAATTCGGCGGAACTTCTGTCGGTAGTATTGAACGAATAAAAGCCGTTGCGCAAAAAATTTTGAACGCGCGAAAACAAGGAGCCGATTTGGTAGTGGTTGTTTCAGCCATGGGTGGAGAAACAGATCGATTGCTTGATATGGCTAAAGAAATTACAGATCAAATGAATCGACGAGAAGTCGATATGTTGCTATCATCGGGCGAGCGTGTTTCTGCCGCTTTACTAACAATGGCTTTACATACTATAGGTTGTCCCGCAATTTCGCTTAGCGGAAGGCAATTAGGAATGATTACCGACGGTTCGCATACCCGCGCAAGAATCAAGGAAATAGACGCGAAAAAAACAAAAAAACTATTAAGTGAAAATCACGTCATTGTGGCGGCTGGCTTTCAAGGTATAAGCGAACAAGGAGAAGTTACCACCTTAGGGCGCGGAGGATCGGATACTTCCGCAGTCGCTTTGGCAGTAGCATTAAAAGCGGATAAATGCGAAATTTATACCGATGTGGCAGGAATTTATACTGCGGATCCTCGAATTGTGCCTAAAGCAAAAAAATTAGATTCTGTTTCATTCGATGAAATGCTAGAAATGTCAAGTCTTGGAGCTGGCGTACTCCAAATTAGATGCGTCGAATTTGCAAAAAACTTTAACATGCCTATCGTCGTCAAATCCTCTTTTCGAGAAAACGATGAAGGCACGATCGTTTGTAGGGAGAACTCAAACATGGAACAACCTGTCGTTTCGGGAGTTATGTGCGACAAAAAACAGTCCAAAATTACGGTAACAGGAGCCCCAGACCACCCTGGGATTGCCGCAAAAGTTTTTGGAGCTCTTAACGAATCAAATATTTCTATCGATATGATAATTCAAAATATGAGTAAAGAAGGCTTAACAGACATCTCTTTTACTCTTGCAACAACTGATTCTGCCGAAGCCACTGAAATCATGAAGAAAGTCGCCGAAGAAATTCATGCCAATGAAGTAGAATGCGACTCTAATATTTGCAAAGTTTCTATTGTTGGAGCTGGAATGAGAAGCCATTCTGGCGTGGCCGCAAAAATGTTCGATATTTTGTCAAAAGAACACATCAACCTTTTAATGATAAGCACATCAGAAATTAGGATTTCCTGCGTCATTGAGAAAAAATATGCCGAGTTAGCAACCAATATTCTTCACGAAGGTTTTAACTTAGATGCACAAACGGAGGGATAAAACTATCAATCATCGGAACGCGAAATGAACGCGATACAAATATACGACACTACTTTAAGAGACGGTTCACAATCTGAAGACGTATCGTTCACTGTCGAGGATAAGATTCGCATAGCTCAAAAATTAGACGAACTAGGGATCCACTATATTGAAGGAGGATGGCCCGGTTCTAATCCAAGAGATATCGAATTCTTTGAAAAAGTACGCGAAATAAAATTTCAACAGACAAAGGTCGTCGCCTTTGGAAGCACTCGACTTGTTCAAAGTCGCGTCGAAAACGACGCTTCCCTTCAAGCATTATTAAAAGCTGAAACCGAGGCGGTAACCATTTTTGGCAAAACCTGGGATCTCCATGTTCGCGAAGCAATATCGACGACTCTTGAAGAAAATTTAGCAATGATATCCGAAACGGTTGAATTTCTAAAAAAATATTTCGGAGAAGTCTTCTACGACGCAGAACATTTTTTTGACGGTTACAAAGCAAATCCCGATTACGCTTTAAAAACTTTAAAAGAAGCCGAATCGGCAGGAGCCAACTGTTTGGTTCTTTGCGACACCAATGGCGGTTCTTTGCCTATAGAAATCCAGAGCATTGTTGAAACAGTAAAAAAATTCTCCAATATACCAATTGGAATTCATACGCATAACGACTCCGAGCTTGCGGTTGCGAACACTATTGCGGCGGTAAGCGCGGGGGCGAAACAGGTCCAGGGAACCATCAATGGGCTTGGGGAACGATGTGGAAACGCTAATCTAGTTTCTATAATTCCTAATTTAAAATTAAAAATGAAAAAAGAATGTATAACGGACGATCAAATGGCGAACTTAAAAGAAGTTTCGTCTTTTGTCGACGAAATCGTCAATCGAGCTCATTGGAGCCACCAACCTTTTGTGGGTAAAAGCGCATTCGCACATAAAGGGGGAGTTCATGTCAACGCCATAAAGAAAAATAGGGCCACATATGAACATATCGACCCCTTGCTTGTGGGTAACCAAACTCGGATATTAGTTTCCGATTTATCGGGTAAAAGCAACATCTTATTTAAAGCCAAAGAATATGGAATTAATATCGACGACGATAATCCCAAAATCAAAAAAATCCTTCAAGAACTTAAGGAAGCGGAAAACCTAGGTTATCAATACGAAGGAGCTGAAGGTTCATTTGAATTGCTAATGCGCAACGCTCTAGGAGAAGAGGCTAAGTTTTTTGAATTTGTCGGCTTCCGCGTAATTGTCGAAAAACGACGAGAAGACGAAACACCAATATCAGAAGCCACTGTAAAAATTCGAGTTAACGGCGAACATGAAGTATCAGCCGCCGAGGGACACGGACCCGTAAATGCATTAGACAAAGCAATACGAAAGGCTCTTATAAAATTTTATCCTGAATTGGAAGAAATAAATCTTTTCGACTATAAGGTTCGAATTTTAGAAGAAAAGAAAGGCACAACGGCTAAAATTCGAGTTTTGATTGAGTCTGGCGACGCACATGAAAAATGGGGCACTGTTGGAGTTTCCGAGAACATCATTGAAGCAAGTTGGCAAGCTTTGCTAGATAGCATTCATTTTAAATTGATGCGGAATAGTTCCTAAAAATATAAAGCATAATTCCCAAAATTTTTTTGGTAATTATAGTTTTTGAGGTTTTATATTGCCTAGCCTTTGATTTTAATGGCTAGGCTTTTTTATTTTTCAATTTAATTTCTCATGACAAATGAAATCCTCATTTGCACCCTAAAACCTGTTCCCATATAATAAGAATAGAATGAATAATGGCTCCCATCAAAGCTCCCTAGAAAACCAAATAGACAAAAACGCAATTCTTGTCGGCGTTCAATTTCCTGGAACGGAACAAGCTCCAGTGGGAATGTGCCTTGACGAACTTGAAGGATTAGCGGAAACCGCATTTTACAATCCTTTGATGTCAATCACTCAAAATATGTCGACCGCTAATCCCAAAACCTTTGTGGGTAGCGGTAAGGTTGACGAACTGCAAAAAGCCGTTAAATTCCATAACGCAAAAACCGTTATTTTTGACGACCGACTTTCTCCGGCACAAAATCGCAATTTAGAAGCGGCTCTAAAATGTCGAGTAATTGATCGTCCTTGGTTGATCCTTGAAATTTTCAGCGATCACGCTAAAACACGAGAAGCTAAAACCCAAGTCGAATTAGCCAGCCTTAAATATGCCTTGCCAAGATTAACCCGTATGTGGGGCCATCTTTCCCGACAACGAGGCGGCATCGGCATGAAAGATGTTGGCGAAACGCAAATTCAACTAGACCGAAGATTAATACGCGATCGGATTTCGAAACTTGAGAAAAAGTTGAATCAAATCGATCGAGAAAAACAAACACAAAGGAAAAGTCGCAAATCTTCTTTCAAAGTCGCATTAGTCGGATACACAAATGCAGGAAAATCCACCCTCATGAACCAACTAACCGAGGCTGGAGCGTTGGCAGAAGATAAGCTATTCGCCACTTTGGATGCGACAATTAGAAAAATTAAGAAAAACTTTCCTTACCCTACATTGGTTTCAGATACAGTCGGCCTAATCGATAAATTACCTCACGACTTAATAGCTTCTTTTAAAAGCACTTTAGACGAGGCTAGAGACGCCGATTTATTATTAAAAGTTGTCGATATAGGACATCCAAATTTTCGTAATCACATTAAAACTACCGATAATTTGCTAAAAGAAATGGGATTGGGAGAATCGCCTGCCATTCAGGTTTTTAACAAAATTGACCAAATTAAAGACGAAGAGTTTTTGCGAGATCTGCGAGGACGTTATCCAGAAGCGGCTTTCCTTTCGGGAAAAAATGGAGTGGGACTAGAAGAACTTCGACAATCAATTACCAATCACTTTGAAAAACGTCTCACTACTTTAAGCGCAAATTTGAATTATAACGACAACGATACACTCAACAAAATACGTAAACTAGCTTTAATCGTCGATGAAAAATACACTGAAGAAGGTCTCTCTTTAATAGTTAAAGCCCCAATTGAAACTAAATCCCGCCTTTTAGAACTTATCGATTCCTCTTCGCAACGTTCAGCGAACAATAATTGCTCGGCAAAAACTTCTATCTAACCAGGTTTTCTAAACAATTTAAGGGTCCATTTTTGACTCTAAATCACTAAAGAACCTTGCAAATTAAATTTTAAATACTGAAACTGCTAGATTTTTTAACGAGAACCTTTCACAATTATTATAGATATGGTTTTGACATTTTGATCGTTTTCCGTCACCATATTTTAGAAGCGTCGCGCAGAGGATGCCGGGGAGTCTTGTGCGCGTTTAGGGTCCCCCGGGAAGAAAGGAGGTGATCCTTTGTCTAGTCATAGTATAAAGGGAGCTTCCGGAGCAATTTGTTGACGCCGAATTGGCGGAAGCTCCTGGAAAATTGAAACCCCGTCTCTTTTGAGGCGGGGTTTTTTGTTATTATTTTCCCTTGGAATTTGAATCGTTTTTTCTTATTCTAAAAACTCGAAAAGGTGGTAACAAACTTTACTTTTTGACTATTCACTAAAAAACACTAAGTTGTAAAAAGTTCCTGAATTATGGGCGTAAAATTAACAGGTCCGCAAAAAGCCGCTTTTTTTATAATGTCTTTGGATCCAAAAACTGCCAAAGGGTTAATGGGAAAACTTGGTATCCAGGAAAAGGATATAATTCGAAGGACGATGACTCAAATTAAAAAAGCAAGCATGCCAATCTTCTTAAAAATGTGGGAAACATTTAAACGCGATGTAGAAGCGTCGCCCACTTGCGAAACGCCATGGCCTGATAAAAGTAACCCTCCAGATCAAACTCCTGCTATCGCTCCAAAACCGGCAGAATGATTTTTCATCGCCCAATTTAAGCAGTCTCATTTTCTTTCATTTATTCAAAGGGTTAGATTTTTATTGTAGGAATTCTTCTAATTTTTTATACTCTCAGTGTAGTCTCTTTTTAATTATCTAAAAAAACACAAAATATATTTTGACCTAGCTCCTCAATCAACCCGGAATAAACTATTCTCATTTGTTCCGAAACTATTCACCTTCCGCACAAAACCCTCTCTTTATGACTACCGTAAACATTACCGGCGAAAAGGCTTTAGAACTATTAGACGAACGGCTTCAAGAACTTTCCAGTATCGTTAAACGCGCTTCTTTTGATTTCGATTACGAAGCGGGAGAAGAACGTTTGAAACGATGGAAATCCCGAACCGTTAAATTGATATCGGATAACATTCACCCACGGGAAGGCGAAAAACTATTAAAAAAATATCTGAATTCCGCCACCACAAGACGTCCTCAAGAAAATCTGGAAGATGGCGCAAAGCTGTATCGAGGTTTTCTACTTTCATTAAGAGGAGAACTGCAAGATCATCCTGAAGACATAATTGCTACTGAGATCATCGAAGCTCATGCCAAAACTGAATCGCAAAGCAATCCTGCTCCGGAGCAACCTGGAGACAAAATCGAAACCGCCGAAACCGTTTCCGATAATTCTCAACAAATCCATCAACAAAAAGCATTTATAGTTTTTGGGAAAGACGAACTAAATTCTTTACGCTTAGAAAAGGTATTGCGAGGATTGGGCAATATAAATCTTGAACTCCTAAATTCAAACGTTTCTAAAGACGAACACTTGGTTGAAAAATTAGAACAAGAAGCTCGCTGGGATTCTTGCGCTTTATTTCTTTTCACTCCTGAAGATTTTACAAAAAAAATAGGTACGAAAACCCCTCTGGCAAAGCCAGAATTTATATTCAGTTTGGGTTGGTTTTGCGGAAAGTTTGGATTTGAGCGGGTTTGTATTCTTGCCAAAAAAGGGGCAAAACTACCGGCTGGTCTTGCGGATTTAACTTGTATTGAATTTGAATATTCTGTCTCCGACGCTGAAACAGAAATTTCCCAGAAGCTTAAAGAACTTGGAATGATTTAAGAAAACTTTTTTCAATTACCGTTTTGTCTGGTTTACGCACTCAGGATCTCGATTTTCAGAGTTAAACTTAAACCAACGATAATTTTTAAAAAATTTTCGTTAATATCCCTTCCTTTATCTTTTAAAAATCGTTGCCCATAGTTCTTTTTTTCGGTTAGTATATATTTTTACCTCGTTCCCATTAAAGAACGCTCTTTATTTAAATCCCGTTCCCCCAAAGCCTATTAGGCCGACGGCTGAATTACCGACAACCCAAAATTAAAAGTTATCTGCTTTTGAAAAAATAAATATCTATGGAAACGTACGACTTTAAAGAAATTGAATCTAAGTGGCAAACTCGCTGGGAAAAAGATAAAACTTTTCGCGTAGAAGAAAACTCTGAAAAAGAAAAGTATTATCTATTAGAAATGTTTCCCTATCCATCCGGAAAAATTCATATGGGACACGTTCGCAATTATACAATTGGCGACGCTCTTGCTCGATTCAAACGTATGCAAGGATTTAACGTACTCCATCCTATCGGTTGGGACGCTTTTGGTCTCCCCGCAGAAAATGCTGCCATAAAAAATAATACACATCCAGCTGAGTGGACTTTTGAAAATATCAAATCGATGCGCTCTCAAATAAAAAAGCTGGGTTATAGCTATGATTGGGATCGAGAAATAGCTACATGCCATCCTGAATATTATCGCTGGAATCAATGGATTTTTTTGCAACTGCTGGAACGAGATCTGGTTTACCGCAAAAAAACTTCCGTAAACTGGTGCGAAGATTGTCAAACTGTTTTGGCCAACGAGCAAGTAATCGACGGTCTTTGCTGGCGATGCGATCAACCAGTCATCGATAAACAACAGGAAGGTTGGTTTTTTAAAATTACAGCTTATGCAGACGAACTTCTAGAAGCTTGCAAGGAACTAGAAAACAATTGGCCCGACCAAGTTTTAACCATGCAAAGAAACTGGATCGGCAAAAGCTATGGCGCCGAAGCTGTCTTTTCAGTTAAAAACAGCAATCAAACTATTAAGATTTTTACCACTCGCCCGGACACGCTTTTTGGAGCTACTTATATGGCTCTGGCTCCAGAACATACATTAACATTAGAACTTTCTAAGGGAACCTCGCAAGAAAAAGCGGTGCGAGATTTCATCGATAAAGTTCGCGGCGAAGATAAAATTTCCAGAACCAGTGAAACTGGAGATAAAGAAGGAGTCTTTACGGGAGCATATGCGATTAATCCTATAAACGGAGCGGAGGTCCCTATTTGGTCCGCTAACTTCGTTTTAATGGACTACGGAACAGGCGCTATTATGTCGGTCCCCGCTCACGACCACCGAGATTTCGAATTCGCAAAAAAATACAACCTTCCTATTAAGGTCGTTATTCAATCAAATGACGGTAATCTAGACTCTAATACTATAGAAAAAGCATGGACTGAAGACGGTCCAATGATCAATTCTGGCGATTTTGGCGGCCTTAAAGGCAACGAAGCCAGAAAAAAAGTCTGTGATTTTTTGGAAAAAAACAACTTAGGCAATGCCGCTATAAATTACCGACTAAGAGATTGGGGAGTATCTCGACAACGTTATTGGGGAACGCCAATACCGGTTATTTATTGCGAAAGCTGTGGAACCGTTCCAGCCTCATACGATCAACTACCTGTCGAACTGCCGATGAATGCAAAGCTAAATACACAAGGTAAATCTCCTCTAAAAGAAATGAAAGAATTTTACGAAACTCCTTGCCCAAAATGTGAAAAGCCTGGACACAGAGAAACCGACACCCTTGATACATTTGTATGTTCTTCATGGTATTTCTTAAGATACAGTTCTCCTAGAACTACTGAAAATCCTTTCGACAAACAACAATCAGCTTATTGGATGCCCGTCGACCAGTATGTTGGAGGCATAGAACACGCTGTTCTTCATTTACTTTATTCTCGCTTTTTTAATCGCGCATTACACGATATGGGTTTAGCTCCAACGGGCGAACCATTTAAAAGATTGTTGACCCAAGGAATGGTTATAAAAGATGGCGCCAAGATGTCTAAATCAAAAGGAAACGTGGTCGATCCAGATGATATTATTAAGAAATACGGAGCCGATACAGCTAGGCTTTTTACCTTATTTGCGGCTCCCCCAGTAAAGGACTTAGACTGGAGCGACCAAGGCGTTGAAGGAGGATCGCGCTTCTTAAAAAGAGCCTGGAGAATATTTCAAGAACTCGGTCCGGTAACTAAAGAAGTCAAAAATTCTCCGGGCAAAACGGAAATTGCCGCTCTTAAGGAACTGAGAAGAAAAACACACATTACTATTAAACGCGTAACAGATGATATCCAAAATCGCATACAATTTAATACAGCTATCGCGGCGATCATGGAGTTTGTGAACCACCTTTACCAATTTAAGGAGTGGCACGAGCAACAAGACAATTTAGAAGAGAATCATAAACAATGTTTGCGCGAAGCCCTAGAATCCTTAATTTTAGTACTCGCCCCCTTTGCGCCGCATATAGCTTCGGAGCTTGGCTCAACTTTGAACCCTGAAATCGATATCGAAAAAACTTCTTGGCCTCAATTTGACCCTGAGCTTATCCGCTCTGAAGAAATTTTAATTGTGGTGCAAATAAACGGCAAAGTAAGGCAAAAATTATCGGTTCCAGAAAGCATAGACGACGAAGCGTTAAAAAGCCGCGTATTGGAAGACGAAAAAGTCAAGGAATGGACCAACGACAAACCTCCTAGAAAAATAATCGTCGTTCCCAAGAAGCTGGTAAACATAGTTGTTTAACTTTAACCAAACTTAAGGCTATGAAAAAACACCTTTATTCCTCTTCCCAAACCGTAACTTTTCGCAGTAAAAAATTAGCATTGGTATTATGGTTTATTATTGGGCTTTTTTTGATTCCTTCCTGCGGATATCGATTAACGGGAACAGGAAACCAATTACCGCCTCATATTAAAACATTAGCTATTCCTGTTTTTGAGAACGAAACTAATCAACCTGAATTGCACCGTAATCTTACCGACGCGGTTCGACAAGCTTTTTTAAACGACGGCAGAGTCAAAATCGTTCAAAAAAAATCTTCAGATCTATTAGTCCAAGGTACTTTAAGTTACTACGACGTTCGCGCTGTCGCCTTCGATAGTACCGACGTTGCAACGCAATATTGGGTTAAAATCGGAGTAAATATCAAGGCTTATGATCGCGTAAAAAATCGACCTTATTTAAAAGACAATTTACAAACGCGATGGGATTATACAGTCGACGCAAACGTAGCAAGTTCAGAAGACGCACGCCTAAGGGCTCTAGATAGCGCTTACCGCGATATATCTCTTAGATTAGTAAGCTTATTTCTAGACCCCTTTTAGAAAAAAGTTTTTTCGTGACTCCTGAAGCGGTAATCACCCAAATTGAACAAGGAAAAATTGCTCCAGTATATTTTTTGTATGGAGAAGAGCGATTTTTTCAAATTGAAATTTTGAACTCTCTACAAAAATTTCTAATTACTCCAGAGAACGAAGAATTTAATCGTGAAACCTTTGATGGAGCTTCCAGTTCACCTTCCGATTGGCTTCAGTCAGTCCAAACATTATCCTTTTTTGGCGGTATTAAGCTTACCGTTGTGCGCGATTTCCATGAGGTTTCTTTAGATAAGCCCGCTGTAGAAAAACTAATTTCCTATGTTAAAAATCCATCCCCAGAAAGTACGCTAGTTTTAATGGCCGATAAAATCGACCGGAAAAAAAAGATTTTCAAATCTCTGGCCTCAATAGATTACGCTGTTCCTTGCTCATCTCCCAAAGAAGGGGCTCTTATTCAATGGATAGCGACACAGGCCCAAAAAAAAGGATACACTCTAAAAACCGACGCAAGCCGATTACTAGTTGACCGCATCGGCGCCAAACCTGGGCTTCTAGTATCGGAATTAGAAAAATTGAGCGTTTCCGCAGGCGAATCAAAATTAATCGACGAATCTCTAGTTTCCGAGTTAGTCGGAGCTCTTAAACAAGAAAATTTGTTTGAATTGACCGACGCTTTAAAAACAAAAAATGCCTCGGCGGCTATACAAATTTTAAGGAATCAACTACGACACGGCGAAGAACCTTTGAAAATTTTAGGAACCATATCGTGGCAATATAGATTGATCTGGGAGGTCAAACACTATAAGGATAAAAAGACACCCATTCAAACAACAGCTAGGCTTATGGAAGCCAAACCTTTTATGATTGAAAAAGCCGCTGGTTATTGCGGTAAGTTTTCGGTAGGAGACTTAAGAAAAGCTTTTAAAAGTTTGTTCCGGGCAGATAAAGAACTAAAAACCAGTAGCCGCTCCCCGGAACTTATAATGGAAGCTTTAATTTTAAGACTTTGTTCAGCTAGCTGAAGCTAACTGGGCTGTTTTTTTGGCTAATTGAGAAATTTTTCTTGAAGCAGCTCGTTTGTGAATAACACCCTTACTTGCAATTTTGGATATCAATTTATTAGCAGAATTAAAGGCTTCTTTTGCCCCTTCTCCATCGTTTTCTTCGACTGCCGCCAAAACTTTTTTCGTGCTCGTTTTAAGTTGAGTGCGGTAAGCTGTGTTTCTAGCGTTTCTGGTTGCATTTTGGCGATTTCGTTTCCACGCCGACTTATGATTTGCCAAGAAAAATCTCCTCAAAAATAATAATGTGAAAGTACAGATATACTGAAAAATAACCTCTATGTCAAGAATTTTGGAAACCCATTAAAAATAATCCAATTAAAAACAAAGAGTTACTAATTTATATCGTCAAAAACCTCTAAGTCCGACGTCAACCTTCGAAACTCCTGCTCAAAGCTTAAAAAATATTTTCTTGCCCCAGCTAAATCCCCATCTCTAGCCGCTAATTCTATATCTGACGAAGCGTCTTTCAAAGGTCCAGCGCAAATATTAGCGGAAGCTCCCTTTAATGTGTGAGCATATTTTTCCACCAATTCTGCATCCGATCCCTTTAAAGCTTCTTGTAACTTATCTCGGTACTCAACAACATCGGTTCTAAACATTTCAACAATTTCTAAAAAAAGCTCTTCATCATTATCAACTAATCTCATTGCCGCTTGCTGATTAAAGCTTGGTTTTAAAGCTGGATCTGAACCGTCTTCAGAGTCGTTTGGAAGGCTTTTTTCAACAGATTCCCACAGTTCTATGCCACTTGGAGGAAACTCTAGAAAAACGTCAAAACCTGCATCCAAAGCTTGTTCTTTTTCATCTAACTCCCCTATAGCTACAGACCGAATCCGGCCTCCGCGCTCCTTTTCTCTTTTTCTAAGAGCTCCGATTAATTTAAAACCGGCCACATCAGAGTCTGCAAGATTAACTACAATCGCGTCGAAATTGAGTTTAAGCCATAAGGCTAACGCCAAGGTAACATTAGAGGCAGGAGCGACCTTATGTTCTCTTTTTTCTAATAAGGCTTGGTTTGAAGCTGAGTTGATTTCGGCGAGTAAAATTTTCATTTTAGGCCTGATTGCCAAGAAGTTCCTCAATTTTTCCCAGCAACCGCTTAAATTCAACCGGTTTTGTATCGTAATCGTCGCAACCAGCTTGCATTGCTTTTTCTCTATCCCCGGCCATAGCATGAGCTGAAAGGCCTAGGATTGGAATTTTATTGGTTTCTTCCGCAGACTTGAGTCGACGAGTCGCTTCCCAACCATCTAATTCTGGAAGACTCATATCCATCAATATAATATCGGGCAATTCTGTTTGGGCTTTTTCAACTCCTTCCAATCCGTTCACGGCAATGGATACTTCGTAGCCTTTGCGAGTCAACCTACGACTCAGCATATCCCGATTCATTTCATTATCTTCAACTAATAGAATTTTCACAATTTCCTAGAACGAGGAGGCAAATAAATAATTTCGAAATGAATTCACTTTCAATTAAGGAAAAGGAAATACTTCCCGAAAACCAGGACCTTTCAAAACTCCTAAAATTTAAATTTAATTAGATATATTAACCATCCCTAAGCTGGTTTTCAAGCGTAACCTTTTTAAAAACACCGGCTTTGCTTGAGAAAATCTCAAATTCTTTAAAAACTGATTTAAAAAAATTTACTCTAAAATTCATTTCTAAAAGTCCGAGTCCCCTTAGTTTATAATATTTTGTTTTATAGCTGGGTTTGACCAAAAGCTCTCTTAAAAACTTACCCAAATTAGATGTAATATACTCGAATTTTATTCTCAATTTGAGAGCGTATTGAATCGTTATAATTTTTAATGATAAAACGTATCGTCAATCCAAATACAGCTCCTTATTTGTTCTTACTGCTAGCAGCTTGCCTTCTATTTCCCAATTTAGGGCAACGTCCTTATTGGGCGGACGAATTGGAAGACTTTACTTATATATATAAGATTTTCAAGCATTCGTATCCGAATATGAAGGGAACCTCATTCCAAGGCACCTTTCTAACAAATTCAGAAAATACCTACATTCGCAATACTTGGGGTTATTTATATCTTCAAGCTCTTATGGTTAAAACATTTGGTTGGGATAACGAGTTCGCTTTTCGATTACCGACAACAATTTTCGCTCTTTTATCAGTCATTGGAGTTTGGAAGCTCGCTAGATTTTGGGGATTAAAAGGATACTGGACGACTCTACTTTACGTCTTGTCTCCCTTCTTCTTAGTCCCCGCAAAATTGAGCCGTTACTACGGTCCTATTTTCTTTTTCACTCCTTTATTAATTTTGGCCTATTTTGAAACTCGCGAGGGAAAACCTTGGGCGGGAATAAAATTAGGTCTCTTAATCGCGATTATGTTCCACTTTAACTTTATGATCGCGCTTTCACTTGCTTGTGGATTAGTTATTCATTGGGTATTTACAGGAACTCCTCAAAAAAAGCAGGCGTTATATTCAATCTTAATAGCTTCCATTCCCATATTCGGATGGATTTACTTTTTGAAATTGTGGCAAAACCCTCCAACTGACTTTTGGGCAATTCCTAAGCAATCTATTAAGGCCATATGGCTATTATTAGCTTCATACTTACCGTTTCTTTTAATTATCTGGCTTTGGAAAAATAAAATTAAGTTAAAAAAATTTTTACAATTTAACCTTTTTTTATTTGCTCCTTTGGTTTTGATTTCTTCCTCTTCCACCGCAAGCGGTCCCAATTTACGTTATTTATTACCAATCTTATGCATGGCGTGTTGCGCGTTGGGATATGTTCTTGAAACCTATTCTTTCAAAATCTCTTCAATTTTAGGAGTTACATTTTTATTCACTAATTTTTTTCAATTATTCCCTTTAATTTTTTTTGTCTTTCTATCTCAAAATAGTTATGGCATAGGAGACACAAATTCCATCAATCGCTTTGTAGAAAATACCGCCAAACCTCGTTTTCTGTTAGCCAGTTATTTAGCGGAAATTTCTTTAGACTACCAAGCTCCCAGTAGGGAGATATCAACTCTTCTAAAAAAATCAGGTTACAAGGCAGGTGAAAAAGTCGCCTATATCGGATATCAAAAAGAACCTAAGACTTATTCTTCTACGCAGAATGTTTACTTTTTAGGAAACGCAATGTTTTATCTAAATCAAGGGACGCCGCCTGAAGTTATAAAAGATCTAATTAAATATGAATTAGGGGCAATGTGGGTATTTTGCTCAGAAGGATGCTCGCCAGAAAAAATTTCTGCCGACTATCAATTGGAAGGTTCTTTCAATAACTCATTGGGTTTTTTTATAGACGCAGAAAACCCCTTTAATCGCCGTTACAAAACAAAAAAAACTCATACCTTCAAATTGTATAAAAAGAAAACAGGGAATATCTCTAATAAGAGTTAGGCTTTATCCTTCCAACGACGGACGTCTTTCATATATTTTTCTCGATCCATTTCAGAGTTAGAAGGAAAAATATCCATCAAAGGTTCTAGGACATGATCTATTTCCTCGCCCGGATAATACTCAAATCGACCGTCCGACACTTTATAAACGTTATTAAACGTTCGATAATTACCGCAAAGAGAAACGAAATCCCACGAAGTCCTTTTTTCTATCAAGGCCACAAACTCGGAAGAACTTATTCCTTCATATAGATTGATTTTGCCGATATCGCCTTTTTGAATTTCTGGTTCTTCAACTCCAAAATCAACGCTCCACACTTCCGATCCATCTTGTCCAAAAACCTCTAATTGGTAAACAACCTTCCAATGCCGCCACCCTGGCATCATGTCGCTTTTCAGCATCATATCCATAAATTGATTTTGGATAAAATCTTTAACAACCGTCATCTCGTTTTTATGCTGATTATGATCGGTCGTTCGTGTTCGTATAGGAGGCACCTCCATAATAGGTTTAAAAACCACTCGGTGGCTATCTTCATCCAAAACTTTTACAAATTTTGAAGATTGCTTTTCAACACGAACGCTATCGGGTTCAATATGAGCAACGTCGCCCGGAAAATAAAAACTATTTTCTATATTGGGACAAAAAGAAGAAAGGTCAGAGAGAAACTGATCTTGAGTGGTGGGGAACGTGTAACGATTCAAAAAGTTAAATTCGTCTCTATAGCGGAAGGCAGCCGAGCCCGGCACTACAAATTTAGGATCTAAATTCTTAATCACATTAAGACAAGCTCCATATAATTCAAAAGGAAGATTCAAGGATTTATGAAAAGAAAATCTTCCTTCCATCAACGGTAGAAACCGAGAATGAACAAAATCTAGCCGACCAAATTGGTTGCATATATGATCGATAATTTCTGGATTCACTACGGTGTCGACTTGATTCCATATAGCGACTTCCCCATCGCTAGCAATTAATCCATGTTCTACAAAACCATCGTCGTCCTTAAGAAGCGAAGGCGTTGGAGTAAGCGTTACGTCTTTAATCTTTATGGAGCAAAAATCAGATACTATCTGGATATTTTTAAATTCTAGCTCTTTGAGAATATCTAAAAGGAGCGGGTCGTTCGGAGCTAGTATAGTTGCGTCAGGTTTAAGAATTCTGTCGTTGTTAACTAGATAAGCTAAAGTTCGAACGTCGAAATGATCCTGATGTCGGTGCGATAAATAAAGAACATCTATTGGCGGTACTTTATCTTTTTCTAAAACAATACTTGGACAAAGAACATTGATATCTTCCCAAAGATAATCAAACCAAACGGGATCCGTAAGGATTGTCGTTTCTTCAGTCTGTATTAAAAGGCATGCGTGTCCTATTAAAGTAGTTTTGATCATTTATTTTAAAACCTTAAACTTCCACTTTTAGATTGTTATCGGAGGCCGCATCCCATGTGAAACAGCCGAGCAGGAAATAGGAAAAATCCTATCGATATTCTGATTATTACTATAAGGAAGTGAAAAGGGGAATTATAAACCAGTTTCTTTTAAAATCAAAACATCAAGCGAGCTTTTTTAAAAAAGAGAAAACATCTTTTTATAGAATACGTAATCCATTCTTTTTTAAGATCAGGCCGATCTTAAGCCATTCTATCTAATATTTTTTCAATTATTGGAAAGAGTATCCTTTATTTCATATTTTAGATATGAAAGATTGCCGTTCATTTTTATATCTGATTCCAGCTCTTGATTAGAAAAAGAATTTGACTTTCGATTAAGCTTTGGATTATATCGTTTCTTAATTACTAGAGTGATAAGCGCCATCAAAATAACTCCTATCAGCGCCATTTCGAATCTCTGCGATCCGATTTCCAATAAAGTATCTCCCAAATAACCAAAAGCAAATATTCGTGGAGTCAAACCCAAAGCATGAGAGGTTATATAACTCCTTAAAGACATAGAAGAAATCCCAGAACCGTAATTAATCGCGGTCACAGGTATTATAGGAATTAAACTTAAAATGAAAACCACCCAGAATTCAAATCTTGCGTTTTCGATTATGTTTGTACCAAGCTTCAATTTTGCCCTTACATATTCATGTCCCATTTTTCGAGCCACTATAAAAGCCAATACCCCACCGGCAACAGCCCCAACTGAAGCGTAAATTGGCCCCCATATAGGTCCAAATGCTAATCCACCCGCTATGAATAGAGCAATAGAAGGTATTAGGAAAAAAGGACGAACGATAAAAATAAACGTATAAAATAGAGGCCCCACAATTCCAAGCGATTGAACATAATTTCGAAAAAATTCTGGCGTGAATTCCATCCCGTGTTTCATGAACAAGAAACTTGTAACCACTCCCAAAATGATCATACCCACAAATTGGATAAAACGTTCTTTAGACTTAGGAATTGACTGAAAATAAGACATAAGTCACCTAAATAAAAATTTTAAAAACTCTTACCGTTCAATTTTAAAAAGCAAAATACTTTCCTCAGGCCTTATTTATAATTTACTACGAATGTAAATAAAATCAAGGGTATTTTTTTTAAAAAATTTGGATCAAAATTTTGCGTTTTGTATGTTTTCTAAAGTTTGTAATATCGCCAAACATAAAAATACTTTAGAATCCCTACACTAAAAGAACCCTATAAGCTTTAAAAATGAAATCGCAAAACCCAGAAACAATATCGAAATCTCAACTAAATGAAATACTTTAATCCAAGCGATTTAAAAGGAATGAAGATTTTGATAGCGGACGATATTCCCGCTAATATCGACGTTTTGTACAAAACTTTAACCGCTCAAGGTTATGAAATTTCCATAGCGTTAAACGGGGAAAAAGCTTTAGATTTTTCTCTTATTTTTTTACCAGATCTAATTTTGTTGGACATCATGATGCCCGGAATCGACGGATTTGAAACCTGTCGACGCCTAAAGTCCAATGAAGCCACTCAAAATACACCTATAATCTTTTTAACAGCCAAAACTGAAGAAGAAGACATTGTAAGAGGATTTGAATTGGGCGCCGTAGATTACATTACAAAACCTTTTAAGCAAGAAGAGGTTTTGGTTAGGGTTCGCAATCAATTAATGTTACGCCGCTATATCGCAGAATTGGAAAGAAGTAATGAAGACTTGGAATCTTTTGCTTCGGTAGTATCCCATGACCTTAGAGCCCCTTTACGAAAAATTGAAACTCTGGGAAACTTTTTGAAAGAGGATTATAGAGATCTTTTAGACGAACAAGGTAAAGGCTTTATAAATAACATGGGAGCTATTACTAACCATTTATCTAAATTAATAGATAATCTATTGCAATACTCTCAGGCTTCAATGGAACCCAAATCTTTCGAAACTGTAGACCTTAATTCCATTGCGAAAAAAGCAGTCCATAATTTAGACGCTCAAGTTCAGACAACTAAAGGAAAAGTTTTGATTGGTAATTTACCCCTAGTTGACGGCGAATCTTCTTTGCTATATCAATTATTTCAAAATTTGATTGCCAACGCTCTGAAATTTCATTTGGAAGGAATACCTCCCGTGGTAGAAATTAGTAGCGAAAAAACGAAAGAAAAAGGAAATTGGGAAATTACAGTTAAGGATAACGGAATTGGCTTCGACACAAAATATGCAGAGAAAATATTCCGCCCTTTTGAACGATTAGTTAATAGAAATGATTTTGAAGGGAGCGGAATCGGTTTGGCCCATTGTAAAAAAATAGTTGATCGTCATAGCGGAGATATTACCGTAGAAAGTGTTCCCGGCCAGGGCAGCGTTTTTAAAATACTTTTGCCTGAAAAACAATCCCAACCAGAATAGGATCTTTAAACTAGATAGCGCTTCTAGAAAAAACTTATTCCTTTTTTTCTGACGAAATCCGTTTTCCATCCCAAAGGCCACCGGAACCGGGAGCGTTATCGCAATAAGCCCAATTTCCGTAAAACTCTCCACGGGTAAAATTATTAAAGCGAAAAGTTCCCCAATGGTAAGTCCTGTCTAAAGAATACTCGCATCTATGTCGAGAAGTTTTTTGAAACCAATACCCTACTAAAGAACCATCGTCTTCAATAGAACCTTTTAAAATTCCATCATAATCAGGATAACGGCCAAAAACCGTCCTTCCTGTAAAACCCGTCGAAATATTACCCCATGTTGTTTTCCAATTTAGAATATGGTTAAAATTTTTCGGAGATGGAGCTTGAGGCTTTTCAATTCCAAAAGAAGCTTGATGAACGCTCAAATTGGTTTCGTAAATCTCTTTCTCTAGAGAACACTCGGAAAAGTCGTTTCGATTACTCAGTAAACATTTTTGGTAGCGATCTTTGGACTCATTGAGCAAACTCATTGAGGTTACTTTATCAGGAGGAGGGAGAGGAGGCGCGGAAACACACGCCTGAAATAGCAACGAAATTATAACTAAAACCCAAAGCATCAATTAGACTCTATTAAAGCTTTACTCTTGGCAGGCTCGGTTAATATCGTCTTTATTGTGGATTCGCGAAATACTTCCTCTACGCTACTAATTGATTCATTAATTCTTTTATGCAAAGCGCATAAATTGGTTCCATGAGTTTCCAGCTTTAAAGGACAACTTTCTAACTTTTTAATTGGATCGACCGCATTAACCACATCTAAAAGAGATAAGTCTTCAGGCTCATAGGCCAATAAATAACCTCCATGAAGTCCTCTTTGAGATCTTACGATTTCATTTTTTGCCAATGCCAACATAACTTTGGAAAGGTAATACTCAGGTACTTTCGTTATTTTGGCTATATCTGCTGTTGTTTTGGGAGTCTCCGGAGAAAGAGCCAGACAAACCACAGCGCGGAGGGCATACTCAGAAGTTTGGGAGATCATTAGTTTACCTCTAATAATGCCTATCTATGTAGGCAATTATTGGTTTTATTAATAAATTGTATTATTGCACATGTTAAAATTATTGTTTGGGTTCAAATGTGATATTAACAACAAAATTAGAAACCAGATAAAAAGACCTCGACATCTTTAATTAGAATTACTACATTATACTTAATTAGAGATAAAAAGGTCTTTTTATCATTATAATATTTTTATCTGAGGTTTGCCATGAATTTTCCTAATTTAACAATTCACAGCGAAGTCAGAAGTTTTGCAACTCAACATTCTATTAAAACTTTTAAGAAGTTTGGAATCGACTTTTGTTGTGGAGGATCAATACCCCTAGAAGTTGCTTGTTATCAAAAAAAATTGGATCCCAACGAGGTATTCAACGAACTAAATCAATCAACAATCAACGAATCTTTACTCATTAAAAAAAATTGGGAGTCTTTGAGCCTGCAAGAATTAATCGAGAATATCTTAGTTAATCATCACCTATATATGAGAGACATGTTACCCGAGTTGACTCAAGCAATGAAAAAAGTACTAAATGCGCACGGTAAAAAAAACCCGGAACTCTTTGAGGCGAGTAAAACTTTACAGGCTCTTCGCAACGATCTGGAACCACACATGATGAAAGAGGAAGCAATATTGTTTCCAATGATTCAAAAGCTGATAAACGAAGATTCGGCGCAGGAAAAAATATTAAAACAAATTGGTAATCATATACGAGTAATGGCAGAACAACACAAAAACCTAGGAAGCCGTTTAGAAACCATGCGAAGGCTAACAAATAATTACACCGTTCCAGATAATGCCTGCAATACTTTTAAATACTTATATAAAGAATTGGAGACCCTAGAAAGCGATCTTTTTATTCACACACATAAAGAAAACAATATCCTTTTTCCAAAAGCTTTAAACGTCCAAAGAATTGCGGCACAAGCGGCTGGATAACAAAAATAATTTTACTTTTTTAACAACTCCCTTTTAGCCTGGCGAAGCTTTTTGGGACAAATCTAAAATAAAAGCCATAAGGAGAAGTACAATGAAGTATTCAAAAAAATTGAAATTTTTTAATTTTTTAAGCGTCTTTTTATTAATCAATCTCTATGGGATCACTGGAGTTTTTGCAAAAGAAACCGCAAAGTTGACTACAGCTCCTAACGTACCCGCTCCGATAAAGAGGAATACTCCCACGACTGTTGTGGTTAATCTGGAAGCTAAAGAATATGTTTCGGAAATTTCCGAAGGCGTTAAATATGGATTTTGGAGTTTTGGCGGAACCGTTCCAGGCCCAATGGCCAGAGTTCAAGTTGGCGATAGCGTTGAATTTCACCTATCTAACGCAAAAACAAATACTCAACCACACAACATAGATATCCACGCCGTTAATGGAGCGCATGGAGGAGCCGCTTTAAGCGCTGTTGCTCCTGGAGAGACAAAAACTTTTACTTTCAACGCTATGGCTCCAGGCCTTTATATTTACCATTGCGCTGCGGGTTCTATCGTCGATCATATCTCAAATGGAATGTATGGCTTAGTTTTAGTGGAACCAAAAGGAGGGTTGCCTAAGGTAGATAGAGAATACTATGTTATGCAAAGTGAATTTTACGCGTCTGATCCTGAAAAGGGAGAAGCGACCTTTGATATGGACAGAGGTTTGGCGGAAAATCCTACTTATGTTGTCTTTAACGGCAAAGAAGGCGCATTATTAGGAAAAAATGCTTTAAAAGCAAACGTTGGCGAAACTGTACGAATCTTCTTTGGTAACATTGGTCCAAATAAAGCCTCCTCCTTTCACGTCATTGGAGAAATTTTTGACAAAGTTTATGTTGAAGGCGGTATTGGGGGATTAATAAACAAAAATATTCAAACAACTTTAGTCCCCTCAGCCGGAGCGGTCATTGTAGAATTTAAAGTCGATTGGCCAGGATCTTATGTCTTAGTCGATCACAGCATATTCCGAGTGGCAAAAGGGGCTATTGGTCACTTGGTTGTTGATGGAAATAAAGATCCAAAAGTCATCACTCAAGGTAAATTGGCTAAATAACAAGCGTCATCGGCAGAGAGAACTTCTCTCTGCCGATACTCCAATTAAATCTTTAAAAAGTAAAATAATTTCGAACTTAAATTTTCCGCAAAATCTTTTAACTGCTATTCTATTGAAATGAAAATAAAAAAATCATTTTTAGTAATAACATTGCTATTAACCTGCGTCTTCACGTTTCATTTATCAATGGCTGCGGACTCCGCGAATAAACATGGACACCATCATTCGCATTTAAAGGGGGTGGGACCTTCCGAAGCGCCCCATCTTCATACATTCGATAAAAACTTAATATCTAAAGTCTCAGAAATTTCAAAGAAACCTAACGACATACCGAAACCAATCTTGCAAAACACCAGCTCTAAGGTTTCCTTCAAATTAGAAGCAAAAGAAGTAATTTCATATTTGGCTGATGGGACAGAGTATCTATTCTGGACTTATAATGAAACTGTTCCTGGACCTTTTTTGAGGGCTCGCGTTGGAGATCAAATAGAGCTAACTTTGAGCAATCATAAATCAAGCACTCATACACATTCCATCGATTTTCATGCTGTAACAGGGCCGGGAGGCGGCGCAAATCTTACTCAAGTTAAGCCAGGAGAAAACAAAATTATTTCGTTTAAAGCTCTCCATCCTGGAATCTTCCTTTATCATTGCGCCTCTGGCAATGTTCCCACTCATATTTCCAATGGGCTCTATGGTTTAATTTTAATCGAACCAAAAGAAGGTTTGACGCATGTTGATAAAGAATTTTATATAACTCAGGGAGAGTTTTTTACTCACGGATTAGTTGGCGAAAAGGGATTTCAAAAATTCTCCCCTAGTAAAATGATGAGAGAAACGCCAGAATACATAGTCTTCAATGGTCGAGTGAGGGCTCTAACCGGCCACAGAGCTTTAAAAGCTAAGCAAGGAGAAACTATTAGAATCTTTTTTGGAAACGCGGGAGTTTCAAAAATTTCGAGTCTCCATATTATTGGAGAAATATTCGATAAAGTATATCCAGAAGGATCTTTAAAATCCGAGGTAACGTCTATTCAAACTACGCTAATACCGGCAGGGGGAGCGGCCGCAGTCGAGTTAAAACTAGAAAACTCAGGGAACTTTGTAATATTAGATCACGCTATTTCTAGGATTGATAGAGGAGCTTATGGAATATTAGAAGTTTCTGGAGATCAAAACCTAAATCTATTAAGACAAATTCAAGAAAAATAAATTACTACCATTCCTTTCTCCGTACGAAAACTTTTCTCTCAAAACTCAAATTCAGTCATAAAATTAATTTAAGGCAAAACCTTCAAAAATCGGTTTGTAATTTATTTATTCTGTTTTAAATAAATTTCGTTTTCTATTTTGAAACATCGATAATAATTGCCACGCCGCTCCCGCCATCAAAATATGCCCAAGGCTTTCTCCACTTATAACTAGTAAAATATCGAAAGTTTGAAGATCATACGCTCCAAAAAAACCTGAGCAAGTATAAAAAAGTAAAACTCTCCAATAATCTATTTCATGCGTATATCGACCTGGAAAAAAAATTAGGATAATTAGCATCGCCAGTAAAGGAAAAAATTGCACAAATAGATACGGTCTTTCAAACCCAATTCCATTAATTATCGCCCAAGTCCACCATCCAGCGCTCAACGAGGTTAAGAATAATAAGGGGCCAAAAATATTTTTCGGCGAATCCGACTGAATTCGATCTCCCATCACAATTCCAAAAATTCCCATAAATATAAATGTCATTGGAAACTGATCCCAAATAAGTCTAGATAAGCTAGGTTCTATGTGAAAACCAAATAGATCCGATCCCCTTCATTAAAATCCCAATGAAGAATATTGTTGGAGCAATTCTTTCCCATTCAAATTCAAAAGCGTAGCTTCTTCGCTGAGAAACAAGCACAAACCTCAATCCGTAAGCTCCAATACAAATAAAAAACATGTTAGAAATTACGTTTACAAAATTTGGGATACTGGCGAAGTTTCTACTATCGGCAAACGAAATCCACTCGGCTCTTTGAGGAGTTTTGTCTATTAAGAAAATCCCAACTAAAGCAACAACCAAAAACAAAAAAGATCCAAGTTTTCGCAAATTTTTAGGAGAATCAATGTTCTCCAACCAGTTTGTTTTGCTAAGCGTAAAATCTCCAACTTTTGTAAATGCAAAAAATAAGTATTGAATTAACATGCAAAAAACCGTATTGGCGCTAGCATATTGAAAACGTATTGGTTTAGTAGGCATTTTCACTCCTAACGTTTCAAATAACTTTAAAAATAAACGTCTCGTAAAATTTACAAAAAGAAATCTTATTTTCAATCCACCCAAGATATTCATTACAACTTCGGACTCTCAAAATTTTCTTCAATATTAAGATTGGTTCCCATTCTTTTCTAAATTGGAACTTTTTTATAAAATAACCGCCAATTTTCAATTAGATATCTAAGAAGACTAATCGCTCATCAAGAAAATCACAGCATTCAATTTTTTGGCTTTTTGTGACTTAAGTCACATCTTGATCATTAGCAACTAAGGCGCCAAAATGAGCTCATTGAAAACCTTTGAATTATGGCAGTTATTTTTCTCAAAAAATTCTAATCAAAATAATTCCCATAAAAATGTACAATTAAAGACTACATAACTTACAATTTTTGTACTGAAAACCTAAAAAGTGGACTAAATGAAAGCAACACGGAATCTCGACTCTAAAGATAAAGAATTTTTTTCCTTAGCTTCCAAAGCAATTTTTACAAATCCATTTAGCGAAGAATGGGAGGAAATAAAAAAGCATTTCAAATTCGAAAAAGTTCAGAACAATATGGGGCAAGAGCATTACATTAGCGCTGTTTACGAACCTCTCAACGAACGACTTTCAAAACTTGGAGAAAAAGGCGGAATTTCGATAGACATGTATTCCGAAGACGACCGATCATTGCTAAAAAACGCTATATTATTTCGAACATATCATCTATTCGTCCCTCAGTTAGACGAATTAATCCTAGCTCAATTACAAGCCAAAACTGGGCCCATAACCGTACCTTTTGCCGAAAAATTAATTCTAGAACTTACCAATCCAGGATTATCGCAACAAGAAGCTGTGCGATATTTAGGTATTTTTTACCAATTAAGAAGAGCCTTTTACTTTATTTCCGAAGCGTTAATCGGCGAAAGCTCATCAATGAAATCGCTCCGGTTCGCTTTATGGAATAACGTTTTTACTTTTGACGTCAGAATTTATGATCAGTATTTATGGAATCGAATGGAGGACTTCTCCACCATGATTCTAGGAGAAACAGGGACAGGGAAAGGAGCGGCAGCGTCGGCAATTGGGAGGTCGGGGTTTATTCCCTTCGACCCGATAAAGAAAAACTTTACTCACAACTTCAATGAAACCTTTATTTCAATGAACCTCTCTCAATTTCCTGAATCTTTAATCGAATCAGAACTATTTGGTCATCGAAAGGGATCGTTTACCGGAGCGGTAGAGAATCATAAGGGATTATTCGAAATGTGTAGTTCTCATGGATCCCTATTTTTAGACGAGATTGGAGACATAGGAATTCCAATACAAATTAAACTACTGAAAGTCCTGCAAGAACGAACGTTCTCTCCAGTTGGAAGTCATTCTGAAAAAAAATTTTCCGGCAGAGTAATAGCCGCAACCAACCGACCTCTCGCAAAGTTGAGAGACGAGGGGTACTTTAGAGACGATTTTTTTTACAGACTCTGCTCTGATTTTATTACCGCTCCTCCATTGCGGCAACGTATTCAAGAAGATCCTTCGGAGTTAGATCGGCTGGTACAATTACTCATTACCAGAATGACGGGAGAAAAAAGCTCAACGTTAACTGAGATGGTTTTAGATTCGTTTAAAAAAGATCTTCCACCTCAATATTCATGGCCTGGGAACGTCCGAGAACTTGAACAAGCCGTCCGACGAATATTACTAACCCGTAATTACAAAGGCGACTTCACAAAAAAAGTAAACCTTGACGACAACTTGCTTAATGAAATAGAAAAAGGAAACTTAAAAGCGGTTGAATTATTAAGCCAATATTGTGAATTACTACATAAACGATTTGGCACTTACGAAGAAGTGGCCAGAAGAACAGGATTGGATAGAAGAACCGTTAAAAAATATTTAAATCTTCCAAACTAATAATAACGATCAATTCACTAATCCATTTTTAATAGCATAATGGATAAGATCGGCATTATTCTCAACGTCCATTTTAACTAAAATACGCGATCTATAAGTACTAACAGTATTTACGCTCAAGCAAAGAGTTTCCGCAATTTCTTTTAATTTTTTTCCGGCGGCGAGCATACAAAAAACTTGAAATTCTCTATCGGTCAGCGTTTCATGTGGAAGCTTTTCAGAATCCTTATTTAAATTCGCGACTAATTTATCGGTTAACTCAGGCGATACAAATTTCCCTCCTCTCGAAACTTTTCTAACAGCTTCTACCAATTGATCCGATGCACTCGCTTTTCCGAGATACCCTGCGGCTCCGGCTTTTAGGAATCGTGTACCATAATGATCTTCAGGAAAAATACTTAAAATTAAGACAGGAATTTTCGGATAAATCGATTTTAGTTCAATTAGAGTATCCAAACCATTCTTACCTGGCATATCAAAATCAAGTACGACTACATCGACTTCTATATCTTTAATTTTTTCCAAAACTTCGTTACCATTTTCAGCCTCGCCAACAACGCATAAATCATGGGTCTCGGAAATAATTGTTTTCAAGCCCTGGCGAACAATTTCATGATCGTCGGCAATCAAGACTTTTATAGTTGATTTAGAAGGTTTCATTTTTAAATAGCAATTTTAACCGTTATCTTAGTTCCTTTTCCGGGATGCCCTTCAAACTCTACTTTCCCATTAAAAGAATTAGCCCTTTCCTGAATACCAATAAGTCCTATTGAATTAGAACTTTTTATATTTTCTTTTTTAATCCCAACACCATTATCTTCAACCTCAAAAACCAACGTATCTTCAATTAATTGGAAACTAACTCGGACATTAGTAGCCTTAGAATGGCGAACAACATTTGTAAGAATTTCTTGAAAGATACGAAATAAAGCAGTTTTTAGGTTTGATTCTAAATTAACATGGTCCTGTAAACAATTCAGATCAAAATTAATCCCATATCTTTTTTTGCATTCTCCAGCTTCCCATTCGATCGCTTCACAAAGACCAAAAGCGTCTAAAACTGGAGGTCTAAGCTCCATTGCAATTTGTTGCACCGACTTAATTGTATTGTCTATGGTAGCCGTCATTGATTGAAGACGTCCTTTCAAATCGACTTGATCTGATGAGAGCTTTTTTTCAATGTTAGAGGTATCCATCTTTAGAGCCGTTAACGCCTGACCAAGACGGTCGTGGACTTCCCTAGAAATTTTAGT
This sequence comes from Nitrospinales bacterium, assembly GCA_038154245.1. Taxonomy (GTDB): domain Bacteria; phylum Nitrospinota; class Nitrospinia; order Nitrospinales; family JAJDAT01; genus JAJDAT01. The sequence goes on along the minus strand of JAYOZP010000011.1, from coordinate 5,803 downwards.
TTTTTCCTCTTCTCGAACATCCTGTATTTGATTACTCAATTTTCTTAGTTGTTCTCTTGAGTCGATTAAATCTACTTGAGTTTCTTTATGTTCTTCGATTTCTATTTTTAATTTTGCATTGGCTTGAATTAACTCAGATGTTCGAGAATCGACCAATTCTTCTAAATGATTTCTGTGACGATTTAATTCTTCTTCAATTTGTTTTCTTTTGATAGCGTTCGCTATAAGGCCCCCGATCGAAATCAGAACTTCCTGACTATGTCGATACCAAGAGGGGTTTGTATTTGTGTAAAGAAACATGACTCCAATCAAATCTTCCTGGCTCTTTAGAGGCACAATATAATGGCCATGCGCTGTCATATCCGTAAAAGTTCTCTCATGACGCGAGTCTTCGAAACAGCTTTCACTCATCAACAATTGTCCGGAAACAGCGACCCTACCGCACAAACATTCTCCAAACGGCACTTCCCTTTCTTTTTCAAGAAACTCTTCAGAAAAGTAACCAACTGTCGTATAAAGTTTGAGAATTTTATTATCAGAATCCGACAGAAATATACCCGCTTTTTGTTCCACCTTAAGTTCTTCAAACTGCGTAATACTCCATAGAACTTTCTCTAACATTTCCTTGATTTCTAAGGAAGATTGAAGAGCCTGCGAAACTTCATGTAAAACTTTATATTCCTGAGCTAATAATGATTTGTTCTCGTTTTCTTTTTCCATTAATAAACTTTCACTTCTAACTAGGAACGTCAAATAAGAAAAGGCTTATTCCATCGAAAATTGCCGACCGCCCCTCTAACGCAGCAATTTGCAATTTCAAGCTGAATTCCCCCTGTAAAATAATTCCAATAAATGAAGAAAGCATCCACTTTGGACCATTATCTTGGGAGTTCTTGCGAGCATAATGCACTATACCATCATTTATTTTGCCCATTCTCAGAGCTAGATGTTTTTTAGTCTGGATATGCTCTAAGATGAGAGTTGGCGCAGCTATATTATAACCTCCATTCTCCTTTTCTAATTCCAATCCTCCCCATAACATAACCACAAACATTGGATTCCCAACTTGAATAATTCGATTCAAATGGGCTTGAGCGAAAAATGGTTCATTTGATTTTTTATTTATAATTTTTATGGAAGAATTACCTACAAGCGTATTTTTTCTTTCGATTTCTACCTTTCCCTCGCCTTTAACTGGCAACCAAACGACTTCAGATTCAAAGTCTTTTTCTAATAAGGCAATATTCTGCCTCTCATCCAATGAAAATACTGAAAAACCTCTATGCGTTTTTTTTGAAATAATTTCTTTTCTATCTTGTAAAAACTTAAAAACAGGAAATTTCTTAAAGCCGTCAAGTAATTGAAAGTTGATTAATTTTTCTTTGTCTCCTGCCGCAACCTTAATACCTGATACTTTGTTCAAAAAAATTGAGCGTTTTAAATTCTTTTTATAAACGTTGTGGGAATACCAATAGTCTTTAGGGCTGGTAATCAATAATAAATCCAAAGGATTCACAAAACTTCTCATTTCATCCTTAAACTTTTTTAAATCAAATCCTTTATCTGAAGACGGAAAGTAAACAAAAAATATTTGCCAAATGGCAACGAAAAGAAATATTAACGCCAATCCATTTTTCAAAATCCAAATTGAGCGCTTCAAATTTTTTTCTAGCCAGAATCCAAATGCAACTAAACCTCCAGCCATAAATGGAAAGATTATAATAATTTCAAAAAGAAAATTTCTTCCGTATCCTCCAACGCCTGTTACTAGCGGCACCAAGAATGGGATTATCAATAAGCAAACCGCTAATATTTGATAAGATTTCTTCTTTATATCTGTAGAAAAAAACCCCACAATAACAAAAGGAGAAAAAAATATTAATTTCCCTACAAAAACCATATCAAATAAGTTTTCAGCTACTTTATAAACTGTTTGAAAATTATTCGACTCGGCAGTCTTTGGTAAGTGATAGCTTTTCGCCTCGCCGGTCAATTGGTCCAAGACGGGCCAATAAGCGGCAAGAGCCATTAAACCTGCGGCAATAAAAATGGTTAAAAAACCTAAGATAATTTGTTTTCGATCATTTTCAGAAAAATTAGTTTCTTTAAATAAACGAGGCACAAACACAACCAAAGCGACCAAACATCCCAACCCAAAAACAAAATAAACGTTAGTAGCAATAGTATAAGTCGACAAAAAAGCTGAAATCGATAATACCCATCCCCATATTCCAAATTTTCCCGATTCAAAAATACGAAGAACCGCAAAAATCATCAAAGCGGAAAAAAATATAATAAAGCTATAACCTCTAGCTATATTCGAGTAATAAATATGAATGGGACTCAGAACAATCATGGCGAGAGACAAAAAAGGTATAACTTTTGACTTGAAAAGTATTTGGCTTATTTTAAAAACCAGAAAAAGAGAGCCTAGTCCGCAAATAAATGCGGGAAACCTTATGGCAATGGCATTTTCGTCCCCAAATAGAACAATCATCAAACGCATAACTAGCGTATGAAATATATGATGGCCACCGAAAAAAAAAGTAGTGGCTATATATTTAAATGGAGTATTTCCATAATCAAGGAGATATTGGTTTTCGTCGCCTGGCCCTAAAGTATTATCAAGGTTATATATTCTTAATCCAATTCCGGCTAAAAATATGAACCAAAATCCCAAAAGAAAATTAAAGTTTTTTTTCATGGAAAGAGCAAAGGAAAGAAAAAAATAATGCAGGATCTTTATTAAATTGATCGCCGGCTTATAGTAACTGAATGTTACAATTCTGCTTATAAAATAATTCAGATTTGAAAAATAAACTTAGATAAATGATATCGAACCAACACATCAAATTATCAAAATCGTTACAAGACGATTGTTTCAATTTTTGTAATACCCGAAGAATATCAATTTCCGATCTTTTATTTGGGACGTTACAAATCCTACTTCACCGTTATTCAGGTCAAAAAGATATTTTTATTGGGTTTTTAAATGACTCAATTCCTCTAAACGAAACAGGCCAAAATTTAGACTCTATTCAATGGATAAAAAGCAATTCTTTTTCTTCTATTTCTTTTGAAAATTCTATACAAAATAATTCATCAAATATTTTAGATTCAAAAACAGAATTAAGCGACCCATTAGAAACTCTATTAGAAAGTTTACAACCAAAAACAGAAACCTCCGGTTCGGCTTATTACAAAGTTTATTTTAACTTCTCTAACGACCAAAAAATAAATTCAAAAGATTTGACCAATTGTCTAGGATCAATACCTAATCCTTATTTAAATTTTAAATTTATTGAAGTAAATGGGATTATTCAAGGGCTGGCGCAATGCAATGTCGATTTGTGGGACTCTAAGTCTTTTGAACGCATGGGGCTGCATTTTTTGGAGCTTTTGAAAAATGGAATTAACAATCCTCAAGAAATGATATCGCGATTATCTATTTTGACCCCAGCAGAGTTCGAGCAACTAACAAAACTTTGGAACCAAACCCAATCTAAATACTCCAATACCCTTTGCGCTCATCAAATATTCGAGTCTGTTGTTGAAAAAAGACCGGACGCTATAGCGGCAATTTGGGAAAATAAAGAACTTACTTATAAAGATCTTAATATTCAATCAAATCAGTTAGCTGGTTATTTAAAAGATAAAGGAGTAGGTCCTAATAAATTAGTTGGTATTTGCGTTGAAAAATCTTTCGACATGGTAGTTGGTATTTTAGCCATCTTAAAAGCTGGCGGAGCGTTTGTTCCAATGGATTCAAGCTATCCAAGCGACCGCTTAGAGTATATTTTTAAAGAAACCAATTCTCCGATCCTTTTAACTCAAAAAAAACTTCTAGAAAAACTTCCTTTTCAAGCGGAAACAACAATTTGCTTAGACGAACCAGATAAAAACCTTTCTCAATATTCAAACACCAATCTAAATGTTGCCGGAGTACCTAAAGACTTAGCCTATGTCATTTTCACTTCAGGTTCGACCGGTCAACCTAAGGGTATATTATTGCGTCATGATGGCCTGTGCAACTTAATACAAGCGTCAAATAATCTCTTCAAAGTTCATTCCGAAAGTAAAATCTTGCAATTTTCCTCTTTTGGTTTCGATGTTGCGGTTTGGGAAATTTTTACCGCCTTACTATCGGGTGGAGCTTTGGTTTTCAGCGGTAAAAAAAGTTTATTTTCAATTTTAGAATTACCTAAAATTATTAACGAAAAGAAAATAACTTTAGCGATGTTGCCGCCATCCTTGTTGTCGATACTTCCTAATCCTGGCTTCCCGTCCTTGGAAACTATCGTTGCCGTTGGCGAAAGATGCACGAATGAAAATGTTGACCGTTGGTCCAAGGGACAAAATTTTTTTAACGGATATGGCCCCGCCGAGGGTCATGTAACGGTAACGGCTTGCTTGACGAATGATTCTAAAATGTTTCGTCCGTTGGGCCCCACCATTGGCCGCGCTTTAAGCAATGTCAAAGTTTTCATTCTAGATACAGAGCTTCAACCTGTCCCCATTGGAGTTCCAGGTGAATTACATCTAGGCGGAGTTTGCGTTGCCAACGGCTATCTCAATCGTCCCGAATTAACTCAAGAAAAATTTGTAACCAATCCATTTGATAAAAACTCTACCACTCCCCTTTATAAAACAGGTGACTTAGCTAAATACCTTCCTAATGGAGAAATTGAATTTTTAGGTCGCGCGGACAATCAAATAAAAATTCGTGGATTTCGCGTTGAGCTGGGAGAGATTGAGTCCACAATGAACGCTCAGCCGAACATTGCTAGGTCCGTCGTAATTTTAAGAAGCAATACGAACCAAAATAAAGTATTAACCACTTACTTCGTTCCAACTAATGAAACTCATATTTCAGAAGAAAAATTAAGGAAAGTTCTTGAGAAAAAACTTCCAGAGTTCATGATTCCACAAGCATTTGTAAGATTAGAAAAGTTCCCGTTATCTCCAAATGGCAAAATTGATCGCGATGCGCTCCCGGATCCATCTAAAACCGATCTTTCGAAAAATATTGAAAAACGGGCTCCAACGTGGTTAAAAGACTTTTTGAATCGGTAAAATAAAAAAAAGCTGTTAAACTAAACCTTTAATAAAAGGCAAGTTAAAGCTCTATCTCATATTGATAAATATTTTAAAGAAAAAAGAATTTGATGGATTGGAAAAACGATTATCGCATTGCCAATTTAGAAGAGAAACTTGAAGACGGCTCCGTGCGATGCCACTTATCGCCCCGCAAATGTAGAATAAAAGAAGGAGAAGTTGGTTTTTGCGGCGTTCGAGGCAATCAAAACGGTCGATTAGTAACTTATACTTTTGGCAAAGGCGTTCATATTACGGAAGAAGCAATTGAGACTGAAGCTATATTTCATTATGCTCCCGGTTCACGGATTCTTTCTTTAGGCAATATCGGTTGTAATTTAAATTGCCATTATTGTCAGAATTGGAAAACATCCCAATACAAATTCGTCGAAAATAAAGACGTACATGAAATGACCCCTCAGGGAATTGTCGATACGGCTTTGAGACACAATATCGGAACGCTGTCATGGACTTATAACGATCCGGTTGTATGGCATGAATTTGTTATCGAAACGGCCAAATTAGCTCGTAAGGCTGGTTTGAGTAACCTTTACAAATCCGCTTGCTTCATAACAAAAGAAGCTCTAGACGAGTTGCTCCCCCATATAGACATATTCTCACTGTCATTAAAATCAATGGATGACACTTACTACCAGGAATCTCTAAAAACAGGTTAAAAAGTTTAAAAAAAGGTTATATTATATCGGAA
>JAYOZP010000010.1:67379-70860 GCA_038154245.1 Nitrospinales bacterium | reverse complement strand
CGAGTTGAAACCGAACACATTCAATACCAATTAACTTTTACCGGACAGTAGTGAATTTTTATCTAATTTAGTTTTAATTTCTGGAAAATGTTTTTCTAGGGCGGGACCGGGACCTAGCGATTCAAATTGGTTAAATAGGTTTTTTATTCCTTTTGAAATTGTGAATGTAAAACTATCTGGTTGGTTAACATCATCTAAGAATTCTTGTACATCATCTTTGAGTTTTAAAAAATCTTGATGTTCATTAAACTTTGCTAATTTTAATTCGCATAATTTTGTACAAGTTCCATTTTTATTTTGCAGGTTGTGTCTGAAAGCCGTTATTTTATCAATTAAAAAATCGCGATGAGAAATAATTCTGTCGATTAATGGCATGTATTTTATTTTATATTCAGGGTTATTAATATTATTTATTATTTCTTCAAGTATTGGAGGAAAATTTATTTCATGAGGTAATTTATGTATACCAGGTCCAAAAGGAATATTTAACCATTGAATGGTTTGGTCGGTTTTCATTTTCGATGATAGTTCTAAGAATATCGAATGAGTTTTTTCACTCATCTCCTTAGAAGTTAATGCAACTAGTATGCCGTAGGGGGCTTCTTGATGGGAAAAGCTGAAGTTATTTTTCTTTTCCCAATTAATGATTTCCACGTCTTCAAAAACTAACTTTAAAGATTGGTATAAACAATTGCAAGGAGTCTCTTCTTCTCCTAAAATTAATACTTTAGAAATCATTATAAAACCGTTAATTAGGCTATATTAGGTTTTTAATATTTTCTTAAGATTACCAAATAATAAAAAAAAGTCCAGTAACTCTTTGAGAAAAAAAGGCTTATTTAATTATTTGTTTCAATAAAATATTGATTTAAGGGCAGTTCAGTTAAAAAAAATAATAAAATGAAAGTTTTATGTGATTTTTCTGTAAATAAGCGATAGCGGTAGTTTGAATACATTTGAAAATAATTAGTTTGAAAAATTAAGATGGTGAATATTACTTTTGGGGGACAAATTTGGCCCACCAGCGTTTTAGCTTTCCCATTATGGAATTGTCCATTTCTTCGGGAGGGATGATTCCGTATAAAATTTTATTTTTTAGTTTTACATATTGTTCTCTCTCTTTAGCCTGAAATTGCGAACGCACTTCGGCCTCTATTTTTGGCCTATTCCTACTGACTACTCTATGGACTAGCTTTCTAGCGTCTGCAAATTCCGGATTGTTTCCAAGTTTTTCATTTAAAATCATTTGATGAATTTCTTCGGCCACCCTTGTATTCAATTCTTTATCAACTCGTTTATTGATTTCTCGATCTAGCTCCTCAAGATCCGCGTCGGGTAAATCTTTTAAAACTTCTTGTTCAATTTCATCGACAATATTTGCCCTTAATTCAGAGTCTAATTCTTTTTCTAAATTGGCCATTACACTTCTATCTGCCGAGGATAATTCGTTTTCAAAGACCTCGTCTATCCTAGCATTAATTGTTTTTTGTATATGTTTTTCAATTTTTAGTTTACGTTTTGCCCAGACCTTTTTTAACTTTGCATTGCGAACTAACTGCTCTCTTAATTCGTTGCGACTTACTTCCGACGAATCCAATCGCGACCTTAAAGCTCTTAAGTGATCCAAAATCATTCCAGGGTTATCTTTTGTAAAATCTTCGGGTACGGAAATTTTTATAACTTTCCCGTTTTCGGTTTTCCCTGTCAAAGTTCCATTGGTTAGATAGATACCTTTTTTGCCTGGTTTGAATTCCACGAGCACAAAGTCTTTTTGTTTGTTGATCCATCTTTGGGCAAATAATAATGGGTTGCCGGATAGACCTTTCACTTCTCGAACGATCTCTTCTGTTCGAACTTTCTTTTTCTCCTTTTTTTGCGCTAGCGCTGTTTGAGGGATGGCTAAAGAAATAGAAACCCAAAGGGCTAAAGTAAAAAGGTAAAATCTATTTTTTAATAAAATTTTCATATTAAATTCATTAGAAGACTGGAAGTAGGTTCTTTTAAAGATTATCGGTGGATTTCCTAAGAAAATAAAATTATAAACTTTAATGGTTGCCTTTTAATGCAGGTAAAAGGTTTTTATAGAGCCCCGAGCTAAAGCGTCTATAACTTTTAAAGTCCATCAAATAGTCGAAATAAGTTTTTTCCCCATTAATAATTTTTGTTAGAGCTTTACAAAAATGATCTCCAGCAATTCCGAATAGAAAGGATCTTATATATGGAGGACCATAGACTATTTTGGCTAAAACTTGCGCAATCTTTATTTCTCGGATTATTTCTTTATTAATTGCGTTCTCATAATATTCTTTAACTCCCTTTGGCTCCATTTCGCTTTTTAATAGAGCTTGAGAAGCTAGAAAACCACTTTGTAAGGCATAAGAGATTCCTTCTGCCGTGATTGGGTCTACGAAGCCGGCGGAATCCCCGACAAGTATTACTCGATCACGAATATAGGGCGCTTTCCTTGGGCTCATGGGAATCATGTGTCCTTTAATTTCTAAATTTTCTTTTGGAATATCGATTTCTAGAAAACTTAGGTATTTATGGAATTCTTTTCTCAGAGTTTTTTTATTTTGGCTCAATATTCCAATGGATAGGTGAGAACGTTTTGGAAATACCCATCCATATCCTTTGGTGATTTGGCCAAAATCAAAGCGCGCTTTATTTTGAAAACGCTCCATGATGTCTTTTTCAACTGGCAACTCAATTTCTACAGCTGGAACGAGGCGTCTGGTATCTGGCCAGTTTAAGAGTTTTGCCAGCCTTCCCGCAGCTCCGTCGGCGAGAATTAAGTATTTTGATTGAAATGAACCTTTATCTGTTGAGATCTCAATATGGTCCCTTTTTGAGATTACGTTTTTGACTAAAGTTTTTTCAAATATCTGCGCTCCGGAGTTTTTTGCTAATTGAATTAAGGCATAATCGAATTGATTGCGCATCACCATGGTTACTAATGGATCTTTTGCGCTCGATAAGAATGGTTTTTCGAATTTTAAATCAAGGAAAAGCTCTAGATGCGAGCATTCATTTTCAGAAACGGCGCTTAAATCAGGAGGGTAGAGCTTTGCCGCTCGGCGCGTAATCCCGCCTGCGCATACTTTATGCCTTGGCAGTTCGGATTTTTCAAAAAAGCCGACGCTTAAGTTATTTTTCGAAAGATGATATGCGGCGTTGCCTCCAGCGGGACCGCCGCCTATGACAATTACGTCAAATTGGTTTGAGTTCATTGGAGTAAGGTTACTATCAACGAAATCATTTTTAGGAAGATTAAGTGAAAGGTCGTTAAAAGTTACAAACAGCTAATACTTGTTTCAAGTCGCAATAACCGCGAAATATTTTCCAAATTCCATCTTGTTTTAAAGTATTCATTCCTTCATAAATGGCTTGTTCTTTTATTTGTTTTAAATCTGCTTTTTCAACGATTAGTTGTTTAATAGACGGGGTCATTTCCATGATTTCATAAATACATGTCCTACCAGAA
>JAYOZP010000010.1:37772-67369 GCA_038154245.1 Nitrospinales bacterium | reverse complement strand
GAATAACCATAGCCATTGCACTTTCCGCATCCCGCAGGTTTATAGAGTTTTAGTTTATCTGTGTATTTAATCCCTAGTTTTGGAAAACCTTCTTTACCATATTCTTGCATCAATTGATCAAATTCTTCTTTTTCTGGATGGTAGCTTTCTTTGCAGGTTTTACAAAGAGTAACGACAAACCTTTGAGCTCCAATTAGTAATAAGCCCTGAGCTAGATTCATTGGATTTAGCTCTAGATTCAACATATGTCTAATCGCGTCTATTGTTGAATTTAAGCGCAAAGTAGATAAGATTAAACGGCCGGTTAACGCTGTTTCTAAAGCAACGCCAGCGGTTTCTTTATCGGATAATTCTCCCAAAAGAATTACGTCTGCATCGCCATTTGCTAATGAATTAATGGCTTTGGGATAAGTTAAACCATTTTTTTCATCGATTTGAATTTGGCGTATTCCACTTTGAACGATTTCTACAGGGTTCTCGGCCGTAAAGATTTTTATTCGTGGCGTATTAATATGTTCTAAACAAGAGTGAACCATTGTGGTTTTGCCCGATCCGGAAGGTCCCACAAAAAGCATCATACCATTAGGCTTTTTTAAGTTATCTTCTACTAGCCCCAAATTACGACTGAATAGGTTCATTTCCTTTAAAGGAATCGGTTTTAAAGATTCGACTTTATGTAAAACGACATCTTCAGTTTGTCCAAAGGTTGGATAAATAGATAGTTTGTATTCAACTTCTTCATGACCGATTTTCATTTTAAACTTTCCATCTTGAGGCACGTGGTAGTCTGTGATGGAAAGTTTGGCCATTTTTTTTAGGATAGTGATGATATCGCGGGGGTTCATATCGGCTTGTGGGTGGTACTGCCTACATACACCATCAACTCTAAACCGAATAGTTATTGATTTGTTTCCAATTGCCGGTTCAAAGTGGATGTCAGACGCTTGTTGGTTAAGAGCGTCCGTTAAGATATCTTGAACTCGGATTGCCGTCATGTTGTCGGCCTGGGTTAACGCTTCGTTTGCATCTGCGCCCGTTTCGTCTTCGTCTCCTTCCATTTCTGCAATCAAGGCGTCAACGTCGATCAAACCTTGGTCAGGTGGGCTTCCTCCTAATTTTGCGACAGGTTGCCTGGAACCGAACCCTTCTGTGGTTGTTTTTTCTCCTGATAGATAATCAAGGATATCTTCTCTGATGCAAACTTTGAATTCCAATTCATTCTTTGGAAATAACATTGTAATTTTACTAACTGTATCTGAGTTTTTCGGATCTACTATAGCTATGGTCATATTAGAGTCTGAAATGGACACTGGAAGCCATAGTTCTTCTTTAAGCTCTTTTTTATTTAGACTGGTAGTTAGATTTTCAGTTATGACGCCAGGTTCGGATAGGTCTATAAAGGGCAGGCTATAATAATGAGAAAGAGATTTTCCTATATCTTTTTTTTCAAACCCATGGTTTTTGATTAGCACGAATTCGGGGCTTAATTTTTGTTTCCTCGCGCCAATATTGGCTGCAGTTAATTCATTTTGGGAAAGGGTTCCGTCTTGGATCAATAAGTCGAAGCGGGTCTTTTTCTCTTTAGAATATTTTGTTTGATTATGTAAGCCAAGAGCTAAAACTTCCGATATGATTTCTGCGGTATTTTCATCCTGTTTGTTAAAAGTTAACCCGTCAGTTTTATTTACAAGTTGCATGACTCCCATTAATTGGCCTTGAAAAATTAATGGGTAGACCAACATGGCCTTAGAAGTAAACCCTGAAGCTTTATCCCATTTGTCGTCAAAACGTAGTTGTGGGTGAAAACATGTTAACTCTACGCTATTGTGGACGTCGTTAATATTAGCCGGCTTTAATAAAGTTGCGATGCAGCCAGCGATACTTTTAGGGGAAACTGGAACTCTAATTTCCTTAATAGCTTGACCTGATTTAATTTTCGAAAAAACTTCGTTGGTTTTTTTGTCGTAAGCGTAGATAGTGAGGCGTTCTGCATGAAAAAGATCTAAAAGTGAATCTTTTAATTTTAAAAGGATATCGTCGATATTGTTCGCAGAATGAATAGAGACCGAGATTGCTCGAATTTTTTCTTCACGATACATTTTGCTAAAGGCTAGGGAAAGCGTTTTAGCAAACATTTCGCCGCCTTTTTCATCGGCGGTATTAAAGGGAGGATCTTCTACCTGTCTCATGACCTGTAGAACTCCCATTAACTGGGAATCATGCATCAAAGGAAAGACCATCATAGATTTAAGGTCTTTCATGAATGTGCTATTAAACGATAATTCAGGGTGATATCTTTTTAGTTCTAGAGAGTCGTAAACATTGGCTATCATCATTGGTTTTTTTAACATAGCCACACAACCTGAGATACTCTTGGAATTGATTGGAACCCTGATCTCGCTTATATCGTCTTTTTCGGTTTTAAATTTAGAAAATACTTCGTTTTTGGAAGGATCGACGCCATAAATGGTTATCAGTTTAGCCTCGAACAAATCCAACATGGAATCTCTAAGATCAATTATTACTTCGTCTATATTTTTAGCAGAGTGAATAGCTTGGGTTAGAGCTTGAACTTTCTCTCCTTTTTTTTCAAAAGAAGAACCTTTTAAGCTCATGCCTTCGCCTTCTATTTCTTGAGTCTCTATCTTAAGAATGGCGACGCCGATACTTGGAGTTAGTTCCTTTGCTCTTTTAAAATCGTCTGGAGAGAATGGAGATCCGTCTTTCTTATTAAAAATTTCCATTATTCCCACTAGTTTTTTATTGTGGGGAATTGGAAGGGCCATTACCGATCTCGGATCAATCTTAAGGTTTGAGCTCCACCAAGAATCAAAATTGAGATCTGGGTGATATGATGTCAACTCTTCCGAGGTTTTTGCATTTGATATGCGGATTGGCTTGCCTGTGGCGGCGCAAAACCCTGCAAGACTTTTACGACTGATGTCTACTCTAATTTCATCGCTGTTACCATCAAAGTTTACGGAGTAAAGTTGTCGGTTAGGACGATCTAAGGCAAAAACGACGATTTCTTCGCACTCTAGGTAATCCAATAATTTTTCTCGGCTTTTTTGCCAGACTTCTATAATATTGGTCGCTGAGTAAAATTGAGAAAATATTGAATTTACTTTATTCGAGTCTTCTTCGACGTTTTTGTTTGGCTCTACTGTAGTTGGAGAGTTCATTTTTAATTTTGCCAGTTAGGTTTTTCTTATCAATTTGGTATTAATTTAATGAGTTATGCGATACAAACCGCCAGTACTTGTTTTAGATCGCATTGCCCTTTAAATATTTTCCATATTCCATCTTGTTTTAATGTAGTCATTCCATCGCCAATTGCCTGAGCTCTGAGTTTTTCAACCAACTCTTTTTTCATAACCATTCTTTTTATATCAGCTGTTCCTTCTAACAATTCATGAAGACCTGTCCTTCCAGAATATCCCGTATCGCTACATTTTGAGCAACCTTTAGGACGATAAAGGGTAAGGTCTTTACTATATTCGATTCCTAAATTCGGAAAATCGTTTGCTCCATACTCGTGGACTAGTTTTTGAAATTCATCTTCTGAAGGATTATAGGGTTCCTTACATTCTTTACATAAGGTTCTAACCAATCTTTGCGCAACAATTAATAAAAGGGCGTCGGCAAAGTTTAATGGATTCATTCCCATGTCCAACAGCCGAGTAATGGTTTCGGGAGCGGAGTTAGTATGTAAGGTACTAAAGACGAGATGACCTGTTAAAGACGCTTCTAAACCGATAGAGCAGGTTTCTGAATCTCGCATTTCACCCACCATAATTACATCTGGATCCCCGCGAAGAAATGAACGCATAGCGCGAGCGAAATCTAATCCAATTTTCGAGTGCATTTGTACTTGCCGGAGTCCTTTTTGAGTGATTTCGACGGGGTCTTCGGCTGTCCAGATTTTGCGTTCAGGATCGTTAATATAGCCCAAGCAGGAATGTAAAGTGGTTGTCTTTCCCGAACCTGTGGGACCAACCACTAGGATTAATCCATATGGTTTTTTAACTGTGTCTTGGATTAAGTTAAGGTTTCGGTCGGAAAAATTCATCTTATCCAATGGGATAGGTTTGCTAGCCGCAAGTATCCGCATAACAACATCTTCATTGCCGCCTACAGTAGGGCAGGTGGCGACCCGTAACTCAATTTCTTTAGCCCCATATTTCATTTTGATTTTGCCGTCTTGCGGTAGTCGTTTTTCCGCGATATCTAATTTGGACATGATTTTTAAACGCGACACAAAAGCTTGTTTGTATAAATGAGGTATCTCCTCGTATTGTCTACAAGCGCCGTCTTTACGAAATCGAACTAATAAGTTTTCTTTACCAATTCCCGGTTCTACGTGAATATCAGAAACACCGCTTGCATATGCGTCGGTTATTACTTTATTAACTAGGCGGACAATAGTGCTATCGTTATCGCTAATGGCGCTATCTTCTTCTTCCTCGTCATCAACGATGCCCATATCGTCTTTTTCATGTTTCAGCGAATCTAGTAACGACGAAATTGCTTCTTAGTGTTCCTCCATATCCTCAGAAATGGGGGCTTCTCCGACCGATGCATTTAGAAAATCTCAAATGTCTAATCTTAGCCCGACTTTAAATTCAATATTTTGTTTTGAGAAAATAAGTTTTATGTTTTGAATTTTATCTTGATCGTTGGGGTCGTCAATTAAGATCTCAACTTTTTTACCTTCCTTAGATAAAGGTACCCAAAAGTTTTTGGCAAGATAGTTTTTGTTCAGTCCTTCAAATACATTACCTGGCAAAATGATGGAAGAATCGTATTCAAAATAGGGGATTTTATAAAAATCGGAAAGAGACTTTCCTACTTCTTTACGTTTTATACCGTGATCGTTGACTAATACAGTTTGAGGATCTAGATTAGATTTTCGAGCTTTAGCAATTGCGTTGGTAAGTTCTTCAACTGATATGAGACCGTTATAAATTAGATAACTGAATTTTGTCGGAACTTGTTTTACGAATTTTCTTTGATTAAAAAAAGCTAAGGCTAAAGTTTCTGACATTAGTTGAGCTTGTTGCTCGTCTAAAGGATTAAACTGGTCGCCTTCTTTTTTATTTATTAGTTGAATGATTCCCATTAGCTGATTATCAAAAATAAGAGGGTAAACTAACATTGAGCGAGTTCTATAACCTGTTTTTTTGTCCCATGAACCGTCGAAACTTAACTCAGGGTGGATTTTTTTAAGTTCATTATCTTCGTAAACATCTTTTATGTTGAGTCGTTTTTGTTCTAAAGCCACAAATCCCGCGATACTTCTAGGAGATATGGGGACTCGAATCTCATTTATAGATTCGCCGCTTTTAACTTTGGAAACAATTTCATTTTTTTCTGATTGAACCGCATAAATCGTGATGGATTCAGCGTCGAATAATTCCAGAATAGAGTTTTTCTGTTCAAGTAAAATTTCATCGACGTTTCTCGCAGAATGAATAGCTTGCGTAATTGCGTGGAATTTTTCCTGTCGTTCTAAATTTGATTTTGTCGCGCTATCGACTTGGAGATTATCCAAGTCTAATTTAGACATCGCCTGACCCAGGATTGGAGAAATCTCTTTTGCTTTACGAAAGTCCTTTTCTGAAAACTTTTTACTGGCACTTTTATTTATTATTTCTAAAACGCCTACCAGTTTTTTATTGTGAGGCAGAGGGATAGCCATTATAGATTTGGTTTTGAAATTTAGCTTTTTATCCCAAGTTGGATCGAATTTTAGATCGGGGTGGTATTTTAATAATTCGTCTTTATCGTGAACGTTTTCTATATTTAAAGACATACCCACCGCGGATACGAAGCCTGCGATACTTTTTCTTGAAATATCTATACGAATTTCTGGAAACTTATCATTAATTTCATTTCTTGAGAATAATTGTCTATTTGCTCTATCTAATCCAAATAAGGTGACAACTTGGCAATCAAAAATTTCTTTTAGTAATTGAGCTAAGTCGGGAATTAAATCGTTTATTTTATCTCCAGATTGGATCAGGTTGGAGAGAGCTTGCCAGCGACTTTCAACTTCTTCTAAGGTGTTTTCAGGTATTGGAGATTTTAGATAAGTTGGCATGAAGGTTCCAAATTATTATTTCTTAATAATACAAAAACTAAATTCTAAGTTCTGTGATTTAGGCCACACAAACGGCTAAAATTTGTTTTAAGTCGCAGTCGCCTTTAAAGATTTTTGCGATACCGTCTTGCTTTAAAGTAGTCATACCGTCTTTAATAGCTTGTCTGCGTATATCTTCCATCAACGCCTTTTTCATAATCATACGTTTTATTTCGCTAGTTCCTTCTAGCAATTCATGCAAGCCAGTACGGCCGGAATAACCTGTTTGGCTGCAACGAGCGCAACCAACAGCCCTATAAAATGTTAAGTATTCTGAGAATTGTATTTCTAATCTTTCAAAGTCATCCGCTCCGTACTCATCGACTATTCGATCAAACTCTTCGCGAGTTGGCTGATAGGGTTGTTTACAGAATTTGCAAAGCGTCCTAGCTAAACGTTGCGCCAAAATGACTAGAAGAGCGTCGGCAAAATTGATAGGGTTCATTCCCATATCAATGAGTCGAGTAATAGTTTCGGGGGCCGAGTTAGTGTGCAAAGTACTTAAAACTAAATGGCCGGTTAAAGAAGCTTCCAATCCAATGGAGCAGGTTTCGACATCTCGCATTTCGCCCACCATGATTACATCGGGATCGCCTCGCAAAAACGATCGCATGGCTCGGGCAAAATCCAAACCAATATTAGATTGCATTTGAACCTGTCTTAATCCCTCTTGAGTGATTTCAACGGGATCTTCCGCTGTCCAAATCTTTTTTTCGGGTTTATTTATATGACCCAAAACCGAATGCAGAGTAGTGGTCTTTCCAGAACCGGTAGGTCCAACAACCAAAATCAATCCATAAGGCTTTTGGATCATTTTTTTTGTTAACTCGAGGTTCCTTTTGGAAAAATTCATTTTATCGAGAGGAATTGGTTTACTGGAAGCCAAAATCCTCATTACTATATCTTCGTTTCCTCCAACCGTAGGGCATGTTGCCACCCGTAGCTCTATTTCATTATCCCCAAAGTTCATTTTTATTTTTCCATCTTGGGGGAGACGTTTCTCTGCAATGTTCAAGCGGGCCATAATTTTGAGTCGGGAAATAGTGGCTTGCTTAAACATGAAGGGTATTTCTTCATATATCCGACAAACGCCATCTTTCCGGAACCGGATTTTCATGTTTTTCTTTTCTATTCCAGGCTCTATATGTATGTCCGAAACTCCATCGGCGTACGCTTCGGTTATGATTTTATTAACTAGTCTGACTATACCGCTATTGCGGTCGCTGAACATACTGACTTCTTCTTCCTTTACCGCTTCCTGCGCTTCTGATAAATCTCTTTCGGTTTGGAGGGAGTCTAAAATAGAAGATAGTTCTTCGGGTTTTTCAGAAGATTTTGTTTGAGTAGAAGCTACGGCAGAATTAATGAAGTCGGCAATGTCGGCTTTTAAGCCAACTTTAAATTCTAAAGTTTGAGAAGGGTAATTAAGTTTTATTTCTTCAATCTTTTTTTCGTCTTCTGGGTCGTCTATTAGAATTACTGCTTTCTGGTCGTCTTGTTGAAGTGGAGTCCAATGATTTTTTAGTAGAAATTCCTTGTTCAGCCCAGAAAAGATCTCTTCCGGTAAAATAAACGATCCGTTAAATTCGAAATAGGGGATTTTATAAAAATGTTCTAACGATTTGCCTATATCTTCGCGCCTTAAGGAAAGTTCTTTTAGCATTAAGGCTTCAATGTCGGTATCTTCTTCGCGAGATTTAGCGGTAACCCGACTTAATTCTTCTTCTGTTACTTTTCCTCGAACAAGTAAAAAACTAAATTTAGAAGCTTTTGCGCTGGCTAGCCTTAGCTGATTGCTAAACGCTAAACCTAGTACGTCGCAAATGATTTTCCCATTCTGTTCGTCGTATTCGGAAAATTCTTCTTCGTTGATTTTGTTCACCAATTGAACAACGCCCATCAGTTTTCCTTGATTCATTATTGGCATGGCCAACATTGATTTAGTTTTAAAACCTGATTTTTTATCCCATGAGTCGTCGAAAGTTAAATCTTTGCTAAACTTTTTTAATTCACTACTATTTGAAACATCTTTAATCTTGGCTACTTTTTTTTCTAAGGCGACCCAGCCAGAAATACTTTTTGATGAAATAGGAACTCGAATTTCATTTATAGCGTTCCCTGATTTAACTTTAGAATAGATTTCGTTTTTTGAATAATCCACTACATATACGGTGACGAGGGAGGCGTCAAAGAGTTGTAGAATAGGCTTTTTGAGCGTGATTAAAATTTCGTCAATGGATTCTGCCGAATGAATAGCGTGAGAAGTCGAAATGAGCCGTTCTTGGACGTCTTCGACTTCCATTTTTACCATGGCAAGCCCAAGAGTGGCGGCCAATTCTCTAGCCATCTTTACGTCGTCGTTACTGAACTTGGCTCCGTTTTTTTTATTTAACAGTTCTAAAACGCCCATTAATTTTTTGTTATGGGGTAGGGGAACAATTAGAGCGGATTTAGTTTGAAATTCCGTTTTTTTGTCCCATCTTTCGTCGAAATGAAGGTCTGGATGGAATTTTTTTAGTTCTGATTTGTCGTACGCATTTTCTACATTCAGCATTTTACCGGCGGAGGCCGAATATCCCGCCATACTTAAAGGGGAAATGTCTAATCGGATTTCTTTTATTTTTTCAAGCTTTACGTTGCGGGAAAAAATTTGTTTGTTGGTTCTATCAATAGCGTATATGGTGGCTTCTTGCGAATCAAAAGCTTCCGTTAAATCCTTGGTTAAATTGAAAAGTATTGGTTTAATATTTTTGGAAGCTAGGATTTGGTCTATGATAGGCTGGATTTTGTCCGAATACCGACGTTCACGCTTCATAGTTTTAGAGGCATAAGAAACCGGAGTGACGGTCGATTTCGTTGAACCTATTTCCACTTTTGCTGAGGATGGGTTAACTTGTGTATCCCCAGAAGTTGAAGTTTTAGGGGTGTTCGGCAGCATGAAAATTTAGAATTTAGTGTGAGACAAAACTGTTCAAAATATCCGGAACTTAAATATATCGTACAACTATCTATTTGAAATTACAACAGTAATGCGGATTTAATCATGATAAATTACCGTTAATTTCTATCAAATTTCATACTAATTTTTTGTCTGGTTTAATTTTAATTTTGTGTTTACTGGGAAATAGATCTTATGACGTCAGAAACGTTTAAAATACGCGAAGCAACTATTGCCGATGTTCCAATTATCGCTGATATGAATATTGGAATTGCCCGCGAAACTGAAGATAAAGAATTGGATAAGAGGATTATTTCCGAAGGCGTAAAGTTGGCGGTATCTGATCCGTCGTTGGCTAGGTATTTTGTGGCTGAGTGTTCCGGTTCAATAGCGGGCCAAACTATGGTGACTTACGAATGGAGCGACTGGCGGGCTGGGCAAATATGGTGGTTGCAAAGTGTATATGTGCTAAAGCAATATAGAAGTAAAGGTTGTTTTCGGTCTCTTTATAAACATATAAAGAATTTGGCGGAGAAAGACTCATTAGCAAAGGCTATAAGATTATATGTAATGGATGATAATGAGACTGGCAAGAATGTTTATTCTAAAGTAGGAATGAATCATTCGGGTTATGTGGTTTATGAGGAAGAATGGGGTTGATGCAGAGAGGGTGTACAATTTACCTTGATTTTTTTGTCAAAAATTTCCAAACTACAAGGCCCTTGGGTGGTAAATTTTAAAAATTGAAGAAAATAGTATTTTTAGAGGTTAAGAGTTGAAATTTTTAGTTACCGGCGGCGCCGGGTTTATTGGCGGGAATTTTGTTCGTTATTTTTTAAAAAATTATAAAGAAGACCAATTAGTTAATTTAGATAAGCTGACTTATGCCGGTAACTTAGAAAGTTTAAAAGATTTGAAGGCGAATCCTTCTTACCGTTTTGTTAAAGGCGATATAGAAGACTCAAATTTTATCTTTGACCTGTTTAGGGCGGAAAAATTCGATGTGGTTATTAATTTTGCCGCAGAATCTCATGTTGATCGTAGTATTGACAATCCAGCTGTATTTTTAACTACAAATATTCAGGGAACATATAATCTGCTTCAAGCGGCTAGAGAGGCGAAGGTATCTCGGTTTATTCAAATCTCCACCGACGAAGTTTATGGGTCGCTAGGCCCCAAAGGACTTTTTACGGAAGAATCCCAAATTCAACCTAATAGTCCTTATGCAGCTAGTAAAGCTTCTGCCGATTTAATTTGTCGCTCGTTTTTCGAGACTTATTCTTTTCCCGTTTTAATCACTCGTTGTTGTAATAACTTTGGTCCCTACCAATTCCCAGAAAAGCTTATTCCTCTATTTATTACCAACTTAATGGAAGATATACCTGTCCCAATTTATGGAGATGGTAAGAATGTTCGCGATTGGATTCATGTTGAAGATCATTGCAGCGCCATCGACGCTGTTTATAAGAATGGCAAACCTGGCGAAGTTTATAATGTGGGATCATGGCAAGAAAAAACGAATTTAGAGATAACAGACATATTATTAAAAGAACTTGGGAAACCTGATTCTCTCAAAAAATATGTTGAAGATAGATTAGGACATGATCGCAGGTATGCAATAGATTCAACAAAACTTGAAAAAGAATGCGACTGGAAACCTAAATTTAACTTTGATCAAGCCATTGTAGATTCAATTAAGTGGTACCAGGAAAATGAGTGGTGGTGGCGTCCCTTAAAGGCTAGTAGTTAATGTAATACTTTAGGTGTTTGGAGATGATTGGCTATCTAAAAACGATGAAATCTAATGGTTTTAAGATCAGATCAAAACTGGTTATTTAAATATGAGAGTTCTGATAATCGGCGCTAATGGAATGCTTGGAAAAGATCTTGTCCGGGCTTTAAGTGATGCGTCGTTAGACTTTCAAGGTTTAGGTAAACAGGATCTTGATATTACAGACGCTTACGCAACAGAGAATAAACTATTAGAAATTAATCCGACTATTGTGATTTTATCTGCCGCATATACCTTGGTAGATAATTGTGAAGATCAAAAAGAATTGGCCAACTCTATAAATGGAGATGGAGCAAAGAACGTAGCTTTAGCCTGTAAAAAAATTAACGCTAAGCTTTTATATGTAAGCACGGATTATGTTTTTGACGGTTCAAAAGACAGCCCTTATATAGAAGAAGATTCAACAAACCCTATTAATGTATATGGTCAATCTAAATTATTAGGCGAAAAAAACGTTCAAGAAACTTTAGAAAATCATTTAATTATAAGAACTTCGTGGCTTTTTGGTTTAGGTGGCAAGAACTTTGTTGAGAGTATTTTGAAAAGGGGAGAAAAAGGGGAAGACTTAAAAGTTGTGAGCGATCAGGTTGGGGCTCCAACTTTTACTGGAGACCTTGCGAAATCTATTGTTAGATTGATACAAAATGGAACAAAAGGAACTATAAACGTTTCTAATAGCGGCGAATGTTCATGGCAAGAATTTGCCGCCGCTATTTACTCTGAAATAGGAGTAGATAAAAACAAGATAGCGTCAATTTCAACTGCTGAGTATGGAGCAAAAGCTCCGCGCCCCAAAAACTCTAGATTATCGTCGGTTCGATTTGAATCAGTAGCGGGTTATAAATTACGACACTGGAAAGAGGCGTTAAAAGATTATTTAGAGCAGAGAAAGAGTCCAACATTTTCAAAATGAGGGATTTTCTTCGATTATGGACTTATCGACGATAATTAAAGATCATGAGGTTTGGTTCGACTCTATGGGAGAAAAAGGCAAAAAAGCTGATTTACGCGGTATGAATTTGCAAAATACCGAATTTAAGGATGCAAGGTTGATTGAAGCCGATTTAATGGGTGGAAATTTTTCCCATTCTGATTTTTCTGGAGCCGATTTAAGAGGGGCAAATCTTCAAGACGCTAATTTAAGTAACGCAATTTTTCGCGGTACTAATTTGGAAGAAGTTGATTTAACATGGTCTAACTCCAAAGGCGTTGATTTTAGCGGCGCTAATTTAAATGGTTCCTATTTGAGTGGAGCTGATTTAAGAGGGGCAAAGGGGTTGCTTTTAGAACAAGTTGCAGTTGCCTTAATGGATGAAGAAACGTTATTACCCGATTATCTAAACGATCAATTGGCGTAATTTCAAAACTGATTAAATTACTTTTGATAGAGCAATATTGTGAATTCTGAAAATAAAAGAAGGTTTTCTTTAGATAAGGTTGTTGTTGACCCTAAAGTGTCAAACCGGATTATGTCTGCCGATGGCGACGAGGAGCTTGGCTCCTGGAATGGCGAGTCTATTGAAGATTTAGTGACAGAGTTAGATAGAATTGAAGAGACGGCCGACCCCAATTATGCATCCTTACCACACATTAGTAATATCCCGGAAGATTTAAGGGATGAAATCGCTAAAGATCTTCCCATTTGGGCTTGCGACGTTTCAGGTAACTGCTTAGTAGGCGCAAAGGCGGACAAAGTGCGATCCGTAGATCAAATTAGAGCCCGTTACGAGAAAAAGTATGGCGGGATCGAAGCGTTCAAAGAAAAGCTGCATAAAGAAATTGAAGAAAGAAACGCTAGACTGAGACTAAAGAATGACTGATTTTCTATAGGAAAAACCTTATTTTTTGAATTTATTGGTTTTTGAGTTTTTTTTGTCTGATATAATAGACCTTTAAATTATTGATTGGTTTGTAATTGAACTATAGGGTTATCAGAGTTTTACTTTCCTAAGACTATCCAACTTATTCGATAAAAAATTCCTCCCTCTTCGTTTTACGAATTCGTTTGTAATGGAAATTTAATGGAGTTAATCAAAGAAAAAGGCAATTTAATCCAGCTGCATAAGGATATTGCAGTTTATTCTAACGAAAATCAACCGTTAGAAAAGGCTCTGCATAAAGGGCTTAAGCGAATTTGTGAAGAGACTGGATGGCCTGTTGGACATATCTATTTTACCGCTGAGGATTCAAGAGAAGGAATGGTGCCTTCGGTTATTTGGCATTTGGAGGACCCCAGTAGATTTGAGACATTTCGAACCGTAACAGAAAATACGCCGCTTGCTCCTGGAGTTGGTTTACCGGGGCGGGTTATGGCTAGCGGAAAACCCGCTTGGATCCCCGACGTTACGAAGGACGAAAACTTTCCAAGAGCTAAAACAGCTGAAGATATAGGCGTTCGCGCCGGGTTTGCGTTTCCAATATTCATTGGACATGAGGTTGTTGGGGTTATGGAGTTTTTTTCGTCCATGGCTTTAGAGCCTGACGAGGAAATTCTAGAAGGTATGGAAAACATTGGAACTCAGATTGGTAGGGTTCTAGAAAGAAAAAGAGCCGATGAAAAACAAAAAGTTCTTTTACATAATGTTCGCGAGAGAATCAAAGAGCTTACCTGTATTTATGAAATCACGAATTTAGTAAGAAATTGTGAAAACGTCGAAGATATTTTTGATAAAGCGGCTGGGTTTATGGTCCAGGCATGGCAATATCCGGATATAACCCGAACCAAGATTTATTTTGACGGAAAGGAATATTGCCCATTTCCATTTGAAGAAACTCTTTGGAAACAAGCAAGCGAAATTACCATTAAAGGAGAATTACGCGGAACAGTTGAAACCTATTATTTGAAAGAAATGCCGGAAGCGGATGAAGGACCTTTTTTAAGGGAAGAACGTAATTTAATAGAAGGTATTTCTAGGCTCTTGGGCGAGGCTTATGAGAAGAAAATCGGGGAAAATGAAATTGTCCGATCTAGAAAGCAATTAAGGGACTTAGCGCAAAGATTGGAATTGATTCGAGAAGAAGAAAGAACACGAATTGCCAGAGAAGTCCACGATGAATTAGGTCAAGTGCTTTCGACGTTGAAGTTAGAGTTATCTTTATTTGGTAAAAAGTGGGAAATCGAAGATAAAGAGTCTAACCAAAAATTGGTTCATATGACCGATTTGATCGATAATACGATTCAAACCGTTAAAAAGATATCAGCCGATCTTAGACCTCCAATTTTGGATTTTTTAGGATTAGGAGAAGCAATAGAGTGGCAAGGTAAAGAGTTTCAAAAGCTAACAAGTATTAATTTTAATAGTCAAATAAACTTAAAAAGCGACGAAATTGATCAAAACAGAGCCACTACCTTGTTTAGGATTTTTCAAGAAACTCTAACGAATATTTCTAGACACGCTAAGGCGAAGAATATTTTTGTAGATTTATCAAAGCAAGACAAAAATATCACATTAAGAGTAGAAGACGACGGAATAGGAATAACCAAAGATCAGGTGTCTAATCCAAAATCCTTGGGGATTTTGGGCATGAGGGAACGCGCCCTTGTTTGGGGCGGAACGGTTGATTTTTTGAGTCAACCCAATGAAGGCGCCAAAGTTGTAATAACCATTTCATTGTAAGATTTATATGATCACCGATACAGAAACAAAAGCCCAAATCAGAATTTTAATCGCCGACGATCACCCCATTTTTCGGCAAGGTCTTAAACACGCGTTTTCAGAAGCGCCCGATATAGAAGTAGCCGGCGAAGCCGCAACGGTGCATGAAATATTGGAAAGAATTCGAGAGGATAAATACGATATCGTTTTATTGGATGTATCCATGGGAGGAAATAATACTTTAGATACCCTGAAGCAGATGAAAATTGATTGTCCTAAACTTCCTGTTTTAGTTCTAAGCGTTTTTCCGGAAGACCATTTTGCGATTCGATTTATTAAATCTGGGGCGTCAGGTTATATGACTAAAGAAGAAGATCCGGATACTCTCATGGCAGCCGTTCGTAAAGTTGCTAAAGGAGGTCGTTATACAAGTCCTGAATTGACCGAAAAACTGGCTTTTGATTTTGCAGATCAGAATAAGCCTCCGCATGAATACTTATCGGATAGAGAATACCAAGTATTTGGTATGTTAGTGTCGGGAAGGTCGTTAACGAAAATTGCGGAGAAATTGTCTCTTAGCGTTAAGACCATCAGCACACACAGAACTCACATCTTAGAAAAGATGAAGATGAAAAATAACGCACAGTTGATCCAATACGCCATCCGCAACGGTTTGGTTCAGTAATAAAAATATCACATTATGAATCAAGCTCTAGGGATTTGAACGTTAGTTGAAAAGTGTTAGCCTGCGCGCCTCATTGGTTGTCCGTCGATTAATTAGGAAACTAGCTCAAAATGTTGTTCGATAAAAAGTTTTTGAGCAGGGCAAGGACTCCAAATCGGCGTCATTCTTGAGTCGCCCTAAAAGGGCGGCGAAGAATCTAGGTAATTGTTCTTGTTAGTTCTTCTCGCCTCGATTTAATAAAATTATTCCTTATATGTCATTGCATCTTTGTCTTTTAAGCGGTAGGATAAAGTCCTACTAATTATTTGGCTAAAATTAAAACGATGCCACGAACTGATAAAGCAGAAAAAATTAGTATTACCTTACCGCTTGATATGCTTACCGACATAAAGAAGAAGGTAAAGGCCGGAGCTTATGCATCTACAAGCGAGGTTATCCGAGAAGCCATGCGTTTGTGGCAAAAACAAGAGGAAGAACATGAAGCGCGGCTTGCATTAATACGCCATCGTTTAGAGCGGTCGGCAAATAGTGGTAAGCCCATTCCCATTGATCAGGCATTCGGAAATATTGAGCGGCTTCACCAGCTACGCGTAAAAAGTATTGGTAATGAAGAATTATGATATTCTTCTAACCCCCGATGCCATACAGGACTTGATAGATATTTACGAGTACCTTTCAGAAACTAGCGGTTTTCCAGAAACCGCATGGGCTTATATCAAAAAATTACGGCAAAAATGTTATGAATTCAGAACGGCCCCATTAGGAGGTCATAGGCGGGACGATCTACGTAAAAACCTCAGAATTGTTGCTGTCGACAAGAACGCTGTTATAGCTTTCGAAGTTAACGAAAAAAAGAGGTTCGTGATTATCTTAATATCTTTTATGGTGGCAGAGATTACGAAGCTATTATGAATGATAAATAGATCAAGAAGGGGAATAGCGCACAGTTAATCCAATACGCTATCCGCAACGGTTTGGTTCAGTAATAAAAAAAAGTTTATATAAAAAAAGGCCTCTGGAATTTCTAGAGGCCTTTTTAATTTTGGTCGCCAAGTAGGATTTTCTCAATCCACGCTAATTTTGGGACCAGTTTTCTTTTCTCAATATTTCTTCGCAAGAGCTCTTACACATCCATACAAACTTTTTAATTAAATCGTTTCCTTCATTTTCATTTCCAATTTTAAAATTAGCCAAAGATAAAAAAAGATATGATGCAGGGTCTTCAGGTTTTAAAGCGTTTGCTAACTGATACTGTCTGATAGCATTTTCATATTGTTGCTGTTTGAAATAAAAAAGACCTAATGTCGAAGCTATTAAATAATTTTTTGGAGCTTTACTTGACGCAATTTTAAAGTTTAGTTCGGCAAGGCTAATCTCATTTTTTTGCCAAAAGGATTTTGCTTTCAAATAATGAAAATCTGATGAACCTTTTGTTTCCAAAGGGAATTGTTCTTTCCACTCTCGCAACGCCATCAAAGCGTTTTCGGGCTCTTCAATTTTTAAATATATCTCAGCTAAATATTTATATTTTAATGTAGCAAGGAGAAAGTATTTTGGCACAGAGCGAAAACAACTTGCGGCTTTTAAATATTTTTTGTTCTCGAAATAGGCGTAACATAACAAGAATTTAGCTTGATCGTTTTTACTTGCTTCTAAATATGTTGAGAGATTTTTTTCAGCATCGTCATAACGCTTGTTCTCTATATCGCGAAGTCCCGTCAAATAAAACGAATATTGGCTCTCATCAATCTTATCTTGAATTGTGCGATTCGACATTCGGATCGAATTTAAAACCTCAGAAGAAAGCAAATCTATTTTAGAAGTGAGTTTTAATTCTTCAAACAGACGGTTTTCTAAAATAAAGTTGTACGCCTGTTTCGCCATCAAATTATTTCCTGCTGGTGTAAAATGAACATCGTTTGAAAATAAAAGCATAATGTCATTTGTCTTTTGAAAGGAAATCAAATCAGAAAGGGAACGATAAATATAGGCTCCCTCTATAGAAGGGAAAAATGATTTCTTCTTCGAAAAAGGAACAATGTCCAAAACTTGATTTGAGCGGGGAGTTTCAACAACTAATACTTTGGCTCCATTTGCTTTAGCAAAATCTATTAGCCGATTTAAAAACCATTGATAAAGGACCAATCTTATTTCAGCAAGACTTTTATCTCCTTTTATGAATTGCGAGAGAAATAAACTTTGCGCTTTAAAATCTGATGTGAAAGGAACGTTTTCAATTATCCATTCTATTTCGTCTGATTCCTTTAAATTTTGGGACGTAATAAACTTCTCAAATTTTTTTTTTCGTTCAGCTTCTTTTAAATCCCCCGACGTCCAAAGAGCGCTGAGTTTTTTCCTGACCTTATGTAAAAATTGGGAAACTTTAGTTAATTCAAAATAAAATGGAATTCTGTCAAGCTGGCGAACTAATTTCTCAATTAAAAAAACTTCTTTAACATTTGGCTTTATACCCTCAAGAAAAACCTTAACCTTGCGACTATTTTCTCTTTTATATCTTATTTTTGAAAAATCAACATTTCCTATATCTAAGTAGTGATATTCATTTTGAGGGCGAAATAAAATAATAAGATCCGGAGAATATTTAAAACCTTCGTTTTTCAAATAGACAAACTGATTTATGAGGTCCCAACCGCCTTTACCGAGGTTTAGAAATTCAAAATTCAAATGGTCAATTCGGTCGTTAAATGTTTTCTCTAAAAAATAACCAAAAGTCTCATTATCGCTTACGAATTGTCCCATCATTACCGATCTACCTAGCCCCATAATGCGAATAGTTTTTTCAGGTTTTTCATATGGGTAATCTTTCAAATTTCGAAAGTGATTCTTATTTATAGTGACCTGAAAAAATTGATCAGAACCGCTTTTTGCCTTATAAGTAATGTTCTTTTTCCAAGCATTAGGATTTCCAAATGCTGGAGTTGTATGAGCGGGAACGATTGTTTCAGGATCAAAAATTCTAAAAGCTCCTTCCAATAAAAAACAAATAGATATAATTCCTAAAACAAATTTAAAAATTAATTTTAAAAACCCTGAATATTTCATGAGGGGATGAAAAAATAATTAGAAATTGAAATCGAACGACAGTTTTAGAGAATTAAAAGAACGATTCTCCACCATAAAAGAAACATATAGTAACACACATAAAAACCAATAAGTTCAATGTACGCTGTAACTTAGAAGTTAAGAATAGCCATTATCTCACTACTGTCCGATAAAAATGAATTGATAAGGACGTTGTCATACAAGTCTTGAATTGTTTGGAAAAATGACTTTAGATTTTGCGGATCAGAATAAGCCTTCGCATGAATACTTATCGGATAGAGAATACCAAGTATTTAGTATGTTAGTGTCGGGTAGGTCGTTAACAAAAATTGCGGAGAAGTTATCTCTAAGCGTTAAGACCATCAGCGCTCACAGAACTCACATCTTAGAAAAAATGAAGATGAAAAATAACGCACAGTTGATCCAATGCGCTATCCTAAACGGTTTGGTTCAGTAAAATCAAAAAAGGCTTTCCAACTTTGCAGGAATGCAAATTGGAAAGCCTATATAAATTGCGTACTTTTTAACTTCTACTTGTAATTTCGATTAAACGATAGCCGATACTAAATTTCAATCTTAAATTCATTAGTCTCAATTTTCTTGTTCTTTTTGAAAAAAATTACACGGTTTCTAAGTCAAATACTTCAAAAATTTGACTTAAAGATTCTATTATTTTCATTTCCTAAATATAAATATTTAAAAAATTTTGGTTTAATGTTAAATAGCATTAGATCCGCACTCGAATGAACCTTCCGATAAATCCTAACTTATAGCAATGACATTTTCCTTCTCAATAAAAAAATATACTGTAACGAAATTTCTCTTATTTCTTTTTATATTTGGTTTGATTTTAGGTGGATTAGAGTACGGCGCTTATTATTATTTTTTAAATATGGAAAAACCTGTTCAAGATAAACTAAGGCTTATCGTTCACTCTATTATGGAATTAGATTGGGATTCTGAAAATAATCCTCCCTATCATTGGCGTCGTAATATTTTTAAAAACACGAGTCGGATTATTTATTCTCCTGTTTTTTCTGGATTAGGACAAGGAATAAAGCTTAAGGGTGAAATTACCTTTGATTACTCAGAAGGTTCTATTCTTTCTCCAGTTGGGAACTTGGTTTTAAATGACAAAGGTTTTCGAGGACCATTCTTTTCCAAAGAACCAGAGCCTCAAGTGTACCGTATTCTTGCTGTAGGTGGGTCTCAAACCGTTGGACTCGATAATAGTGAAATAACCTATCCTAGAATATTAGAAAGAATGTTAAATAATATTAAACCCGATAAGAATATGGTTTATGAATTAATCAATTTGGGACATATGTGGTACAACTCTTGCGGGGTGCAAAACCTGTTTCATAAGGAAGCCTTGAGTTATAAACCCGATCTAGTTTTATTGATGGGTGGGTGGGATGATTTAGAGAAATTAAGAAAAAATAACTATGGTTCCCGAGACGAATATTGTTTTAACGAAAATACCTTTTTACATAGGTCATTTTTGATTACATTTATAAAAAATAAAATTGTTAAACCTCTTTTTCCTGGTTTGAAAAAGGAGTCTTTTGTAGCTTATGAAGTTTCGGAGCAAAACCTAAAGTTTTTTGCTGAAAATGTGGAAAGGATTGTCGCCACCTCAGAAAAAAATAACATTCCCGTCGGTGTTATTAGTTTACCCGCATTACATGAAAAAGATACTCCCACTCTAAAACTGAAATCGTATCCAAA
This sequence comes from Nitrospinales bacterium, assembly GCA_038154245.1. Classification (GTDB taxonomy): domain Bacteria; phylum Nitrospinota; class Nitrospinia; order Nitrospinales; family JAJDAT01; genus JAJDAT01. Next base: position 47,428 of record JAYOZP010000010.1, on the reverse strand, counting down.
ATTATCTGGTTTAGAATTTAAAGAAATTGAGTACCAGAAGAAATTCCTGTCTGCTGTAGACGGAATCTATCGCAATTTAGCCGATAAATATTCCAAAGCCTTTTATATTGATCATGGAATTTCTAGCCATACTACAGGGAAAGAGTTATTTTTTCACGATCACGTACATCCCAATGGCGCCGGTAACAGAATGCTTGCTTTAGGAGTTTTAAATGCTTTAAGCAGACGAATAAATCCTTCCATGGAAAACTTTAAAGACTCAAACCCTTTGGGAAGATCTATGAAAAAGAGTCAATTGGAAATTGAGTATTTAAAGAGTTTAGCCATAGCCTTTAAAATTGAAGATTTATCCTTCACAGGTTGTGTGGCTATTCATAAAAGTTGTTCCTATGAAGGTGTTTCCGAGGGCTTCAAAAGTACTTTTCGTTCTAATCCGGACAAAACATTGTCGCGCATTAATTATGAATACGTTTTAAGCGCTTTAGAATTTTCCTTTGGAAGTTTATTGAAGTTTAAAGAATCTACTCGCGACCCGTTTATTTTTAATTTATTAAAAAATATTTTGGATGATGCCATAAAACAAGCCCCTGAATTTTCGTTGGCTTACTGGTTATTAGGGCAGTTATACATAAACAATGACCAGAAAAAGGAAGGTATGGTATTCCTTTCTAAATCCTATTCCTTAAATGCGGAATTAGAGAAGGTTTCATTTGAAAAATTATACTCAGCTTATCAGAAACGTCATAAATTAAATCCTTATTTAACCGATTTAAAAGAATTTATTCATGTATTGAAAACAGACTTTTTTCCATTTAATAAATTTCTTTTGTTTGGTCAACCTAATCATGTCTCTTCTTATATGTTTTTTAATATACTTGTTAAGGGAGGGCATTATACAATTATAAGAAAGTTCTTCGAAGAACAGGGGCTTCAGTGGGATCCATGGGTTTTCTATAAAGCTTTTTATTATACTTCTCCCACTCTAATTCATTCCACTTTTCTACATGCTGCTAAAGAAATGAAATTACTTAACAGAAGAAAAATTTCTTAAAAATCCTGCAAAACTTGAGGGAGATAAATCCTAAATTAAAAAACTATTATAAAAAAATCGATATAAATACCTACAATTAAGATATCTAGAAGAGAACCACTGCCAAGTCGAAGATGTGACAATAATTTTGTCTAAAGTAAAAAGAATTAAATTTGATTCCGTTAGGGGAAAATTTGGAAAAGAATTGTTAATTACGTTTCAGCCTTTGTTCAAGGCAGGGTTCAGTAAGGATAAAAAAAGGCTTTCCAATTTTGCAGGAATGCAAATTGGAAAGCCTATATAAACTGCGTACTTTTTAACTTCTACTTGTGATCTCGATTAAGTGGTAGCCGAATGAAGTTTTTACTGGGCCATGGACTTTTCCGACTTCTTCATTGAAAACTACTTTGTCGAACTCTGGCACCATTTGGCCTGGGTAAAACTCGCCTAGGTCTCCACCGCTTGCTCCCGACGGACATTTTGAATGTTTTTTTGCGGCTTCGCCGAAGTTTCCGCCGTTTTCAATTTCGCTTTTTAATTTATTACATTCATCTTCGCTTCCTACTAATATATGACGTGCAGACGCTGAAGGCATTGGATGCTTTCTCCTTTAAAGTTTAGTTGTTAGCGGAACTCAATAAAATCGCCAATCTTTAAAAATAAAGATAGCAATTACTATCTCTATTCCGTTACGATATTGTTTCTTTGCAATATATATTCATAGAATACATGATTTTTTTATAAGATGGAAACTCTAACAGACTTAGAAAAAACGCTGGATCAATCCCAAAAAGAAAATGATCGATCAAAAGAGGCTCAGACTCTAATACAAATGGGTAACTATTTCTTGAGTCAAAGGAAATGGCCACGCGCGGCAAATTCATTTAGAAAGTCTCTAGATATATTTGAAGAAAAAAATCAAAAAGTTGAACAAGCTCAGACACTTTCCTATTTAGGACTTGTTTCCTGGGAGCAGGCTCAGGTTCAAAAGGCAATCGACTCTTTTAAACTATCTTTAAAAATTATTAATGAAGTTAGCAATACTAGTGAGCAGAAAATTGTGGAGGCTATATTAGGGCTTTCATTATGGAGGAAAGGCGATTGGACTGAATCGCTAGCATTGTTAAAAGAAGTTTTGCCAATGGATATCGATTCTATACCTGATTCTTATAAGATATTACACGAAGCCATTGAGAAAGCTGTATCTCAAATAAGAAATAGGATTCCTGCCGCTCAGATGAATAATAATCCTCTTCGAATTATGCAAGGGCATTTTACTTTAGCTCCGCTTCTTTTATATATGGGACAAAAAGAAGAAGCTAAGGCTCATTTGTTAGATGCGGAATCGTTGGCAAAGATTCTTAAAGACGATAAAGTACTGCGAACGGTTCCCAGCATTCTAGAATTAACAAAGTAAGCGGGTAGGATAGTTATTTTTGTTGGTTTCTGGTTTAAATTTAGATTTAGGTATTTATTGTAATGACGAATGAAAGATTATTGAAAGTTATTCAAGAAGCAAAAAGAAGTAGAAGAACAATGTTAGATTTATCAAAGAAGAAGATAAAAGAAATTCCTTCCGAAATTGGCGAGCTTACAAATTTCGTTAAATCTAAGCGGTAACGAAATAGAAAGCCTTCCTGAAAGTTTTGGAAATTTAAAAATTTTAAAAAAACTGGCTATCGATTATTCAAACTTTTCAGCTTTCCCTATCTCTATTTGTCGATTAACAAAACTGGAAGAACTGTACCTGAGAGGGAATAAAATTACAGAATTGCCTGCGGAGATAGAAAATTTAGTGAGTTTAAAAGGGCTCGATGTTCGCGGCAACAAATTAAATCGTTTACCCAGGGAGCTTGGCAATCTGCAAAAGCTAAATTTATTGTTTGTGGACGCTAACCCTTTAGAAGAGCCTACTATTGATATCATTCATCAAGGAACTCAAGCTGTTTTAGAATTCCTTAGAAAAAATTGAGACGTTTTATTTATTTTATTTCCCTAATTACTTTAGAAGTCCAGGGACACCACTGATTGCTTGGTAAAAAGCTTCCTCCCACCTCGTCCAAATGATCTTCAGTGAACTGAATTGTGGCGTCGCATATTTCCATAGAAAAACCGGCAAATGAAATTGTATTAGGGTCTAAATGGTAACCCCATTTTGGATTATATGAAGCGGTTTTTTTTATTATAATTCCCGTAACATGTTTCTTTACTTCTCCACGTATTATTCTTCTTGCTGTTTCAATTTTCCCAGGATCTTCTAGAAGTATCCTAATGTAATTTTTAGAGGAGTCGGTGAATTCAAAAATGGCTCCGTCAGTAGGGGAAACGTTTTTTGCGCATCCTACAAAAATGAAAATGATCGATATTAGGATAATTTTAATTATTTTGGAGCTAACGTAAAGATTAAATTTCATAATAAACCTCTTAAGTATGGAATTATCTAGGTTTAAACCAAATAATAAACGGAAATAAAAGGTTTGTTAATCAAAAAATAATGGTTTAGTTTCTTAATTTTAAAAAAAATGAAGATACTTTAGGTAGCGCGTTTTGCCTGTCGTTATAATGAAGGTAAATGGATTTTTGGGATGAGAAGTTCTTATGGGCTACTATTTGATGATTTTGATTCTTACTTTAAGCTTGACTGAAAATTGTAGTATCACTAAAAGTAAGTTTAATAGGGGGCAGATGTTTTAATTCAAAAAATTCAAAAATTAGAAGACTGCGCAAAACCAGTTTCCCCATTTCTCGATAAGGTTTATAGCAATATAAAATATAGAGCCAATCGTTTGAAGATTTGTGTTGGGTTAGTTAAAAAAGGCAATAATGGATTCGATTGTTCTAGAGAACTTCGGAAGATTAAGTGGTCTCGCGAAGAAAGCGAATGTCCGAAAGAGTTTGAAACGGTGGAAGAGTATTTCAAGAAATTTAAAAAATTAATGCAAAAGTCTCAGAACTGTAGGTTTGGAAGCGAGAAACTTAAAAAGTGATTGGTTTAACCAAAATTTTATTAGGAGTTATAATTTAAGAATCTTTAGGAATCTTCTCTTCCAAAATCGTCTTTGTAGCGTACGATATCGTCTTCGTCGATTTTTTCGCCTAATTGAACTTCCATGATCGTTAAAGGCTCTTTGCCAGGATTACCTAAACGATGTTTAGATCCTTTTGGAATGAAAGTAGACTGATTTTCCTCTAGCAAAAATATTTTGTCTTCTAATTGAACTTCTGCCGTTCCCCTAACGACTAACCATTGCTCGTTACGGTGATTATGCATTTGCAAGCTAAGCTTGGTTCCAGGCAATACTTCTAGCCTTTTGACCAGTTGTCCTGGGTTATTTTCCAGTATCGTATAGAAGCCCCAGGGTTTGTGGACGGTTGGAGGAAATTTTGCTTGAGGTTTTTCTTTCTCTTTTAACTTTTCTACAATTTTTTTGACTTCTTGAGCTTTGTCTTTAGGACAAACAAGTAATGCGTCTGGAGTATCGACAATAATTAAATCTCTAGTCCCTACTGCGGCTATTAATCGATCATGACTTTGAATTATGGAGTTTTCGCAGTCGAGAGCAATGACCTCTTCTGAAAGAACATTGCCTTTCGAATCCTTTTTTTCTAAATCGCTTAGCGCCACCCACGAGCCAACATCGTTCCACGGCATGTCTGTGGCGACAACGGCAACTTGTTTTGATTTTTCCATGATTCCGTAGTCAATAGATTGCCCTTCTAAGGAATCATAAATATTTTTTCCTGTTTCATCGAAAGTTAGGTAAGAGTAGGGTCCTTTTTGTTTTTGCAGACACGGAAGAGCGGATTCAATATTATCCAAAGTTTGTGGCATATGCGTTTTAAACTCGGCCAATATCTGAGATGTTTTCCAAAAGAAAATACCGCAATTCCAAAAATGCTCATTAGTTTCTAAAAACGCTTTTGCTTTTTCAATGTCTGGTTTTTCTACAAATTCATCGACTATAAATGAGCTTTCATACCCCTCAATTGTTTGTCCTCTTTTAATGTATCCATATCCAGTTTCAGGTCGGGTAGGTTGAACTCCAAGAGCCACTAAATAGTCTTTTAAAGCAGTTTCTTCGGCTTTTTTTAATACCTGATTAAACTTTTTTACATCGCTTATAACGTGATCGGCAGGGAAAACCCCTAATACATCGTCATAATGTTTATCTTTTAAAAAAACAGAAGCTAACGCTAATGCAGGGGCGGTGTTTTTAGCAATTGGCTCAGCTATTAAGTTTGAAGGCGAAAAGCCAAATTCTTCCAGTTGTCTGCAAGTTTCAAATGCATGAAACTGGTGGGTTATTACATAAATGTTATCTATAGATATCGCTGAAAGCAGCCTCTCCACTGTAGACTGAATCATTGTGTTGGAGCCTGCAATTTGTATCAATTGTTTGGGAAGTAATTCTCGGCTTTTGGGCCAAAATCTAGTTCCACTTCCGCCTGCTAAAATAATACCGATCATTCGATAATAACCTTAGTACAACTTTTTAATATAAGGGAAGAGTCGTGATTTTAAAAAGATGGGATGAACCTGAGTTTTCTCTGGGGTTTTTTCCTGTTTTCGAGAATGTTAATATATATAGCCATTCTCAATCGTATTTTCCATTATATCCTAGCATAATGAACCCCTCTTTTGTCTGAAAACTTATAAGGTAATTAATTGAATTTATGTTTGTCAGCCAGCTAAAAGTATTTATTTCTTATTTGAAGGCATATCGCAAAGAAATGTTGATAGGCATGGTTGCGCTTATTTTGACCGATGTTGTTGGGTTGGCTATCCCTTGGGTACTTAAACAATTTATAGATAAATTACCAAATAAACCCTCAAACGAAGAGTTGCTTGTATTTGCCGGATTATTGGGGTTGGCGGCAACTTTTCAAGGATTATTTAGGTTTGGATGGAGAAAGTATATTTTTGGTCCCTCAAGAAAAGTCGAATTTGACATCGTAAACGATCTATTCGGTCATTTTCTCAAGCTGGATAGTTCATTTTACCAAAAAAAGAAAATTGGAGACTTATTATCGCGCGCGACGAATGATATTCGATCTGTTCGCGATTTTTTAGGATTGGGGCTTTTGGTTTTAGCAGATTGTTTTGTCGTCATAATTTCCTGCTTTTCATTGATGATTTATATCAGTCCTAAATTGACATTAATGGCTTTTTTACCCTTGCCTCTGATTTCAATTTTATTTTATTTGTACACGAAAAAAATTAGCGAGGGTCATCGCATTGTCCAGGAAGAATTAGCGAATATCTCGGATATGGTTCAAGAAAATCTTTCGGGAATCAGGACGTTACATGCTTATGTTCAGGAGGAAAAAGAGAAAGAAAAGTTCGAAAAACAAAATGAAGTGTATTTATCCAAAAATATGGCTCTTACCAAACTGTATGCCATTTTCCCAACTTCCCTCAGTTTTTTTCTTGGATTAGCTACCTTAATTTCTTTATGGATTGGCGGTAAAGAAGTGATATCTGGCAACTTAACCTTAGGTTCATTTGTAGCTTTTAATGGATATTTGCTCATGTTGTCTTGGCCGATGATGGGAATTGGTTATGTATTCAATTTGTCCCAAAAGGGCGCAAGCGCCATGAAAAGGGTACAAGATATTTTCTCTGAACAACCCGAAATAAAATCTAAATTAGGAATAGCCCCTGAAAATGATTTTAAGGGCGAATTAGAATTCCAGTCCGTTAGTTATCGATACTCTGAACAGGGATTTCATTTAAAAGATATTAATTTGAAAATAAAGCCAGGGCAGTGGATGGGCGTGACAGGTCCAATTGGAGCGGGTAAATCAACTTTATTTAAATTTCCTTTGAGAGTAATTGATCCAACAGAAGGACAAATTTATTTAGATGGAATCTCTATAAACGAATTGCCTTTAGAACTTTTAAGAAAACAAATTGGTTACGTAGAACAGGGACCATTTTTATTTTCAGCTACTATTCGCGAAAATATTGTTTTTGGGGTTGAACTTTCAGACGAAAAAACAATTGAAGAAATAGCTTTTCTAGCAGGTTTAGAACCGGATATTTTAGCTTTTCCCAAAGGCTTAGATACGATGGTTGGAGAGAAGGGCGTTTCTCTTTCCGGAGGGCAAAAACAACGTATTGCTTTAGCGCGAGCTTTGATTCGAAAGCCTAAAATTTTAATTTTGGACGACGCATTTTCTAGTTTAGATATAGAAACGGAAGAAAAAATTCTAAAAAATATTCGTCGTGTAGCGCAAGACACGACTGTAATTATGATTGCACATCGGGTTTCCACACAACGTTATTCAGATCAAATAGTAGTTATGGAAAATGGGAGAATATCTGGGTTTGGTAGTCGCGAACAATTAGAAGCGCAGGACGGCTACTTCAAAGAAATTTCCGATGCGCAATCTTTTCAGAAAGGTTTGGAGGCGTTTCTTTCATGACTGAACTAGCCGGAGAAAACCTTGAGGAACGTTATTACGATTGGGCTGTATTCAGTCGGATTGTTCAATACCTAAAACCATATCAATTACTTGCCCTATTATCAGTGCTATTACTTTTAGGAAGCGCATTATGCCAGTTGGCGGGGCCTTATTTAGCAAAAATAGCGATCGACGATTATATTGCCGCTGGAAATCTTGAAGGTATCGATAAAGTTGCTTTTATTTTTTTAATGGTTCTGATTTGTGGTTTTACTTTTCAATTCACTCAAACTCTTCTAATGCAATACATTGGGCAAAATGTGATGAAGGATCTTCGCCGTGAGACTTTTGCCCATATCCATAAGATGTCTTTTAGTTTTTTTGATAAGAATCCCGTTGGCAAAATGATCACTCGCACCGTCAACGATGTTGAAGTGCTAAATGAAATGTTAACTTCGGGGTTGATTCTTATCTTCAGCGACCTGTTTACCCTTGTTGGAATTTTTGGCGTCCTGTTTTACTTAAACTGGAAACTGACTTTAGTTATATGCCTTGTTTTTCCATTTTTGGCGGTTGCTACCCATTTTTATAGAGTGAGGGCGCGAGACGCTCTAAGAAAAAACCGTTCTCATGTTACTAGGCTCAATACGTTTTTACAGGAAAACCTTTCAGGAATGAACACGATTCAATTGTTCAACCGCCAAAGACGACAATACACTGATTTTGAATCTATTAATTCAGAAAAATTAAGCGAAGATTTAAGAGCTTTACATTACAACGCGGTCTATGTCCCATCCATAGATGTATTTAGCGCGCTCGGGATTGGACTGGTGATATGGTATGGAGGAGGGGAGTTTGTCCAGGGTGAAATACAATTGGGTGTTTTAGTCGCATTTATTCAGTATTTAAATAAACTGTTTGAGCCTATTCGTGACTTGGCCGAAAAATTTAATATCATCCAGTCCGCCGTTGCATCTTCCGAAAGAATTTTTGAATTGTTGGACACTCCGGAAGAAATTTTGGATCCGCCTCAAACTTCCGATCAAAAAATAGAGCGTGGGAAAATCGAATTTCGTAATGTTTGGTTTGCTTATAAAGAAAACGATTACGTTATTAAAGACGTTTCGTTTGTAGTCAATGAAGGAGAAAGTTTAGCAATTATAGGGGCGACTGGATCCGGTAAAAGCACTTTGATTAATCTTTTGTGCAAATTTTACGAACCGCAAAAAGGCGAAATTTTGATAGACGAGATTCCATTATCTCAGTTATCTAAGAAGAACGCTCGATCAAGAATTTCTTGGGTTCAACAGGACCCATTTATTTTTTCAAACGATATAGTAAGTAATATTCGTCTGGGTAATGATGATATCGAACAAGAAATGATTGAATCGGCTTCGCGTAGCTTAGGAACCGACCGTTTTATCATTAAACTTCCAGACAAATATCAGAACTCCGTAAAGGAAAAAGGTAGTTCTTTATCTATGGGAGAAAAACAATTGCTTTCTTTAACCAGAGCGCTTGTTTTTAATCCCCGGATATTAATTTTAGATGAAGCGACCTCAAGCGTTGATACAGAAACAGAATCATTGATACAGAACGCTATTAAAAAATTAGTGATGGGAAGAACTTCTATTATAGTCGCGCATCGACTTTCTACCATAAGACATGCCAACAAAATCGCGGTTCTTAAAAAAGGGGAACTGGTAGAATTTGGTTTGCAAGAAGATTTGATCAAACAAAAAGGCGTTTATTACAACCTGATTTATTTTTATAATCAACGATAAGCGGTTGAAACTAGCATGAAGCAAAATATTAAAATATTGGTTTTCTCTGCCATCATGGTAAGTTTCTTCCTGATTTTTTTAGAAATTTGTTCATATTATCTTTTAAAAAAAAATGATCCTAATAATTTAAAATTTAACACGCATCCTCTGATTCAATTAGAAAATGGAAGACCTCGCCTGAGAAAAGACGCTTTTAGAAGCGATTTTAAAAAATTCTGGGTGGGATCAGAGAAAAACCAGTACCGAGATGAAAAAAATATTTTAGGAGTGGCTTCTTTTTTTAAAAAAGTAGGACTAATCAGTAGCAAATTTTGCGATTTGCACATTATTAGTTAGCACCATACCCCCTTCGCCAGCGGCGATAATTTTACCTTGATCAAAACTGAAAACACCCGCATCACCAATAGTTCCAAGATATTTGTCACCATATGTAGCAC
>JAYOZP010000010.1:37042-37762 GCA_038154245.1 Nitrospinales bacterium | reverse complement strand
ACTAATCAGTAGCAAAGTTGGCGATTTTTTTATTAATAAATGGGGATTTCGCGGACCTTTTTTTGAAAAAGAAAAGCCTGATAATATATTCCGTATTGCTGCTTTGGGGGCTTCTACCACGCTTGGTTGGTGGGTAGGAAATGAGTTGACGTATCCTAGAATATTAGAAAGGATGCTAAATAATAAATTAAATAAAAAAAAGAATTTTCAAGTGATTAATACGGGACAATATTATCATCAGTCCTGCGACGTGAAGAGAATTTATAAGAATGATGTTTTGAAGTTTAATCCCGATATGCTCTTAATTATGTCGGGATGGAACGATATAAACCAGTTCAGAGATCCAAGGTTTGATACTCACGAAAAATACTGTTTGACGCCTTCTTTTTTAGACTTTTCTTATACATTTAAATTCCTAAAGTTCATCAAAAATAAAAATTTAAAAAAGAACCTTTCCAAGAATTTCGAAAATTCAATTATTGAGAGGAATTTTAAATTCTACCAAAAGAATCTAGAGGAAATTATAGTTCATGCTGAAGGAAAGAATATTGATATTGGATTAGTGAGCATTCCAACGATTATTCAAAAAAATATTTCTTTTGAGAGATTGAAAAAATTTTCTGAACTCAAGGATTTTGACGAGCAAGAATTAAAATATCACCAACAGGCTGGATTGCGTATAAATAGTTTATATGAACACTTAGAGAAAAAGTATAAAAA
>JAYOZP010000010.1:10978-37032 GCA_038154245.1 Nitrospinales bacterium | reverse complement strand
CTCAAGGGGTAAACAAATGTTTTTTTCCGATCCCATTCATCAGACAGAAAGTGGGAATAGGATACAAGCGTTTGCTGTTTACCAAAACCTGGTTAAAAAATTAAATATCCATGAAGAACAGAAAATATTATTCCCTCAAAAAGAAATCATTTCTCATAACTTGTTAGAGCTTGGTTATGTAAAAGGTATATTTCAAGCAAATCAGATTGAAGATCTTTCTTATTCAGGGTGCATTGCATTTCATGGAAAATGCGATGTGGAATCAAATAATGATAATTTTGATTTTCAGGTGAATGGAATCTTGGAATTTGTCTTGGGGAGTTGGTTACAGTTTCGAAGCGACGTTAGAGTGACCAATAATAGATTAACCCTTAATAAATTGTTGTCGAAAGTTATGGAAATGAAACCAAATTATTCGTTGGCCTATTGGGTTTCAGGAATTTTGAATAAGGAATGGCAAGAAAATACCAAATCGAATGAAAACTTTAGGAAGGCTTTTTCATTAAATCCCTTATTAATAAATGTCGATTTTGAAAAAGAGTATCGAAGCTTTCAAGATAGAACAACTCCAAATCCGTTCTTAGTAAAGTTGAACGACTTAATTTTTATTTTAAAAAAAGCTCCCAAGAACGTATCGGCTTATACTTTCTTTTGGTGGCTAAGTCATAATCCAGATGCGAATATCAAAAAGCAGTTAGAGATGACTTCATTTTTATATTATTCCAGCCCATTAATGGCAAAATCAATTTTTGAGAACCTTATAAAGACTCTTATAGAAAATAAAATTCATCGAGATGTCATTCTTGAATTTTTGAAAAAAATAAAAAAAATGAAGCCCGAATATAATTTTAATGAATATTTTTCTACTTTTGATAAGGAATTGAAATTAGAGTCCTAAATCAATTTTAATGGTCAAAATATAATTGAAAGGGGACGCCCGGGAGGCGGACCTCCCAGACGTTGGGGCAATTTGGGTGCAGTAGTTAAGGTTAGGTTTTTAAAACGGAAGGTCTGCGGTGTTTCGAGGGAGAGCGTTTCATAATTGATCTTCAATTTGTTTTCGATTTTATTTTTAGTTTGTTATTGCTTAGGAATTTTTAGCGTCCACTTCGAGTTTTTCTAAAATCGCTTTTTCTCGTTGGTTTTCTTCAATTTTTTTTTGATTTCCTCTTCAAAATCTTCTAAAAGCTTTTTTCCACGTTTTGACCCTTCCATTATTCTTTTTAATTCTTTCCCAGTTGGATAGGTGCATTGAGCTCCAAGATTAATTTGCAAGTTTTCATGTTCGAAAGTTTTATCGAAAATTTTGGAAACCATCGATACTCCATTATTTGATTTTTCCCTTGGAAATATTTCTTTCTAATTTACTTAATGGAATAAAGTGGAAAAAACTTTAGGTCGATTTTTGTTGAACTTTTTTAACTTATGGTTAACGATTGATAAAACAATTACTTTGAAGAAAAAAAAATATTTTAAATGTTACAAAGCAAAACTTGGTTTTTTTTAAGTGTATTCGCGGAGTAATTTTGAGTCTTTATGGTTTCTTCCTTCCCATTTCGAAACATAAATATTCCCCTTTTGGGAATCCGAGTCCCAAACTGGGAATAAATCTAGTTTAATTCTCCTTATTTGTTTTCCCCCTAAAATAATACTAAGTATAAATCGTTTAAAAATAACGACTTATAGATTAGTTGTTCTTATGTAAAGTTTTGGCATATCCATTGCTATTTAAATGATTAAGTTAGTTGTTTAGAAAACCAAGCAGGAAATAGGAAAATGAAAAACTCACAAGAAAACAAGTTCAACCTGACAAGAAAGATAAGAAAAATTCTTTTTTGTCAACGTAGCAAGTTCTGGTTAACCCCTTGACTTGTCGTCGGTTGTAGTGGCAGGGGGAGCCGCCTCCTACCTTCTGCCGCTTCGGCCGACGCCTAGCTTGGAAAATCGTCGAAAGTCTTTTAAAGCTTACGACTGAAAATAGTAGGTGTTGTTGAAACGTTAAAAAAGGAGAGACCATCATGAAAAAGATAATGATTGCCGTATTAATTGGAGCTCTGGTTACCGCTGGGATGTCTGGAACTGCTTTAGCGAAGAATGCTAAATATGCTGAAGGCGAAGTTAAGAATGGCGGAAAAATTACCGGTGTCATCTCCTTCAAAGGAAAAGTTCCCGATCCGATAATGGAAGATTTGACTAAAGGAAAGAATGCTGAATTTTGCGCAACTCATCCCGATACGGTAGACGGTCATATTCGACCACGCCATAAAGTCGTTGTTAACGATGGAATGTTAAAAGATGCAGTTGTATACATCCACAAAATTGAAAGTGGGAAAGCTTGGAGTAAAGAAACGATCAATTTTGATTTCAAAACTTGTGATATTTTTCCAAAGGTTTCCATTGTTAGAAAAACTCCAAAAGATATGAAAGAAGGATTGGTTACCGTTACAAATCAAGATGACAACACGTTACATAATCCACATGGTTATTCTGTAAATGGCGCAAACCGAAAAACGTTGTTCAACAAACCATTGCCTTCTAAAGGTTCTATAGCAGATGTAACGAAGAATATGAAACGATTCAAAATGAAAAAAGACAGGCATTTTTTCCTTCAATGCGACCAACATAATTACATGGAAGCTGACGGATTGATCGTATGGAACCCTTACTACAATATAACCGGTAAGGATGGGAAGTTTGTTTTAGATCAAGTTCCTCCAGGAAAATATAAAGTGATTGCATGGCATCCATACGCTGGCGAAAGCTCTCAAGAAGTTACGGTTACCGCCGGTCAAGACGCAAACGCAAACTTTGAAATAGCAAGCAACTAGTGTAACGCTGAACCGATATAAAAATATAAAAGATTGGTTCAAATGACTCACCTAAACTTTAAGGAGAAACAAGATGAAAAAGACGACAGCATTCGTAATAGCAACCGCTTTCACTTTGATGTTAACTGGGCAAGCTTTCGCGGGAGGAACTTGCCCTCAACCGAGAAAAACGAAAAGCGCTCCTTCGGCAGATTTCAAAAAAGAAATTCCAAAAAGCGCAGACGCGGCTCATGGAAAAGCTTTATACTCGAAAAAAGCCAAGCCCATGGCTTGTAAAAACTGTCATGGCGATAAGGGAGACGGAATGGGTAAACTTGGTAAAGCGTTAAAACCTAATCCAAGAAACTTCACTTGCGCAGATACGATGAAAAAAGTTTCAGCAGGTCAAATGTTTTGGGTCATTAAAAACGGTTCCGCCGGTACTGGAATGGTAGCCCATAAGAAAACTTTGAAGGATAAAGATATTTGGGATATCGTGAAATATATCAGAACCGATTTGATGAAGTAAGTTTAGGTGAGTAGGGTAGGGCGAGCTCTTGGGAGCTCGCCCTTTTTTATTGGGGATTACTGTTCTAAAAACATTAAGATAGCCCTGCTGAATTACTCTTGTGACTATATGGAAAGTTTGATCAACTTGGCCACATTTTACCTTTTTTCGTTTTCAATTTTTCACTCTTTTCGCCTCGTAACCTATCCCATATTTGGAGCCCGGCTTGTCGCTCAGTATCAGCCGTTGGAACCAAAAAATCTTTTAATGGTTTATCGGTCTTTTTGTTTGGGATTTCGAAAGACCACATAGCCAACTGATTCTTAGTTTTAGGTTTTGTCTTTTCGGCTAGAACCGATTTGAAAAATGCGTGAGGAACAACCACCTCTTTGTTTTCACCAATCATTTCGATTGTATTTCCTACTTCGAATAAGGGACCACAAATGGTGTAGACCTCTGCAAATTCCTTCTTTTCCGCTAGATCGCGCACGGCATCTTCAAGTTCCAGCCAGATGTCGCGATTAAATCCAGGTTTTTGCGGACTCATATTACTTAATAAAAATGTTTCGCTATTGATAATTTTTGAGCCTTTCCGGTCGGCGCTATTGATCAGATGGCCTCGATCAAAACCACTCCCTTTGTAATCTTCAAGAGTCGAACGAAAATTTTCTGGAATGCGCAAGTCTTCTCTGAAATTATCAAGACGGTCGAAGTCGTCTTCTGGGTGACGCATCGTTTCGTCATTGATAATTTGCAAAGCCCAGCGAGGTTGACGAAATAAATAGGAATATCCAACTATGTATTGCCGATTGGATAGTAATAAGTCCGCAGTGGGAATTCCATAACGGGTTTCAGGTCTAAGGCTTGGAATCTCAAACATTGTTGGCTCCTTTTAAAATTATCAAAAAGATGTTGCGAATTTTGAACGTAGAGGTGATACGGATTGAGCCCATAATACAAAATATGGTATACAAAAACTAGGGAGTGTGAGGAATTAGCTCTTTCGACGCTACTTGACAAGCGACACGGTTTATTTTTTAAACGCTCAATAGTCTATCGTCTTTTTTTAAGCAAGAGGTATTTTAAATCGGAAGTTGGCGCCATTACCTGGGTCGCTTTCCACCCATAATTTCCCGCCATGAGCTTCTACCATTCTTTTCGCGATGCCCAGACCCAACCCGGAACTGGCTTCGCCGCCTGTTGGTTTTGCGCTTAATTTTTGAAATGGGATAAATAATTTATCCTGATCTTCGGGTAAAATACCTGGCCCTTCGTCTTTTACCGAACATATTATTTGTGAATCGTCTGATGAAACGGTGACGACGACATTTTTATCCGAAGGAGAAAATTTAATGGCGTTGCCAATTAAATTATCCAAAACTTGACCGATCCTATTTGCATCGAATCTAAATATAGGAACTTTCTCGGCTTGAAAATGAATTTTAATATTCTTATTTTCCGCCAACGGTACATACATTTTTGTTTTTTCCTGGGCAAGATTTATGATTGAATCTGGTCTAATATTTAAATTTAATTTGCCGCTTTCAATTGCTGTGATATCAACTAAATCGTTGATTAACTCCAACATGTTGGAGCTTGCCGCGTAAATATTTTCTAAGCATTCATTTCTGGAGTTTGCCGTGATATTTTCGCCTTTTCCTAGAATAAATTTTGAAAAGCCGCGTATAGACGTGATCGGGTTGCGCAGGTCGTGGCATGTCATTCCCATTAATTTATTTTTTGTGTCGTTTAGTTCGTTGAGTTTTTTATTTTGAGTTTCTAAGGTTTTTAGAAGGACCTGAAAATGTAAGTGAGTTTTGATTCGCGCGCAAACCTCTTCCCGTTTAAAAGGTTTTGTAAGATAATCGGCTCCACCGAGAGTAAACCCTTTAACGATATCTTCAGATTCCGCTTTGGCTGTTATAAAAATGATAGGGATAGAGGCGGTTTCAGGTTTGCCTTTTAATATTTGGCAAGTTTCAAAACCGTCGATACCAGGCAGCATAACGTCTAGTAAAATTAGATCCGGATTGATTTGGGAGACAAGTTTTAGAGTTTCTTCGCCGTCGCCCGCGACTGATATTTTATATCCTTCTGGAGTTAAAGTTTGATACAGTAGATCGATGTTAGCCGGGGTGTCGTCGACTATTAATATCTTTTTGCCTAAAAGTTCTTCAGTTTTTTGGTTCATTTTCTAAATTTTCCAAAATATTGGAAATAGCGTCCATATTATATTGGTCTAAATGAGGTCGGATAAATTCGGATAGTTTTTTGCCGTCCTTTTTATCCATTTCAAGTTCTTCAAAATACTTTTTAAAATCGGTGATGTCATGGAGTTTGGCGGCTTCTTTTAATTTAATTAAAAGGTTTTTAGAAATCGCTATTTTGGGAAAGAGGTTTTCGAGATTGTGCGATTCAATATTTTCAGAAGTAATTGATTTGGCATAGTTTAATTCGACCTCTAATAATTTGGATAAAGAGTCGAAAACGGTTTCAAGGCGAAAAGGTTTGGAAATGAAGTCGTCGAACCCTGCATTAATGGATTTTTTTCGTTGATCTTCAAAAGCCCAAGCCGTAACGGCGACAAACTTAATTTTCGAAGTGGAGTTTTGTTCTTGAATATTTTGTAACGCCTCGTATCCATCCATAACTGGCATGCGTAGATCCATAAAAACTATATCGGGATTATGAGTGATTGCTAGATCAACTGCTTTTTCGCCGTTTGACGCTGTCCATACTGAGATTCCGGCTTCTTCTAATGCTTTTGATAGAATATCTCTTCCTAAGTCGTTATCATCCGCAACCAGAGCTTTAATTTGTTTCTTCCCAGTAACGATTGGCACAGGAGACTTGATGGATTTAGATTCAATTTTTTTCTCCGCTTCTGGTAGCTGTAATTCAAAATAAAAACGCGATCCTTTTTCTAATTCAGAATCAAACCCCCATGCTCCTTTCATAAGCTCGATTTGTTTTTTAAAAATTGCCAATCCCAGACCAGTGCCGCCTTTTTTAATATTTTGACCTTGTTCAAACGGATCGAATATTGTTTGTTTATACTCCTCTGCAATCCCTCTACCAGAATCTTGGACTTCAAAAACATAAACGTCCTCGCCCTTTGACTCGATTTTTAGGGATACAGATCCTTTGTCTGTGAACTTAACAGCGTTTCCCAATAGATTGATCAACGCTTGCTTGATTTTCATTTCATCTCCACAAATCCATAATGGGTTAGGGATATTTGATTCCAAGTTGAGAGTTAGGTTTTTTTCCTGACACAAGGGGCGAATTATAGTAACGATATCTTTGATTAGTTGAGAGAGGTTGAAATTGGCTAAAACAAGCTCAACTTTACCGGCTTCTATTTTAGATAGTTGTAAAATGTCGTTGATGATTTGCATTAAGTGATCGCCGCTGTTCAGGATCTTCTTAAGCTGTTTCTGAGGTTCAGAGTTATTCGGTATTTGTCCTTCTAATAATTGTGCATAACCTAAAATAGCGTTCATTGGCGTGCGTATTTCGTGGCTCATATTGGCAAGAAAAACGCTTTTGGCTCGATTGGCTAACTCCGCTTCTTCTTTGGCAGTTTGTAGTTTTACCTCAGCTTGTTCGCGAGCTCTTATTTCGCGTTTCAAATGAATGTTTGCCGTAGTGAGTTCTTCGGTTCTGGTTTTCACTTGTTTTTCAACCAAGCGCGTTCGCGACGCCATCATCTCAAAAATGATTGAAATAAAAATAAAGAACGCAAAGAGACTTCCCGCAACCCAAAATGCATAAGACTTATTAGAACCATTTTTAAAAATCTCAGAAGCTTGCCATACTAGTAGCCAACGGCGTCCTGCAATATTGACGACGTTTTTAATTTCCAATGCAGGGTTGGCAAGTGGGTTTCCATACAATAAGTTTTTTTCCTCTGTGGTTGCCGTTTGATATATGGATAGGTTCATGCCTTTTGCTAGATAGGGCGCTACCATTTGGTCTATCATGTCTTTGATACGATAGACGCCAATCACGAAGCCTTTTAGATTTTTTTTCCTTGCTTCTTGTGTTTCGATAATATTTTTTTCCCCATAAAACGGGGCCACAATAGATATTTCAGGAGATGACGAGTTATCTGTTGGGGATTGAATTTTTTGAGTCGCTAAAGGTTTGCCGGTATTTTGAGATTCCACTAAATATTTAAAAAAATCTTTTTGAGTCGATAAATCAAAACCTAATAAAGATTCGTTTCCTTTAAATGGTTCTATATAAAAAATCGGAAAATATTCTTTAGCTCTTCCTCTAGTTACGAAAGCGTCTTTTGGTCCGCGTGATAAAAATTTAAACCCGTCAATTCCACCTGCTTGGGTTGAACGTTCGTATTCGTTTCTTTCATCATTCGATACTTTGGGGACCCACTCGAAGCGTCTTATAAAATTGTGATTTTTTAAAATAGGTCTTACATAAGTTTGGAAATCTTCCCAAGTTACAAATTGAGAAGAATTGTATAGAGAAACGATTCCCATTAGCTCTCTTTTGACCACTTCTAATTCCCCACTAAGAATCAAAGTATCTTCGAGCGCTTCTTGTTCCAGCTCTCCAAACCATGTTTTTTGTCGCTGATTCCAAGTAAGAATGAAACCTATACACGCAATAAAAAGGCCGCCTACCAAAATTAACTTGGTTTGTTTTGCAAGATTTGGAAAGAACATTTTCTAAAGTTTTCAGTTCAAAAAACTATCTATTCACTGAAATTAGATTGAATTAGGAGGAGAGTCAAGTATTGAAAATTATAATGAAGAGTATTAGAACTAAGAGAATACTTTTGTTTACCAGGCTATTCTTTAGGAACCACAGGCAGTTCTAGAAAAAAAGTGGTCCCTTTATCGACTTCGGTTGTGAACCCAATTTGACCCGACATTTTTTCCATGAGTTTATGTGCGGCTGTTAAACTAACTCCCAAACCTTCTTCGGAGGCATAATCGGGACCAAACGTATTGACAGACTTAAAAATAAGGTTTTGTTTTTCAGAAGAAATTCCCGGCCCATTATCTTTAATATTAAAACGAATATGCCCATTAGTGATTGGTTCGCTGGAAAACCAAATTTTTCCATTGGGATTATTGTAAAGTATTGCATTGTGAAGCAAAGCCTCAAAAATCCATTGTAAATTGTTGGGGTCCGCTAAAACGCATGGATTTGATTCCTCTGAAATTTCGGTGCAAACTTCAATCTTTTTTTCGTTAGCGTAGTTTGAAAAACTCGCGTTTACATGATTCCATAATGGAAGTATTTCTACAGGCTCTATATCTAATTCAAGATCGCCAGATTCAAGTTCAGTTAGCTTTAAAATGTTTTCAAACATTTTGAGAAGGGCTTTTCCCGCATTGTTAATGTTATCAATATCTTTGATTTGATTTTGGGTTAATGTATTTTCAAAATTCATTTGTAGAAGTTCTGAAAAACCAATAATGGCGTTTAATGGAGTCCTAAACTCGTGACTAACTCGCGCAAAAAAATCGTTTTTTACTCTTAAAGATGCTTCAACTAGTTCTTTAGATTTAGTTAATTGGTTATTGGCATTTTCCAATTCTTTAGTTCGGATCTTTACTTTTTCTTCTAAAGAATTTCTGAGTTCGGCAACTTCCAAGTGCAGCGCTACACGAGCTAAGATTTCCTTTTCGACAAGGGGTTTACCCACGTAATCAACCCCTCCAGCTTCTAATCCCTGCACAATATTTTCAGTATCTTTATTTGCAGAAACAAAAATAACGGGAATTTTTTCTGTGGCCGGATTTTTTTTAAGTTCTCGGCATGTTTCAAATCCATTAAGGCCTGGCATCAATACGTCCATTAAAATAAGTTCAGGTGGGTCTTTTTGGACTATTTTTAAAGCCATTTCACCGCTAACTGCAAACGAAATAACGTAATTTTTAGAGCTTAATAAATTAGAAATTACGGATAGGTTCGTTTTCGAATCGTCGACAATTAAAATTTTCTTACTCAAACCCATGAAACTATTTAATCCATTAATATAGTAATAGTAAAACTCTACCAAATATCCATTCTATAAGACTTATTGTAAAAAAACAAATAGCTTCTTGGAGGATAACTAGTTGAATTCAAATGTATTTAGTTTATTTAATGAATCAAATTAGAAAAAGAGAGCTTGTAGTCAAAAAAAGACACAGCCAATAATACTAAGAAATTAATTTTGGGAGATTATGATGCATAACGAGTTTGAAAATAAAAAGTAATCGAATTTTTAAATTAATAATCCTCTTTCAGAATATCGGTCTTGAAATTTGAATTTGAGTGGGAGTACAATTTCCCCCTTTGTATTCCGATCTAATTTTGTAATTTAGTTTTTAATTTGATCAACATAAATGGCTTAATTTTTTATCCATTATTAAAAATTATGAAATTTCTTTTCAAAATTGAAATCTTAAACAATAAGTTAATTTTCTTTTTTATCGGGGTCGTTGCCCTGGCTTTTAGTTCGGGTATTTACAGTTACAATGGGCATTCCGAATGGCCTCCAATAAAGTTTGAAGGCGAGGGATATTATTCTTATTTGCCAACCCTAGTAATTTATAAATCGCTTGATTTTACATTTGTCGAAAAAAAACGCTTCAAAGAGAAAGGATTGGATTGGAAGGATGTTCGTTTAGATAAGAACACCGGAAGACTTAATAATCAATATCCAATGGGTGTGGCGATATTAATCGGCCCTTTTTTTCTAATTGCCCATTTTCTTACGCTTTTATTTAATAGTTCAAACGCTGATGGATATTCGCTTATTTATCAGGTTTCCATTTTAACTGCGGCATGTTTTTACTATTTACTTGGAACTTATTATTTGGCGAAATTTCTAAACCGAATTTTTGGTGAAACCACTGTATTTTTTACGATTATTTTCATAACATTTGGAACAAGCCTGTTTCATTATGCAACCTTCGACGCAATATTCCCCCATATTTATAGTTATTGTTTTGTTTCCCTTCTCTTATATTTCACTGAAAAGTTTTGGGGAAGTTCAAATTTAAATTGTTCTTTGGTTTTAGGCTTAATTATTGGGATGTTATTTTTAATTAGGAACTTAAACCTGGCCCTAGCATCTTTCTTTTTCTTATACCCCTATGGAAAAGACTTTAAAGAAAGAGTTTTGTCGAATGCAAAATCTTTATCCTGGGTCATGGGTGCGGCCTTCCTTACTGTTTTTCCACAACTTATTATCTGGAGAGTAAACTCTGGAAGTTTTTTTGCATTTTCCCATTTAGATCAAAGCGTCGAAGGCGGTTCAATTAATTGGTTTAGTCCAAAACTCATTGAAATTTTTTCCTCAATCCAAGCGGGTGTCTTTATTTGGTCTCCTATCTTGTTGTTTGGAATTATTGGCCTTCTTTTAGGATTAAGAGGCTCTCTAAAAAAAGTTGCCATTTTGAGTTTAATAAACCTTGGTTTTCTAACTTATGCGATGGCTGCATTAAAGACATGGCATTTTGGAGGAGGGTATGGTCACAGAGGGTTTGTAGATTTTTATCCAATTTTTGCAATTGGAATTGCGGCATTTTTAAGTGAATTTAAAAAACCAAAAATTTTCCAAGTCGTTACCGTTATTTTTACGGTATTTACTTTATTGACCTCTGTTCAAATGTTTAATTATTGGAAAGGAAAAATAGATTATTTAAAACCTACGTGGGAACAGTATTTTTGGGCATTGAAAAACTTTCCACGGTTAGTTTTAGTCGAATTACTTCCCCAAAGGATGAAATCTTTAACGGCAAATAAAGGTCTACTTGCAAAGGGAGCGATTATTATTCCTCACCAAAAAAAAATAGAAGTTCGCGCTGAAGGAACGTTCATCATTAAGGTAATGATTAAAAACAAGGGGTACTCGTTTTGGCTTCCTTTAGGAAGGAATGGAGATGCTCATGGTACTGTTGCTTTGGGAGGCCAATGGTATCCTAAAAAACTCCTAAAGACTTGCGAAAGACCTCATTTCGATCCAGTTCTGGAATCTCGTATTAGATTATGGGATTTTGCTTCCCCAAATGAATGGGTTCACTTTGAAGATTTTATTAAAGTGCCTGCACAACCAGGGGATTATTATTATATGTTGGGGGTAGTTAGTGAAAAGGTTACCTGGTTTGATCAGGTTTCAAATTCCTTTTTAAAATGTATTGAAGTGAAAGTTAGGCCAAAGACCGATAAGTTTCGATCATTTTTTCCCAGTGGTTTAAAGCAGCTGAACCATTAAAACGTCTTTTATGCTTAATAGATTCTTAAATTTCTAATATAGCTCTGTAAACCGAAATTAGCATGTTGGATTTTTATTTTTATGTGTGGATCAAAGAGGCGGGAGAAAATTTTGGGGCCTTTGGGAAGGCCCCATTAATTATCTATTAGGAGTTTTTAGAAAGAATAAGTTAAAGCGAAGGTTGCTCCATATCTTTGAGCTTCGTATTCCTGACCGTTTTCAATTACCCCAGTCGAACCATCGCTACCGAAAATAATCGCTTTCCCGTCTTCTCTAAAGTACCAGTGCCGATAACCTACTTTAAAATCTAACTTTTGGGTTAAGCTGTATTTAACATTCATTTCAAAGTCGACTCCATCTCCAATACCCTCGTCTCTAAAAGAAGGACTTTCGGATAAATCGGTTCTTAAATGGTGATCGTCTTCGTTTTCAAAGTCGGAATGAGGTATCCAAGCGGTTTTAATATTAATTCCACACTTTTCGGTGAACTGGTAATCGCCCTCAGCGCCAACGCGTAGCGAATCCCAACGTGTATCCCAGGAAATCACATTTGCGTTTTGACCTATAGAAAATAAAGATGTGGTGTTAACGCCAAATGTAGTCGCTTCATTCAACCCTTTAGAAATCATATGCTCTTCCCAGTGTTGGTAACCTAAAAATCCGCGTAATTTGAATTTTTTGTCTTGGGATTGGAAGAGTTCTTTTCCAACATCTATGTTGACGTACCACATTTTATCATCGGTAACGTTATGATTAGTTCGAGAAAATTCAATGCCAGTAGTTGCTACAAAATCTCTATCTGTAAAGTCGCCTTGGTTAATGGTGCCGTAGCCATAAACGCCCTTTATAAAAAACTTGTTTGGCCAAACGATTTCGCCGTCAAATTGCACGACGTTGCTATCAACGTTTTCCCACTCAAGATTTGAAACCCTTTGTCCTGCAGTATTAAAAAAGTCTTGGTGAATACTACCTGTGCTGATCCAAGTTGAAATTCCACCTTTAAATTTTGCGCCTGCAAATGGCTGTATTACCTCGCTTGAATAAGCTTGACCTGAAAATAGTAAGATCGATATTACTATTGCAGCTAAACCCCTCATGTTTCCCCCTGTTATTGTCTTCAAAATAGAGTTTTGGCTCATAAAACTATCTTAGATTAACAAAACTGTAACAAGAAAACAAGCATTTTTATCAATTATCGGATAAAAACATGTCGTTTTTTCGGTTGACGGTAGTTAATAAAAGACAATTTAAGAGAGGCGTTAATATTAATATCCGGAGTTTTAATTTTTAAAATATTATAGCTTATTGAATTTAAAAGACTTATTTTTTTCAGGACAACTGATTTTTGGCTTTTAATATTCTATCCTTTCCACATTCATGTCTTAATATGTTGTAGAATTGACCCGTTTAATGGAGGATAAATCAAAAGAAAGAGAACAAGTTTATATGAACAAAACTATGACTATTGGCGCGCAATCCTTTTATTTTTTGCAATTTATACATGAAGGAATTGATAACGCCGTTAAAAATATGGTCGACAAAGGCGGCGTTAATACTTTGTTGTTGGCTACACATATTGATTTTCAATCTACTGAAACATGGGGACCTTTACCTAACTCGACCGATGAAAATTATGATTGCGACAACTTCAATTGCGACCCTTGTCTTGAATTTTATGAAACCACCCAAATAAAACCAATCAAAACTGAAATTCCAATTCTTAATGAAAAAGATCTTTTTCGTGAAATCGCAGAAGCCTGTAAAAAGTTTGATATTCAAGTATATGCCTTGATTCTGCATCGTTTTCCGGGAGTGGAACGATATCCAGGGTTAAATATGCGAACAGTGAATGGTCAAAGCGTTCCTAAAACCCTTTGCCATAATCAACCCGACGTAATTAATTTTTACGTTAGCTTGATAGATCATTTAGACGCAAAATATGAATTGGATGGTTATTGTTTTGCTTTATTAGACCATTATTCTCTTTTTGGGTTTCAAAGCTTAACCGACGAACTTGCCGATACTTTGGGAATTCCTAGTTTTTCGAATCCAGAAATGGGATTGAGTTGTTTCTGCGCAGTTTGCACTGTGGAAGCGGAGGCAAAAGGAATTAATGTAAAGAAAGTGAAAAATGGTTTACTTAAGGGAATTGAACTTGGTTTTATTCCTCACAGAGTTGAGAAAATGAAAACCGCCGACGAAGCCATTCGGTTTTTGCTGTTAGTCCCAGAGTATTTGGATTGGCTACGGTTTCGATCCACGATCATGACTCGTTTACATAAAAGGCTTTATGAAAGAATCAAGTCAAAACAACGCGATTATAAGGTTGGGCTTGATATCTATGGCGCGAAAGACGATTGGAAGTACCAAACGCAATTTAGCGAGCTATCCAAATACTGCGATTGGATCAAACCGATGTTTTATTCCTGCACCTACGATGAACCGTTAAGTCCAGAGGAAATAGGAGAGGGCGTTAAACTTGCCAGGGAACTATCTGGAAAACCAATTTACCCAGGAATTAATTGCCTGCGAACGGAGTCGGAAGAGAAGATACGGAGAGGAGTTCAATGCGCGTTAGAAAATGGCGCTGAAGGGGCTATCCTCTCATGGGATTATTGCCTGACGCCTTTCAAGAATATGCTCGCCGCTAAAAATGAATTGCTCAAAGGAAAGAGATAGTGTGTAATTCACACTATGAAAAACCTGCCCGTTGCCATCATAACGCTGACTTTTTTATTTGCGTTGATCTTTTTGACAAAACCTTCCAGTAATTCCGATAAATCAAAATTTCAAGTTGCAGTATTAATACCAGGAACCGTCGAATTTTTTGCCGTTCAAAAAAAAGGATTGAACGAAGCCGCAGAGAAATACGGCTTAAATTTGATTTATGCAGATGCGGAATGGGAACCCGCTAAACAATTAGCTCAAGTTGAAAATTTCATTGCTCGCAAAGTAGACCTTATCCTTTTGTGCTCGGTGGATAATTTGGCGTTGCAAAGAGCGGTTCCTTTGACGCAAAAAGCAGGTATTCCTTTAATGACCTTTTCCAATACGATTGGCGAAGACCCTAATGGATTGTATGAAGGGGTTATCGCCCATATTGGGCGCGACGAGGTAAAAAGCGGAGTATTATTAGGCGAAATGGTTGAAGCCTTAGCGAAAAATAAACCTGTCAAAATTGTTTTAGTGCAAGGAGCTCCGGGAACATCTGCTCAAAGAATGCGAGAAAAGGGGTTCAAGGATATTTTAGAAAAACACGCTGACTGGGAGGTTGTTTTTAATCATTTTGTACCCGGATGGACTAAGGAAGGCGCTTTGAATGGCGTTCAAGATTTTTTACAAACGGGTAAAAAAACAGATATTGTTGTGGCGCAATGGTGGACTGGTGCAATTGCGGCGGCAATGGCTTTAAAAGAAAAAAAGAAAACGGACGTCGAAGTTGTTGGATTAGAGTATTCCAAAGAACTTATTCCCTATTTAAAATCAGGCGAAGTTGCGATGTCTACTTACTTTTCGATTAAAGAGGAAGGTTTTAAGGCGGCGGAAACGGCGGGACTTTTTCTAAATAAGCGAGAAATACCAAAATTCGTTGAAATTGTTCCAACTATTGTAAATAAGCAAAACGTAAATCGTTTTAAAGCGGAGTTATGAGATGTCCGAAGCTGTAGACTCTAACTTCTTAGAGATAAAAAAGGTTTCTAAGTCGTTTATTGGAGTCGACGCTCTAAAACAAGTTGATTTGGAAATGCGTCGCGGTGAAACGTTGGCTATTTTGGGAGAAAATGGAGCTGGCAAATCTACTTTAATCAAAATTATGTTAGGAGTTCTGCAAGCCGATTCGGGAGAAATTTGGTTTGACGGCAAATTAAAAATCTATTCATCGCCAAACGACGCCTATGAAGATGGAATTTCGGCAATGTTTCAAGAAACAAGCCTGGTTCCTCAATTAACGGTTTTACAAAATGTGTTTTTAGGCGTTGAGATAGTAAGGTCTTTCGGTAGGTTAGATGTAGAAGCGATGCTAAATCAATTTAAAAAAAATTGTAAGAATATGAATGTTGATTTAGATCCGCACAAGTTGGTTGGAAATTTAAGCGCGGCTAATCAAAAGCTAGTCGAAATTATCAAAGCTTTGACGAAACAATCGCGACTTATCATTATGGACGAACCTACAGACTCATTATCTCCTGCCGATACAGAACGCTTGCTTAAAATTGTACAAAACTTAAAATCCCAAAACGTAAGCGTTCTCTACATTTCTCATAAATTAGAAGAAGTTTTTGAGGTAGCGGATAAAATCACCGTTTTAAGAGACGGACAAAACGTTTTTATTTCCGCAGCCTCCGAATGCACTGTAACGGAAGTTATAAGCAAGATGGTAGGGGAGTCGATTAAAACGGACTTGGTTAAAACGACAGAGAAGATTTCTAATTCTCCCATATTGAAAATATCGGAGCTAAGCGTTGGTCGAACTTTAAATAAAGTTTCTCTTGAAGTATGTCCCGGCGAAGTGGTTGGCATTACGGGATTGATTGGAGCCGGTAAAACCAAACTAGCCAAAACCTTGTTTGGGTTATCGCACGTGGACGAAGGAGAGTTGCTTTTTGATGGAGAGCCGTACAAACCTGAGAAGCCCGCAGACGCTATTGAGAAAGGAATCTATTTGACGCCGGAAGATCGCAAGACACAAGGACTTTACCTTGATTTTGAGATTTATAAAAATATCACAATAACAAATTTACCCTACTTTCTTGGTTTTTTAGGATTGATTCAACATAAAGAGATAAGCGTTTCAGAAAAATTGTTATCTAGTATGAATTTTCGTGGAGGAACTCCCTCTAACCAAGCTCGTAAACTTAGCGGCGGTAACCAGCAAAAAGTTGTGGTTTCAAAGTGGCTTCATCGACAACCGAAGTTGTTTATCTTAGATGAACCGACAAAAGGGATGGACGTAAAGGCGAGGCAAGAAATTATAAATATTGTTAGGGCATTGGCGCAAAATGGTTGCGGAGTTTTATATTTAACTTCGGATTTTAATGAAGCGAAACAAGCGGCAGATCGCATTTTATTATTACATGAAGGTGGATTGGTAGGAGAGGTTGAACCTAACGTAAGCGTTGAAAAAATGATGCAATTAATTTTAAAAACGGAAAAGGTTGAATCTACTTGAAACTTTACATCGCAAACGTTAATTGCAAAGTAAATGAAATACATTAAATAACCACTGCGTGTCATTCCGAGTGAAGTCGATGAATCTCGCCTTTAAATGAGTGTTTTTAGAGTTGAAAAACATTTTAAACGAAATATTAGAAAACCATCTAATCCTGGCGATTTTTATTGTCTTTTGTGCAGGGTTGTCATTAATGACCCCCAATTTTTTAACCGCAGAAAACATCTTTAATATTTTACGACAAAGTTCGATTATTGGGATTATTGCGGTCGGCGCAACTTTTGTCATTATAGGAGCGGGGTTTGATATTTCAGTTGGCTCTGTATTAGCTTTGTGTGGGGCGATGACTTTGGGGTTGCAGTATTCCATACATTGGGTACTGGCATGTTTGATCGTATTAGTTGTTGGCGCCTTGATTGGATTGTGTAATGGCATATTATCAGTGACCATAGGTATCCCTTCGATCATTGTCACTCTAGCTATGATGAGCGTTGTTCGAGGGTTGGTTTATTTATATTCAGACGGTTATCCTTTTACTCTAGTTGATGGAGCGTCGGCAGAATTTACGTTTATCGGACAGGGAGATATCGGTTTTATACCATTTCCCGTCATTCTTTTATTTTTGGTCATAATTATTGGACAGTGGTTTTTAGCAAAAACTCGTCATGGACGTTATATTTGCGCTATTGGCGGTAATAAAGAAGCGGCGCGCTATTCCGGCATTACAGTCGATAAATATCAAATTATGACTTTTGTTATTGGCGGGGCTTTAGCGGCGATATCTGGAATTGTGTATGCGTCTAGGTTGCTATCGGTGTCGCCATTAGCGGGACAAGGTTACGAGTTAGACGCCATCGCAGCAGTCGTTATTGGCGGTACAAGCGTTTCTGGCGGTCAAGGATCAATTTTAAAAACATTGATTGGAGTGCTTCTTCTCGCGGTTATTGGAAACACGTTTAATCTAATGGGAATCCCCGTCTATTCACAATTGATCATTAAAGGAGTGATTATTTTAGTGGCGGTCGGACTAGATTCTTACGCTAAGAAAAATCGCTGAAGAAGAGAGGAAAATTTTAATAAGTTCATTGTCCATGAGCGTGCAATATAAAATATATGACATGCGAATAGGCAAAAGAAAATTTTGAATTTTAAAAACCTGTATTAAAAATTATGAGCGATTACTCAATAGGAATCGATATTGGCGGTACTAAGACATTATTGATTGTTTTAGACGCTAGTAAAAAAATCGTTTATGAAAAAAAAGTTCCATCTTCAAACGATTGGAAATATTTATTGGATCTTGTAAGAGATGCTTTAAACGAATTAAAGATTTCAAAGAATCAAATCGATAGCATGGGGATAGGAGTTGCAGGAGCCGTAGATCCGTCCACTAATAAAATTATCGACGCTCCAGGCTTGGGATGGCGCCAATTTGATTTGGTTTCTATCTTAAAATCGCACTTTCCTTTTAAGATGGTAATTGATAACGACGTCAACTGCGCTTTGATTGGCGAAAGTAAACTGGGAGCGGCCAAAGGCTGCAACTCTGTTTTTTTCATTTCGATAGGTACGGGGCTTGGTAGCGCATTGATGATCGGCGGAAAAATAATTTACGGCGCAAATAATATGGCGGGAGAGATCGGTTACCAATTGGATAAAGACGATTTTATAAGAGGTGAAAAAAATGTTTTAGGCGAATTTGGAATCGCCGAAAATAAAGTTTCTGGAACTGCTTTAAATAAATGGTTTTCTTCTTCTGAAGAATTTTTTGAAAAACTTGCTGAAAGCGATCCTTCCGCTTTAAAAGTTTTTGATGAATTTTTAATCGATCTAACTGTTTTAATCTCTAATGCAATATGTTTATTAAATCCTGAAAAAGTGATCTTGGGTGGTGGGTTGTCTAAACCTTTGCAACCTTATTTGAATGAGGTCAAAGAAAAGGTTACTTCAATGGTTCCCGTTTCCACTCAAATAGAATTGTCGCAGTTAGGCGAAAGTGTTGGAGCTTTAGGCGCGGCGATTAATTCTTCAAACAAATAAACCAACATGCGCGTTATTGTTTCCCAAAACTACGAAGAACTTTGTAAGCAAGTCGCCAGTTTTATTATCGATGAAATAAAAGAAATATCGTCGCCATTATTATGTTTTGCCGGAGGAGACACGCCGCTTGGAGTATTCAAATCTCTTATTGCGTCCGTTGAAAATGGGAAGATCGGTTTTAACAATGCCGACTTTATTGGTTTAGACGAATGGGTTGGATTAGACGGTTCGGACTCTGGTAGTTGTCGTTTTACTTTAGACCGAAATTTATATGAACCTTTGAAGATAAATGAATCAAAAATTCATTTTTTTGATGGGAAAGCTAAAGACCTAACAAGACATTGCGACGAAACAAATAAGTTTTTAGAAACTAACGGGCCTATAGATTTAGCGTTGCTAGGAATCGGTATGAATGGTCATATAGGATTCAACGAACCAGGCTCGGTTTTAGATTCAGTTTGTAGAGTGGTTGATTTGGATGAAACTACACAAAGCGTCGGTCAAAAGTATTTTGAAGCGGAGCAAAAATTAAACCAGGGGATTACATTAGGTCTAAAACAAATATTAGAAACGCGCTCGGTTATTTTAATCGCTTCCGGGGAGAAAAAAAGGTCTATAGTCAAAGCTTTATTGGAAAATAAAAAATTAGACTTTTCTATCCCTGTTTCTTCATTGAGGCAACATCCAAACTGCCATTTGTTTGTAGACGAAGCGGCATATAATAAGTAAGCATATGGAGATCATCATATGAGCGAAGACCAAGAATTGCCTGAGCCAGAAGATTCGCTTAGTTTGGGAGACGAAGACAAAGCCATAAAAGTGCTTGAAGATTCAGTTATGAGGTTATGGGACGTTGTTAATAATCTAACGCGACTCAAACCAACCAACCGAGGCGAGTTTCACGTAACTATTTTTGGTTCGGCTAGAATTCAACCTGAGCATTGGGTTTATGGGGCGGTACGTGATTTAGCCGCAGAATTAGCGCGGATGGGTTGCGGTATTGTTACCGGAGGTGGACCAGGCTTGATGCAGGCAGCTAACGAGGGGGCGGCAATGGCCGGACCAGAAGCGAAAGAGCGATCTATGGGTATTCGTGTTCACCTTCCGTTTGAGCAGGGTACCAACCCTTTTGTTGGGCAGGTATTTGAGCACCGAACATTCTTTTCTCGTTTGCATCATTTTGTATTGGTATCGGAAGCGTTTGTGGTTTTGCCAGGAGGAATTGGAACAACCTTAGAACTTTTGATGGTTTGGCAACTTTTACAAGTTCGAAAGATTCAAAATGTACCTTTAATTTTATTAGGAGATATGTGGGAAGACCTTGTTGAATGGTCCAAAAAGTATATGTTGCAGTCCGAATTTCAAATGGCTAATAAAGATGACTTACTAATCCCGCAATGCGTGAAAACTGCCGAAGAAACGATTGCTTTGATCCGTGCCGCTCATGAAGAGTGGGTTAGGGCGGGAAAATAATTTCTTTTAACTTATTGAAAATAAATGGATTTTTGTTATCATTGGTTGAAGTAGAAAAATTATTAAATCGAGGCGCGATCCTTCGCTGAACCTAAAGGTTCACCTCAGGATGACACGCAGGGGAAACCGAGCGAAATAGCCTCTAATTTAGTAGAAGTGTCTTGATGAGGCATCAAGTTGGATCATTATATTAGAGAATTTGTTGATTACCTTTCGATTGAAAAGCGGCGGTCGCCAAACACCGCCCAGGCTTATGGCAGGGATATGGCCAAATTCTCCGCTGAGTTTAAAAATACTCCTTTAGAAGACATCTCCACCAACCAAATTCGCGACTTTTTACTTAAACTCCGTAAAGCTGGTTTATCCGCTCGATCAATTGCGCGATTACAATCATCTATTAGATCGTTTTATGGATTTTTGATTGAAGAGAAAATAGTCGATAAAAACCCCGCTGAATTGTTGGAAACCCCTAAACTTTGGCAAAAACTACCTGGCGTCTTAAGCTTTGAAGAAGTTGATCGCTTAATTAGCGCTCCAGATCTTAAAACGCCTGAAGGGTTGAGAGATAAAGCTATGTTGGAAGTCCTTTATGCGGCGGGTGTGCGAGTTTCCGAGTTGATTCAGCTTGAAGCGTCAAAAGTTAATTTGGAGATGGGCTTTATTTTGGCTTTTGGGAAAGGTTCTAAAGAACGGCTGATACCCATTGGCGGCGCAGCCAAGCAGGCTATTGAAGATTACATATTAGGCGCGCGTCCTGGTTTTGCCAAAGGTAGGAATATTTCACAACTATTTTTGACTCGTCGAGGGGCCGCGATGACCCGCCAAGGATTTTGGAAGATAATTAAACGCTATACATTACTAAAGGGAATTACGAAACCTGTCTCGCCTCACACGCTTCGCCACGCTTTTGCCACTCATTTATTAGAGGGTGGGGCTGATTTGAGGTCTGTTCAGCAAATGTTAGGACATTCCGACATTTCAACGACCCAAATATACACACATGTTATGCAAACGCGCCTACGGGAAATCCACGAGAAATACCATCCACGTCCATAGGAATATTGTTTTCGGCAATCACAAGAAATACCTAAAAAATTATGCGGTTCATAATTACATATTTGTTCACATGTCTAAAAGAATTTTTTGTACAGCCAATATCGTCAGAATAATGATTGTATTAACTATTATCCTTGACCAACTCATGGGACGACAATTGACTAATAGATTGCATTCCGAGTCTCAGGACGTAGAACCTGTTTTTTTTACATTGTTTGCAGCAAAGGCCATCATAAAAAGACATAATATTGGAAGTCCAATAGCCATGCCGTAACCGTAAACCTTAAAACTACGGAGTAAAGCTTTGGGATAGCTTAAGTCGTTATTTGGAGAGATAACTTTTATATTGAAAAGCCATTTGCCTAATGTTTGTCCGAATTTTGAAATAAAAATTGATTCGATAAAAACCCAAATAAATAAGCACACTATTACGTTTGCAATTGGGTTTATCAATAATTCAAGGATATTGGGGAAGCGGTTAAAAGCTAGAAGAAAAAATATACTAATCAGTGTTACCGCTAGAAAATTGTCTACGACTCTGGCAAAAAAGCGTGGCCACAAGCGCAACTTATTTTCTTCAGGAATTGGACTTTCGTCGGTTTCATTTGTAAAAAGAGGATTTGCTTTCACTGTATTAACCCATTTTTCGAATGCAAAAATTATACAAAAAGATGTCATTACAATCAAAACTATCTCTGTTTTTTCCTCTAGATCCTATTTAACAAGCCGGACTATTTAGATTTTCAAATTTAATTTCTTTCCAAAAGCGCATAAAACTTCTCTCTAACTTCCTTATTTTATTAAAGTAATTGCCTTGACTCGAATAGGGGAAATGGATAAAATAAAAATTTGCCTACCGGGTAAATTCTTAGATTTTGGGCTTTAATCATCTTTCCTCAATGTAATCATGGAATTTGAGATAGACCGGATTCCAAGCAGTGGGTTGGATTTCGATATTTCCGCAAATGCGGATGAATTTGAAATCAAACAAGACGATTGCTTTTTGGAAAAGCCAGTCGCTGTAAAAGGCGAGATAAAGCTTTTAAAAAAGGAAATTTATTTTAGAGGGAAAGCAAAAGCCGATTTAAGGTTAGCCTGTTCCCGTTGCTTGACGCCATTTCAGTTTTTAGCTGAGACCGAGGTTTTTGCTAGATTTATTCCGAAGCCCTCAAAAGACGAATTTGAAATGGAAAGGCAAATGCTTGAGGAAGAAATTGACGCTGAATTCTATTCGAATTCTAAGGTCAATTTAACCGCTTCAATTCGAGACGCTATTTTGTTGGCTCTGCCAATAATTCAACTGTGCAAAGAAAATTGCCAGGGATTGTGTTCTGAATGCGGTCAAAATTTAAACGAATCTAAATGCAAATGCGACGATAACGCCGCCATTGATCCAAGATTTGAAAAATTGAAACAATTGAAAGAAAAATTGCAACAAAAGGAGAATAGTTAAATGCCAACCCCTAAAAAAAGGACCTCTAAATCTAAAAAAGGCATGAGACGGTCGCATCACGCTTTAAAGGTTCCGGCTTATTCCGAGTGTCCAGAATGCTCTGAAATGAAGCGACCTCATATGGTATGCCCTTACTGTGGGCATTATAAAGATAAAGAGATTTTGGAGATTGACGACGCATAAAGTTCCTACCGAACTTCCTTCCTATATTGGAGTTGACGGCTTGATTGAGATAGCCAAAGCAAAACTTCTTGCAGAGGAACGCTTTGTTCTCCAACTCTCTTCGATATTTATGGCAAATTTTATTAGTTTTGGTGACGAATGAAAATAGTCGTTGACGCAATGGGCGGAGATCACGCCCCCGAGGCGATTGTTGAGGGCGCTGTTTTAGCCGCTAAAGAGGATGGGACAGAGATTATTCTGGTTGGTATTCAGGATTTAATCGAAAAGGAGCTCCAAAAATTCCCCGCTAGCGAGCGTTTTAATATTGAAGTCGTTCACGCCGATGAAGTTGTGACAATGGAGGATACGCCGAGCAAAGTATTGAGAGGCAAGCGTAAATCCTCTATGAAAATTGGCCTGGACTTGGTTAAGAAAGGGGAGGCAGGAGCTTTTGTGAGCGCTGGAAACACAGGCGCTGTTTTGGCTTATTCCACGTTGATATTAAGGCCGCTTAAAGGCGTTGATCGACCTGCAATTGCGATTCAGCTTCCAACCTTAAAAGGCACCTCGATTTTATTAGACGCTGGGGCAAACGTAGATTGCAAAGCTGCGCAGCTATTTCAATTCGCAATCATGGGCCATGTTTATGCGAAATATATTATCGGCAACGAAAAGCCGGAGGTAGGGCTACTAAGTATTGGAGAGGAAGATTCCAAAGGAAATGAAATTACCAAAGAAGTTTTCCAAATGCTCAAAAAAAGCCATATCAACTTTATGGGAAACATTGAGGGAAAAGAGGTTTATAAAGGAAACGCCGATGTAATCGTTTGCGAT
This sequence comes from Nitrospinales bacterium, assembly GCA_038154245.1. Classification (GTDB taxonomy): domain Bacteria; phylum Nitrospinota; class Nitrospinia; order Nitrospinales; family JAJDAT01; genus JAJDAT01. The sequence continues at coordinate 13,293 of JAYOZP010000010.1, read as the reverse complement.
GGCTTTTTGGGTAATGTAGCGTTGAAAATAAGCGAAAGTTTGGCTCATATGATAGGCGTGAGCCTGAAAAAGATCTTTATGACTAACTGGATTAGTAAGTTTGCGGGCTTACTATTAAAACCTTATTTGGAATCCTTTAAACGGTCTGTTGATCATTCTGAAACGGGAGGAGCTCCGCTTTTAGGGGTTAATGGAGTTTGTATCATTGCCCATGGCAGTTCGTCTCCAAAAGCGATTAAGAATGCTATTAAAAGAGCAAAAGAATTTATTGAAAAAAGAGTTAATGAACATATTCAAGAAGATATTGAAGATAATTTGGAAGATCAAGATCTTTGGATGCGAAAAGGTATAATTTGGCAGCATTTGAAAGAAAGTATTCATTTTGGCGGCGACTCTGCTAATGAAAATGAAAAATCGAAGGAAGAATCTGCCAATATATCAGAAAACCCTTCCGAATCAGGCGAAACTAAAGAGTCCAAAGAATCAAATGATTCGGACGACTCGCCTGAGTCGTCCGATTCTATTTCATCCGAACCGCATGACCCCAAGCCAGAGGCCGCAGAATAAACCTGTTAATCTAATTCTTACTTGTTCTAACTGGAGAAGAGCTCTTTGCTGAACGCTGAAATTAAGGGTACGGGAATGTACGTCCCTGAAAAAATCTTAACGAATTCCGATTTGGAAAAAATGGTTGATACTTCGGATGAGTGGATTAGAGAAAGGACAGGTATAAAAGAAAGAAGAATTGCCGCCGACGATCAGGCTCCGTCCGATTTGGCGCTAGAGTCTTCTAAAAGAGCTTTAAGCGCTGCGGGAATAGACGCCAAAAGTTTGGATATGATCATCGTATGCACTTCGACGCCGGACGTTATATTTCCTTCCACAGCTTGCTTTTTACAAAAAAAGTTAGAAGCTGGAAATTGCGCCGCTTATGATGTTTCGGCAGTATGTTCCGGCTTTGTTTTTGGACTATCTATAGCCGAACAGTATATAAAATCTGGTCGTTATCAGAATATTCTAGTCGTTGCGACCGAAGTTAATTCTCGTATTGTAGACTGGAAAGATCGCTCGACTTGCGTTATTTTTGGCGATGGTTCGGGAGCCATGGTTTTATCAAAAAAAGAGTCCCCAGAAAAAACGGGCGTGCTTTCTACTCATATTTACTCTGATGGCGGTTACTCCGATTTAATCCAAAACCCTGGCGGTGTTGGAAAAGAACGAATTTCTCAAAAAGCGTTGGATGAAAATAGATTTGTCATAAAAATGGACGGCGGTCCTACGTTTAAACTAGCGGTAAGAAGAATGACCGAAGTGTCTTTGGAAGCGTTAAAATTTAGCGGTTATAGTTTGGACGATGTTGATTGGGTTGTTCCTCATCAAGCCAATCAGCGTATTATTGACGCAGTGGGATCAAAATTGAAAATTCCGTCAGAAAAGGTAGTGGCGAATATCCAAAAATATGGAAATACTTCAGCTGCTTCTATTCCAATCGCATTTAATGAGTGGATATCCAATAATAAAATAAAATCTGGAGATTTAATATTAATGCCCGTTTTAGGAGCGGGATTAACTTGGGGAGCGGCGTTGGTCAAATGGTAAAAACCGCCTTTGTATTTCCGGGGCAGGGAGCTCAATTTGTAGGGATGGGAAAAGATTTCTACGATAATTTTGATTGGGCAAAGTCTATGTATGAAGAAGCAAACGATCTTCTGGGTAAAGATATTACGCGTATTTGTTTTGAAGGGCCGGAAGACGAGCTAACGTTAACCGAAAACACTCAACCGGCAATATTAATCCACAGTATAATAGCCTTGAAAAGCCTAGGGGAACATGGTATAGATGCCGTTGTTGCCGCAGGGCATAGCCTGGGAGAGTACTCCGCTTTAGTCGCCGCAGGCACTTTGGAATTTGGCGATGCGGTGAAGGCTGTACAAAAAAGAGGTCAATATATGCAGGAAGCGGTTCCTGTAGGCGTTGGCGCAATGGCGGCTATTATTGGTCTGGCGTTAACTGAAGTGGAAGGTCTTTGCAGCGGAATTTCTACGGCGGAAAACTTTGTTCATCCCGCCAATATGAATAGCCCCATTCAAGTTGTAGTGGCGGGGCATAAAGGCGCTGTAGAAACATTGGCTGAAGAGGCTAAAAAAGCTGGGGCAAAAAAATCAGTTTTATTACCTGTCAGTGCTCCGTTTCATTGTCCCCTCATGAAACCTGCCGAAATTAAACTTAAAGCAACACTTGAAGAAATTACATTTAATAGCTCAAAATATCCAGTAATTACCTTCGACGATATCATTAAGAAAAACATTAAAAGT